>NZ_LJPW01000144.1 GCF_001400735.1 Pseudomonas caricapapayae
TATAAGAGACAGATATTCATTCCATCTGTAGTCCGGATAGCCGCCACCCCCTTGGGATAACGTCGATCTCAACACCTCGTTCATTTAAACGCTCTGGCGACGCCCGTAGACTTCGCTCCTATGAATACATCAGGTGATCGACTCCGCATCCTCCTTCGGGAGTGCCATCTCACAGCGACTGACTTTGCCGCCAACCGCAAAATCACGCCGCAACACGTCAATAACTGGTTCAAGCGCGGCGTGCCCATGGCACGAATTGACGAGGTGGCTGAGCTGCTGACCGTCAACGCTCGCTGGTTGCGCACCGGCGACGGCCCCAAACACCCCAACGACCGCGCCAATGAGACCACCAGCGCTGATACCCGCGTCATGATTCATCAGGCAAGAAACGTGTCGCGTGGAGATGTGGAAATCCAGATCTTCATGGAGATCGAATCCACCCATGGCATCGGCAAAACCGTGCTCGCCGAAGCCCCCGGCCAGAAAATCCGCCTGCCCCTGCAAGTCCTGCAGAACATGGGCATCGACCCTAAAAACTGCATGTGCGTTGCCATGGTCGGCAACAGCATGGCCGACAAAATCCAGGACGGCTCGATCCTCGGCGTCGACCGCGAACTGACCCAGGTCATCGACGGCGAAATCTACGCCCTCGAACACGGCGGCATCCTGCGCGTGCGCTACCTCTACCGCCTCCCCAATGGGGGCCTGCGCCTGCGCAGCCACAACGACGCCGAATACCCGGACGAGCTGTTCAGTGCAGAAGACATAGACCGGGAGAAAATACACATCCTGGGCTGGATATTCTGGTGGTCGACACTCAATAGCCGACGCAATGCCATGCTGCTGTTGTGAGAGGGCTCGGCGCTGGAAGGTATTCGGGCTGGGCATCGCCAGGGAATTTCAGTATTCTGTGCGCCATCCAGAGCACCTGGCGCTTTTAAGCGGTGGGGTGTTTGAACGGGGCATGTGATCCGTTTGCCCTGTTGTCTATTCGCGCTTCTTCAGGAGCGCATCTGTTGAAGGCGATTGCGGTTTATCAAAAATAGACCGGAACCGCCTACGAGAAGCCGGCCACAAGCCGGCTTTTTAATGTCTACTGCTTTCTTCCTGCGGCCGGACAGTGGATATCATTTGCTTTAGAAGCTTCCAGCCAGATCAGCCGCTGGCAGTACTTTGTTGGTTGTCCGATGGCCCCAACCGCCTCCGCCGCGCCACCAATGCCCGGCGCAGGGAAACATCCGCGTACTCCATAAACAGCGTTGCCAATCGATTCAGCGCTGCCTCTTCCTCTTCACCGCCCACGATTGAATCAAAGCCGAGCGCACGCTTGTTCTGTTCGGGCAGTTCTTCCCAGCTGGTCATGAGATAGGCGTACATGGCGCTGACGACTTGCCGTTGGGTCAGGGCGCCAGGTAATGACGTAGATGGGCCAACACCCTGCCAAGGCTTTAGCGCACGGCATCGCGGGCACAGATTTCGCGTGAGCGACGGGCCGAAGTAACGGTGCTTAAGACTCAGCAACCGCGCTTTTCTGACTTTCATACGGCCTCCTTGAACGTGTACGTGCATCCTTGAGACAAGTATCTTAATCGAAAAACCTATTTTGGGATAATCCCAAATCAGGTTTATTTAGGTAGCCGAACTATTCAGACGGCGCGCCTACGTGAAAACCATCCATAACGTTCGCTACCAGGCGTTGCTTGATCTTTTGCTGGAAGCCCGCAATGCAGCCGGTATGACGCAAAAAGAATTAGCCGTCAGACTCGGGCGACCGCAGTCATTTGTCTCGAAGACAGAGAATGCCGAGCGCAGGCTCGATGTCATTGAGTTCATGGATGTCTGTCGAGGGATCGGGACTGACCCATATGCGCTGCTCAGGAAACTGGATGACCGGTTCTGTAACGCCTGACGTGTTTTCTGTAACGGCCCCGATCAATCTTCAAACCCGATACGACTCCGCATGCCCTACTTTCCTCAGCGTGCGCCAGTACGAACGAATGCGCTTGGCAAGCGCCGGCGAGGTGCTGAACAGTACGATGGTCGCAAAGGACACCCACCAGCCGGGACGCAGGCAGGTCAGCAGGTATTGATTGAGCCAGATGCGCGCTATTCTCAGTCTGTAGCGCCTTGTATCGAGACGCTGCAACTGCTCTATATCAGAGGCTTTGTAGAGCGTCTTCAAGACGTGGCGGCTTGTCAAAAAGCGCTCGGGAAAATCGACACCAGCTTCATGATGGTTCAGCACCCTGAAGTTGCACCTCAAGACGTTATCCCACAGTTTCAGATTGCTCAGCCCCACCTGGCAGGGCCGTGCGAGCCGGGCGTCAATGCCGCTCCTGCGCATGACGCCAAGCATAAGTGCCTGCTCTGCCACCATGCGAGCGGACGTATAGCCGATGAAGTTTCCAAACGGGTTGCGAGACGGCCTTTTGTTGAAAAGCGCGTCCCTTTCGAACAACGGTTGATCCCACATGGCGAGCATGGCTTCGCGGGTGCCGAATTGAACAAGGTCCGATATGTGGAACAACATCGGTAACCGCTCAGGATCACGAATATAAAGTGTAGTGGTAGTGATGGGCGTGTCGAACAGCTGTGTTTCGCCTGGCTCGGTATCATCAGATCGACCTATGACAGCCAGTGCAGCGCTGGTCAGGTTGTGATCGGCGCGCATTTTCAGGACATAGGGCCTTGAAGCGCTCTGAATACCGCATAACGTTGATCGCAGCATGCGATTGATGTTGATCTGATTACCGGCGTCGTCGACAAAGGTGCCCGGATCATCCGACAGGATGAGCTGATCCGCCTCAACCGCAGATATATCTTCATGACGCCAGGTCGAAACGATGATTTCGGCATGTGGCAGGTGCGTTCGGATCGATGTGATGCAGGCGAAGATATTCCGTTTGGAACTCAGGTTGCGGCACAGAGGGCCCTGAATAACCACGCTGATTTTTCTGGAATCAACGACCACAAGATGAGGCATGTTGTTAACCTTGTAATGAGAAGCGCCTGCTACTGACGGCCAGTGGCAGATCAGTCAGTGGGATCTCGCAACACGCCGAAAGACGCGCAGAACAACATGCCTTACTCGACGTAATACGCCGGCCAGCAATGGAATACTCGTCAGCACCCTCTCAAGACGAATAACCATGAACAGCCTGCCGATCTGAACAGAACGGGCTGAGGCTGTTGTGCTTGCCGGCAAATTGTTGAACGACGCATTGAAGGCTCGCGAATAAATACCCAGATACATGGCGGGCACCCTGATCACCAGGTTTCGCTTTCGAAGCCTGACGCTCAAATAGTTGTAGCGAGCAATTTTCCGGATGAAGTCCATACAGGTGGTCGAGTCATGCTGGCCAAAATCAATCAGTACCCAGTCGCTTTCGACTTTATCCATGTGCTGGGCAATTCTGTGCGCCGCAATACCGCTCAGACCATTGTCGTGAAGAAAATCATCCAGGCTGAACAGAGCGTGTTCAGTCGATGACTCGCTGACGGGTAGTTCGTTCAGGTTGTAGCGGTCATCAATCACGAGTATGGGAACGGTCTTTCTGGGCTCGTGGCGAATGCGCGCCAGCTGACAGATCAACTGATGGCAGGCGGTGCCGGGGCTCGAATGAGAAACGACGAATACCTTCACTTCGCCCCCTTGCTGCAGGACATGAAGGGAGTCGAATTGTAGATGGCCCTTACCGCAGCCCACAGGCTTTCAAAATAGAAACTTTTCCCGTTATTCCGATAGGCGCGAACAGCTGAAATCAAAATGCCAGGGAGCGACAGAAGGTTGTGGTGAAAGTAATCATCCTGCTGGCGAAAAAACCAGGTCTGCGTACCGCGTTGACGCAACATATTGCGCACTTCGCAGCTCTCGGTGATCAGTGTGCGTTTGGCCAGCACAGGCTCTGTGAGGAAGCGATTGACCAAAAACTCCTTACGCATACACGGTAGCTGGTCAAGCAGCACAAGCCTCTCGAAGTCGCCGATAAACTCTCTGACCGTCTCACTGTCGTTTTTGAACGCGGACTGCTGCACCACGGTATCGATCAGTTCGACCCAGGCTCGAACAGACAGGTGATGAAGACCGGTTGGAATAACCACCGCAGACGGGTTGGCCAGGTATTTGTCAGCGAATTGCCGCAATCTGGCCAGTGCAGTATCGGCAGACAGATTCAAAAGAGGTTTCTTTTCCAGCAGAGACACATAACAAGCCCCGGATATCTCAAGACATCCGTTAACTGATTCGACGGGAGCCTTGCCGCCCAGTAGTGCCCGGGAAGTCACTGACTGAGTGATACCGAATGGGTTGATGCGGTTTGGAATGCCCGCCCTGGAAGCTCGTAGTGCATGCTCTATGTCTTCGTATTCGACCCAGTGGAGAGACTCGTCCAGAGGACAGGCATTCCACACGTCCCTGCGGCAAATATAGAGGCTGCCTGTCGGGTAACTGGCGTCGTTGTTGTAGCGCATCGGGCTGGCGTAACAGAATCCGGTCAGGTCTACGTCCGGGAATACTGACGGCGCAATGGACAGAGCCTTACCGTTGGTGCGATGCAGCCCTTGAAGTCCCTGAGCAACCTCTGCCATGGCCATGCCGTAATCGGAATAGCGGCGCGGGTGCATACTGATTCGATTATCGAAGAACATGCTTTGCAATGTCATCAACGGATAGCGCGGGCCAAAGCGGCGGACAACTTCCCCGAAGTGTTTTGGCAAAAAGACACGGTCATGCAGGATCACCAGATTGCTGTGTCTGGCCTCCAGAGCGAGGCGATTTTTCTTTTTGCCTATCTGCACGGGCGGAGCAGTAATGTCCTCCCCCACGATACGGACCTTGTCGAAATAGGCGAAGTTACTTCCCGGGGTACCGCACAGCAGTATTTCCTTGTGCGGGATGTCAATTTCCAGAATGCGCTTCACGGCGGCATTGAGAACGGTAGCGTCGCCTGGACCGACGGGAATGCCGAAGGTCCAGCTATCGAGATCGTCGTTCAACTCCGCCGTCAGCCTGGATACTTTCGTGTAAGTGACGGAGTTGGCCGAACGCGCAATGACCTTGAGCGATCCCGTAAAATATTCACGATCCAGATAGCAATCGATAGGCGTGTCTTCGATAACCGTGATTTTTTCGCCAACATTCAGAAAGTGGGCACCGTCCCATAGCAACAGAGGGGCCAGCGGTGAATCGCTCTGGACGCCATAAAAACAGTAGCCACCCGCCCCATACATGCACAATGGACGCTGTGCGGCATGCAGTTTCCTGATCACCCGTTCAGGCTTGCGGAACGGATGCGCTCGGAATGAGATGAGGCTGGAACACTCATGGGACAACATTAGCCCCAACGGGAGGCTGCGCAGACTGCTCGTCGATAGGTAACCAAGAGAAGGATGGTGCTGGAGAAGGGTGGTTTTCATCAGACGACGTACTTGTCGGCAAGCGCGCCCGGCACCTTCACCACAACAGTGGTCGCATCGGTAAGCGCTTCGAACGCCGTGATATCGCCCGGCTCCAGAATGATGATGTCACCTGCATTCCAGATCTGATCCCGCATGTTGACGGATCCGGAGATGAGTACGGTTATCTCGGTGGCAACCTTGTGGTAATGGGCAACTTCCCTATCGCCCGCCTTGTAAGTCTTGACCCCGACCTCACAGGAACCGGTCTTGAACGCAGCAGGTTCGAAGTCACCCACGAACCAGCCTTTGACCATATCTTCCAGCCGTGCCGTTTTCATCGAACGTCTCCTGCTTCGAAAGCGTGAAGCTGGCTATTGGTTTTCAGCGGTCGGTACTGGCCCGGTTCGATCCGGTAGGCACCAATTTTTTTCTGTAACAGCACCAGTTCATTGAGGGCCGGCGCTATGTAGAAGTTGTCATTGACCCTGGCATCCTTGCGAATCATCTCTTTCGCCGCGGCTACGAACAGCGAGCCGGATCTGAACCAGTACACGCCGGCAATCGCATGGGGGCTGATCGGGTTTTTCTCGGCAGCTTCAATGACGCGTCGGTCGCTATCCAGACGCACGAATGAATAACGAGGGTGCAGTGAGCTGAAGATAACGACTCCGGCATCTTCATCGTTTTCCCGAAACGAACGCACCACCTCCCGCAACTCTATATCCACAAAATCACTGACACTGAGAATCAACAGCTCATCATCGTTATCGATTTGTCCGCTCGCCAGTAGCGCTGTGCAGGCGGCGCCCCGGGTGATGTTGTGAACAGGCAGAACGCTTGCCGAAGGGTGCATCTGCTGGAGCATGTTACGGAGATGCAACCGGGTGACATCGTTGCTCGAGAATGTGCAGATCATCCTGCGCGGCTCAAGCGCGGCACAGTTGTCTATCAGCGTATGAATCAGAGGCTTGCCGTTGCACTCGCGCAGGTATTCCGGGTACTCGCCATCGTCGGGCGACGTCTCCCCTTTCTTGCCTGCCAGGAGAATGATGTTCAATGCGCTCACAGGCCAGCCACCTTGTCGAAGTTGATCGATTGGACCTTGCCAAGGATGTTATGGAGGTTTACCTCACAGGTTTCAGCCACGACCAGAACATGGGCCCCGGAGTCTCTGGCAGCCTTGATGCCATTCTCGTTATCTTCGACGATCAGGCATTCTTCGGGCTCAAGACCCAGTTGCATGATGGCCTTGGTGTAAATATCGGGGGCTGGCTTGGCATGCCTGACATCTTCGTTGGAGAGCTGCAGATCGAGGTATTGCCCCAGGTCTGCCCTATTCATCATGACCTCCACGGTGTTGCGAATGGAGTTGGATGCAACCGCCAGCTTGTAACCCAGTGCTTTCAGCGATGACAACGCGTACTGATGCACAAACGTCGGTTTGCACTGGGCGTAGACAATCTCCATGGTGTACTGCTGCTTCATCTGATTTATGAACGCGTGCAACGCCACCGGCAGGTCGCGCTCGATACTCAGCATGTCAAGCTTGCGCGAGGTGGGCAGGCCGTCGTAGGCAGTGAGGTGTTCATGACGACTGATGTTGTAACCGAACAGGCTGAGGGCTTTGTTCAGTGCATCGTAATGCCATTCCTTGGCTTCGATGAGGACGCCGTCCATATCGAAAATCACTGGCTTGATCATGATTGCCTCACTTGAAGAAAGTGGCTGCGTCTTCGGGAATATCAGTGCACAGCGTCAAACTGTCCTGCAGCCTGAAGTCGAGCAATTGCTGCCAAAGTCTGCGGTGGTCACGCCCGTGCAACTCGGGTGACACCACACAAACCTGCTTGCCCTGCGACAGAAGATCGCCAATGACCTGATTGGAGAACCACTCCCCCTCGAAACCGTCAACCCAGATGCCTGCTGCCTGTTCAATCCAGGCTGGCGACGGTTCAACTTCACTGAGACGGGTGTAAGTGATGACGTTCGCGTGGAGGTAACTGCGCATGTCCGGTACGGCCATGTCGAAGGCAAACCAGTTGGTATGGCCGTATCGGGCGAAGGTTCTAACAAGCGCCTGGGCCATGCCATCGGCCTTGATGTTGACGGCCAGCGGCAGGTTGCGACCCGCCATGATGTCGAGCAGACCATCAAGCGTCAGCTCACCGCCAACCGGCATGTCGTGAGAAATAACCAGTTGACCTGCCACATCACGAACGTCGGTTTCCGTGCCGAAACCGAGGTCGAATGAACGATGAAATGCCTGGGGTAAATTGCGCTCGGGCTTTTGCAGCCAATAGCCGCGGTGGCTGATGATCTGCATCTCAGGCCTCTCTTCCCAAGGCTGCCTGCCTGCTGAGCGGCAACGACAGGAACCGGTCAAGGTCCGCCGGTATACCCAGCCCGTACATGCCGTGACCCTCTGCACCGATACTGTAATGAATGACCTTCGCACCCTGCCCGATGAGTTCGTTGTAAGCCGGTGCAATATAGAACTCGCCATTGACGCGAAGATCTTTCATGACCATCGCCTCGATGGACGAGATCAACCGGCCTGCGCTGCGAAAGTTGTAGATGCCGACAGTCGCTTCATCGGAGATAACCTGCTTTTCCACCACTTGATTGATAACGCCTTCTGCACTGAAGCCCACAAATGACCACTTTGGATCGCTGGCTTTCATCGTCATGATCAAGCCTTCTGCGTCATGCTCGTTCATTGCCTGCAGGTAGGCGTTGATGTCCGCGTCGACATACTGATCACTGTTGGCAATCATCACTTGCTGGTTATCGTCGAGCAGATGCCGTGCGGCATACACGGAGCACGCAGCACCACCTGTCAGCCCATCAAGCTCGACAATGTCGCAGCCAGGCGCCCAGGTGGAGAGTTTTTCCCTGAGGTCATAGTGGGCGACCTGTTGCGCCTGGCAGATAAAGATAAACCTGTGCGGGCAATGCGGCGTCAGGTTGTCGATCACGATCTTGATCATCGGCACCCCATGCACGGGGATCAACGGCTTTGGGTCGGTGTAACCCGCCACTGCAAAACGGCTCCCGGCCCCGGCCATCGGAACGATAATTTGCAGCATGGAAATACCTTTATGAGTGGGTGATTGCAAAGTGGGCAGGACGCTTGACGTTACAGTGCAATGAATCAGTAATAACCGTGCTCAGTCATCCGGCCGTGCTCAAGCATCAGATAACGCTGGCAAAACTCCTTGCCCTCTTCTACTGCGTGAGTAACAAGAATCAAGGCCATGCCGTCATCCTGCATCGTGCGGATTCGTTCGTGGCACTTGTGTTTGAACGCCTCGTCTCCTACGGCAAGTACCTCGTCCGCCAGCAAGACCTGTGGTTCAACGTGAACCGCTACTGAAAACCCCAACCTCATGTACATACCCGATGAGTAGTTCTTCACCGGTATGTCGATGAAATCCCCCAGGTCGGAAAAGTCGACGATGTCGTTGAAGCGCGAACGCACTTCCTTGTTACTCAGCCCGAACAGGCTGGCATTGAGATAGATGTTTTCCTCCCCCGTCAGCTCAGGGTGGAAACCCACCCCGATTTCGATCAGAGGAGCCACACGCCCTACGGTGGTGAGGCGTCCGCTGGTGGGAACAAGAATGCGCGAAACCAGCTGCAACAGCGTGCTTTTGCCTGAGCCGTTATGCCCCACCAGTGCGAGCGAATCGCCTTTGTGCAAGCTGAACGATACGTCGCTGACCGCCGTGAATGTTTCTGCACGCTCACGGTATTGAGCGTCAAACAACCCCAGAAACTTCTTCTTCAAGCCGCCCCTGTTGTGGCGAAGAACAAACTGCTTGGTAAGGTTTTCGGCCTTGATGACAACACGGCTCATAAATACTCCACCACGTTGTCCACTTTCCTGAACAGGGCGAGCCCGGCAAACAGCGAGGCAGCCCCCATTGACACGCAAAGCAGCAGATCACGGGTGTCTGGAACGACACCGGCATGCAGGATGCTGCTGAAGCTATTGAAATACAGCGCGATAGGGTTATAGGCCGCTATGCTGGCGACACCTTCGGGCAGCGAAGAGGTGACCCACACTATTGGCGTCAACCAGAACAGTAAAGGCAGAAACACGTCGATGAAATGTTTGGCATCCCTTACCGTCACCTGGATGACACTGAGTGCCAGACCGACACCCATGATCAATGCCATGAACGCGATCAGGACAATTGGATAAAACAACAACGCGCGTGAAAATACGCCGCCGAGCATGGCAAATAACGCGGCATACACAAGCATGCAGCCTGCCCAGAAAACAATAATCGCAAGTGCTCCGGAAATGGGCAGCAACAGACGGGGAAAGCGCAACTTCCGAATAAGGTTCCCGTTATTGATGAGCCACTCGCCACTTTGTGAAACGATTTGCGCAAGAAGCATCCAGTGGACGATGCCTGTCACCAGATGAAGCGCAAAGCGGTCCTGACTGCTGGGAAGAATGTAGGTGAAAACCGTGTAATAGGTAAGCGTTACAACCAGGGGATTTCCCAATGACCATACGAAGCCCAGCGTCGCCCCCATGTAACGGATTTTTATTTCCTTGGAGACCAGATTGATGATCAGGTCACGCCACTTCATAACGCCTGGACTGCAAGACGACGGCATACGATATCCAGCTATTAACAGGTAAACCAGAGAGAACGACTTTGACAATCAAGTTTATAAATGGATAACCTTGAGGCCCGCGCTGTGGGCACATGTTCTCTTCTTTTACCGACCTACAGCTATAGGACGACGCCTTAGTTGATGTGGGAATATTCCACAAGCTACCAGCGGCAACCTGATTCCTCTTCGCTGCCCCGCTATGCCTGCTCAGAATCGCAAGGCACTTCCATCTGCTCACGTTGATCTATAACGTCAAGGGTCATTCGCAATGCGATCGACCCGGCGATCAATCTTGAACAAGCGAGGCTCCTCATGACCCAGACCACTTACACTCCACCGAAGGTATGGCAGCAGGACACACAGGCGGGTGGTACGTTCGCCAGCATCAACCGGCCCGTCGCCGGTCCCACGCATGACAAGGTGCTGCCCGTCGGCAAGCACCCGCTGCAGCTTTACTCACTGGCCACCCCCAACGGGGTGAAAGTCACGATCATGCTGGAAGAGCTGCTGGCGCTGGGGCACAGCGGGGCGGAATACGATGCCTGGCTGATCCGCATTTCCGAGGGCGAGCAGTTCTCCAGCGGTTTTGTCGATATCAATCCCAATTCCAAGATCCCCGCGCTGCTGGACCGAAGCCACGAGACACCTGTCCGGGTATTCGAGTCTGGTTCGATCCTGCTGTACCTGGCGGAGAAGTTTTCCAGTTTCCTGCCCGCCGACCTGGCAGGCCGCACTGAAACGCTGAACTGGTTGTTCTGGCAGATGGGTGCTGCGCCTTATCTGGGCGGCGGGTTCGGGCACTTCTATGCCTATGCGCCGGAGAAACTCGAATAACCCCATCAACCGGTTCGCGATGGAGGCCAAGCGTCAACTCGATGTGCTGGACCGTCGCCTTGCAGAACACCGCTATCTGGCCGGCGACACCTACACGATTGCCGATATTGCCGTGTGGTCATGGTATGGCGCACTGGTGCGCAACAAGGTGTATTCGGCAGCCGAATTTCTCTCGGTACACGAATACCCGAACCTGATTCGCTGGACAGAAGAAATCGCCGCACGCCCTGCCGTTATCAAAGGCCAGAAGGTTAATCGCACCTGGGGCGAAGAGTCGGATCAGGTTCCGGAACGGCATGATGCGTCCGACCTGGATAAATAAGGCGCAAGTCAAGACCTGCGCAAACAGAAACCTGATGCTACAAAACCATAGAAGATTCTGGATCGGACAGGCCTGATCCGGACGTAAAGTAGCCGTCCTCAGCCACTGCCCAAGGACGCACTCTTATGAGCCGGACAACTGCCCTTCCAGCCTTTCGCTCGCAACCGACCGCCGGATTGCAACGCCGTGGAGTACTTTCGGCATGAGTACTCCCAGCGCGCCGCATACGTCTGTAACTGATCGCTTCGACGAAGTGCTCGCAATGATCAAGGGCGCTCGACAGCAAGCCGCCCAGGCGGTCAATACGCAGCTGATCGAGCTTTACTGGCAAGTAGGCGCTTACATCAGCCGCAAGATTGAAAACGCCGAGTGGGGTGACGCGGTGGTCAACCAGCTTGCTGAACACCTGGCCACAACCCAGCCAGGGCTACGCGGGTTTACGCGCAGCAACCTGTTTCGCATGCGTCAGTTCTATGAGATTTATCGCGCCGAAGAGAAAGTCGCACCACTGGCGCGACAATTATCCTGGTCCCATAACCTGATCATTTTCAGCCAGAGCAAACGGCCCGAAGAGCGCGAGTTCTACTTGAAAATGGCGACTCAGGAAAGGTGGTCAAAACGCGAGCTGGAACGCCAATTCAAAAACGCCCTGTTCGAACGCGTTGTCACCCAGCCCGCCAAAGCCTCGGCGATGCTCAAGGAAACCCGACCGGACGCACTGGATGTGTTCCGTGATGCTTACATGGTGGAATTTCTGGAGCTGCCGTAGGGGCACGCAGAAGCGGATCTGCATGGCGGCTTGCTGCAACGTCTGAAGGATTTTCTGATCGAACTGGGTCGCGACTTCTGCTTTGTCGGCTCAGAGTACGCGCTGCAGGTCGGCGGACAGGATTTTGCGCTGGATCTGCTGTTTTTCCATCTTGGCCTCAACTGCCTTGTTGCCATTGAACTCAAGGTCGGCCGCTTTCAGCCGGAATACCTCGGCAAACTGGACTTCTATCTGGAAGCCCTGGACCGGAATGTACGCAAGCCCCATGAGAACCCCGCCATCGGCGTTTTATTCTGCGCCAGCAAAAACGATGAAGTGGTCGAGTACGCCCTGAACCGCTCGCTTTCACCCGCATTGATTGCCGAATACCAGACCCGACTGCCGGACAGGCAGTTATTGCAAGCGAAACTGCATGAGTTCTACGCGAGCGCCGCCCTGAACGAACAGTGATACCTGTCAGACGCACAGATGCATTACGCTTGCAGGCACCTGAACGGCAGCCTGAATACCCTTCACTTCCCGGAGCCTCCAATGCCGCAAGACAAAGACCCTCGCGCCCACACTGCCCTGTCGCAACGCGGCCGGAGCGCCAGCAGCGGGCCGGGGCTTGCGGTCAATCCGCCGATCGTGCGTCTCAGCACGGTGCTGTTCGACAGCCTTGAGAGCTTGCGACAAGCGGAAATTCGTACCGCAGGACCAGAGCGCTCGCTGACCTACGGCGCGAATGGCAACCCGACGGCGTTTGCCTTGCAGGACCTGATATCGGAGCTTGAAGCCGCGCACGGCACCTGCCTCTACCCGACCGGGCTGGCGGCAGTGGCGCAGATGTTCCAATCGTTTCTGCGCCCGGGCGATCATGTGCTGATAACCGAGTCGGTCTACGGTCCCGTTCGGCGTCTGGCAAGAACGATGCTTTCGGCCTTCGATATCCAGTTTGATTTCTATGCGGCCGACGGCAGCAATGTGCAATCGCTGATCAAGGCCAATACACGGATGATCTATGCCGAAGTCCCGGGCTCACTGACGTTCGACATGTGTGACCTGCCAGCTCTGTCACGGATATGCAGGGCCAGAAATCTGCTACTGGCTGTGGATAACTCATGGGGCTCGGGGGTGCTGTACAAGCCGTTGGAACTGGGCGCGGACATTTCGCTGATGGCCCTGACCAAATACGTGGCCGGGCATTCCGACGTCATGATGGGCAGCGTCAGCACCACTGAGGCGCACTGGAAAACCCTCAGTAGCATGAACACCGCGGTGGGTAATACCGTCAGCCCCGACGATGCTTACCTGGTGCTGCGCGGTGCCCGCAGCCTGGCAGCGCGCATGGCCATGCATGAGCGCCACGCAATGCAGGTCGCGCGATGGTTGCAGGACCAGCCTCAGGTAGCCCGTGTGCTGTATCCCGCATTACCGGACGATCCCGGGCACGCTATCTGGAAGCGCGATTTCCACGGCTGCAACGGTTTGCTCAGCTTCGAGTTCAAAACGCTTGACCGGCAGGTGTCGGACCGTTTTACAGGCGCCTTGAAACTGTTCGGGATCGGTTACTCCTGGGGCGGTTTCGAAAGCCTGATCACTGAGGTCGAGCAGTATGGTCCTGACAAGGGCGTTGGCCCGATGCTGCGGCTGCAGATTGGCCTGGAAAGCCCGAAAGATCTGATCGCTGACCTGCAGAACGGGTTTGCGGCAGGCTGACCGCGACGGTCGCTCACAGAGCGTGGGTCTGTCGCCGTAATTTGCCCAGACGCCCTCGCTCTGCTAGTGTCGCGCGGTTTAACCTCTACCGGAAATGCCCCCATGGCCCGCAAGAAAGCTGCACTGGATTTCGAACAGTCACTCGCTGATCTGCAAGCGCTGGTAGAGCGGCTGGAGAACGGCGAGTTGTCTCTGGAAGACTCCCTGACCGCCTTCGAGCAAGGCGTGCGCCTGACCCGCGACTGCCAGAGCGCCCTCACCCAGGCCGAACAGAAGGTCCAGGTACTGCTGGAGCGCGATGGCGAACTGAGCGAAGAGCCGTTCGACGATGCGGAACTTCCCGAATGATCGCGAGCTATCAAGCGCAAAGCCAGACCCGCGTCAACGCAGCACTCGAAGAACTGTTTCAGGCACCGGGTCCTGAACTGAACCGCCTTTACGAGGCCATGCGCTACAGCGTGATGAATGGCGGCAAGCGTGTGCGCCCTTTGCTGGCGTACGCGGCATGCGAAGCGCTCGGCGGCGTGGCCGAGGATGCCAACGGTGCCGCTTGCGCCGTTGAACTGATCCATGCCTATTCGCTGGTACACGACGATTTGCCGGCAATGGACGATGACGATTTGCGTCGCGGCCAGCCGACCACGCACAAGGCTTTTGATGAAGCCTGTGCCATCCTCGCAGGCGACGGCCTGCAAAGCCTTGCATTCACCGCGCTGCTCGCGCCACACCTGACGTCACGCGATGCCGAAACGCGTCTGCAGATGGTCGGCACCCTTGCGGCCGCTGCCGGACCGGCAGGAATGGTCGGCGGGCAGGCCATCGACCTGGGCTCAGTGGGGCTGAAGCTCGATCAGGCCGCGCTGGAGTATATGCACCGGCACAAGACCGGCGCGTTGATCGAAGCCAGCGTCCGGCTTGGCGCGCTGGCCAGCGGTCAGGCCGATCAGGTACGCCTCGACGCCCTGCAAGTCTATGCCCGCGCGATCGGTCTGGCCTTTCAGGTTCAGGACGACATTCTCGATGTCGAAAGCGATACTGCAACGCTCGGCAAGCGCCAGGGTGCCGACATCGCTCGTGACAAGCCGACCTACCCGGCGCTGCTGGGCCTGGAAACCGCCAAGAGCTACGCACTGGAGCTGCGCGATCAGGCGCTGCATGCACTGAGCCCTTTCGATGCCGCCGCTGAGCCATTGCGCGAGCTGGCACGCTACATCGTCGAACGCCGTCACTGATCATCGTCAGGCAGAACCCGAAACCGGCTGAATCAACCACTGTTCATCGGGTCTCAGTCATTAAGCGTGTCAGTCGACGGGTCATCCGCCGACTCACTTCATGGGCAGCGTGCGATGCATAAGGTAAACTGCCGCCTCTTTTACTTATAACGATTCGCCTGATGCCCACGACGTTCAAAGAGATTCCCCGCGAGCGCCCGGTCACGCCGCTGCTTGACCGAGCCGATACCCCGCACGGCCTGCGCCGTCTGGGCGAAGCCGAGCTGGAAACCCTGGCCGATGAACTGCGCCTGGAGCTGCTGTATTCCGTTGGCCAGACCGGAGGGCATTTTGGTGCCGGCCTCGGGGTCATCGAGCTGACCATCGCGCTGCATTACGTTTTCGACACCCCGGACGACCGTCTGGTGTGGGACGTGGGTCATCAAGCCTATCCGCACAAGATCCTCACTGGCCGTCGCGCGCGCATGTCCACCCTGCGCCAGAAGGACGGAGTCGCTGCCTTTCCGCGGCGCAGCGAGAGCGAGTACGACACCTTTGGCGTAGGCCACTCCAGCACCTCGATCAGCGCCGCGCTGGGCATGGCGATTGCTTCGCGCCTGCAAGGCAGCGAGCGCAAGTCCATTGCCGTGATCGGCGACGGCGCACTGACTGCCGGCATGGCCTTCGAAGCGCTGAACCATGCGCCGGAAGTGGCGGCCAACATGCTGGTGATTCTCAACGACAACGACATGTCGATCTCGCGCAATGTCGGCGGGCTGTCGAATTATCTGGCCAAGATTCTTTCCAGCCGCACCTACAGCAGCATGCGCGAAGGCAGCAAAAAAGTGCTGTCGCGCTTGCCGGGCGCATGGGAGATCGCACGCCGAACCGAAGAATATGCCAAAGGCATGCTGGTCCCCGGCACGCTCTTCGAAGAGCTGGGCTGGAACTACATCGGCCCTATCGACGGCCACGATCTGCCGACCCTGATCGCCACATTGCGCAACATGCGTGATCTGAAGGGCCCGCAGTTTCTGCACGTCGTGACCAAGAAAGGTAAAGGTTTTGCGCCAGCCGAAGTCGATCCGATCGGTTATCACGCGATTACCAAGCTTGAGCCGCTGAATGCGCCTGTCGCCCAGAAGAAGATCAGCGCGCCGAAGTATTCCGGGGTGTTCGGTCAGTGGATCTGCGACATGGCCGAGGCTGACTCACGACTGGTGGGCATTACGCCGGCGATGAAGGAAGGCTCGGACCT
Organism: Pseudomonas caricapapayae; assembly: GCF_001400735.1. GTDB lineage: Bacteria > Pseudomonadota > Gammaproteobacteria > Pseudomonadales > Pseudomonadaceae > Aquipseudomonas > Aquipseudomonas caricapapayae. The sequence goes on from NZ_LJPW01000144.1 coordinate 16,119, forward strand.
TGTGGCGTTCAGCGAGCGTTTCCCGCAGCGTTACTTTGATGTTGCCATTGCCGAACAACACGCCGTCACACTCGCAGCCGGCATGGCGTGCGAAGGCAGCAAGCCCGTCGTGGCGATCTACTCGACCTTCCTGCAGCGCGGTTACGATCAACTGGTGCATGACGTTGCGGTACAGAACCTCGATGTACTGTTTGCCATTGACCGCGCCGGGCTTGTGGGTGAAGACGGCCCGACTCACGCGGGCAGCTTCGACCTGTCCTACCTGCGCTGCATCCCCGGCATGCTGGTCATGACGCCGAGCGACGAAAACGAACTGCGCAAGCTGCTCAGCACCGGCTACCTGCACACCGGACCTGCGGCAGTGCGCTACCCGCGCGGCACCGGCCCGAACGCAGTGATCGAGGCCAATCTTGACCCGGTGGAAATCGGCAAGGGCGTTGTGCGTCGGCAAGGTCAGGGCGTTGCGATACTGGTATTTGGCGTACAGCTGAGCGAGGCGCTGGTGGTGGCCGAGAAGCTGGATGCGACGGTAATCGACATGCGTTTCGTCAAGCCTCTGGACGAGGCTCTGGTAAGCGAGTTGCTGGTCACGTTGGAAGAAAACGCAGTGATGGGCGGTGCGGGTGCTGCAGTCAGCGAATTCCTGGCACGCGCCAATATCCTCAAGTCGGTATTGCACCTGGGCCTGCCGGATGTCTACGTCGAGCATGCCAAGCCTGCGCAGATGCTGGCCGAGTGCGGGCTGAATGCCGCAGGGATTGAAGCGGCGATCAATGAGCGGCTGGCGTTGATTGGCTGAATGATCCAGGTTCCTCACGCGCCAGGCGTGAGGAACGATCACCCCGACCCCGCGAGCAGCAATCCTGATAACATGCTGCGCACTTCGACACTGCCGCGATGCCAGCCGATGCCCCATGTGACCCGCTCCGCCTCCACGCCTGAATTGACCTCGGTGTTCGCTGCCTTGCAGCAGCATTTCATGCAGGTCGTCGTTCCTCTCTGGCAGGGCCCCGGCTGGAACACACAATTGGCATTGCCTTACGAAGCGCTCGACGCAAACGATCAGCCGCTGCCGCCGCAACGCTACCGCGCGATGGCCTGTGCGCGTCAGCTGTTTCTGTTTTCCAGCCTCATCGAGAGTGCCGAAGTACCGAATGCGCGGACTCGGGCCAGCGAGTTGTTTCGCTCGTTACAACAGCATTTCCACGATGCCGAGCATGGCGGTTGGTTCTACAGCATCGATCCGCAGGGCAGACCTCTGGATCGCCGCAAGGACCTTTACACCCACGCTTTCATTATTTTTGCCTGCGCACATTACTGGGCGAAGGTACAGGACCCGCTGGGAGAATCCGTGCTCAATGCGGCGCTCAACGTTGTGGCAGAGCGCTTTGCCGATGATGACGGGCTGTATGAAGCGCAACTCGATGAAGACTGGTCGACGCTGGGCACTGGCCCGCTCCAGAACCCCTTGATGCATCTGGCGGAGGCCTTTCTGGCTACGCTGTCAGTGCGTGCCGACCCTGCAACGCAGTCAGCGCTGGACGCACTGCTTATCCACATGCAGCGCCGTTTTGTCGACACTGCCACGGGGGTAATGCTCGAGAAACCGTTGGGCACTGTGGATAACTGGTACGAGCCAGGTCATCAGTTCGAGTGGTTCTTCCTGCTGCAATCGCCGCCGGAGCTGCACGGGCGCGAGCTGCACGACTCAATGACCCGCGCATTTACCCACGCTCAGACGCAGGGTGTCGATCCTCAGAGTGGGGCGGTAACTGCGGCGCTGACGCTTGATGGCACAGTGCGCGACGCTACCCAGCGCATCTGGGCTCAGGCGGAATATCTGCGGGCCATGGCCTTGCGGCCGGAATGCGAGACGGGTTTGACGGAGCAACTGTCAGCCTTTGCGCAGCGCTTCCTGCATGCCACGGGCTGGAACGAATGCGTGGAGCCCGATGGCACTGTCAGCCGCAGCGACATGCCTTCGACTACGCCTTACCACCTGGCAACCTGTTACACAGGACTGGCCGATTTTGTCGAAAATCGCTTCGTCAGCGCATTCCCGCCGCCTGCACCTGCAGACAGCTGATCGGGCCGCACTCGCGCGGCCGATCAACCACTCAATCAACCGCGGTTACGATCAATCGCAAACCCGGCCCAGGTCTGGCTGACAGGCATCAGTTCCAGACTGTTGATGTTGACGTGCGCCGGGGTGTTCATGATCCAGAAGATCGTGTCGGCAATGTCCTGAGGCTGGATCGGCTCGGCACCCGCGTAAGTAGCGTCGTACTTGGCCTGATCGCCCCCGAACCGCACCAGCGAGAACTCGCTTTCGCACAGCCCCGGTTCCAGGTTGGTGACACGCACGCCAGTGCCGATCAGGTCGTTGCGCAGGTTCAGCGAAAACTGCCCGACAAACGCCTTGGTGCCGCCGTAGACGTTGCCACCCGGATAAGGATAGTTACCGGCCACCGAACCCAGATTGACGATGCTTGCACCGCGACCATGGGCAATCAGGCGTGGCAGTAGCAGGCGCGTGGTGTAGACCAGGCCTTTGACGTTGGTGTCGATCATGGTGTCCCAGTCATCCAGATCGCACTTGGGTGCAGGATCGATGCCCAGCGCCAGACCGGCGTTGTTGATCAGTCCGCGAATGGTGGCAAACTCTTCAGGCAAATCTGCAATGGCGCTCTCCATCGCCTTGCGGTCACGCACGTCCAGCACCAGCGTATGCACCTTGGCCTGCTTCGACAGTTCGGCGCTCAAGGCATCCAGTCGGTCCTTGCGACGACCGGTCAATACCAGCGACCAGCCTGCTTCGGCAAAACGGCGGGCACAGGCCTCACCAAAACCGGAAGTAGCGCCCGTGATGAATACAGTGGAAGTCATTTCGTTCTCCTGACATGGCGCAAAAACAGCCGCGCCTGTTAATAAGTTCTGGCGAGGGCAGCAGAATGCCCGTCAGCGGGACTTCGATGCAACAAGCCCGTGTCTTTGTACAAAAAACAACCAACCTGAGCCAGGCCATACAGCACGGGCCTCGCAGGCAGTTTTGCCCACCTTATCCACAGTCAGGCACACAGTCTCTGGGGGCAAGTCATTACGCTGCAGGTCCCGTGGTTCGAGGCCTCCAGCGGGTCTGGAGAAGTTTTTCGCTTGACTTTGCCCAGCGCCACTATGAAGCCATGTAGCGTCAGAAAACCGTGATGACCTGTAGCCCACACGTAGTAACGTCTGGATCACTATTTCCAAGGCTTGTTAACAGACTTATCCACAGCCTTTGCAACTCAAATACCTGTATGAACGACCAGCCTGAATGCTGTTGACAAATACCCCTGAGAGTTGGTCAAAAACCTTTGTACAAAATTTAACCACACCGCTACAGACCTTATGCATAAAGGGCTACAGACAAATACTCCCAAGTTATTAACAGCCGGTTCCACAGTAAACCTGAACAAGTCAAAACGGTGACAAAACAACCGTTTGCAGCGGTTTTATGTCGCATGCAGAGGGTTCGTCAAAATTGTTTTCCACAATTGCAAAAAGCGACGCCCCGGATGCAAGAGCATTCGGGGCGCACGTTAACAACGGCAGGGTTTTGACGAAATCAGTGCCCGCCCAGGTAAGCGTTCCTGACCTCTTCATTTACAAGCAATTCCTTGCCTGTGCCAGACAGTCGGATCTCGCCATTGACCATCACATAGGCGCGATCAGACAGCTTCAGCGCATGGTTGGCGTTCTGCTCGACCAGAAAGATTGTCATGCCAGTCGCTGCCAGTTCCCGCAGGGTCGAGAAGATCTGTTTGACGATGATCGGTGCCAGCCCCAGGCTTGGCTCATCAAGCAACAACAGCTTTGGACGGCTCATCAGCGCTCGGGCGATAGCGAGCATTTGCTGCTCGCCACCCGACATGGTCATGGCGCGCTGATTGCGGCGTTCCTTGAGCCTGGGGAACAGTTCGAACATGCGCTGCATGTCTTCGGCCGAATGTTTGTCGCCGATAGGGATGGTGCCCATCATCAGGTTTTCTTCGACCGACATGTCGGGAAACACCCGCCGCCCTTCCGGCGACTGCGCAATGCCGTTGGAGGCGATGTAATGCGAGGACTTGTGGGTGATGTCAGTGCCCTGATAGATGATCTGCCCGCTGGCGGCGCGCGGCTGGCCGAAGATCGACATCAACAGCGTGGACTTGCCCGCGCCGTTGGAGCCGATCAGGCTGACTGTTTCGCCCTCGTTTATGTGCAGCGAGACCTTCTTCAAAGCCTGAATCGGCCCGTAAAACACATCGATCTCTTTCAGTTCGAGGATCGGCTTGCTCATACCAGCTCCTCTTCATCAGCGCCCAAATACGCAGCGATCACTTTCGGATCGTTGCGGATCTGTTCCGGCCCGCCTGCGGCAATTACATTGCCGTGGTCGAGCACCACAATATCGTCGGAAATCCCCATGACCATGCCCATATCGTGCTCGATCAGCACAATGGTCATGTCGTGCTCATCGCGCAGCAAGCGAATCATGCCGCTGAGCGCCTCGGTTTCCTGCGGGTTGAGACCGGCAGCCGGTTCATCCAGGCAGATCACCTGCGGACGCGTGCACATGGCCCGGGCGATTTCCAGACGACGTTGCTGCCCGTAGGACAGCTCGCCCGCCAGACGATTGGCGCAGTCCACCAGGTCCACGACTTCGAGCCAGTAGAAGGCCGTGTTCAGCGCGTCTTCCTCTGCCTTGCGATAGCCTTTGGTGTTGAGAATCCCGCTGATCAGACTGCGGTTGACCCACATGTGCTGAGCAACCAGCAGGTTTTCGACCACGGACATTTCCTTGAACAGACGAATGTTCTGAAACGTGCGCGCCAGCCCTGCCCTGTTGACCAGATGGGTACCGCCGAACATCTTGTAGTAAACCCGGCTGAAGAAGCTTTTCGGCGAAACGAAGTCGGTCGCCTTGAACGGCTCGCCCAGCAGCCTGATCACATTGGTGGTCTTGTCGCGGGTGTGCAGTTCGATGCGTCCGCCTGTGGCCTTGTAGAAGCCGGTCAGGCAGTTGAACACGGTGGTCTTGCCCGCGCCATTGGGGCCGATCAGGGCGAAAATCGAGTTACGGCGGACCTTGAGACTGACGTCGCTGAGAGCCTTGATGCCGCCGAAGTGCATCATCAGGTGCTCGACGGAAAGAATCACTTCATTGCTCATCGCGCACCTCCTTCTGCCACCAGTGCACCCTTGCGCGGCGTCACGCCGGTGCGGCTGATGCGGATCAGACCGCGTGGGCGCCAGATCATCATCAACACCATCAGGATGCCGAACAACAACACTCGGTACTCGGAAAAACTGCGCAACAGCTCAGGCGCAACGGTCAGCACAAATGCGGCGATTACCACACCAACGGTCGACCCCATGCCGCCCAGCACCACAATCGCCAGAATCAGCGCCGACTCGAAAAAGGTAAACGAAGTCGGGTTGACGAAGCCTTGATAGCTGGCAAAAAACACACCGGCCAGCCCCGCTGTCGAAGCGCCGATGGTAAACGCCGACAGCTTGACCAGCACATGATTGAGCCCCATTGAGCGGCAGGCAATCTCGTCCTCGCGCAGGGCTTCCCAGGCACGTCCTATGGGCATACGGGTCAGGCGATGCTTGATGAACAACACGGCCAGCACGACGAGAAACAGAACGGTGTAGATGAACAGGAATTTCAGGTCCGGGTTGTAATCGAAACCGAAATATTCATGGATCGGAACGCCACCGTCCTTGGCGCGACGCCCGAACTCCAGGCCGAAGAACGTCGGCGACGGCACAGGCACGCCATTCGGACCGCCTGTAAACGACAGCCAGTTATTGAGCACCAGACGAATGATCTCACCAAAACCCAGCGTCACGATGGCCAGATAGTCGCCGTGCATGCGCAACACCGGAAAACCCAGAATACATCCGGCAAGTGCTGCGGCAATTGCCGCCAGCGGCAGCGCCGACCAGAAGCCCAGCCCGAGATACTGATAGCCGAGTGCCAGACCGTAGGCCCCGATGGCGTAAAACGCCACATAGCCAAGATCGAGCAGGCCAGCCAGGCCAACCACGATGTTCAGGCCCAGGCCCAACAATACGTAGATGAGCCCGAGGATGACCACGGTCAGGATGTACTTGTTGGCGAAGATCGGGAACACAATGGCAATCACGATCAGTATCGGAATGATCCAGTACAGGCTGGATTTATGATCGGGCTTGAGTACATGCACGCCCGAGTCGGAGCTTTCAAAGCTCTGGGAAACACGTATGCCTCTGGGCGTTTGCAGGAACAGGCTGAGCAGAAAACGCCCGACCATGACCACGGCCACTAGCCAGGCGACGCGAGTCGGCTGCAGGTTGAAGCTGTAGCCGTCGAGCACGATACCGACGATGGGACCGAACACGATCAGGGCAAGCAGCCCTGCGACCACGGCATCGATCAGGCTTTTCTTGATTTCGACAGGTTTGGGGACAGGAGCAGCAACAGGAACGGACATACTTATACCTTCGCCACAAGTGGGCGACCCAGCAGGCCTTGGGGACGGAAGATCAGGATCAGCACCAACAGGCCAAAACTGAACACGTCTTTGTAATCGGAATTGATCAGCCCGGAGAACTGCGACTCGGCAACCCCCAGGATCAAACCGCCCAACATGGCGCCCGGCAACGAGCCGATCCCGCCCAGCACGGCGGCAGTGAATGCCTTGATGCCGATAATGAATCCGGCATAGAAGTCGAACGTGCCGTAGTTCATGGTGATCAGTACACCGGCCAGCGCAGCCATCGCAGCACCGATGATGAACACGTAGGAAATAACCCGATCAGTGTTGATACCGAGGATCGACGCCATCTTGCGGTCCTGCTGCGTGGCGCGGCACATACGGCCCAGCTTGGTGTATTTGATGATGTAGGTCAGCACGCCCATGCCGACAAAAGCGGCGATGAGGATGAAGATTTTGGTGTAGGTGATCTGCACGAAGCCGCTACCGATTTCAAAGCGCCACGCGCCTTCGAGCAGCGTGGGCACGCCCTGCTGGCGAGCGCCCTGGCTGATCTGTGCGTAGTTCTGCAGGATCAGGGAAATACCGATAGCGCTGATCAACGGTGCCAGCCGGGTCGAGTTGCGCAACGGCTTGTAAGCCACACGTTCGATAACAAACCCGTACACGCCCGTCACCACAATGGTGAAAATCAGCGTGCCGAGAATCAGGAATGGAAACGACTCCAGTCCAAAGAAAGACAGAACCGCGAGACCGATGGCGGCCAGGTAGGCGGAAATCATGTACACGTCGCCGTGGGCGAAGTTGATCATGCCGATGATGCCGTAGACCATCGTATAGCCGATGGCGATAAGGCCATAGACGGACCCGAGGGTGAGTCCGTTGACCATTTGTTGCAGGAAGATTCCATCCATCACGCACGCTCACACTGAAAGGCAGCTCGGCACCCTGCCGATCACACCCTCGTGAGGCGCGACCGTCAGGTCCGAAAACAATAAAAGAGATGCGGGCTCGCTCATGGGCGAGCCCATCACCGGGTCAACACCTGGAAGGCAGGGCTGACAGGGCCTGTCTCACTTCTGTTTTTCGAGCTGCTTGTATTTGCCGGCGGCGTCCCACTGGTAGACCACGTAATCGGAGACTTTCAGGTCGCCTTTGCTATCCCAGGCCTTTTCACCCATGACGGTCTTGACCGGGTTGGCCTTGAGCCACTCGGCAGCCTTGTCGCCCTTGTTGGATTTGGCACCGTTGAAACCGGCAGCCAGGGCCTGTATGGAAGCGTAGGCGTAGAGGGTATAGCCTTCAGGCTCATAACCGGACTTGCGGAACTCGTCCACAACCGCCTTGCTGTCCGGCAGAACGCGCGGATCGGCCCCGAAGGTCATGTAGACGCCGTCAACGTACTGCGCACCACCGGCAGTGGTGACCAGTTCGTCAGTCACGATGCCGTCATCGGACATGAACCGGACATCCTTGAGGCCCTGCTCACGCATCTGACGTACAAGTGGGCCGGCTTCCGGGTGCAGGCCGCCGAAGTAAACGACGTCAGCACCGGTCGAACGGATCTTCGTCACCAGGGCGCTGAAGTCTTTTTCGCCACGGGTCAGCCCCTCTTCAAGCACTGGCTTCACGCCACGCGCGGTCAACTGCTTGGTGGTAGCGTCAGCCAGGCCCTTGCCGTAAGTGTCCTTGTCGTTGATGACCGCGACTTTCTTGCCCTTGAGCACATCGACGATGTAATCACCGGCAACCACGCCTTGCTGATCGTCACGGCCGCACATGCGGAACATTTCCTTCAGGCCACGCTCGGTCACTGTCGGGTTGGTCGAACCTGGCGTGATGGCAATCACGCCGGCATCGCTGTAAACCTCTGAAGCCGGGATGGTCGAAGACGAACAGAAGTGGCCGACCACACCGATCACCTTGTCGTTATCGACCAGACGGTTGGCCACCGCGACGGCCTGCTTTGGCTCACAGGCATCATCGCCGGCAACCAGTACGATTTTTTCCCCGTTGACACCACCCGCCTTGTTGATCGCGTCAGCCGCAGCCTGGGCACCTTTCATGTATTGCTGGCCAAACGATGCGTTTGCGCCGGTCATGGGGCCTGCGACACCGATTTTCACGTCCGCCTGTGCAAACGAAGACACGCCCAATGCAGTTGCCACTGCGATTGCCAGAAAGCCTTTCCTGTAAAACGTATGCGACATGAGTGGTGCTCCTGAGGATATTTTTTTAATTGGCAGTGCGATTACATGTTTGGACCGATACGCGTTTGCTTAGAGCAAGGCGCGTGCCATCACTTTTTCTTTCCTGAGAATGCCGTGTTTTTCTTGCCATTCAAGGACCTGACCCCCTACGCACAGGCCGTACTACCGCTTGACACACAGAAGGTGCAACCCACCTTCGAAAAAGCGCAACCCGGATGGCCGGATGTCGCAACCGCGCCATGAGCCATTGGGCAACCCGCCTGTAACAACTCACGTCACCGAATTGCACACGCCCGGTGCGCGAACGCTACGAGACGCACCATTTAAGGCTCGCGGATTCAACGGCAGTTGCCGAAGTCGACGCAAGATTCTGCAACGCGCACCCCGCGAGGGTAGTAATAACCTCCCTGCCTACACCCGACAAATGACGTTTAAGCGAGATATCATTCCGATTATTCATAACGCCCAGTACCCTAGCGCCGCAAACAGAGAAGCCATCATGCTGAACAAACGTCATCTGCCTTCGATCGCAGCCTTGCAATGCTTTGAGGCGGTACCCGGCATTTGAGCTTCACCCGCGCAGCAGAAGAACTCAACCTGACTCAGAGCGCCGTCAGCAAACAGGTGGCGCAGCTCGAAGAACTGGTGCAGCACTTGTTGTTTCAGCGGGTCCGCCGTCGCCTGCAACTGACACCAGCCGGTGCACTGTACCTGGCCGAAGTGCGCAAGATTCTGACCCAGATAGAGATGTCCACCCACTTCCTGCGCTCCTATGGCGGAGAAACCGAAGTGCTGCGGGTATCCACGCCTTCGACGTTCGGTGCCCGCTGGCTGGTACCGCGTCTGAAGGGGTGGCGTTTGCGTCACCCGCATATTCACCTCGACCTGATCAACGAACAGGAGTCCGACGATCTGATCAAAGGCCGGTGTGACGTGTCGTTCTATTTCGGCCAGGCTGCCATCCCCGGTGCCGAAAGCGTGAAGCTGTTTGGCGAGGAACTGGTGGCGGTGTGCTCACCTGAAAGCCTCCCGGATACGCCGCTCACTGACCCGACTCAACTGAGCGAACTGGTCCTGCTGCAGAACGCATTCCGCCCCGAGGCATGGCACGAATGGTTCGAAAGTCAGGGCTATCACACCGACCACAGCTATCACGGGCCGCGCTTTGAAACGTTCTATATGTGCATCCGCGCTGCCCAGGTCGGTTGCGGCGTCGCACTGTTGCCACGCTTTCTGGTGGAGGAGGAACTGGCCGAGGGCAAGCTGGCGATTGCATGGGATTACGCATTGCCCAGCACTAACAGTGCCTATTACCTGTCCTATCCGGAACACACTGCCGACGTGCCTAAAATCCGGGTTTTTCTGCAGTGGATGCTGGAACAGTTGGATCAACCGGCACGTTAAGGGCGACAATGTACACCCATCCGGCCGTGAGCCTTCCGCGATGAAAGACAGGAAATCACGCGCCCACCGTTATCCGGCTGCTCTGGAGACCCCCATTTGATAAACGAGAGCGCCTTCTCCGATCGCATCGTGCAAAGTCTGCTCGATACCGACTTCTACAAGCTGACCATGATGCAGGCGGTACTGCACAACTACCCCAACGTGGATGTTGAATGGGAGTTTCGCTGCCGCAACGGGGAGGATCTTCGCCCCTACCTGGACGAGATCAGGCACCAGATCGAGCTGTTGTGCGAACTCTCCCTGAGCCCCGAGCATCTGGCTTTTCTGGAGCGCATCACATTCCTCAAACCAGATTTTCTAAGGTTTCTGGGGCTGTTCCGCTTCAACACCCGCTATGTGAAAACCAGCATCGAAAACGATGAGCTGTGCATTCGCCTGCACGGTCCCTGGCTGCATGTCATTCTGTTCGAAGTACCGTTGCTGGCGATCGTCAGCGAGGTGCGCAACCGGCATCGTTATCCGGACACCCTGCTCATCCAGGCGCGCGACCGCCTGTACGACAAGTTCGAATGGCTGACCACCCACGCCACGGCCGATGAACTGGCCGAACTGAAAGTGGCGGACTTCGGGACCCGCAGACGGTTTTCCTATCGGGTGCAGGAAGAAGTGCTTGGCGTGCTCAAGCAAGACTTTCCAGGCCAGTTCGTTGGCACCAGCAATGTGCATCTGGCGCGCCAGCTTGACCTGAAACCATTGGGCACAATGGCTCACGAGTGGATCATGGCCCATCAGCAACTGGGGCCGCGGTTGATCGACAGCCAGATTGCCGCGCTCGATTGCTGGGTCCGCGAGTACCGTGGTCTGCTGGGCATCGCCCTGACAGACTGCATTACCACTGACGCATTTCTGAATGACTTCGATCTGTACTTCGCGAAACTGTTCGACGGTCTGCGTCATGATTCGGGCGACCCGGTGAAGTGGGCCGAAAAATGCATCTCGCATTACCAGAAGCTCGGTATTGATCCGATGAGCAAGACGCTGGTGTTTTCCGACGGGCTGAACCTGCCGAAGGCACTCGATATCTTTCGGGCGCTGCGCGGACGCATCAATGTGAGCTTCGGCATCGGCACCAATCTGACCGCCGACATACCCGGCATCGCGCCCATGAACATGGTGCTGAAAATGACAGCATGTGCCGGCCAGGCCGTGGCGAAGATTTCCGACGAACCCGGCAAGACGCAGTGCAAGGACCCCAATTTTGTCGCCTACATGCGGCATGTGTTCAAGGTGCCGGATTTGCCGAGCCCAGAAAAACCAGCTTGAATTGTCCTATTTACGAGGAGTGAATCATGCACGCCGTACAGCGCCAGATTGCTGAACAGCTCAAGGTCCAGCCACCTTTCGCGGACCAGAACGCGCTGCAGGCCGAGGTTGCCCGCCGCGTCAACTTCATCAAGGAGTGCCTGCTGAACGCACGGCTCAAAACACTGGTGCTCGGCATCAGTGGCGGTGTCGATTCGCTGACTGCCGGCCTGCTTGCGCAGCGCGCGGTCAAGGAACTGCGTGCAAGCACGGGTGACGATAGCTATCGCTTCATCGCGGTGCGACTGCCTTATGTGGTCCAGGCTGATGAGCACGAAGCGCAGGCCTCTGTCGACTTCATCGAGCCGGACGAGCGTCATACCATCAACATTGGCTCCAGTGTCAAGGCGCTGGCCGCGGAAGTGAAGGCGTTCGACGGGCTACCGGCCAGCTCGGTGGATTTCGTGCTCGGCAACACCAAGGCGCGCATGCGCATGGTCGCCCAGTACACGGTGGCCGGGGCCTACCACGGGCTGGTCATCGGCACCGACCACGCTGCCGAAGCGGTCATGGGTTTCTTCACCAAGTTTGGTGACGGCGCATGCGATCTGGCACCGTTGAGCGGCCTGGTGAAAAATCAGGTACGCGCCATCGCCCGCCATTTCGGCGCACCGGAATCACTGGTCGAGAAAGTGCCGACGGCGGACCTGGAAGACCTCTCCCCCGGCAAACCGGACGAAGCCTCGCACGGCGTGACCTACGCCGAGATCGATGCCTTCCTGCATGGCGAACCGGTACGCGAAGAGGCGTTCCGGATCATTTGCGAAACCTACGCCAAGACCCAGCACAAACGCGAATTGCCTTATGCGCCTTGAGTAGCACGAGACCCCGTTCGACCTCAGGTGGAGCGGGGTTTCTGTGGGAGCGGGCCGGGCGACGCTTCGCTTGTCCGCGAAAAGGACATTCGCGGACGATTGCCACCCCCGCCAAAGCCTTCGCGGACAAGTCCGCTCCCACCCAATCATTCGGTTTCTTCAGCATCACAGCGTCTTCGTCATGCCGATCATACGCACCAGTGGCACGAGACTCCGCCCGACCTCAGCTAGAGACGAATTTCTGTAGAAAACGAGGCTTCTGTGGGAGCGGACTTGTCCGCGAAGGGGGCGTACATTCGCGGAAGGTCTGTCGCCCCTGCCAAAGCCTTCGCGGACAAGTCCGCTCCCACCGTATCATTCGGTTCCTTCAGCATCTCAGTGTCTTCGTCATGCCGATCATTCGCACCAGTCTTCGTAGGAGCTGCCGTTACTTGAGGGTCACAGCGCCTTTCATCATGCTGATATGGCCGGGGAAGGTGCAGAAGAACTGGTATTCCTGTGCAGGGTCCAGTTTCGACACATCAAACGTCACCGCGTCCTTCTCGCCAGCGCCGATGATTTTAGTGTGGGCAATGACGCGAGTGTCGTCCGGCTTCAAATAGTCCTTGTCGATACCCGCTGCCATGCCGTCAGTGACGATTGACTGGGTATCAGACTTCTTGCTCAGTACCCAGTTATGACCCATGACATTCTTGGGCAGGCTGCCGGAGTGAGTCAGGTTGACAGTGAATTCCTTGCAGCTTTTGTCGATCTCAATGGCTTTGGTGTCGTACATCATTTGATCGGTCGAATCGACGGTAGCCGAGCACTCGGCGGCCAGCAACTGACCACTGGCCAACGACAACAGCGAAATCGCTACAAGCTTGCGAATCATTTGAATCTCCAGGGCAGGAACTTGATTAACGTAAAAACTGACGTAGAAGAGAGTGCCCGATCGGGGCCGGGGTTCCAAGGACGTGCGTCAAATGGCCTCTCGGACGCTTGCGATAAAGCGCCCTCTTGAAGAACGATTCACCCCGACAGGTAATTAGCCGCTGACCGGCATCACCGTCACCCTAACGTCCGGATCATGCGCACCACCGCCCAGAATCACACCACGCAAAGGCGACACGTCGGAGAAGTCACGCCCCCAGGCCAGGCTGACGTGCTCCAGCGCAGGCTGCACATTGTTGGTCGGGTCGAAATCGACCCAGCCAGAGGCCGGACAGAACACCGATACCCAGGCATGCGAGGCATCGGCACCGATCAGCCGGGGTTGGCCGGGAGGTGGCTGGGTCAGCAGATAGCCACTTACGTAGCGCGCCGCGAGGCCGCGAGAGCGCAGGCACGCCAGCATCAAATGAGCAAAGTCCTGACAGACACCCCGGCGCCGTTCCAGCACTTCCACCAGCGGCGTGGCAACCTGAGTCGCTTCGTCATCAAAGGTGAATTCGTCAAAAATCTTTTCCATCAGCGCCTGCACACACAGCAACAAAGGGCGTCCCGGTGGGAAACATTGCTGTGAGAACTCAACGAACGAGCGCTTCAAATGCACGTAGGGGGATTCGAAGCGATAGCGGCAGGCTTCCAGAATATCTTCGGTCATCGGTTTGGCGCTGTAGGTCAGCGCACTGCGAGTCACCTCCCACTCCGGCGACAGATTGAAATCCAGAAACGGCCGCTCCAGTACTTCGACACGCAACCGTGCATTGACCTGCAACTCGTCGTGCGGGCGCTCGAACGCCAGTCGGGTCAGCGGGTTGCCGAACACATCCAGCTCATCACGGCGCGTAGTGGGTTCCGGAAAAATCTCCAGTGCCTGCTCGGTACAACGCTGCCACGGGCTGCTGCGCGGCCACAGGTGCGCCAGTTGCTGGGCCAGCGAGACCGGGCTGTCGTACTTGTAATGCGTGTCATGAAAAATCTGGTAGAAGGCGCTCATCAGACAGATACCGTACGTTGGCTGACGTCATCGACGTGGGCAAAATGGCGCAGCGCCAAGCGGTCGGATGCCTGGCCACTGCTGTCGCCAATGCGCTGCAGCAGATCGGCCAGCCCGTCGAGTACCGCGTCGATACTGCTCTGGCCGAACAGCGGGTTCTCCAGACTGCCCAGATCGAATGCGGCAAGGCGCTGAGCCAGCACCGCCAGGCTGCTGTCGCGCGGCGCATCGAACTCGTCGTTCAGGCGGCGCAGCGAGCGTTGCACCAGCTTGAGCTGAAACAACACCGCATGCGGGTTTTGCTCGTCGAGCAGCAACAGGTCCAGCACTGGAATCAAGTGCGGCACCGCCATGTACCGCGAACGATAGGTGATGCTGCTGTTGCCCAGCTCCAGCAACCACTCCAGCCCGGCTTTTTCCGAGACTGCCGAGCCGCGCAGAAACGCCGCCAGGCTGGTGCTGAGAAACTTCAGTCGTTCGATACGCCGACCGACCATCAGGAAGCTCCAGCCTTCGTCGCGGGTCATGTCGTCCAGTGCAAAACCGGAAAGCGCTGCCAAGGACATCACCAGACGGTTAAGGAAATCCAGCAGTTCGCCAAAATCCGGTTCTTCGGTTTCCAGACTCAAAGCCTCGCGCTGCAATTCGACCAGCGCCTGCCAGTTCTCTCTCGACAACTTGCCGCGTACCTGTGAGGCAGCCCACTGCAAACGCTGCAGGTTGGCGCGCAGGCTGAACGGCCACTCGTCTCCCAGCAGCGCGACAAGCAGGCGATCCTTCAACTCTTCGCCCTCCTGCGCCTCAGGCAGCATGCCCAGGCTCTCGGCCAGGGCGACGGCTGCCTGCAACGCGAGGGGATCGTCATCATCGACGTAGCGCGTCAACATAATGCGCAGCAACCGCGCACTGTCATCGCAACGTTCGCAGTAACGCCCGAACCAGAACAGGTTCTCCACCACCCGCGACGGCAGATAAGGATCACGACGAATCAGATCGTAAACGCCCAGCGTGCGCTGCCCCTTCCAGGGCTCGCCGAGGTGCGAGCGCTCGCCCAGCACCCAGGTGTCCTTGCTCGCCCCGCCGCGCTGCATCGAGACTACGTCGGCATCGGCCTCGGCGGCCACACGGGTCAGACCGCCCGGCAGCACGCGATAACCGTCGAGGCTGGCCACTGCATATAC
The DNA here is from genome assembly GCF_001400735.1 of Pseudomonas caricapapayae. GTDB lineage: Bacteria > Pseudomonadota > Gammaproteobacteria > Pseudomonadales > Pseudomonadaceae > Aquipseudomonas > Aquipseudomonas caricapapayae. The sequence goes on from NZ_LJPW01000144.1 coordinate 31,518, forward strand.
GCGCATGCCGATGGCCCGCGGCTGCAAACCTGCGCCATCGGCCTGCAACACCGGGGCATGGGACAATTGCGCCAGCTCCTGAGCGACGTAGGCATAGGGCCGCGACTGCATGCGCTGGGCAAGCGCGTCGCGTTGCGCCTCAGTCAAATCACGACCGAACACGGGAGCGAAGTGCTGCGAGGGGAACGCAGGTTTGATCAACAGATCAGGCAGTTTCTCCAGCGCCTGAGCGAGCACCGGCGGCTCTCCGCACCACCAGGTCGCAACCGATGGCAGAATCAGATCCTCACCGAACAGGTACTGACTGATTTTCGGCAGGAAGCCAAGCAGCCCCGGAGACTCCAGAACACCACTGCCCAGCGCGTTGGCGACCAGCACATTGCCCCGGCGTACCGCCTCCAGCAGCCCCGGCACACCGAGCGCAGAATCGGTGCGCAATTCCAGAGGATCACAAAAGTCATCGTCCAGACGGCGCATGATGGCGTGGACCCGACGCAGACCGCTGAGGGTTTTCAGGTAGACAGTGGCATCGCGCACGGTCAGATCGCCACCCTCCACCAGCGGGTAACCCAGTTGCCGCGCCAGGTACAAGTGCTCGAAGTAACTTTCGTTGAAACGCCCCGGCGTCAGCAGGACCACCAGAGGTGCCTCATTGCTGGTTGGCGCCTGACGGACGAGCGTCTGCTGCAAGGCGTCGAAGAAACCCGACAGATGCCGGACTTGCAGGTCGCGATAGGTTTCAGGCAGCGCTCGCGCAACGCTTTGGCGGTTTTCCAGCGCATAACCGGCTCCCGAAGGTGCCTGGGTACGGTCAGCCGTGACCCACCAGCGTCCGTCCGGGGTACGCGCCAGATCGACGGCGTACATGTGCAGGAACGTCCCTTCAGGGGGCTTTACACCCTGACACGGCCAGAGAAAGTTGTTATGGCCAAATACCAGCTCGGCAGGCAACAAACCGTTGGCGATCAGCGTCTGCGGGCCGTAAAGGTCCGCAAGCACCGCATTGAGCAGTCGTGCACGCTGGGCAATCCCTGCCGCCACGTGTTGCCACTCATCCGCAGCGATGATGTGCGGCAACAGGTCCAGCTCCCATGGGCGATCAGCGCCCTTGGGGTCGGCATAAACGTTATAGGTGACACCGTTTTCCTGAATCTGCCGGGTCAGCAAGGCCTGGCGCTGGATCAGTTGCGCGGCAGTGCTGCGCTGCATGTGCTCGTACAGGCGGCGCCAGTGCGGGCGAACAGCGCCATCGGCGTCGAGCATTTCGTGGTAAGTACCCTCGGACAGCGGGTAATGGTCAAGCAGGTCGGGCATGGAAGGCTCGGCAGGCAACGTAAGGACTTCAGATTAGTGCAGTCAGATGTCACGTCCGTGTGCATCTGACGCACAGAGCCACTGTTTTTCTAATGCAGACGCATATCCAGCGTCATCGGCAGCTCGTCGTTAATGTTGAGCGCCGGAACATCGAGTTTGCCGGGGGTGTGACCGATCCGGAAGAAACGTGACAGGCGACGGCTTTCCGCTTCGTTGGCGTTGACCGGCAAGGTTTCATAATTGCGGCCGCCCGGGTGGGCGACATGATACTCGCAGCCGCCCAGCGAGCGGTGCATCCAGGTGTCGAGCAAATCGAAAACCAGCGGCGCATGCACGCCGATGGTCGGTTGCAGGCAATTGGCCGGTTGCCATGCGCGATAACGCACGCCCGCGACGAACTCGCCGACCCGCCCGGTTGGCTGCAAAGGCACCGCGACACCGTTGCAGGTCAATACGTAACGCTGCGGTGGCAGCCCGGTGAGGTGTACCTGCAAACGCTCCAGCGACGAATCGACGTAACGCACGGCACCGCCAGCCGAGCCCTCTTCGCCCAACACATGCCAAGGCTCCAGGGCCTGACGCAGTTCCAGTTCGATACCGTTGACGGCGTAATCCCCCACTTTCGGGAAGCGGAACTCCAGGTGCGCGGAAAACCAGTCGGCCTGCACCGGATAGCCTGCCGCATTGAGGTCGGCAACCACGTCGGCAAAGTCCTGCTCGATGAAGTGCGGCAGCATGAATCGGTCGTGTAATTGTGTGCCCCAGCGCGCCAGTCTGGCCGGCGCATAAGGCTCACGCCAGAAGCGCGCCACCAGCGCTCGCAGCAACAACTGCTGCGCCAGGCTCATGCGGGCATGCGGCGGCATCTCGAAGGCACGCAGCTCCAGCAGCCCCAAACGCCCGGTCGCGCCATCAGGCGAGTACAGCTTGTCGATACAGAACTCGGCACGGTGAGTATTGCCGGTCACGTCGATCAGCAGGTTACGCAACAGACGGTCCACCACCCACGGCGCAACCTCCTCGCCTGGCTCCGGCATCTGCGCAAAAGCGATTTCCATTTCGTAAAGCGAGTCGTTGCGCGCTTCATCAATGCGGGGTGCCTGCGAGGTCGGACCGATGAACAGACCGGAAAACAGGTACGACAGCGACGGATGGTTGTGCCAATAGCTGATCAGGCTGCGCAGCAGGTCCGGGCGACGCAAAAACGGCGAATCCGCCGGTGTCGCACCGCCCAGCACAAAATGGTTACCGCCACCGGTGCCGGTGTGACGCCCGTCGATCATGAACTTCTCGGTAGTCAGGCGCGTGAGACGCGCCTGCTCATAAAGAAACTCGGTGCGCTCAACCAGCTCGTCCCAACTGGCGGAGGGCTGCACATTGACCTCGATCACGCCCGGATCAGGCGTGATGCGGAAGTTGCACAGACGCGGATCGCTCGGCGGCTCGTAGCCTTCCAGCAGAACCGGGCATTGCAGCTCTTCGGCAGTCGCTTCGATCACAGCCACCAACTCAAGGTATTCCTCAAGCTTCTGCAAAGGCGGCATGAACAGGTACAGCCGACCTTCGCGTGCTTCCGCACACAACGCTGTGCGGGTCAGCCAGTCGGCCGACTCATCGATCTTCGGTGAGCGCTCTGCATCCTTTTCTGTGGACTTGAGCGCCGAGGTCAGCGAGTCGCTGTCGGCCAGTTCGGGAAAGTCCTGGTTATGGTCGGTCGGATGAATGAACGGGTACTCCGCCGCCTTGACCCAAGGCTGCGACGCCAGCGGCAATCGATAGCCCAGCGCAGAATCCCCCGGCACCAGACGGCAATGCTCGTCACGCAGGTACCAGCGGCCACTCTGCCAGCTGTCACCGTCCGCGTTGCGAGCCAGCGGCAGGACTTGACCGATCATCTTGTCCAGCCCTTGGGCAAAGACCTTGCGCAGACGCGCACGCTCGAGCTCGTCGCCCAGTCGAGAGTCTTCGGCCGTGACGTTGACCGGCAATGCGCCTTCACGCCACAGGTAATAGAAGTTGTCTTCGTAGGCCGGAAAAACGAAACGGGCCGGCAGTTTCAGGCGCTCGGCAACGCTGGCCAGAAAACGCCCGGCCAGCTCGCCGGTAGCGCCATAGTCCCGTGTTTCATCGGCGATAAGCCCATTGTTGCGCCAGACCGGCTGGCCGTCCTTGCGCCAGAAGCAGTTCAGCGACCAGCGCGGCAACTGCTCGCCCGGATACCACTTGCCCTGGCCGAAATGCACAATCCCCAGCGGCGCGTAATGGGCACGCATGCGCTGAAACAGCTCGGCAGAGAGCTCGCGCTTGCGAGGCCCCAGCGCGGCCGTATTCCACTCGGGACCGTCACGATCATCAATGGACACAAATGTCGGCTCGCCGCCCATGGTCAGGCGCACATCGTCACGCAACAGATCGGCGTCGATCTGCCGTCCAAGAGACTGAATGCTCTGCCATTGCTCTTCGGTGTAGGGCTTGGTGACACGCGGAGCCTCCCAGATGCGCTCGACCGACATTTCATGGCTGAAATCGGTTTCGCACGGCTCGACCAGGCCGCTGATCGGCGCTGCGGATGACGGCTCCGGGCTGCACGCCAGCGGGATATGCCCTTCACCTGCGAACAGGCCGGAAGTCGCATCCAGCCCGACCCAGCCTGCGCCCGGCAGATAGACCTCACACCAGGCGTGCAGGTCGGTAAAGTCGACGTCAGTGCCCGATGGCCCGTCCAGCGCCTCGACGTCAGCCTTGAGCTGGATGAGATAGCCGGATACAAATCGTGCCGCCATGCCCAGATGGCGCAACAGCTGCACCAGCAGCCACGCCGAGTCTCGGCACGAGCCCGAGGCGTTCTCCAGGGTGAACTCGGGGGTCTGCACGCCCGGCTCCATGCGGATCAGGTAAGCGACGTCCTGACTCAGGCGCTGATTGAGGCCCACCAGAAAGTCGATAGCGGGGATCGGCTCGCGACTGATGCTGTTCAAATACGCCTGAAATCTGGGCGTCAGCGGCAGTTTTTCCAAATACGGTGCCAACTCGCGCTGCTCTTCGCTGGCATAGGTAAACGGGATGTTCTCGGCGTACGGCTCCAGGAAAAAGTCGAATGGGTTGAACACCGCCATCTCGGCGACCAGGTCGACCTCGACGCGAAACTCGCTGGTCTTTTCCGGAAAGACCAGACGCGCCAGATAATTGCCTTGAGGATCCTGCTGCCAGTTGATGAAGTGGTTTTCGGGCAGGACTTTCAGCGCGTACGACAGCACGCGTGTGCGGCTGTGAGCGGCCGGGCGCAGGCGTACGATCTGAGGACCCAGTTCGACCGCGCGTTCGTAGCGATAATGCGTGACATGGTGCAAGGCAATATGAATCGACACGGCGTGCCTCCTGCGAGCCTGAACGGTAATTGAGCCGCGCAAGACTTATGCCATCCGGTCAAAGTCATGCGCCAACGACATTGGCCTTGCACGCCCCGCAAGGCGCAGCACCAAAATCGTGCCAGCCTGAGCTGACGGTGCAAGGGTTGCACGTTAATAAGGCAGACAGTGTGGCAGAGGGATCGAATGGGGGGTGAAGAATTGTGAGCGCCGTGGGTACGTGACATTGATAGACAGAGCTGCATGGCGCAAGTGGTGTGGCGCGGAGCGTCACGAACGGCATCCCCACGCTGGATGGAGCGTGAGGAGCGATAACCTCAACTATCGTGGCCATCCGGGAGCGTGAGGGACGATAACCTCAACTATCGTGACTATCGTGCCCACGCTCCGCGTGGGCACGCCGCTCTGGACGCTCTGCGTCGCCTCTCTACGAGCAGGCGGCGCTAAGCGCCGAGCGTCAGCGTGGCACCACTGGCTTGCGCTTGGGCGGTTTGGTGCCCTTGCCTTTGGCTGCATCCATGCGCTCCTTGGCGGCCTGCTTGTTGCGCGCCATTGCGGCAGCCTTGGCCTCTTCGCGCTTGTCCCACGGCTTGCTGCCATCACTGCCACGTGGCGGCAGGCCGGTGTGCTGGGTCTGGATCAACGTGGTCTTGGCGTTTTTCGCAACCTTGTGGCTGCCCGCTGGCGTCGAGTTCTTGCGGCGCGCGCTTTGATAGCTGTCGGTCGCCGGCTGATGCAACGGGATCAGTTGATCCTTGCCCGACCCGATCAGATCGGCACGGCCCATACGCTCCAGCGCCTCGCGCAGCATCGGCCAGCCTTTCGGATCGTGATAACGCAGGAATGCCTTGTGCAAACGACGCTGCGCTTCGCTCTTCACAATGGTGACCCCGTCGCTCTTGTAGGTAACCTTGCGTAACGGGTTCTTGCCCGAATGGTACATGGCCGTGGCAGTGGCCATCGGCGACGGGTAGAAGGCCTGCACCTGATCGGCGCGGAAACCGTTGCCCTTGAGCCACAATGCCAGGTTCATCATGTCTTCATCGGTAGTACCCGGATGGGCGGCGATGAAGTAAGGAATCAGGTACTGCTCCTTGCCGGCTTCCTTGGTGTACTTCTCGAACATGCGCTTGAACTTGTCATAGCTGCCAATGCCCGGCTTCATCATCTGGTTGAGCGGACCTTCCTCGGTGTGTTCCGGGGCGATCTTCAGGTAACCACCCACATGGTGGGTGACCAGTTCCTTGACGTATTCCGGCGACTCGACAGCAAGGTCGTAGCGCAGGCCGGAGGCGATCAGGATTTTCTTCACGCCCGGCAATGCACGGGCGTTGCGATACAGCTGGATCAGCGACGAGTGATCGGTATTCAGGTTCGGACAGATGCCCGGGAATACGCAAGACGGCTTGCGGCAGGCAGACTCGATCTCCGGGCTTTTGCAGGCGATGCGATACATGTTCGCGGTCGGCCCGCCCAGGTCGGAAATAACCCCGGTAAAGCCCGGCACCTTGTCGCGGATCTCTTCGATTTCGCGAATGATCGACTCTTCGGAGCGGTTCTGAATGATCCGCCCCTCATGCTCGGTGATCGAGCAGAAGGTGCAGCCACCAAAGCAGCCACGCATGATGTTTACCGAGAAACGAATCATGTCGTAGGCAGGGATCTTTTCCTTGCCGTACGCAGGATGCGGAACGCGCGCGTAAGGCATGCCAAACACGTAGTCCATTTCTTCAGTGGTCATCGGAATGGGCGGCGGGTTGAACCAGACGTCCACGTCGCCATGCTTCTGTACCAATGCGCGAGCGTTGCCCGGGTTGGTTTCCAGGTGCAACACGCGGTTGGCGTGGGCGTACAGCACGGCGTCGTTACGAACCTTTTCCACCGATGGCAGGCGGATGACCGTCTTGTCACGGGTCATGCGCGGGCTGGCAAGAATCTGCACCACCTTGGCTTCGTTGGGGTCCTCGACGTTGCCTTTTTCCTGCTCGATGGCGCAGGCCTGCGTGTCCTGGGTATTGACGTATGGGTTGATGATCTTGTCGACCTTGCCCGGACGGTCAATGCGCGTGGAATCGACTTCGTACCAGCCCTGCGGCGTGTCACGACGAATGAACGCGGTGCCACGTACATCGGTGATGTCTTCGATCTTGTGACCATAGGACAGACGCTGGGCGACTTCGACAATCGCACGCTCGGCGTTGCCGTACAGCAGAATGTCGGCGCAAGCGTCGATCAGGATCGAGTTACGAACCTTGTCCTGCCAGTAGTCATAGTGCGCAATACGGCGCAGCGAAGCCTCGATGCCGCCGAGCACGATAGGCACGTGCTTGTAAGCTTCCTTGCAACGCTGGCTATAGACCAGACTGGCGCGATCCGGGCGTTTGCCAGCCATGCCGCCAGGGGTATAGGCGTCATCGGAGCGAATTTTCTTGTCTGCGGTGTAGCGGTTGATCATCGAATCCATGTTGCCGGCAGCGACACCGAAGAACAGGTTCGGCTCGCCGAGCTTCATGAAGTCGTCTTTGGACTGCCAGTTGGGCTGCGCAATGATCCCGACGCGAAAGCCCTGGGACTCGAGCAGACGACCGATGATCGCCATGCCGAAAGACGGGTGATCCACGTACGCATCACCGGTGACAATGATGATGTCGCAGGAATCCCAGCCAAGCAGATCCATCTCTTCCCGGCTCATGGGCAGGAAAGGTGCCGGCCCGAAACATTCGGCCCAGTACTTGGGATAGTCAAATAACGGCTTGGCTGCTTGCATGTTCAGGACCTACGTTTGCACGTTGGAAAAATCGCGGGCGCGGAATATAGCACATTTTTTGATCAAGTCCGACGGCAATGGTCGGATTTGACAGACCTGGACGGGGATCAATCGTCGTCGAAGTTGTAACTGCCCGGTGCCAGATTCTCGAAACGTGTGTATTTGCCGATGAATGCCAGGCGCGTGGTGCCGATGGGCCCGTTACGCTGCTTGCCGATGATGATCTCGGCGATACCCTTGTGCTCGGTTTCCGGGTGGTACACCTCATCCCGGTAAACGAACATGATCACGTCGGCATCCTGCTCGATCGCTCCGGATTCCCGCAGGTCGGAGTTGATCGGACGCTTGTTCGGCCGCTGCTCCAGCGAGCGGTTGAGCTGCGACAGGGCAATGACCGGGCAATTGAACTCTTTGGCCAGCGCCTTGAGCGAGCGCGAAATCTCGGAAATCTCGTTGGTCCGGTTGTCACCGCTCGAACCGGGAATCTGCATCAACTGCAGGTAGTCGATCATGATCATGGCAATGTCGCCATGCTCACGCACGATCCGCCGCGTCCGCGCACGCATTTCGGACGGGCTGATACCGGCCGTGTCGTCGATGAACAGTTTGCGGTCATTGAGCAGATTGACTGCCGATGTCAAACGCGGCCAGTCATCGTCATCAAGCTGGCCGGCCCGCACCTTGGTCTGGTCGATGCGACCCAGCGAGGACAACATACGCATGATCAGCGATTCGCCTGGCATCTCCAGCGAGTAGACCAGTACCACCTTGTCACTGCGCAGCACTGCGTTTTCAACCAGGTTCATGGCGAAGGTGGTCTTGCCCATCGACGGACGTCCGGCAACGATGATCAGGTCGGCGGGCTGCATGCCGCTGGTTTTTTCATCGAGATCGGTATACCCGGTCGACAGACCGGTAATGGCGTTATCACTGTTGAACAGGGTATCGATACGGTCGATTGCCTTGGTCAGCAGATCGTTGACGCTGACCGGGCCGCCCGTTTTGGGGCGCGCTTCGGCGATCTGGAATATCTGCCGCTCAGCCTCGTCAAGAATTTCTTCGGCGGTCCGGCCTTCCGGGTTGAACGCACTGTCGGCGATTTCGGTACTGATGCCGATCAACTGCCGCAATGTGGCCCGCGCACGGACGATCTGCGCGTAGGCTTTGATGTTGGCGACAGAGGGCGTGTTTTTCGCCAGCTCGCTGAGATAGCCCAGGCCACCCACTTGCGAGGTCTGCCCTTCCTTATCCAGTTGTTCAGCCAGCGTCACGACGTCAATCGGGCTGTTCTGATCGGCCAGCCGGGCAATGGCGCGGAATATCAGGCGGTGGTCATGTCGATAGAAATCACCATCGGAAACTTGATCAAGCACCCGCTCCCAAGCGTTATTGTCCAGCATCAAACCACCGAGTACGGCCTGCTCGGCCTCGATGGAATGCGGCGGCACCTTCAGGGCAGCGGTTTGCAGATCGTATTGTTCGGGGGTGGAAATATCGTTCATGGCCACTTCAATTCGAGGTTTGCAGAATGGGGATGGCACAAAGACAAAGGGCACGACCTGTGAACAGGATCGTGCCCGATGTTAATCCTCTGACGGCAATGCCGCCAGACGATTACGTATTGCTTAAGCAGCCACTACGACAACGCGTACGGTCGCTTCTACGTCGCTGTGCAGGTGCACGGCTACGTCGAATTCGCCAACGTTGCGGATAGTGCCGTTCGGCAGACGAACTTCGCTTTTTGCAACTTCAACGCCGGAGGCGGTCAGTGCATCAGCGATGTCGTGAGTACCGATCGAACCGAACAGCTTGCCTTCGTCACCAGCAGTGGCAGTGATAGTCACTTCCAGCTCAGCCAGTTGGGCAGCGCGAGTTTCGGCAGATGCTTTCTTGTCTGCAGCCAGTTTTTCCAGCTCGGCACGACGCTCTTCAAACGCAGCCACGTTGGCAGCGGTTGCAGCGGTTGCTTTGCCGTAAGGCAGCAGGTAGTTACGACCGTAACCGGCCTTAACGTTTACTTTGTCGCCCAGGTTGCCCAGGTTGGCGACTTTTTCCAGAAGGATCAGTTGCATGTGGAAATCCTCTTAACTTTTAACCTTCACCGTTCGCAGAGCCATTGCCGGGATCTTTCGAACTCCGGCGACCGCGAAAATCAATCAGGCTGTCGACAATGGCAATTACCACGAGCAACGGATAGATCAGTTGCATGAACACCAGCAGCGTGATGTACATCCCTACCAGCCAGAATCTGGACAGACGCTTTTCAGCGACCAGTCCGTGAATCAGGGCCAGGCCCGCAAAGACCAGCGGCACGCTGCACAGCGGTGTAAGCATTGCTATCTGCGGACCGAAATTCGGTCCCACCAGCATGCACACCACCAGCACCAACGCAGGCACCAGGGGAAGTTTCACGGCGCGAAACTCACGCCCAAAACCACCAGGGTTGCACAACATTGCTTGCCAGTACCGCCCCAGAATCAGGCACAGCACACTGACGATCTGCAGCACAGCCGCTATCAGGCCATTCAGGACGGGTGCAATCAGTGCTCCCAGGCGCGCTCGCTCTTCTACGTTCAACTGCTCGTAGAGCCCGGCCAGCATTGTCGGCAGATGTTTCTGCAATTCCTGCGACATTGCTTCCAGAGGTTCGCGAAAAACCGTGCCCAGAATGACTGCGTACACCACACCCAACGCCACGCTGACCAGCAGCACACGGACCCAGGACTCGCTGGCACGCAAAACCATTGCCAAACCCAGCGAACCGGCCAGCACCATGGCTGTACGAGGTTCGCCGAAATACCACCAGACCAAAGCCGGCAGCAGAGCCCAGGACAGGACACCAACGGCATCACTGAACCCGCGTCGCAGGAGCACAAGGCACCCCGCGGCAGCACTTAACCAGAACAACAGCGGCAATGCCGCACATCCAGCCACTACAAGAGTGGCCTGCATACGGCCGCGCATGATGAATTCAGCCAGGGCACGCATGCTTCTATCCTTTGTTACGTTTTGTCGACTACCTGGTCTCAGCGGCCGTGGCTGTCGGTGTAGGCCAGCAGGGCCAGGAAGCGGGCACGCTTGATAGCGGTGGCCAGCTGACGCTGATAACGTGCTTTTGTACCAGTGATACGGCTTGGAACGATTTTGCCGGTCTCGGATACGTAGGCTTTCAGAGTGTTGAGATCTTTGTAATCGATCTCTTTGACGTCTTCAGCGGTGAAGCGGCAGAATTTACGACGACGGAAGAAACGTGCCATGTAATTGGCTCCTCAAAAGGTCCGTGGATTACTCGTCAGCGTTATCGCTAACGTCGCTGTTGTCGCCGTCATCGCCATCGGCGCTGTCGGAGTGCTCAGGACGGTCGCGACGCTCACGGCGCTCACTGCGGTTCTCTTCAGCCTTGAGCATCTCGGACTGGCCGGTTACGGCTTCGTCGCGACGGATGACCAGGTTACGGATCACAGCATCGTTGTAACGGAAGTTGTCTTCCAGCTCGGCCAGAGCCTTGCCAGTGCACTCAACGTTCAGCATCACGTAGTGAGCCTTGTGAACATTGTTGATTGCGTAAGCCAGTTGACGACGGCCCCAATCTTCCAGACGGTGGATTTTGCCGCCGTCTTCTTCGATCAGCTTGGTGTAACGCTCTACCATGCCGCCGACTTGCTCGCTTTGATCCGGGTGGACCAAAAAGATAATTTCGTAATGACGCATGAATGCTCCTTACGGGTTGTAGCCTGCCGCTCAGAAGCGGTCAGACAAGGAGTGAATGACACTGTTGGTCTTGCTCAGGGACAGGCACATGCGCGCCTGCCGTGACAGCAAGGGGCGCAAGTGTAGAGAAGGCAGCTGCAAGCTGCAAGCTGCAAGTGAAAAGCTGCAAGCAAAAGCAAGCAGCTTGAGGCTTGTGGCTTGCAGCTAAACCGCTTAGGGCTTCCGCTTCGCGGAGCGCTGACGCAGCGCTTCAAACAGACACACGCCGGTCGCGACCGACACGTTCAGACTGCTGACACTGCCCGCCATCGGCAGGCGCACCAGATAATCACAATGCTCACGGGTCAGGCGACGCATACCCTTGCCTTCCGCCCCCATGATAATGATGGTCGGCCCGGTCAGATCCTGCTGATACAGCTCGACCTCGGCCTCGCCCGCAGTACCCACCACCCACAACCCGCGCTGCTGGAGTTTTTCCAGCGTACGCGCCAGGTTAGTCACTGCCACAAGCGGAATGACCTCGGCGGCACCGCAGGCGACCTTCCGCACGGCTGGCGTCAAGGTTGCGGATTTGTCCTTGGGCACGATGACCGCCAGCGCACCTGCCGCATCAGCGGTACGCAGGCAAGCGCCGAGGTTGTGTGGATCGGTCACGCCGTCGAGCACCAGCAACAGCGGCGAGCCTTCGCTGCGGTCCAGCAGCTCGTCGAGCATTGCTTCGCCCCAGACCTGACTCGGGCTGACATCGGCAACCACACCCTGATGCACGCCTTCGACCCAGGCATCCATTTCACGTCGCTCTGCCTGACCGATGGTGACGCGATTTTCGGCTGCCAGTGCGACCAGGGTCTGGACACGAGGATCGTTACGACCCTCGGCCAGCCAGATATGCTTGACGCGCTTGGGGTGATGACGAAGTAACGCTTCTACAGCGTGAACGCCGTAGATCTTTTCCAGCTGACTCATGACTTGGCCTTGGGTTTACGAGCGCCACTGCTTTTCGCAGCTGGCGCGGAGCCCGTTTTTGACGAGCCTTTGCGGTGTTTGCTGGCCGGTTTGCCCGATGAAGGCGCAGAGCCCGACCTGTCAGACTTTCCCGACGACGCCTTGCTACCACCCTTCGCGTCTGCCAGAAGTGCTTTTTTCAGCTCGCGGCTTTTACGCACTTCTGCGTTTTTCGCCGCCGCATCGCTCGGCCGGTAGGCTTCGGTGCTGCTTTCCTTGGCAGAAGCGTTGCGACGACCGGACCTGGCCGGTGCCTTCTCTTTTTCAGCCGTGGCTGCCGCGGCAGGAGGCGCAGTGTCATGACCACGACGCTTGCGACCAACCGGAGTAGCAGCCGCTGCGGTTTCGGAAATCTCGAAATCGATCTTGCGCTCATCCAGGTCGACACGCATGACGCGCACTTCAACAGTGTCGCCGAGACGGAAGTTACGTCCGGTACGCTCGCCGGCAAGGCGATGATGCAAGGGGTCGAAGTGGTAGTAATCGCCTGGCAGAGCCGTTACGTGGACGAGACCTTCGACATAGATATCGGTCAGCTCGACGAACAGGCCAAAGCCGGTTACAGCGGTGATCACACCCGGGAACGACTCACCGACGCGATCCTTCATGTACTCGCACTTGAGCCAGTTGACCACGTCACGCGTGGCTTCGTCGGCACGGCGCTCGCTCATCGAGCATTGTTCGCCCAACTGGTCGAGCAGCGCATCGTCGTACGGGTAAATGCGCGCTTTCGGGATCGTCGCCGCACCGGCACGGCGAACGTGCGGCGTATCCTGCCTGGAGCGAATGACACTGCGAATCGCGCGATGGGTCAGCAGGTCTGGATAGCGACGGATAGGCGACGTGAAGTGCGTGTACGCTTCGTAATTCAGACCGAAGTGGCCGTTGTTGTCCGAACTGTAGACAGCCTGACTCAACGAACGCAGCATCACGGTCTGGATCAGGTGGTAATCCGGGCGGTCACGAACGGTTTCCAGCAGCGCCTGATAATCCTTGGGCGTAGGACCCTCCTTGCCCTTGTGCAGGGTCAGACCCAGCTCACCGAGGAATGCGCGGAGTTTTTCCAGGCGCTCTGGCGGCGGACCGTCGTGGACGCGATACAGCGCAGGGATTTCGTGCTTTTTCAGGAATTGTGCGGTGGCCACGTTGGCAGCCAGCATGCATTCTTCGATCAGCTTGTGAGCATCGTTGCGAGTGGTCGGACGGATTTCGGCAATCTTGCGCTCGGAACCGAAGATGATCCGGGTTTCCTGAGTTTCGAAATCGATAGCACCGCGCACATGACGTGCGCCCAGCAACACCTTGTACATGGCGTAAAGCTGCTTGAGGTGCGGAACCACGTCGCCATACTCACCGCGAAGGCTTTTGGCTTCGGCGGTTTTCGGCTGCTCAAGGATCGTGCTGACCTTGTTGTAGGTCAGGCGAGCGTGGGAATGGATGATGCCTTCATAGAACACGTAGTCAGTCATCTCGCCGGTCTTGGAGATGGTCATCTCGCACACCATGGCCAGGCGATCGACATGCGGGTTCAGCGAGCAGAGGCCGTTGGACAACTGTTCAGGCAGCATGGGCACGACACGCTCGGGGAAGTACACCGAGTTGCCGCGCACCTGGGATTCTGCATCCAGCGCGGAACCGATTTTCACATAGCTCGATACGTCGGCAATCGCCACGTAGAGCTTCCAGCCACCGGAGAACAGGCGCAGCTTGCCCGGTTTGGCTTCGCAGTAAACCGCATCGTCGAAGTCGCGAGCGTCTTCGCCATCGATGGTCACGAAAGGCAGGTGGCGCAGGTCTACGCGGTTTTCCTTGTCCTTCTCTTCGACTTCCGGCTTGAGCTTCGCGGCCTCTTTGAGTACGGCCTCGGGCCACACGTGCGGAATGTCGTAGGTACGCAGCGCGACATCGATTTCCATGCCAGGCGCCATGTAGTTGCCGACCACTTCGACCACATCACCTTGAGGCTGGAAGCGCGGGGTTGGCCAGTGGGTGATTTTCACCTCGACGAACTGACCGATCTTCGCACTGTTGTTGCGACCCGGCGTCACCAACACTTCCTGCTGGATTTTCGGGTTATCCGGCACAACGAAGCCGATGCCGCTTTCTTCAAAGTAGCGACCCACAATGCTTTCGTGAGCCCGCGAGATCACTTCGACAATCACGCCTTCGCGACGGCCGCGGCGGTCAAGGCCGGAAACACGCGCCAGCGCGCGGTCACCGTCGAACACCAGACGCATCTGCGCCGGGCTCATGAACAGGTCATCGGAGCCGTCATCGGGAACCAGAAAGCCGAAGCCGTCGCGATGACCGGAAATGCGACCCAGGATCAGGTCAAGCTTGTCTACCGGTGCATAAGTGCCACGACGGGTGTAGATCAACTGGGCGTCGCGCTCCATCGCCCGGAGGCGACGGCGCAGGGCCTCGAATTGATCCTCGGTGGTCAGACCGAATTCTTCGACCAGTTGCTCGCGATTTGCCGGCGAACCGCGCTCGGCAAGGTGCTGCAAGATCAGCTCGCGGCTTGGAATAGGGTTTTCGTATTTTTCCGCTTCACGAGCGGCCTCGGGATCGAGGGACTGCCAATCGGCCATTAGATAGTTTTCACCTTGTATATATAGGGGTTAGTTTGGCATAGACCTCATGAAACGGGAAATTTCACGCTCAAACCGCTCGACAAAAAGCCTGCCAAACCGCGCTGAAGCACCCGAACCACGCCGTCCGCGATTTTTTTCGAGTTTTTTTCACGGCCGGGCTTTACAGCCTAAAAAGCGCTCCGTATAGTGCGCGCCATCGACAGGTTGATCCGTGTCGATACTGCCCAGATGGTGAAATTGGTAGACACGCCAGCTTCAGGTGCTGGTGACCGCAAGGTCGTGGAAGTTCGAGTCTTCTTCTGGGCACCAATTCAGGCAACAGACTACAACAGTCTCAAGCCTCACAAGAACCCGCGAAAGCGGGTTTTTGCATTTTCGGGTTTTGATTATTAAATCAAAACAGGGGTTTACAGCGTAAAACGATCGCCGTATAGTGCGCCCCATCAACGGCGTACACGCTGCTGATGCTGCCCAGATGGTGAAATTGGTAGACACGCCAGCTTCAGGTGCTGGTGACCGCAAGGTCGTGGAAGTTCGAGTCTTCTTCTGGGCACCAATTCAAAAAAACCGAGCCAGTGGCTCGGTTTTTTTTCGACTTGTATCTACATGTCGACTCAGCAAACATGCCTTAGCAGACAGATTCAGCTTATGGTTTCATGCCGAAGCCATACAGGATGGCTGAGTCTGGGCTAACCATAATACTATTATCAAGCTCAGGGTTATCAGGGTTAAACAGCCTTCTATGCTCCTGAACCCCTGGCCTGGACCACTTGTCACGCGCCCAGACCGAGTGACTCCGTTTCTCCCCCGCAGGTGTGTCTGGAAAATCGACAAACAACTTTCCACCGGCTTCAAGACGGAGCCTGCGCCAGGTAGCCAGATTCACTATTAAAAGCCCTCTGTCGCGGGCAATTTTCTCACATTGTGAATAGGTACCGTAAGTCAAGTACTCCAGCGTGGTGATACCCTGAACAGTCACCGTCACAACGACAGTCTGCCCAGCGGAATCTCTCACCTGAACAAATACCGATCCGTTCTTCCTGGCCATCAAAAGCCCTTTCCCATCGACGTCGACGACAGATGCATCTCCCGACTCAAAAGTATAAGGACCTGTGCCACCACTTATAACCAGTAGCTTACTTGAACCAGGCGGCACCGTCGCAGTACTTCCTGGTTTCGGATATGCTGCAGTCAAGGAGACTTCTGATGACTCAACGCTCAATGCGTTAACTTTCGGTTTTATAACCACGTTCAGCACGGGAAAGTCTTCAGCATAGGTATCATCAAAGTCTCCATCGAGCGTAGCTTTTGCAAACACCCGTAACGGGCTGCCCTCCGCCAGTTCATCGAACTCGGCACGATCGACAGTTATCTCCAGATCCTTCTGCGCCTCGACGTCAGTCAACCGATTGGCCGTCCAAACGTTAATCTCCAGGAAACTGCCATCCTTGGCAACACCCTCCAGACGCAACCACACTCGTTGATCCGCCGCAATGAACGGCCACTTCTTGAGCTTCACCACGATATCGGCTTTTACCGCGACCAGATCCAGAATCCCTTCGGGCGCTTGCTCGATTACCGGTGCAGACAAATCGTCCAGACCAAGCTTTTCAATCTCGACAACAGTGACTTCAGACTCTATAGGCGCGGCCAATCCTTTGCGCGTGACATTATAATAGACCCAGACCTCCGCACCCGTATTCGCGCCAATTGCCGAGGCCGGAACATCGAACTCCAACACTTGGTTCACGCTGCTCACATTCTGCGTTGCAATATCCGGCGTTCCAGCTCCATACGTCCCGCTCCAGAAGAGTCGAACCGTATCGCCAACAGCAATAGACGGGTAAGCCCGAATGACGACTTTTGCACCAGTTCGCGCGACCATAGGATCGAGCACCGAAGCCACAGTGGCCGGAACATCTGGAGCAGGAAGCAAAAGGGCAGCCAACTGAGGTCCTACCGAAAACGACGTTTCTTGAGACCTGAACTTCCGGAGTGTGCCATCCGCCCCCTGACGCTCGATGACGTAATAAGCAGTGGCCTTCTTGTTGAGCGCAGTATTGACGGTCGCAGCAGGGATGTTAAATACCAGGTCACGATCGACATTGGCAGCATCAACGGCCTGAGGGACCGACACGTACGGGTCGCCCCCTTCGGCCAACTGCCAATACGCGGTAACACTGTCGCCCTCCTGAGTCTCTGTAAAAGGTACGGTAAGCGTTGTTCCGGCGCTGGCTAAAGACGCATCCATATTGCCATTCTTAACCCCTCCCACAATGGCGCCCTCCAACACTCTGGAATCAGCAGCTTCCCGCTCTTGCTGATTACCGACAAAAAATTTGTATTCGGGAGAGTTAAAGCCAATGCTCCTGCCGTCCGGCAGGGTACGCTCGAGCCGGTAATAAACCGTGACGAACTTGCCTCGATAGGAGTTGATGGTGTCCTCGAGATACACGTCAATTAGCAGTTCTTTATCGACGTTCAGCTCAGTGACGGTCAGTGTCTCTTTAAACTTATTCTGTCGTGAAGAATCACTCCAGACCATGGTGACCTTGTCGTTGACCAGCGTCCCCTGAAAAGGTATACGTACATAGACATAATCAATAAATGTATCCGGGTCAAGGTACCCATCAACGCCCTTAATATAAGGCGCCAAGCCGGCAAGGCGCGCCCCCACATAGAGGCTGCTCTTGAGTGAGTTGTACCAGATGCCGTCTCTGTAAACCTGATAGTAGATATCTACGGAGCCATTCAGCAACGGCCTGATATCCCCGTCGGTCCAGATAAATTTCAGGGGCCTATGAGCAAGATTGCCAGAACTGACAGGGCGCTCTTCATCGATAACGTTAATAGCTTTCTGGTTGGCGTCGACACCCGCCTTGACCAGCCTGACTGCATCGCGATCTTTCATATCCGGGTAGTCAAGACTGACGGTTACATACTTGACGGTTCCTTTGGCACTAATCTTATTTATATCAATCGTATTATCTTTAGCATCAATCACTTCCGGAGCCGGCAGGTAAAGGCCGCGAACCTCGAAGGATAAAATACCCGATGTACGAACTTTCCCAGACGTCGGCGTGACGACATAATGAAGAGTTGCTGTTTGACCTGCAAGCTTCTTTAAATACGCTGACGGCACCACAAGAATACGGTTATCACCACCCGCCACATCCTTTACGTGGAAGCCCTGACTCCAACTGACCGACGAACCAGCGGGACCATTGAAATGAAGCTCAACGTATTCACCTACCGCAAAATTCAGATAATTGATATTCAGAACCGACCACAATCCAACGCTGAGGCCTTGCCCTGCCAGGTAGGACATATCTGATAACGACGGGGGTGATGATGGCTTGGCAGGATAGCCTAACTGAACATAATCAACGTTTTTGGCGGCGTCATACTTCTTGAACCCACCGACAATCACGGGCGCATAGAGAAACTCCCATATAGCAGCCATATTAATTCCATCCTTAGAAATAAGTTTAAATATCAAACTGTGTTTTTTCAGCACAGCGCAGAAAGCTTATTCATCCTCATAAGCTTTACTCACGGTAGTCGACCTGTTGGAACTGCATAACTATCAGACGTAACAGGTAGACAGTCGATAAAAAATAGGCCACAAGGTCTTAGACACACTGAAACTGACGCCGTTGAATCAATGCACGAAGACGCCTTTCATCAGTAAGTTTAAATATCACCCTGCGTATTTTGTAGGCACTGGCATTAGCCAGAACTTTTTCACAAATATGTTCGCCGTCTCAAGCCCTGAATTGCCCAAGGCTCGCCTTCAATTGCGCCGCCAGACCGTTCAGCACCTTGCCACTGGCCGTCGTCTCGACCACCGCCTTCGCGGCACGCTCAGCCTGAGCGTGGATAACCTCTACCCGACCACGTACCGCCTGGGCTCCTTCAGCCTGATGAACCGCCGCCTTGGTCGCCAGCCCGATGGCCGCGTGCACCTGCTCGACAGATGCCTGCACCGTCTGCTGGCGCTTGGCACTTTCACGTAACACTTCAAGCCCTTCTTTGGCCTGGCGACCAGCAATATCAATGGCCGCGACCGCCTCTTTCGCACCACGCTGCAAGGCGACGATATGTTCCTGGATATCGCCGGTCGAACTCTGCGTCTTACTGGCCAGAGCGCGGACCTCGTCAGCAACCACTGCAAAGCCACGACCCGTTTCACCAGCCCGCGCGGCCTCGATGGCCGCGTTGAGTGCCAGTAGATTGGTTTGTTCGGCAATACTTTGAATAACCTCCAGCACAACCTCGATCTGCTGGCTTTGCAACGCAAGACGTTCGATCACCTGCGCACCGGTATCCACCTGTCCGGCCAGCGCCTCAATCAGCCCGCCGACCTGACTGGACGTGCGGGTATTTTCATCAGTCGCCTGCTTGATATCGTTGACCTGACGCAAAGCCGCCTGCATCGCCTGGCTTTCCGACTGCGCCTCATCGGCCATATGCTCCAGCGCCTTCAGGCTGGCAGCCACTTCATCACGCTGCAAGGCGGCTGCGGCGTCGGCACCCGCGTTGCGTTGACTCATCGCGCCGATCTCGACACCGGTCAGTTGCGCGACCTCTCCCGCTTCACGCACGATGGGTTGCAGCTTGTCGATGAAGCGATTGACCGCCGCCGACATGTCGCCAATCTCGTCGTTACTGTCCAGTTTGACGCGTTTGGTCAGGTCGCCCTCACCCGCCGCAAGATCATTCAGTGCCGCGATCAGCAGGTGCAGCTTGCTGACTACCCGACGCCCCAGCACCACCGCCAGCAACAGCAATACGCCCAACCCCACCAGCGCCAGCCCCATACCGATTCGCCAGCGCAAGATTTCGGCGGCTTCCTGAACAGCGACACGCGTATTGCCGGTCATCGCCGTACCCGCCGCCTGAGCCGATTGCAGGCGCGTGCGCAAGGCAGTAGAGCTGTCTTTGGAAGCACTGGCCAGACTGTCGGAAACCAACTGCTCACCACTGATGATCAGGGCGGCGAAACGCTTGTCCAGCGCCGCCAGATTCTCCTCGACCGTGGCCGTGGAGACCCCCATGCGCACCTTGCCGATCTCGACACCATTAGGGCTGATGGATGCCTCGACGTAATACACCGAAGGATCGTTTTTTGCGGCATTGAGGATCTTGTCCATCGCCCGTTCGCCTTCACCCTTCGCCAACAGCGCCTTGACCAGCGGATTGTCGCGATTCATGTACCGCGTAAGGTGCTCGCCGGCCGCATCGTCGTAGACCACAAACAAAACATTAGGATTGCGCTGGGCACGTCGGGCAAATTCAGAAAGGGTTGGCGTGTCGTTATCCCACATGGCTCGCGGAGCAACTGCAGCGAGCAATTCGGCCATGTCGGTCGCAGACTCCCGAAGGTCCTTTTCCAGCGTGGCGCGCAACTGGGCCTGCTCATCCTTCAAACGCGCAGAGAGTCCGACACTCAAGCGCTGACGGGTACTGGTCGAAAGAGAGTCGAGGCTCGACGTCACTTCGCTACTCGCCAGCTCCAGCTCGGAAGAAAGATGTTGCGAATCTACCCCAAGACGGCTGGCAAGATCAGCTTCAAGCGCCGTGACCGTGCTCCGGGTAAGGGCAACTGCCACCAGGACCTGCACCAAAAGGGCAATGCCCAGCGCAATGAAGACGGGACGCAGCAAACGGCTTTGCAAAAGAGACAAGACAGCAGACACAGGAGAATCCCTCCACCCTCAGCGCCGTTAAAATGATGGCACTTTTCTGTCATCTTTGTAGCAAGTGCCGTGCCGTGACACAAGTCTCACTTTTCAGGGTGGGCCGCGCCAATCATCGAAAGCAAAAAGGGCCGCAATGCGGCCCTTTTGGTAACACTCGGCGATGGATCAGCCGAACGGATGACGCAGTACGATAGTCTCGTTGCGGTCAGGACCGGTCGAAATGATATCGATAGGCGCACCTACCAGCTCTTCGACGCGCTTGATGTATGCGCGCGCGGCTGCAGGCAGCTCTTCGAGAGTCTTGGCACCCAGCGTGGATTCGTTCCAGCCTGGCATCTGCTCGTAAACCGGGCGCAGGCCCAGATAACTGTCGGCGTCGGTAGGTGCATCAATGACAGCGCCGTCTTCGTTTTCGTAGCCGACGCAGATATTGATGGTCTCAAGGCCGTCGAGCACATCCAGCTTGGTCAGGCACAGGCCCGAGATGCTGTTGATTTCAATGGCGCGACGCAGGATGACGGCATCGAACCAGCCGCAACGACGCGCACGACCGGTAGTGGCACCGAACTCGTGACCGCGCTTGGCCAGAAACGCACCGACATCATCGAACAGCTCGGTCGGGAACGGGCCCGAACCCACGCGCGTGGTGTAGGCCTTGGTGATGCCCAGGATGTAATCCAGGTACATCGGACCAAAACCGGAACCGGTGGCAATGCCGCCCGCCGTGGTGTTGGAGCTGGTGACGTACGGATACGTACCGTGGTCGATGTCCAGCAGCGAACCCTGTGCACCCTCGAACATGATGTCCTTGCCGTCGCGGCGCATTTCATGCAGCGCAGCGGTGACATCGAGCATCAGGGGCTTGAGCAGATCGGCGTATTCCATGCACTCGTCGAGTGTCTTCTGGAAGTCGATGGCAGGCTCTTTGTAATAATTGACCAGCACGAAGTTGTGGTAGTCGAGCAGCTCGCCCAGCTTGGCGGCGAAACGCTCGCGATGGAACAGGTCGCCGATGCGCAGACCGCGACGTGCAACCTTGTCTTCGTATGCCGGGCCGATACCACGGCCGGTGGTGCCGATCTTGAACTCGCCGCGGGCTTTTTCACGCGCCTGGTCCAGCGCAACGTGGTACGAAAGAATCAGCGGGCAGGACGGGCTGATGCGCAGGCGCTCACGCACCGGAATGCCTTTCTCTTCCAGTTTGATGATTTCGCGCAGGAGCGCATCGGGAGCAACCACCACACCATTACCGATCAGGCACTGCACGCCTTCGCGCAGCACACCGGATGGAATCAGGTGCAATACGGTTTTCTCACCATCGATCACCAGCGTGTGACCAGCATTGTGGCCACCCTGATAGCGAACTACGGCGGTAGCATGTTCGGTCAGCAGATCGACGATCTTGCCTTTGCCCTCATCACCCCATTGAGTGCCCAGGACTACGACATTCTTACCCATAACACTTGTCCTCATTCACGCAAACTTGGTGCCGGCGGCGGCCGGCAGGAATACTCAAGAAGCCAGCGGCATTACCTGCCAGTGCTCGCCATGCTGAATCAATTGCCGGTCACAGTCGGCTTCACGCGCGGCGCTCGCCTGCTGCCCAGGCAACGCCTGAACCACACGCTGACCTTCGCTGCGCAACTGGCAAACCTGCTGCCAGAGTGCCGCATCCGTACTGTCCGGCATCCAGATGCCACCAGACGGTAAGACGATTTCTGCCTGCCCCAGCGTTACCAGGGTTTTCAGGTCAGTGGAAAAGCCGGTTGCCGGACGGGCACGACCGAAGTCGGCACCGATGTCATCGTAACGACCACCCTGAGCGATTGACTGGCCCACACCCGGTACGAAGACCGCAAACACCACACCGGTGTGATAGTGGTAGCCACGCAGCTCGCCAAGATCGAAATACAACGGCAACTGCGGGAAACGCGCAGCCAGACGCTCGGCGATTGCCAGCAGGTCATCCAGCGCAGCCAGCACTGGCGCAGGCGCGCCAGCCAGACGATCACGCGCGGCATTGAGTACCTCGCGCCCACCGCACAGATCGACCAGCGCGCGCAGCATCGAGGCCAGCTCCTGCGGCAGGTCCGCGGTCAGGGCAACCACTTCGTCAATGGCCTTGCGCTGCAGCGCATCGAACAACTGCTGCTCGACTTCGCCGGACAGGCCGGCTGCACGCGCCAGACCACGATAGATACCGACATGCCCGAGGTCCATGTGTACATCCGGCACATCGGCCAGTTGCAGCATGGCCAGCATCAGACTGATGACTTCGACATCACTGCTCGGGCTTGCATCACCGTACAGCTCGGCACCCAGCTGAATCGGGCTGCGCGAAGAAGACAGTGCACGCGGCTGGGCATGCAGAACGCTGCCTGCATAGCACAGACGGCTAGGGCCTTCACGCTTGAGTGTGTGGGCATCGATGCGAGCAACCTGAGGCGTGATGTCGGCACGAAAGCCCATCTGCCGGCCTGATTGCGGGTCGATCACCTTGAAGGTGCGCAGATCCAGATCCGAACCTGCGCCCGTCAGCAAGGATTCGAGATATTCGATATGCGGGGTGACGACGAACTCATAGCCCCAGCTCTGAAACAGATCCAACACCTGACGGCGCGCTACTTCAATGCGCGCCGCTTCCGGTGGCAGTACTTCTTCGATGCCATCTGGTAGCAGCCAGCGGTCGACCGTTGCCATTACGCCATTCCCCTGTGATCCAGGCGGCCAGCCTACAGGCCAGCCTTGAGTGAAGCAGAAAGTGGTGCGCTGTATGACGGGCACGACAAATGCCCGAGACAGGCCTTGCAGACCACTTTCCTCGAAAAATCTTGCCGCGTTCTGATTCAGATACGGCCAATCAATCGTGCAGACGCAAAAAAGCCGGGAATTTCCCGGCTGCCGCATGATACACACGTTTCACCGTACGTTCACCCCACCGGGCGGTTTTGCCGCCCGGCGGGTGATTAATTACGGCTTGGCTTTTTCCAGATAGCGAAAGAACTCGCTGTTCGGATCAAGCACCATCACGTCGCTCTTGTTCGCAAAGCTTTCGCGGTAGGCACGCAGGCTGCGATAAAACGCGTAGAACTCCTGGTCCTGACCGTAAGCCTTGGAGTAGATCGCGGCAGCCTGGGCATCACCATCACCACGCGCTTCTTCCGACTCGCGATAGGCTTCTGCCAGCAACACACGACGCTGACGATCGGCGTCGGCACGGATGCCTTCAGCCAGTTCGTTACCCTTGGCGCGGTGTTCGCGCGCTTCACGCTCACGCTCGGTGCTCATACGCTCGAAAACGCTGCGATTCACTTCCTTCGGCAGGTCGATGGCCTTGACCCGGACATCGACGACTTCGATGCCCAGCTCTTTCTCGGCCATGCGGTTGAGGGAACCGGTGATATCAGCCATCAGCGCATCTCGCTCACCCGACACGACTTCGTGCAGGGTGCGCTTGCCGAACTGGTCACGCAGGCCAGACTCCAGACGGCGCGACAGACGCTCGTCGGCAATCTGCTTCAGGCCGGAAGTCGCGGTGTAGAAACGCTCCGCATCCTTCACACGCCATTTGGCATAGGCATCGACCATGACCGCTTTCTTTTCCAGTGTAAGGAAGCGCTGGGTCGGTGCATCGAGGGTCAGCAAACGACCGTCGAACTTGCGCACCTGGTTCACGTAGGGAACCTTCACATGCAGACCCGGCTGAACATCGGCCTGAACCACACGACCGAATTGCAGCAGCACTGCACGCTCGGTCTGGGACACGATGTAGAAGCTGTTCCAGGCGATGACCGCCAGTACCACGCCGACAATAAGGGTGATCAGTGATTTGTTACTCATCAGCGAGTCTCCCTGGTGCGTACTTCGCCACGCTGCTGAGCTTCAGTTGCCCGGGCGGCAGCGGCAGCATCGGTAGCGGACTGCGATGGCGTACCTGCATTGGAGCCGTTGGCGTTACTGCTGCGGCTGCTTTCGATCATCTTGTCGAGCGGCAGATAAAGCAGGTTGTTCTGCCCTTTTTCGCCAGTCACAAGAACCTTGCTGGTGTTGCTGAAGACTTCCTGCATGGTGTCCAGATACAGACGCTGGCGGGTGACTTCAGGAGCCTTGCGGTATTCGGCGACCAGTTTGGTAAAGCGATCAGCCTCACCCTTGGCACGCGAAACCACTTCATCGCGGTAGCCGTTGGCATCTTCGAGGATGCGCTGGGCCTGACCGCGGGCTTCCGGAATCACGCCATTGGCGTAGCTCTCAGCCTGGTTGCGCGCACGCTGCTCGTCCTCACGCGCCCGGATCACGTCATCGAACGCTTCCTGCACCTCACGCGGCGCAGCAGCGCTCTGCACGTTGACCTGAGTGACGGTGATGCCGGTGCGGTAGGTGTCGAGGAAACGTTGCAGACGCTCCTTGATTTCGCTGGCCATCAGTTCACGACCCTCAGTCAGGACCTGGTCCATGGCCGTGGAACCCACGACATGGCGCAGCGCACTTTCAGTAGCGTGCTGCAGGCTGATTTCAGGCTGGTCGACGTTCAGGACGAAATCCTGCAGGTTGCTGATCTTGTACTGCACGGTCAGCGGCACTTCGACGATATTCTCGTCTTCGGTGAGCATCTGGCCCTGCTTGCTGTAGGCACGCTCGCGCGTCACGTTTTCCATGTACTTGCGGTCGAACGGCGGGAAGTAGATGTTGAGACCCGGCCCCACGGTTTCATGGTACTGACCGAAACGCAGTACAACCGCCTGCTCCTGCTCGTCAACGACATAGATAGCGCTGTAAAGCCAGAAAGCGATAAGCACGACAAGGCCAATGCCGAGCAGGCCAAAGCCGCCGCCCTTGCCAGAGCCGCCCCCGCTGCCACTGCCGCTGCCATCGCTGCCGCGTTTGTTACCGCCGCCGAACAACCCCTTCAGGCTTTCCTGCAGCTTACGGAAGGCCTCGTCGAGATCAGGTGGTCCCTTGCGGTCGCCGCCACGGCGTTTGCCACCCCAGGGATCTTGATTATTCGAGTTGCCACCCGGCTCATTCCAAGCCATAGCGCTCTCCATCTGATAAAGCAAAGACGCGCCCGCGGCGCGCCGACCAATGCTACAGAATGCTCGCGAAAGCCGTACAACGGCTTTCTCGTGCTTTTATTGCAAAGTGTGTTGCTCGATGAACTCCAGCGGCTGCAATCCTTCGCGACTCACCAGACGATTGAGTTCAACGCGCGGCAGCCGCACTGCCAGCACACTGGCACCGTCTTCGTCATGCGTTTCGCTCTGCACCGCACCCAGTTCGAAAAACTGGGCGCGCAGCCGGGCAAGACTCTGAGGCAAAAGCAGCGTACCTACAAACAGATCGTCGCCGAGCAGTTCGGCAATAGCCTGCTTGAGCAGATCCAGCCCTCGACCATCATGGGCAGACACCCAGACACGCTGCGGCTTGCCATCGGCATCGCGCTGTATCTGAGGCTCCACGCCTTCAAGCAGATCGAGTTTGTTATAGACCTCGAGGATCGGCAAGCCCTCGGCCCCGATCTCGCCGAGCACAGCCATGACCTGCTCGATCTGCGACATGCGGTCGGGCTCGTGGGAGTCGATCACATGCAGCAGTAAATCGGAGTTGCTCGATTCTTCAAGCGTCGCGCGAAAGGCTTCTACCAGTTTATGTGGCAGATGGCGAATGAAGCCCACGGTATCAGCCAGCACGATAGGCCCCAGGTCATCGAGCTGCAGACGACGCAAGGTCGGATCGAGCGTGGCAAACAACTGGTCCGCCGCGAACACATCCGAATCGGTTACCGAGTTGAACAGGGTCGACTTGCCGGCGTTGGTGTAGCCCACCAGTGAAACTGAAGGAATATCGGCGCGACGACGCCCACGACGTGCCTGATCCCGCTGGCTGCGAACCTTCTCCAGCCGCCCCTTGATCTGCCGCAGGCGAACCCGCAGAAGACGACGGTCGGTTTCGAGCTGGGTTTCACCCGGACCGCGCAGGCCGATACCACCTTTTTGTCGCTCAAGGTGAGTCCAGCCACGGACCAGGCGCGTGCTCATGTGCTCAAGCTGGGCCAGTTCGACCTGCAGCTTGCCTTCGTGAGTACGCGCTCGCTGCGCAAATATATCGAGGATAAGCCCCGTACGATCAAGCACACGACACTCGAAAACGCGTTCGAGGTTACGTTCCTGACTGGGCGTGAGGGTGTGATTGAAGATGACAAGATCAGCCTGTTCGGCTTTGACCTGGTCGCGAAGCTCCTCGACCTTGCCAGAGCCAATCAGGTATTTGGCCGATGGCCGATGACGCGGCACGTTGATAAACGCAACGGTATCGGCACCGGCCGATATGGCCAGCTCCTGAAACTCCTGCGGATCTTCGCGCGCCTCAGGGTCCTGACCATCCAGATGAACGAGAATTGCACGTTCACCACCACTGTGGCGCTCAAAGAACAAGGCAGACTCCTATCAGGCGTTACCTGGCTCGGCGTCTGCGCCGTCAGCGTCGGTAGCGCTGGGAAGGCGGATCGGACGAACCGGTACGACGGTGGAAATGGCGTGTTTGTAAACCATCTGGCTGACAGTATTTTTCAGCAAAATGACGAACTGGTCGAAAGACTCGATCGTGCCCTGCAGCTTGATACCGTTGACCAGGTAGATCGAAACCCCGACCTT
Organism: Pseudomonas caricapapayae; assembly: GCF_001400735.1. GTDB lineage: Bacteria > Pseudomonadota > Gammaproteobacteria > Pseudomonadales > Pseudomonadaceae > Aquipseudomonas > Aquipseudomonas caricapapayae. Next base: position 58,632 of record NZ_LJPW01000144.1, read on the forward strand.
CTCTTTTCGCAAGGTATTCAAGTAAGGGTCTTGTAGCGAATGCCCTTTTGACATGTGCCGCACTCCTTTAAGGATCAATAAATAATAAATCGAATTCGATTGGCTTACCGGCCACCCCCCAAGGATAGACGGCTATTGCAGGGACTCAGCTCAATATGGAGACCGATCCCAGGTATTTCAAGGCGCGCGGCAGATTGTCGCTGGCCAGACTGTCAAGCCAGTGCAAATCCTCCCAGCTTCGTAGCCAGGTGAACTGCCGTTTGGCCAACTGGCGCGTTGCAATAATGCCGCGCTCCTGCATTTCGTCCCGCGTCAGCTTTCCATCCAGGTGATCCCAGACCTGGCGATAACCGACGGCTCTTATCGAGGGCAACCCGGAATGCAGGTCACCTCTTGAGCGCAATGCCAGTACCTCGTCCAGAAACCCCTGATCCAGCATTTGCTCAAAACGTAGCGCGATGCGTTGGTGCAGCACCTTGCGATCAGCCGGAGCAATGGCAAGGTTCGCGACAGTATAGGGCAATTGCTGACGCCCTGATGCGGCCGCTTGAGTACTTTGCGCAGTTTGTTGCTCGCGATGTGCCGTCATGCTCATTCCACTCACGCGATACACCTCAAGCGCCCTGATCAATCGTTGTGGATCGTTGGGGTGAATACGTGCCGCCGAAACGGGATCGACCACCGCCAGTTGATCGTGCAATGACTGCCAGCCAAAGGCCTGCGCATCAGCTTCAAGCTGCGCCCTGACCTGCGCATCGGCAGCCGGCATATCCGCCAGCCCGTCCAATAGAGCCTTGAAATACAACATAGTGCCGCCGACCAGCAAAGGAATATTTCCACGGGCTGTGATTTCCGCCATGGCGGTCAGCGCGTCACTGCGAAAATCGGCTGCGGAGTAGCTTTGCGCGGGGTCGAGAATGTCGATCAGACGGTGCGGAAATTCAGCCAGCTGCGCTTTCGAGGGCTTGGCGGTGCCGATGTCCATGCCGCGATAAACCAGCGCCGAGTCGACGCTGATCAGTTCGCACGGCAGCACTTTGGTCAGTGCCATGGCAAGGTCGGTCTTGCCTGCGGCAGTAGGCCCCATGAGGAAAATGGCCGGAGGTAAAGCGTTCATTCATTGACCGCGCAGGAATAATTTATCCAGGTCATTGAGACCCATCTGGGTCCAGGTAGGACGTCCGTGGTTGCATTGACCGCTGCGCTCGGTGTTTTCCATGTCACGCAGCAGGCCGTTCATTTCCGGAATGGCCAGACGTCGATTGGCTCGGATCGCACCATGGCAGGCCATGGTGCCGAGCAATTCGTTCATGTGCGCCTGCACCCGGTCGCTGGTGCCATATTCCATGAGATCCGCCAGCACATCGCTGACCAGCCGATTGGCCTCGGCCTGCTTGAGCAGCGCAGGGATCTGTCGGATCGCCAGGGTTTCCGGACCGAGCCGCTGAAGCTCGAAGCCCAGGCGCTGGAACGTAGTGATGTGTTCTTCGGCGCAGTCGGCTTCGCGCTGGCTGACCGCGAGGGATTCGGGCACCAGTAATGGCTGACCACTCAGGCCTTCATTGGCCATCGCTATTTTCAGGCGCTCATACATGATTCGCTCGTGGGCAGCGTGCATATCCACCAGCACCAGCCCATGAGCGTTTTCAGCGAGAATGTAGATGCCTTTGAGCTGCGCCAGCGCATACCCAAGCGGCGGAATATCGCCGGGCGACTCCGGCAGCGATGAAGGCGCAGCGGTGGGCAGCGGCGCGAAAAACTCCCGGTAGGCACTTTGCGCTTCGGCTACAGGCACGCCGGAGGTAGGCCGTGGCGAATATTGATACTGATAGCCGCTACCGGCACTGCTGCCGGCAGGGCGGGAAAAAGGCTCGCTCTGCGGCTGCTCCAGCACATTATTGGCCAGACGCATTTCGCCCTGCGGCCCGAACTCGCCCGCCTCAGGCCCGGTTGGTCGAGGCTCGGCAACAACCGGCACGCTGCCACCCAGCTGGTTTTCCGGGCGTACATCACCCAATGCACGGTGCAGGGTGCCATAAAGGAAGTCATGCACCATGCGTCCGTCGCGGAAGCGCACTTCGTGCTTGGTCGGGTGGACATTGACGTCTACAGCGGCCGGATCGACCTCGAAAAACAGCACGAACGTCGGGTGACGGCCGTTGAACAGCACATCGCGATAAGCCTGACGCACCGCATGGGCAACCAGTTTGTCGCGCACGGCACGGCCGTTTACAAAGAAATACTGCAGGTCGGCCTGGCTGCGCGAAAATGTCGGCAATCCCACCCAGCCCCACAGATGCAGGCCATTACGCTCAATCTCGATGGGCAGTGCCTGCTCCAGAAAGCCCGGCCCGCAGATCGCCGAAACACGCCGCGCTCGGGCGGTGTCGTCATGCGCTTCATGCAGGCTCAGCACAGTCTTGCCGTTGTGGCGCAAATGGAAGGCCACGTCGAAACGTGCCAGCGCCATGCGCTTGATGACTTCCTGCAGGTGATCGAATTCGGTCTTCTCGGCCTTGAGAAACTTCCGCCGGGCGGGCGTATTGAAGAACAGGTCGCGAACTTCCACCGACGTGCCCACCGGATGCGCTGCTGGCTGGACACGCGGTGCCATGTCACGGCCTTCGGTTTCAACCTGCCACGCCTGATCGGCGTCGCGGGTACGCGAAGTCAGCGTAAGGCGCGCCACGGAGCTGATCGAAGCCAGCGCTTCGCCGCGAAAGCCCAGGCTCATGACGCGCTCTAGGTCTTCCAGGTCGCGAATCTTGCTGGTGGCATGTCGCGCCAGCGCCAGTGGCAGGTCATCCGAAGATATGCCGCCGCCATCGTCACGGACCTTCAACAACTTGATACCGGCCTGCTCGACATCGACATCAATACGCCGCGCACCGGAATCAAGACTGTTTTCCAACAGTTCCTTGATAACCGAAGCCGGGCGTTCGACAACCTCGCCCGCCGCGATCTGGTTGGCCAGTCGCGGGCTGAGCAATTCGATGCGCGCAGCGTTCAGAACAGTCTGAGCGTTATCGGCTTCGCTGCCGTCGAGCAGAAGATCGTTCATTGCTGGGTCGCTACCTCGGAACTCGGAATGCGCAGATCCTGGCCAATCTTCAATTCATCGGTTTTCAGATTGTTGGCGCTGCGCAGCGTAGCGATGTTCATGTCATAGCGCGCCGCAAGCATGGCCAGGGTTTCACCGGAACGGACCACGTGATTGCGCGGCCCCTGAGCCAGCTTGCCGTTATCACGCAGCCAGGCGATATAAGTACCCTGCGGCGGGTTCTGCTGGAAGAACTGCTTGACCCCGGAGTTGATCGAACGCGCCAACGCCTGTTGGTGCGACGCAGAGCTCAGCTTGTTGGCTTCGTTGGCATTGGAGATAAAGCCGGTCTCCACCAGAATCGACGGAATATCCGGCGACTTGAGCACCATGAAACCTGCCTGCTCGACGCGTGACTTGTGCAGCGAAGTGACGCGGCCGATGTTGCTCAACACCTTCTGGCCGACGTTCAGGCTCGAAGACAGCGAAGCGGTCATGGACAGGTCCAGCAATACCCCGGCGAGCATGCGGTCCTTGTCATCAAGGCTTACCGCGCCGGCACCACCGATCAGGTCGGAGCGGTTTTCGCTGTCCGCCAGCCAGCGTGCCGTTTCGGAGGTCGCGCCACGATCGGACAAGGCGAACACCGACGCACCAAACGCCGCAGTGGACGGCGCGGCATCGGCGTGAATGGACACAAACAGGTCGGCCCCCTTGGAACGGGCGATCTCGGTACGTTTGCGCAGCGGAATGAAGTAGTCGCCGGTCCGCGTCAATTCGGCGCGATAGCCTTTCTCAGCGTTGACCTGGCGCTGCAGTTCCTTGGCAATCGACAGCACCACGTTTTTCTCTTTCTGGCCGGCACCGCCCGACGCTCCCGGGTCTTCGCCGCCGTGTCCGGCATCGATCACCACGATAATGTCACGTTTGCCATTGGGCACCGGAGTCAGCTTGATTTCAGGCTTGGCCGGACTGACCGGAACAGCGGGCGCAGTATTGGCGGCGGTATCCGGAATCACCGGTGTCGGGTTTGCGTCAGCGGCGTTATCGAACAGGTCGACCACCAGACGATTGCCGTACTGCTGATTCGGCGCAAGCGTGAAACTTTTGGGTGTCACCGCCTTTTTCAGATCGATGACCACGCGCAGATCAGTCGGCGTGCGCTGAGCAGAGCGCATGCTGCTGATCGGTGTATTGGCTGTCGACACATTCAGCGGACCACCGAGTGTCGCGCCGTTGATATCGATTACCAGACGATCAGGCGAAGTCAGGGTGAACACACTGTGCTGGACAGGCCCGGACAGGTCGAATACCAGACGCGTGTTGTCCGGTGCTCGCCATAAGCGGACACTTCGTACTTGCGTAGCGGCAACCGCCTCGACAGCCAGGGCCATCAGCAGCAGACCAACTACAGTAACCAGCGCGCGCATGCGCATACCTAACCCCATATCTATTTGAATTCCAAAGCCAAAGTGGCACACCAGCGTTCGCCGCGCGAGCCCAGCGGGCTCAATATCACGGACCGGCCTTCTCCGTGCGGCCCAATGGTAATGGTCAGGTCAGGCTTTGGCAAAAAGCCTGCACCACGCTGGGGCCATTCAATCAGACAAAGCGCATCGCCGTCGAAGTAATCGCGCCCCCCCATGTACTCGAGTTCTTCAGGGTCGACCAGCCGATACAGGTCGAAGTGGAACACCCGTATTGCACCGATTTCGTATGGCTCGACCAGTGTGAAAGTAGGACTCTTGACGGCCCCCGCATGCCCGAAACCGCGAATCATTCCCCGCGAAAGCGTGGTTTTTCCAGCACCCAGATCGCCGTCGAGAAAGATGACACCCTGCCCTTCGGTAACCGCAGCCAGGCGTGCACCAAAACTCATCATGGCTTCTTCGCCAACCACGTGCAGCGTTAAATCAGACACGGTTGCAGCTCCTCCAGTAACTGACGAATGGCAGGAATAATATCGCTGGCGGCCAGCCCGCGACCGTATTCGCCGATTTTCTGACCTGCACTTGCGTGCAACCACACTGCCAGACAAGCCGCATCGAAGGGCGTCAGATGCTGTGCCAGAAGCGCACCGATCAACCCGGCCAGCACGTCGCCCAGCCCCGCTGTGGCCATGGCCGGATGGCCACGATCGCACAACGCCAGGCGCCCTTGCGCGTCGGCAATCAGGCTGCCGGAGCCCTTGAGCACGCAAACCGTGTCGAACTTGCGCGCCAGCGCCCGTGCGGCGGCGGGACGGTCTGCCTGAACTTCCTTGATGTCTATGCCCAGCAGGCGCGCTGCCTCGCCCGGGTGCGGGGTAATGACACACCCCTTGGGCAGGCTCACCAGCCCGGCGGCCAACATATTCAGCGCATCGGCATCCCACACCTGTGGCCGGTCGGCATCGGAGGCAGCCGACAGCAAGCTGCGCCCCCAGGCGGCCTGCCCCAACCCCGGACCGACCACCAGCACGCTGGCCGGCTCGATCAATGCCATCAACTGGTTTGCCGAACGAATGCCCGCGCTCATGATTTCCGGCATGCGGGTCAGGGCGGCCGGCACATGCTCGGCTCGGGTCGCCAGCGTCAGCATGCCAGCACCGCTACGCAGGGCGCTTTCAGCGCTGAGCAAAGCCGCACCGCCAAACCCGTGATCGCCTCCGATGACCAGTACACGACCGAACATGCCTTTATGAGCGGTACGTGGACGCGGTGCCAGCGTCGGCAAGTTGAGCGGACCGAGGCGCTTTGCGCTGACCGGCACCTGCGCAACCAGCGCCGGATCCGCCCGCAAGTCATCGAACACAAGCTCGCCCACCAGATCGGCCGCATTGCCGGTCAACAATCCCAGCTTGAGACCGATGAAAGTAACCGTCACGTCGGCACGCACCGCCACGCCCAGAGTCTGGCCGGTATCTGCGCTCAAGCCCGAAGGAATGTCCACGGCAGCAACCGGCAGACTGCTGGCATTGATCGCGTTGATGGCCGAAAGATAGGGTTCACGCACATTGCCATTGAGCCCGGTGCCGAGCAAGGCATCCAGCACTACACCGGCCAACGGCTGGTCGGCCCACGCCTGGGTGTCGATGCCGGAAGCTGCCGCATGCGCCGAAGCGGCATCCCCCGTCAATGCAGCCGGATCGCCGACGGCCAGCACCCTGACCTGCCAGCCTGCCTTGTGCGCCAGTGCTGCCACCAGATACCCGTCGCCGGCGTTGTTGCCGCGGCCGGTCAGTACAGTCAGCTCGTTCGCTTCAGGCCAGCGCCGGAGGATCGTTCGCCACAGCGCCTGTGCAGCGCGCAGCATCAATTCCAGGCCTGGCGTACCGGCCGCAATCAGCCGTGCGTCGAGGTCGCGGACCTGCGCAGCGCTGTACAGCGCGTCGGGTAAATAAGGTTTAGTGTCGAACATGCGTCTATGGGCTCCGATGTCTGGCAGAATTATACGCACCTTGGCCCCGGTTTCTCTCTGCGCATGTCCGCTATTACTGCTGTACTCCCCACCTCCGACGATCTTGCCGCCCTTGCCCTGTCAATCAAGGCGTGGGGGCGTGAGCTGGGCTTTCAGGAGGTAGGGATAAGCGGTCTGGACCTTGCAGAGCACGAGCAGCACCTGCAACGCTGGCTCGAAGCAGGCTATCACGGGGAAATGGACTATATGGCAGCCCACGGCAGCAAACGTTCCCACCCGGATGAGCTGGTGCCGGGAACACTGCGCGTTGTGTCGCTGCGCATGGACTATCTACCGGGCGACACCAAGATGGCCGAACGCCTGACAGAGCCCGAAAAGGCCTACGTTTCACGCTATGCCCTGGGCCGCGACTATCACAAGCTGATCCGCAAGCGTCTGCAGCAACTGGCCGAGCGCATTCAACAGGCCATCGGCCCCTTTGGTTTTCGGGCGTTTGTGGACAGCGCGCCCGTGCTGGAAAAGGCCATCGCCGAGCAGGCCGGGCTGGGCTGGATCGGCAAGAATACGCTGGTCCTCAACCGCAAGGCCGGCAGCTTCTTCTTTCTTGGCGAGCTGTTTGTCGATATCCCGTTGCCGGTCGATGCCCCTCATGCGACGGAACATTGCGGGCGCTGTACGGCCTGTCTGGACATCTGCCCGACGGCCGCGTTTGTCGGTCCTTATGTCCTGGATGCGCGGCGTTGCATTTCCTACCTGACCATCGAGCTGAAAACGGCGATTCCTGAAGAACTGCGCCCATTGATCGGCAACCGGGTGTTCGGCTGTGACGACTGCCAGATCGTCTGTCCGTGGAACCGTTTTGCCCGACCAACCGAGCAAAGCGATTTCCAGCCGCGCCATAACCTGGACAACGCCGGGCTGGCCGAGCTGTTTCTGTGGGATGAAGAAAAGTTTCTCGGCAGCACCGAAGGCTCGCCACTGCGCCGGGCGGGTTATGAGCGCTGGCTGCGCAACCTTGCCGTCGGCCTCGGTAACGCGCCCTCCACCATCCCGGTGATCGAAGCCCTGCAAACCCGCCGCGACTATCCCTCGGAACTGGTCAGGGAACATGTGGAATGGGCGCTGCGCAGGCATGGCGTGGCACCGCTTTAAACAGGCAGCGCGGCCCAGACTTGTGACGCGGAGCGTCACCAAAGGCACTCCCGCGCTGGAGCGTGGGGAACCATAATTTACCGTGCCTACGCTCTGCGCCCTCCTCAGGGCTCGTCTTTATAGATGAACTTGGGCATTTCCCAATGGAAACGAATCGCCAGCAGGCGCAGCAGCAAGCCGCCGAACAGGGTGATCAGCACCGCCTGCTCGTTCGGTAGCTGCAGGTACTGGCACAGCAGAAAACACCACGCGGCCAGAAAAGACACACTGGCGTACAGCTCGCGGCGAAAGATCAGCGGGATGTCGTTGCAAAAAATATCGCGCAGGATGCCACCGAAGACTCCGGTGATGACGCCACACACTGACGCGATCACCAGACCATGCCCTGCTTCCAGCGCAGTCATGCAGCCAATCAGGGTGAAGGCCACCAGCCCCAGCGCGTCCAGTACCAGAAACAGTGAGCGCAGATGGCGCATCAGTGGTGCGATAAAAATCGTCACCAGCGCCGCCACGCTGGTCAGTATCAGATACTCCGGGTGCTTGACCCAGGTCAGCGGATAATGCCCGATCAGCACGTCACGCACCGAACCACCACCCAGCGCCGTGACGCAGGCGATCAACACCACACCGAACCAGTCCATCCCTCGACGACCGGCAGACAGTGCGCCTGTCATGGCTTCGGCAGTGATGGCGATCAGATAAAGCATCAGCAACATGGGGGCGACTCTGCGACAAGGGCGCGCAGTCTAACCAGCGGCCCTGCGCACTGAAAGAGTGCAGCGAAGATTATTCACTGCACGCGCATGCCCTGATCAAGGCTTGATGAAATGCTCACGGTAGAAACGCAGTTCGGCGATCGACTCGCGGATGTCATCCAGCGCCAGATGCGTACTGCCTTTCTTGAATTTCAGCTCGGGGGACCAGCGCGCAGCCAGCTCCTTGAGGGTCGAGACATCCAGATTCCGGTAGTGGAAGTAGTTTTCCAGGGTCGGCATATGGCGATACAGGAAGCGGCGATCCTGACAAATGCTGTTGCCGCAGATCGGCGAACTGCGCTCGGGAACCCACAGTTTGATGAACTCAAGGGTCTGCGCCTCGGCGTCGGCCATGTTGACGGTGCTTTCGCGGACTCGCTGCGTCAGGCCCGAACCACCGTGCTGGCGAGTGTTCCACTCGTCCATGGCGGCCAGTGTCTCATCGCTCTGATGCACGGCAATCACCGGGCCTTCGGCCAGGGTGTTCAGCTCACTGTCGGTGATGATCGTGGCCATTTCGATAATGACATCGGTATCAGGGTCCAGACCGGTCATTTCCAGATCGATCCAGATCAGGTTCTGCTTGTTCTGCATGTGTCGACTCCTCAGCGTAGGCGCGCAGTTTAGCTCACCCTGCCGTGCTAGACTCCTGCCGATCAATCGTACTGCCTAATTCATCGGTTACATCACATCGGAACACCCATGGCCAAACGCCAACTCAATCGTCGTCAGAACTGGCGCATCGAAAAAATTCAGGGCGAGCGTGCTGCCCGCGCAGCAAAACGCGAGTCCGCTACGCTTGAAACGCTCGAAGGCGGCGATCTCGGCCCCGAGCAGACCGGCCTGGTGATTGCTCACTTCGGTGTGCAAGTCGAGGTCGAGGCTCAGGAAGGCGACGCGAGCGGTCAGGTATTTCGCTGCCATTTGCGCGCCAATCTACCTGCGCTGGTCACCGGCGATCGCGTCGTATGGCGCGCCGGCAATCAGGGCATCGGCGTCATTGTCGCGCAACTGCCTCGCACCACCGAGCTGCGCCGCCCGGACTCCCGTGGCCAGCTCAAACCTGTGGCAGCCAACGTCGATTTGATCGTGATCGTGTTCGCCCCCATGCCCGAGCCGCATGCCAACCTCATCGACCGTTATCTGGTTGCGGCCGAGCATGCAGGGATTCGTCCGCTGCTATTGCTCAACAAGGCCGACCTGATCGACGAGCAGAATGCCCCCGCGCTTAACGCGCTGCTGGCGGTCTATCGCACGCTGGGTTACCCGGTGCTGGAAGTGTCGGCGCATCATGGTGACGGCATGCAGACTCTGCAAAGCCAGCTTGACGGCCACATCAGCGTGTTCGTTGGCCAGTCCGGCGTCGGCAAGTCTTCGCTGGTCAACAGCCTGCTGCCGGAGACGGACACACGCGTCGGTCCGCTGTCCGAAGTCTCGGGTCAGGGCACACACACCACGACCACCGCGCGCCTGTTCCACTTTCCGCGTGGCGGCGATCTGATCGATTCCCCGGGCATCCGTGAATTCGGCCTGGGGCATGTCAGCCGTGCAGACGTGGAAGCCGGTTTCATCGAGTTCAACGACCTGCTCGGTACATGTCGCTTTCGTGACTGCAAGCATGACCGCGAACCGGGCTGCGCTCTGCTCAAGGGGCTTGAAGACGGCCGTGTGCAGCAGCAGCGCATGAACAGCTATCGCTCGATCATTGCCAGCCTGCCGCAAGACAGCTATTGAACACTGAAACGCCATATACAAAAACGCCGCGATGATCGCGGCGTTTTTGCATGGCGTACGGCTTAGTTCTGGGCCGGCTCGACGCGCAGCTTGCCCTCATCAAAGATGTTCAGCTTTTGACGTATCTCGTGAGGCTGGGCGTACGCCTGCGGATCGACCGGGGCAGCAGTCGAAGCCCCTGGAGCAGCGGGAGCAGCGGGAGCAGCAGGCGCAGACTTGGCTGGCGGCGCGGCGCCGGAGTTCTGGTCGCCCTCGATACGCTGCTGAGCCTTTTTGGTCAGGACCACGATATCGATGCGGCGGTTGACCGGATTGGTCGGGTTCTCGTGATCATAAAGAGCCGACGAGGCATACCCCACCACCCTGGCCACCTGAGAATCCGGATAAGTACCGGCGACCAGCGCACGACGGGCAGCGTTTGCGCGGTTGGCCGACAGTTCCCAGTTACCGAACCCGCCGTTGCCTACAAAAGGTGTCGCGTCGGTATGACCACTGATGCTGATCTTGTTCGGCACACTTTTGATGGTGTCAGCCATCGCCAGCAGGATGTCTTCGAAATAGGGTTTCAGCCGCGCACTGCCCGAGTCGAACATCGGCCGGTTGTCGGCGTCCATGATCTGGATGCGCAAGCCGTCCTGGGTGATCTCGAACAGAATCTGGTCCTTGAATTTCTGCAGTTGCGGGTTTTCCTCGACCTTGTTCTGCAACTCCTGCAGGAGCATCTCCAGACGTTCCTGCTCCACCGATTCGGCCTTGGTCTCCGAGGTTTCTGCCTCGATCGGCACGGTGTCAGGTGAAGGAGTGGTCTTGACCTCAGGGTTCAGTGTCTGATTTGGCGACATCTCCGGCGAACCGCCCAGATCGATGACATAAGGCGACCCGCTGTCAGAAAAGCCCACCGGGTCCTTGAAGTAACCGGCCACCGCGAGCAACTGTTCCGGCGTCGCGGACGACATCAGCCACAGCACCAGAAAGAACGCCATCATTGCCGTTGCGAAGTCGGCAAATGCGATTTTCCAGGCACCGCCGTGATGTCCGCCACCAAAGCGCTTTACGCGCTTGATGATAATCGGCTGATTATTTTCCATGACTTAGCGACCGCGAACCGCTTGTTCCAGCTCGCTGAAGCTGGGGCGATGCAGCGGGTAGAGAACCTTGCGGCCAAATTCGACGGCCAGCGAGGGCGGCATGCCGGACGCCGAAGCCACCAGAGACGCCTTGATGCTCTCGTAGACGTTCATTTCTTCCTTGGCATCATGCGCAAGGCAGGTGGCCAGAGGACCGAAAAAGCCGTACGCCGCAAGAATACCGAAGAATGTACCGACCAGCGCAGCACCTACGTGCATACCGATCGCAGCCTTGTCGCCCGACCCCAGCGACGCCATGGTCACGACGATACCCAGAACCGCTGCCACGATACCGAAGCCAGGCATGCCGTCGGCGATACCGGTAATGGCGTGGGAGGGATGCTCGAGCTCTTCTTTCATGCTCAGCAGTTCCATGTCGAACAGGCCTTCCAGCTCATGCGGGGCCATGTTGCCGGACGACATGATGCGCAGGTAGTCGCAGATGTACGCAGTCATGCGCTCATCTTTCAGGACACCGGGGTATTTGGCGAAGATCGGGCTGGAAGCGGCGTCTTCGATATCCCCTTCGATCGCCATCATGCCTTCACGACGGCTCTTGTTGAGGATTTCGTACACCAGCCCCAGGACTTCAAGGTAATAGGCATGTGTGAAGCGCGTACCGAACATCTTCAGCGACTTCTTGAACACGTGCATGGTCATGTAGCCAGGGTTGGCCTGGAGGAACGCGCCCAGCGCAGCACCGCCGATAATCAAGACCTCGTAGGGCTGGAACAGCGCCATGATCTTGCCATGGGACAGCACATATCCGCCGAGGACGCTCGCGATAACGACAATGATGCCGATAATTTTAGCCATAGGAGAAAATACTTTACTGAGTCGGGTTCAGGGACAGTCCGGAAGTTCTTGAATCTCTTCTTCTCCTTATCGGCCTAACTGGGCCAGACTATAGCCGGTTCTTGTGAAAAACCCATTTATCCTCCTTCATAAAAGGAGGAAAATGGCCTCAGCGCCCCGCACGCTGGCGGTCTCCCAGCTCAGATAATCAGCCGCACAGGCCCTCGAATGCCGACAGCACACGCAGCACATCACCTCGTTCCGAAGACGCTGGATGCCTGGGTCAAACTGCTTGACGGCATCGCGTTGCCGGTCCCTGCCGTCAATCACGGCCATGTTCGTGCGGCACTGAACGACAGTCGCCGTTCACTGCGTGAAATCGCTGAAATGATGCAGGAAAGTCCTGCGCTGGTACTGAGTGTGATGCGCGAGGCCAATCACCACACCCATGGCCTGACCGAGCAGGCCGAGAGCCTTGAGATTGCCATCAACCGCCTGGGCCTGGCGCGCACCGAAACCCTGCTGGGTCGCTTGCCGGCCAAGCCGCCCGAGGACATTCCGGCAGCCTACCGCCAGCTGATTCTGGTCAGCCAGCATGCCACGCAACAGGCCAACGGCCTGTTTGCCAGCCGCCTGGCGCGACTCTGGCAAGACATTCATATGGGCAGTCTGCTGTTCCTTTCGCCACTCTGGCCGATGGCGCTGGCCTACCCGAAACTGCTCGAAGAGCTGGAATTGCGGGTTATCCACAAGGGCCATTCCAGCCTTGCTGTCGAAAAGGAGCTGTTCGGCGTCAATCTGCTGGAACTGTGTCTGGCGCTCGCCGAGTTCTGGCGTCTGCCGATCTGGGTCACTCGCGGCTATAAACTGCTGATCAACGAGCGACGCGATCTGGCCAAAGTGCTGCGCATCGCCCGGGAAGAACACACCCCGTTGCAGCAGCAACAACTCATGGATGCCGACCCCAACCTGCGACGCTGGCTGAACCAGCCAGCCAATACCGTGTTGCTCGGCAATGGCCTGGCACTGGCGGCGCAGCATGCCTGGAACAGCCCGCACTGCCTGCGCTGGGAGCGGCTGACCAGTCTGTACCTGCAACAGTCGGTCAGCGAAGTACAGCAACAGGCGCATCAGAATGCCGCCAGCAGCGCACGCATTCATGCGGAAAAAGACCTCTGGCACCCGGCCGAATCACTGATCTGGCCCTGGGATGCACGCCGCGTAAGACGCGATAACGAACCTGCGCCACCCCCATCGGCCGACGCCCTGCAACTGTGGCGCAAGCAGTGCGCCGAGTTGCTGCAGGAGCCCAGCCCGTTTATCAACGCCATGCACTTGACCACCGCAGCTCGCGACGTATTCATGTCGTGCGGCATGGAGCGGGTCATGCTGCTGATGCTCGACAAGACCGCGACCGTGCTGCGCGTCAATCAGGTCGCCGGGCTGCCACCGGAAACCGCCGCCCTGCAACTGTTCATCAAGGAGAGCACCGTGCTGCAACGCCTGCTGACACAGCCCACGCAATTGCGCATGACGCCCGCCAACAGCGCGCAGTTTGCCGCACTGCTGCCCGCGCCGCTGAAAACCCTGTTCAACGGCCAGCACTGGTTGATTCGCTCGCTGAGCAACAACGGCAAAGTCATGCTGCTGGTGGTCGCCGACCAGGGCGGCGGGGCCTTGTCGGAAATTTCCGTCCAGGCATTCGGAAAAACCGCGCAATGTATTGAACGGGCACTTGGCATCTTTAGTCATCGCAAAGCGTAAGGCCTGGCGTACAATTCGCCTCTTTTCTTTCATCGGAGGCTGCAAATGTCCGCATTCACTGGCTTGTCGCTGGTCATCGAACCCAACGATCTGCTTGAGCGTCTAGACGCCCCGGAACTGATCCTCGTGGACCTGACCAGCAGCGCTCGCTACGAAGCCGGGCACATTCGCGGCGCCCGCTTTGTCGATCCGAAACGCACGCAACTGGGCAAGCCCCCTGCGCCCGGCCTGCTGCCCGACACAGCCGATCTGGAGCAATTGTTCGGCGAGCTGGGCCACAACCCCGATGCCGTCTATGTCGTCTACGATGACGAAGGCGGCGGCTGGGCGGGTCGTTTCATCTGGTTGCTGGATGTCATCGGTCACACACACTATCACTACCTGGACGGCGGTCTGCTGGCCTGGGAGGCGCAATCCCTGCCGCTGAGCAGTGACGCAGCGCCCATTGCAGGCGGCCCGGTCGCGCTGACTCTGCACGACGAACCTACCGCCACGCGTGAATACCTGCAAAGCCGTCTGGGCGCTGCCGACCTGGCGATCTGGGACGCTCGTGGGCCGACCGAGTATTCGGGCGAAAAAATAGTGGCGGCCAAGGGCGGACACATCCCCGGCGCAGTCAACTTTGAATGGACGGCGGGTATGGACAAGGCGCGCAACCTGCGCATTCGTCAGGACATGCCGGAGATTCTTCGCGAGCTGGGCATTACGCCTGACAAGGAAGTCATCACCCATTGCCAGACTCACCACCGCTCGGGCTTCACTTATCTGGTGGCAAAAGCACTGGGCTATCCACGGGTCAAAGCTTATGCCGGTTCGTGGGGCGAGTGGGGCAATCATCCGGACACACCGGTGGAAGGCCCAAAAGCGGCCTCCGCCCCCGCTGAACCGGCTGCAGTCATCGAGCCCGCAGCACCTGTCCAGCCAGCCGAAATCATCGAAACTGCCCGTCCTGCCGAGCCAGGCCGGACCTCTCAGAAACATTCAGGACACTCATCTTCAGGACCTTCAATGAAAGACCGTCTGTTCATCCTCAGTCAGTACCTGCTGCCGCACCACCTGCTGTCCCGACTGGCAGGCTGCGTTGCCGAATGCCGCGTACGCTGGTTCAAAAATGCCTTTACCGCATGGTTCGCTCGTCGTTATCAGGTGGACATGTCGCAGGCACTGGTCGAAGACCTGACGTCCTACGAGCATTTCAACGCGTTTTTCACCCGTGCGCTGAAAGCCGACGCCCGTCCGCTGGACACGACACCGGGTGCAATTCTTTCGCCAGCCGACGGCGCCATCAGCCAGTTGGGCTCGATTGACCACGGCCGGATCTTCCAGGCCAAGGGTCACAGCTTCAGCGTGCTTGAACTGCTGGGCGGCGATCCCAAGCTGTCGGCACCCTTCATGGGTGGCGAGTTCGCCACGGTCTACCTGTCGCCGAAGGACTATCACCGTGTGCATATGCCGCTGGCCGGCACGCTGCGCGAAATGGTCTACGTGCCGGGACGCATCTTTTCGGTCAATCAGACCACCGCTGAAAACGTGCCCGAGCTGTTCGCCCGCAACGAGCGAGTGGTCTGCCTGTTCGACACCGAGCGCGGGCCTATGGCCGTGGTACTGGTCGGCGCAATGATCGTGGCATCGGTTGAAACGGTATGGGCAGGGCTGGTCACGCCGCCCAAGCGTGAACTGAAAACTTTCAGCTACGATGAGGCGGCACGCGCACCGATTCATCTGGAAAAAGGTGCCGAGATGGGCCGCTTCAAACTGGGTTCTACCGCCATTGTGCTGTTTGGGCCAAATCAGGTGAAGTGGGCCGAGCAACTGACTGCTGGCTCCAAGGTCCAGATGGGTCAGGCACTGGCAGTTCCGACGCAGGCATGATCATGTTCTGAACTCACGCAGCATGAGCGCTCGATAAATCGGTGGCGCTCTTGCAGCGTGTACCGAACGGTACTGGCCTCAGGCCATATTTACTGCGTCGTGATGCCGATACTGGTAAAGTCGCCTGATCGGTGCTGTAGGATACTTCGCACTTTCATGGGCGCATGCTCGATACATCGCCAGTGCGCGGTGGCGTCAGCCCCCATTTAAAGCTACCGTCCGGGCCTGTGAGCTGTTGGAGTTTGCCTGTCACATGAGTAATTTTAGCCTCCCTCTGCTGTTGCGTGCCCCCACGCCAGCACAGTCGAGCCTGACATTCTGTGAAGCCAACCCTCGCGATCTCAAACGCTGGATTTCCAGGCTGCCCAAGGCAAACCTCGGAGAAATGGCGCGCCAGCTCTATCAGGGGCTGACCGAGCTGAACCAACTGATCACCCCGAGCGAAAACCGCCTGCAACTGCTTGAATTGCTACGGCCCGAGGTGTACTTCGTCTGCAAGCACCTCGAACGTCATTTTCTCAATCAGGCCATTGTGCTGGACGAGCGGCCACGCAAGGTCGCCAATCTCTGCCAGGCCCTGCAAAACCATCTGGCAACCGGTTACAAACAAATCATTCAGCAGGTAGCGGCACGCTACACCAAAGATCAGGCCGGGCTCTTCAGTACCGCACTGCAACGAGCACTGCACGGGCTCAACGGACCACTGATCCGTGCCAACCAGCTCTACTGTCCGGTTCAGGAAGGCCTGTGGCTTGAGCTGCACCAGATCTACCAGATTGCCCGTCAGTACCAACTGCACAACACACCGGTCGATGAGCCGCTGGCTCATCACACCAAGGCGTTGAGCGTGGAACAAACGTATGTGATCGCGCTGCTGATGGGCTGTTCGCGCTGCAATCAGATGCGCCAGTTGAACATCGGCAAACTGGCCGATGCGCTTGAGGCCTGGAGCCCGCTGGTCAGGCTGCAATCGCCTGCCGGTGAGCACAGCCTGTTTGCTCTGGACCCGACTGCCGACAAACCGCCGCTGTATAGCACCCTGTTCAGCGACGAACAGTCATCACGGCTGCTGGGCATCAACACCCACTCGCTGGCGGAGGCGATCAATCAGTATCTGGCTCTGCCGGATGACCAGCGCAGCCCTTCCAGGCTGCTGATCCCGACCGGTATAAATACCGACCTGCTGCAACATCTGGCCGCCGCCTGGGGCGATGTGGCCGAGCGGACCTTTCAACGCACCGCAGGTCAGGGCACGCTGAAGCTGTGCATCGGCATGAGCGCGCTGCATTTTTATGTAGCCGGGCAGAAGTCGTTCAGCGAACTCCTGCAATTGAACAGCGCGAGCAGTGCGGCGAGCTTTTCGCTGAAGATCGCCAACGATGACGAGGACGACCCTTGGGCGTCGGCCTTCGACACGCAGCGCGGCAAGTCTTCATCCGTCCTGCTGCCTTACGAAGAAATCGAGTACCCGAAGAACGATGGCGATAACGACTCGCTTTCCAACGGTCAGCATACGTTTCCGACCTTTGACCTGAATATTGTCAACCACAGTCCGGGCGGCTACTGCCTGGCGTGGCAGAAGGAAGTGCCTCAGCAGTTACAGGCTGGCGAACTGGTGGGGATTCAGGACGACTCGGGCCAGGGCTGGAGCATTGCGATTGTGCGCTGGGTCCGGCAAGTGCGTAGCGGCGGCACACAGATGGGCATCGAACTGATCGCCCCTTTTGCCCAGCCATGCGGCATGCAACTGATCCGCGAACAACAGAATAGCCAGTACCTGCGTACCCTGATGCTCCCGGAAGTACGCGCCATGGAGAAGCCGCCGACCGTGCTCGCACCGCGCCTGCCCTTTCAGGAAGGCAACAAGGTAATGATCAACGTCGGGGGCGAAGAGCGCCGCGCCTCGCTGAGCAACCGGCGCATCAGCAGCGCCAGTTACAATCAGTTCGAGTACCAGATATACGACGCCCCGAAAGCGGCCGAAAGCGAAAAAGCGAAGCCGGGACAGGAATTCGACTCGCTCTGGGGCACGCTGTAGCCGTCGACACCCCAGGCGAGATTACGACGGCAGAGCCTCAGCGCTTTGCTTCGCGATCGCGAAAGCCCAGCAGGTACAGAACGCCATCCAGCCCCAGTGTCGAGATTGCCTGTCTGGCCGACTGTTTGACCAACGGCTTGGCGCGGAAGGCGACACCCAGGCCCGCAATTGCCAGCATTGGCAGGTCATTGGCACCGTCGCCGACCGCAATGGTCTGCTCCAGACTCAAGCCTTCCTTGTGCGCCAGCTCACGCAGTAGATCCGCCTTGCGCTGCGCATTGACGATGGGCTCGACGGCCACACCGGTGACTTTGCCATCGACCACTTCCAGCTCGTTGGCGAACACGTAATCAATGCCCAGCTTTGCCTGCAACTGCTTGGCGAAGTAAGTGAAGCCACCCGAAAGAATCGCCGTTTTGTAACCCAGGCGCTTGAGTTCGGAGAAGAGTGTTTCCGCGCCTTCGGTCAACCGCAGTGAGGCACCGATTTCATCCAGTACGCTGACGTCCAGGCCCTTGAGCAGTGCAAGGCGCTCCTTGAAACTTTCGCTGAAATCCAGCTCGCCGCGCATTGCACGCTCGGTGATCTCGGAAACCTGCTCGCCAACGCCCGCAGCCTTGGCCAGCTCATCGATCACTTCGGCCTCGATGAGCGTCGAGTCCATGTCGAACACGGCCAGACGCCTATTGCGCCTGAACAGCGAATCCTGCTGGAACGCGATATCAACGTTCAACTCCTGCGCGACAGCAAGGAATTCGGCCTGCATGGCTTTCGGATCGGCAGGCTCGCCGCGCACACTGAACTCGATGCAGCCCTTGCCTTTATCGGCAGGAGTGTCGAGCGGCATGCGCCCGGACAGACGATCGATCTGGTCGATGTTCAGGCCGTACCTGGCGGTAATGGCGCTGACGCACTGCAACTGCTCAGCCGTGACCTTGCGTGTCAGCAGCGTGACGATATGACGGGCCTTGCCCTGGCCTTCGACCCAGTGCTGATAATCGGTTTCGGACACTGCCGTGAAACGGACCTGCTGATCCAGCTTGTAGGCGGTAAACAGGATTTCCTTGAGCACGGAAGAACCCTGCACGGTATCCGGAATCTCGACCAGTATGCCGAACGACAGGGTGTCGTGGATCACCGCCTGACCAATATCGAGAATGTTCACGCCACCCTGGGCGAGGACGCCGGTGATGGCCGCAGTGAGACCGGGACGGTCGACACCAGTGATGTTAATCAGGACGATTTCGCGCAAGGCGCACCCCCGCAGTGGAAAAAAACCGCATTCTAACCACATTCAGTGACCACCGGGCACAGGCAGCGCTTTGCCGCCACTGGGTCGCTCGTTATACTGCGCGACAACTTCACCGAAAGAGCCGTGCTCTGTGAACCGGCCCACGCCCGTTAAAACCGATAATTTCTTCCTGCTCATCTTTCGTGCCCTGCGTCATCGCCGTGTACCGATCGCTTTGCGCATTGCCAGCCATAACGTGATCCTGGTCGCTTTGGCTTTGGTGATCTATGCCGGTGTCATGGGCCTGCAATTCAAGCAGGCCATGCATGAACAGGCTGATGCGCTGGGGCAGGCCCTGACGACCCAGACCGCCACCTCGGCCACCGAACTGTTGGTGTCAAACGACATCCTCAGTCTCAACGTGCTGCTGGGCAATCTGGTCAAGAATCCGCTGGTAGCGCATGCGGCTATCTACAGCGTGGATAACCGCATCCTCGCGGAAGCCGGCCAGCGCCCGAAAAACGGGCTTCTGGGTGAAGCGCAGGGCCTGTATGAAATCAAGATCACGTTCCAGGACGTGATGGCGGGTCATCTGCGCATCAGCCTCGACATGTCTCAATTCCAGCAGCCGATGACCATCAGCCTGCAGAGCATGGGCATTCTGGCAGGTATTCTGCTGGCGCTTGCTCTGGCCTTGAGCCTGCGCCTCGGTCGCCATATATCCACGCCCCTGATGCAGATGCGCATCTGGCTGCGGGACATCGACCCCTACACACCCGCCACCGACCGTCAGGATGAAATCGGCGATCTGGCCCGGCAACTGCGCACCTCGTTCGCGCCGCCGGTTCCGGAGCCGGAACCGCTGCCCGAACCCGAGTATGACGGCGATGAGGACGACGGTGACGATCCTTATCTGGAACCGGACGAAAAGCCTGCACCACCGGTCCAGGCACGCAGCAGCGAACCGAAACCGCGCCTGCCGGCACCGCCAGTCCAGCGCCGCATTGTTGCCGAAGAGGATGAAGACGACGACGAAGATCCGTTTGCGGATCTGCGTGACAGCTCGAACAGCACTCCGGCCACCCGCCCGGTTGCTGCGCCGGTAGCGCCGGTCGAGCCGCACAACAGCGCAGTGCTGGCTGTGCAGTTGGGCGCGCAGGACCAACTGCGCCGTCTGCCGCGTGCACGACTGACCGAATTGCTGCAACGCTATCGCGATTGCCTTGATCAGGCGGCTTCGCTGTACGAAAGCGAGCTGCATACCCTGAACGACGGCAGCACCCTGATGCTGTTTCACAGCCACGAAAGCGGTGATGATTACCTGACCAACGCAATCTGCTGCGGTGAGCTGCTGCGCGCGTTGAGCCATGCCCTGCAGATCGAGGTCGCCGACAGCGGCATCACCTTGCAACTGCAACTGGGCCTGACGCTGGGTGAAGGTCTGAGTGGTCTGAGCCAGATCGATCTGCTGCTGACTGAAACGGCGCAGGATGCCTTGGCGTTGTCTCAACACAGCCGCAACCTGTTGCTGGTCGAACGCCGGATCAACGACGACCCTTTGATCCGCCAGCGCGCTCGCATCCGCCCTATCGCCAGCCCTGAGGGAGCCTGCTGTGTAGAACGCCTGATGGAACCCTACCCGTCGATGCTTGAACGCCAGCTGGCGCGCATGCACGAATCCAACAAGGCCTGATTCTCTCCTCCGTTCACTCTTGAAGTGAGACCCTCGTGCCCATGCCCTGCGTGGGCATGCCGTTCTCGACGCTCTGCGCCCGATCCTGATCAACCTCGCCCGGCGCAAGCAGTCCGCAAGATCATCATCGTGCCCATGCTCCAGCGTGGGCATGCCGTTCTGGACGCTCTGCGTCCTAACCTGACTGTGCAGCGCGTCAGGAACGCCGAGGTGTGAGAACCACAGATGACCGCCCAACAAAAAGCCCGCCATCGCTGCGGGCTCTTTGCATTTGCACCTTTAGAAGCGAAACACTTCAAGATCGGTACGTATGGGCGACGCCATCGGGATTCTTGGTTTGTCAGGCTCTTTGGCCTTGGCGACCGGGGGCTTTTTCGGCTCTTCGATCGGCTGCCAGGAAATCGGCTTGATCGCAGTGCTGACCTGATCGGCCAGACGCTGCAGCAGCATGCCCTGCGCCTTTACCTGATCGGCAGAGCTGCCGGAATGGATCTGTTCAAGATGGACCAGTCGGCTGTCACGAACATGGCCCTTGCGGTCCAGAAGACGCCACTGCGCATCCAGAACGGCAGGCTGTCTGGCACCGGAGTCCAGGCGGGTGATCGACAGTACGACCTGAACGTCCGGTGTGAAATTGGCAACCGCAGGTGCCATTACGACGCGCTGACTGTCCAGCTTCCAGGCCAGCTGACGCAAAAGCAACTGGTCGATATCCGAAGACAGATTGCCCGCCCAGCGCCCGTCCGGCGAAGCGGTCAAGGTGCCATCGGGCTGGCGTTGCAGCAGGGTTTCGCGTTGCAGATAGTCGGCCACCGAAACAGGACCCAGCAATACTGCCAGACCACTACTCTGTTTCGGCTGACCAGGCTCACCGCTATCGAGCTGATAAAGCGCAGTCGGCTGGCGCACACTGCAACCAGCCAGACCCAGAACGCCAGTCATCAGCAAGATCAGGGGAAGGCGTAGAAAATTCATCATCCCATCCAGGTGGCCGCCCCGGGGCAGGCCACAGTATAAGTACTTTCAAGACCCATGCAGGCACTGAGCCACGCATGCACCCCAAGACCCCATATCATCCGTGAATATGCATCATGACTCCAGCGATTATGCATCGTACTTCATGGCAAAACGAAGAACGCTGGTGCCAGATCAATGTTTTCAGCTATTTTCCACCAATAATGCGTCGACGCGCTGGAAGCCCCTCGGGAGTTTATTACCACGTCGGCCACGCTCCCCCTTGTAATGTTCGAGGTCTTCAGGTTTGAGCGACAGCGTTCGTTTGCCCGCCTGAAGTACCAGCGTAGCGCCTTGGGCGATTACGGCCAGATCGGTTACGTACTCTTCACGACTGGCTACCCGTTCGCCCGGGATCCCGATGATCTTGTTACCCTTGCCTTTGCCCAACTGCGGCAAATCGCTGATTTTGAACACCAGCAGGCGGCCTTCGGTGGTCACCGCAGCCAGCCAGTTCTGCTCACGATCGGGCACGGGTCGAGGCAGGATGACTTTTGCCCCGCTCGGCAAACTCAGCAGCGCCTTGCCCGCCTTGTTCTTGGCCTGCAGGTCTTCACCTTTGACGACAAATCCATAACCGGCATCCGAAGCGATCACGTACAACGCGTCGTCTTCGGGCAGTAATACGCACTCGAATGTCGCGCCGGGTGGCGGTTGCAGCTTGCCGGTCAATGGTTCGCCCTGGCCCCGTGCAGACGGCAGGGTATGCGCGGCCACCGAGTAGCTGCGCCCGGTCGAGTCGATAAACACGGCGTACTGATTGGAACGACCGATGGACGAGGTCTTGAAACCATCCCCCGCCTTGTAGGAAAGCCCGGTGGCATCGATGTCGTGGCCCTTGGCGCAACGCACCCAGCCTTTTTCCGAAAGGACCACAGTCACCGGCTCGGTGGGCATCAATTCGTTTTCAGACAGCGCTTTGGCTTCGGCGCGGGCAACGATAGGTGAACGACGGTCGTCGCCATAGGTTTCAGCATCGGCGATCAGTTCGGCACGGACCAGCTTGCGCAGTTTGGACTCGCTGCCGAGCAGTGCCAGAAGCCTGGCCTGCTCTTTGCGCAAGGCATCCTGCTCGCTGCGCAGCTTCATCTCTTCCAGGCGCGCCAACTGACGCAGACGGGTGTCGAGAATGTAATCCGCCTGGATCTCCGACAGATCGAAGCGCGCGATCAGCTCCGCCTTGGGGTGTTCGGCGGTACGAATGATGTGGATCACTTCGTCCAGGTTCAGGTAAGCCGTGAGCAAACCGTCCAACAGGTGCAGACGGTGCTCGACCTTGTCGAGGCGGAATTGCAAACGACGGCGCACTGTCCCGATGCGGAACGTCAGCCATTCGCCGAGCAGCGTCTTTAGGTTCTTGAGCTGCGGCTTGCCATCCAGACCGATGATGTTGATGTTGACCCGGTAGCTGGATTCAAGCTCGGTGGTCGCAAACAAGTGCTGCATAAGCTCGTCCAGCTCAACCCGGTTGGAACGCGGGATGATGACGATACGGCAAGGGTTTTCGTGGTCGGATTCGTCACGCAGATCGGCAACCATCGGCAGCTTCTTGGCCTGCATCTGCGCGGCAATCTGCTCCAGCACCTTGGCCCCGGAGACCTGATGCGGCAGCGCCGTGACGACGATATCACCGTCCTCGATGCGGTACACCGCCCGCATCCGCACCGAACCACGTCCGGTCTCATAGATTTTCAGCAGGTCGGCACGCGGCGTGATGATTTCCGCTTCGGTCGGGTAGTCCGGACCAAGAATATGCTCGCACAACTCCGGGACCGTGGCCTTGGGGTCATCCAGCAAATGGACGCAGGCACTGGCCACTTCGCGCAGATTGTGCGGCGGGACGTCGGTGGCCATGCCGACTGCAATGCCGGTGGTGCCATTGAGCAGAATGTTCGGCAAACGCGCAGGCAGCACCGCAGGCTCATCCAGCGTGCCGTCAAAGTTCGGCACCCAGTCGGCCGTACCCTGTCCCAACTCGCTGAGCAGAACCTCGGAATAGCGCGACAGGCGCGCTTCGGTGTAGCGCATGGCAGCAAAGGACTTGGGATCGTCCGGCGCACCCCAGTTACCCTGCCCGTCCACCAGCGTGTAGCGGTAACTGAACGGCTGGGCCATCAGCACCATCGCTTCGTAGCAGGCCGAATCGCCGTGCGGATGGAACTTGCCGAGCACGTCACCGACGGTACGCGCCGACTTCTTGTGCTTGGCGTCGGCCCCCAGGCCCAGCTCGCTCATCGCATAGATGATGCGTCGCTGAACAGGCTTCAGGCCGTCACCGATGTGCGGCAAGGCACGGTCCATGATCACGTACATGGAGTAATTGAGGTAGGCCTGTTCGGTGAAGTCAGCCAATGATCGGCGTTCTACACCATCCAGGCTGAGGTCAAGGGAGTCGCTCATGCGGGCCTCATCATTTCGTTGACTGGCGCAGCAGCAAATTGCCGCCACGCTGTGTGAATTCGAGTTGTTTCATTGCGCTCATACCGAGCAGCACCTGCTCACCGTCCAGACCGGGTGCCACCAGAGCACGCACATTGGTCAGGACGATATCGCCCAGTTGCAAGCGGTCAAGCGTGGTCCGAAAACCCTGGCTGTTGCCGTTGGCCGTACTGACCGTGACCGGAAAGCCGCGCTTGAGCCCCAGGCGGTCAGCCATATCACCGGGCACCGCCACATCGGTCGCCCCGGTGTCGATCATCAACTCCACTGTGCGGCCGTTGATCTGGCCGGTCGTGACGAAGTGCCCCTGACGATTGCCTGCCAGCTGCACCTCTATATAGCCGTCACCGTGTTGCGAGGTGACCACGGCGTTGGGGTTCTGCTGCCGGTCTTCCCAGTCGCCGAAAAAGCGCGTCGCGAGAAACAGACCGGCCGCCCAGGCCACGATCATCAGCACCTTGCCAGCGCGTTTGCCGGGCTGCACGTCACTCACTGCCCGGCACTCCAGCCCGCCTCAGGTGCAGCGAAGCGCCAGACAATCGGGCGCTTCTCACCGTCGGCACGCACACCGAAGTTATTATCGATGCCGATCCACGCACCCTTCTCGTCGACCACCAGTGCCTCGGTCAGGCCGTAGGGTTGATCGTAACGACGCGACGGCACCATCGCCTCTTTGGCGAAAGACCAGCAACGCTCGACCTGTCCGGTTTCGAGATCACGCCGACAGATGCGGTACACCGCACGTTCCAGCGTGAACAGCTTGCCGTTGTACAACGACACATCGGAAAAATCCGTCGACACCTTTTTGCTGCCCTGCTCCGGCGGCAACGCGTCCAGACCCGATTCGGACAGCAGCACGCAGTTTTGCCCGCAGGTCCACTGCTCCTTGTCGCGTTGCACCACCAGCAAGCCGCGCTTCTCGCGCTCGGCCGCCAGCCAGAGACGGTCGCCCGCAGGACTGACGGCAATCCCTTCGAAAATCGCATTGAAACGCTGCAACATGCCCTGAGCCTGCGCCTGTTCCACCAGCTCCTTCGGCAAATCCAGCCAGAACGGTTTACCGCTGACCGGCACCTTGAGTACCGTGCCATAGGCTTCGCTGACCAGATAGCGATTGCCGGCTGCGTCACAGCTCACACCCTCGAAATCCAGGCTACCGCCGCGTATCAGCGCGGAAAGCCCGGCCATGAAACGCAACTTCAACGGCAGATAGCTGTGTGGCGCAGGTGAATCGATGTGGTATGGCAGGGCCTTCCAGGTGTTTTGCGACACATCGAGGCTGTACAGCACATTGTCGTCACGGTCGGAAACTGTCCACAGCTGGCCGTTGCACATGGCAAGACCTGACAGATTGCCGCCGGCCATATCGTCTACCGGATGCTCGGATTGCAGTTTCAGGGCCTCAAGCGGCGCGGCGAAAACCGGCGCGGCAATCAGCATCAGGGCGGCGAGCCAGGCTCGTGTCAAGTCAGAACCTCGGCAAGATTACCCTTCGATTCAAGCCAGGACTTGCGGTCACCTGCACGCTTCTTCGCCAGCAGCATGTCCATCATTTCCGAAGTGGCCGCGAAATCATCCAGCGTGAGCTGGACCAGACGCCGCGTGTTCGGGTCCATGGTGGTTTCGCGCAACTGCGGCGGGTTCATTTCGCCCAGACCCTTGAATCGGGTGACTTGCGGTTTGCCACGTTTCTTTTCAGCCACCAGCCGGTCAAGAATTCCATCGCGCTCGCTTTCGTCCAGCGCGTAGTAGATTTCCTTGCCCAGGTCGATCCGGTACAGCGGCGGCATGGCCACATAGACATGCCCGGCGTCGACCAACGGACGGAAATGCTGGACGAACAATGCGCACAGCAACGTAGCGATGTGCAGACCATCCGAGTCCGCGTCCGCGAGGATGCAGATCTTGCCGTAACGCAACTGGCCGATATCGGCTGCGCCCGGATCGACGCCGATGGCAACGGCGATATTGTGCACTTCCTGGCTGGCAAGCACTTCACCGCCGTCCACTTCCCAGGTATTCAGAATCTTGCCGCGCAACGGCAGGATGGCCTGAAACTCCTTGTCCCGCGCCTGCTTGGCAGAACCACCGGCGGAGTCGCCCTCGACCAGAAACAGCTCCGAGCGCGCCGGGTCCTGCCCGGCACAGTCGGCCAGCTTGCCCGGCAACGCGGGCCCCTGAGTGATGCGCTTGCGTTCGACTTTCTTGCTGGCCTTGAGACGACGACCGGCGTTGTTGATCGCCAGATCGGCCAGTTGCAGGCCCAGTTCAGAGTGGGTGTTGAGCCACAGGCTGAAAGCGTCCTTGACCACACCGGAGACAAACGCTGCCGCTTCGCGGGACGACAGGCGCTCTTTGGTCTGACCGGAGAACTGCGGTTCCTGCATTTTCATCGACAGGACGAAGGCAATTCGCTCCCAGACGTCTTCCGGTGCAAGCTTGACGCCACGCGGCAACAGATTGCGGAACTCGCAGAACTCGCGCATCGCATCCAGCAAGCCTTGGCGCAAGCCGTTCACATGGGTGCCGCCCTGCGCCGTCGGAATCAGGTTGACGTAGCTTTCCTGAACGCTGTCACCTCCCTCGGGCAACCACAGCAGCGCCCAATCGACCGCTTCCTTGTTACCGGCAAAGCTGCCGCAGAACGGCTCGTCCGGCAGTCGCAGAAAATCGGTAACCGAATCCTGCAGATAGGAGCGCAGGCCGTCCTCGTAATGCCACTCGACTTTTTCGCCTGAGGACTTGTCCTCAAAGCTGACCAACAGTCCCGGACACAGAACCGCTTTGGCCTTGAGCACATGTTTGAGACGGCTGACAGAAAACTTGGGGCTATCGAAATACTTCGGGTCGGGCGCGAAATACACGCTGGTACCGGTATTGCGCTTGCCAACGGTGCCAATGACCGCCAGCTCGGTGGCCTTGTAGCCGTCCGCGAAAGTCATTTCGTATTCGTTGCCATCGCGTTTTACCCGCACCCGAACCTGGGTGGAAAGCGCGTTGACGACGGAAATCCCTACGCCGTGCAGGCCGCCGGAGAACTGATAGTTCTTGTTGGAGAACTTGCCCCCCGCGTGCAGCTTGGTGAGGATCAGCTCGACGCCGGACACGCCTTCTTCCGGGTGGATGTCCACCGGCATGCCGCGGCCATCGTCGGATACTTCAAGCGAATTATCGGCATGAAGGATGACCTGTACCGAGCGTGCATGCCCGGCCAGGGCTTCATCGACGCTGTTGTCGATGACTTCCTGAGCCAGGTGGTTGGGCCGCGAAGTGTCGGTGTACATGCCCGGACGTTTGCGAACCGGATCGAGGCCCGAGAGGACTTCGATGGCGTCTGCGTTATAAGAGCTAGCGCTGGGATTGGCCATGGGTTCTCGTTATCAATCTTTCATGGAATTTCGGGGGTTTCAATGTTCTTGCTTTCATATGACCGGGCATCGATCACCTACAGCGCCGACAGGTCGATCTTCTGCAACAGATCGGGGGCAAATCCGGCAAACCCCAGCAACGCCGGCAAATGCCCGGCAAAGCCCTGAAAACTGTGGTCGCCGCCCGCCTGAATACGCAAGGCACAGGCCCGGTAAAACTGCTCGGCGCGACGGTAATCAAGGGTCTCGTCACCGGTCTGCAACCACACCTGAAACTGCTGAGGGTCCTGGGGCGCGGGAACCTCAAGCTCGGCCAGCGCCTGAATATGGTCTTCGGTCAGTTGCCATTGCTCGCCGGTGTACAGGTTCTGCTGCACGCCGAGAAAACCGTCGAACAGCTGATGCGGATTGACTGCCGGATTGATCAGCACTGCCTTGAGGCCATGCCGCTGCGCCAAATGAGTCGCATAGTAGCCGCCGAGGGAGCTGCCGACCAGTAAAGGCCGCCCCAGCGCCTTTATAGCGGCTTCAAGCTGGACCATGGCCTGGCGCGGATGGTGATGCAGTTCAGGTACTTGCAGACGATCGGCCAGACCCAGCGAATTCATCAGCGCAATCAACTGACAGGCTTTTCTCGACAGCGCCGAGCTATTCAAGCCGTGGATGTATAGCAATGAAGGTGTGTCGCTCGTCACGCTGTCGCTCCCGGGTGCAAGGCAAAGCCGTGTAGTTTACAGGGACTTTCGCTACAACACCTCACTGGAAACGTGTCCGCCTGCTGATTCAATAGCCAGTGCCGCCGTAATCGACCTCGAATTCCATGCCGACCACTCTGGAAACAGCGGTTTCCAGCCGTCCATCGTCATGCAATCGCAGCCAGCGGTAGCCCGGTGCCGATGTGTCTACCTTGAAATCAACACTGCCCGGCGCGAACTGAATACAGGTAGACGGCGAAGCCAGCAGGCGCACGCCGTTACGCGTCTGGTCGAACGCCTGATGCACATGCCCCCAGAGCACGGCCTTTACCTGTGGAAATCGATCGAGCACGGCAAATAGCGCATCGGCATTGCGCAGACCGATCGGTGCCATCCATTCACAGCCGACGGCCACCGGGTGGTGATGCAGGCAAACCAGATGATGCCGGTCCGGCGCTTCGCCAAGCGACTGCTCCAGCAACTGCAATTGCCCGGCAGCCAGAAAACCCGGTACAGAGCCCGGCACTGCCGAATCCAGCAACGTCACCCGCCACTGGCCAATGTCGACCACAGGGTCGAGCAGCCCATTGTGCTGCGCAACCTGCTCCATCTGCGGCAGTTCGTCGTGATTACCGGCGAACCAGCGCGCAGGCGCATCAATCCGCGCGCTTATCCGACGAAACGCTTCGTAAGACTCGACACTGCCGTCCTGCGAGATATCGCCACTGGCGACCACAAGATCGATGTGCGGCTGCTCGGCCAACACCCGATCAACGACTTTTTCCAGACTGTCCCGCGTGCTCATGCCCAACAACGCCCCGTCCGCCTCGGCGAACAGGTGGCTGTCGGATATCTGCACCAGCAAAACTGACGATGAAGGGGCTGCGCTCGGCAAGACCGTCTCCCAGAGAGGATTCAGCGCGATTATGTGATCTGGCAGCGAGCGGGTAAACCGGGAATGCAGGTGTGGGTGATGACTGGTTCACATTTGCTGATGCGCCCGGACCCTGAGCACCACGAAAACGACAAGGCCTGCCGATGCCATGCCTGCCAGTCCAGCCCAAAGAACATATTCCAGGATTAGCCCATAGGGCATGTCCGGCCAGACATACCCCGCCAGGACGATCGTTGCAATCACACTCAGAACCATTCCCGAGAGGCCGGCAACATGAATGGAGCACGGCAGGAGCCTCAGCGACAGGACACCGATGATTCCACCCGCAGTCACTGCATATGCAGAGTGCTCCACACGCAGCCTGTTGCCGAGCGACACGGATAAACCAGCGTAGAGAAAAAGACTGAAAAGCCCTCCGGCGATACACGCCATGGAAGTCGAACGACATTCAGAGTTCACGCGGGTTACCTGCAAATGAATACAGGCCGACTATAAGTCATGACGTGGCACATTCAGAGCAGCTGAAATATTTTCAGAAACCGCCTACACGACCGACGCATGATGACTGTCGGCCAAAGCCATTTCCTGCGCTCATGCATATAAAGAAGAAGCGATACGACCACTGAGGCGCGCTTAACGCACCGCCTCGAACTCATGCCCACACGCCAGGCAATGGCTCAGCCATTCGCCCAGAAACAGATTGAGCTGAGCCTTTTCGTCTGGCTGGTGCATATCGGCATTGGGGTATGGATAGATGCCGCGAAAGCGCCGCGCATGTTCGGCGCCGATGACTTCGGCCATGCGCGCATCGTGATAGACCTGCACTTCGAGTACGGGCACCGGCAACCAAGGCAGGCTGTGTTCCTGGCGGACTTGCAAGGTGGTGGTGTAAGGGCAGTCGAGCAAGACTTCAACGGCCAGTACACCCAGCATCTGGTCACCTTGGGTCACGGCGACGCGGCGTGAGCGCTGGTCGTTGCGCATGTCGGGCAGCAGGCGCATAAGGCGCGCGTAGTTGGCCTCACACGCAGCCTGCAGTCCGGCAAGATCGACACGATAGCGCTCGCGCAATAGATTCACGACCATAAACCCCTTATCTCTGCACGATTCAACGCCAGCCATTGCAAGGCGATGATCGTCGATGCGTTCTTGATTGTTCCGTCTTTCATCGCCTGCAGGGCGTCATCGAACGACCAGACCGTTACCCGGATGTCTTCGCCTTCAGACTCGAGACCGTGCAAGCCGCCCGCCCCATCACTGCTGCAACGCCCCAGAAACAGGTGAACGAACTCATCGCTGCCACCGGGCGAAGGGAAATATTTAGTGATTGGCCATAATGCCTCGAACGTCAGTCCAGCTTCCTCTTCTGCCTCGCGATGAGCAACTTCTTCCGGCTGTTCGTCCTTGTCAATGAGGCCTGCGACCAGTTCGATCAACCAGGGGTTGCTGGTTTTTTTCATGGCACCTACGCGAAACTGCTCGATGAGCACGACTTCGTCACGTTTTGCATCATAAGGCAGCACGCAGACGGCATCGTGACGAACGAAAAGCTCGCGGCTGATTTCCTTGCTCATGCCGCCCGCGAACAGCTCGTGGCGCACGTGCAGCTTGTCCAGTTTGTAGAAGCCCTTGAAGCAGTTTTCACGCTTTATGGTTTCAAAAGCGCTTGGTGCAGATCGTGTGGTCTGGGTCATGGGTTTCTCACTTGCTGCCGTTTTTGACATCGGGCCATCCTAACGCGCATCGGCAGTCAGATGCAGCCCCCTTGAACATGCAGGGTAGACGGCCGGGACTTAAAACAATTCTAATCTGCCATGATCGAACCGAAGACGTTGTTTACAGTCAAACCAGCCTGCATACGTACAACGCAACCGCCTTTACTGACACTGCCAAGGATCAACATGTCGTTACTGAGGATCACTTCACTGGCTTGCCTGGCCCTGTTGCTCGGCGCCTGCCAAAGCCTCTTCACGCCCAACATGCGCACACCGCTGCAAGTCCAGCGCGATGCTTCCGAGCTGATCAAGCCGGGCTGCACCACGGCCGACTGCCCGCTGGTGAATATCGATACCGTGCATTTTCCCGATGAGCCGCGACTGGACGCCATCGTTCAGAAGACCTTGCTGCAACTGACCGTTGCCGACAGCAGCGCTTCGCCTCCTGCGTCGATCAAAGCCTACCAGGAGCAGTTTCTCAGTCAGGCTCAGGGTCGCAACAGCAGCTATCTGCAGGCCAAGGTACGCGAGCAGCATGACGGTATCGTAGTGGTCGAACTGTCCAGCTATCTGGATACCGGCGGAGCACACGGCAACCCCGGCCGGGCGTTCATCAACTATTCGCGCCAGCAGCAGAAAGTCCTGACCCTTGCCGACATGATCATTCCGGGCAAGGAGAGCGAGTTCTGGCAGAAGGCCCAACTGGCCCACCAGGGCTGGCTGGTCTCGACCAAGATGAATGAAGACAGCGAGTTCATGAAGACCTGGCCGTTCAAGCGCACGCCACACATCGCACTGACCTACGGCGCAGTGATCCTCAAGTATTCGGTGGACACCATTGCACCGTATTCGATGGGCCACATCGAGCTGAAGATCCCCTACCCTCAGCTCAATGGCATCCTCAAGCCGGAGCTGTTCCCCGGCCGCGGC
Source organism: Pseudomonas caricapapayae (assembly GCF_001400735.1). Lineage (GTDB taxonomy): Bacteria > Pseudomonadota > Gammaproteobacteria > Pseudomonadales > Pseudomonadaceae > Aquipseudomonas > Aquipseudomonas caricapapayae. Next base: position 90,288 of record NZ_LJPW01000144.1, read on the forward strand.
TGATTGCTGCACCGCCGATTAACAGCTGCAATACGCCAGCGACGATGAGCGCTGGCAGTGTTGCACCGATGTCCGGATAAAAACCCGCCAACAGATGATAGGTGCTGAGCCCGCCCAGCCACGCCAGCAGACTCATCCAGCGCAATCCGCTCTCTACGACCTGGCCACTGCGGCGACGCAGAAGGAAATGGTCGACCAGCACCACGCCGAACAGCGGCGCAAACACCGAGCCGATCAGCAACAGGAAGTTCTGGTATTGCGCCAACGGTGCCAGACAGGCGATCAGGGTGCAAATCACGCCGATGATCAGCGCCAGGTGCTCGACCTTGATACGTGACAGTAACACGCTGGATACAGCGGCCGAGTGAATATCGGCGAACGCGTTTTCCGTCTCGTCCAGCAGGATCAGCAGCAGCGGGATACCCAGGCCCGCGCCGGCCAATGCCAGCAGCAAGGCGTTGACTTCGCCGCTCGGGGCGAACGCCAGCGTGTAGGCGACGCCGAGGCTCATCAGCCAGAAGTTACCGATGAAAAAGCCTGCCGCAGTGCCGCCGAACACCCGTTTTGCGCGTTGGCCGAAACGCGAGTAATCGGCAATCAACGGCAGCCAGGACAGGGGCATGGCGATGGCAATGTCGAACCCTGAGGCGAACGGCAGCGAACCGTCACCGGATGTTGCCCACAGCGCTGGCAGATCAGCCTTGGCCAGCAGGTTCCAGGTCAGCCATGAACAAGCGGCCAGCAGTATCCAGATGCCCCATTTGCGCAAGAACCGGCGCACGAAGGTCAAGGGCCCGCTGACCGCCAGCAGCGTGGCCAGCGCACCGAAAAACAGGGTCCACAGCAGCGGATGTGCCCACAGACTGCCCTCTGCAAACGCCTTGGCCCCCAGCAGGCTGGCAGCATCACGCATGACGATAATCTCGAACGAGCCCCAACCGATCAGTTGCAGCAAGTTCAATACGGCAGGCAGCGACGCGCCCTTGCTGCCCAGACTGAGCTTGAGCGCGGCCATGGATGATAAGCCGGTGTCGCTGCCGATCACGCCGACACTGGCGAGCAGCAAAACACCCACCAACGTGCCCAGAAAAATTGCCAGCATCGAGCCGGACATCCCCAGACCCGGCGCCAACAAGGCCCCGGTCTGCAATACCATCAGGCCGATACCAAGGGAAAACCACAGGGAAAACAGGTCCCGCCCACCGAATACCCGCTGACTGGCGGGGACAGGAGTGTCGGGAGAATAGGTGCCGGGTGTGTTCACAGGGATGTCTCGTGTAAAAAAATTAGAAACCGAGTGCAATCGCACTGCCCCATCTGAACCGGACGCGAAGCGAGCCTCTGCCCGCAGCGCGCAGGAGCGAACCGTCGCCCGGTTCGCTGCCACGGCCTTCGGCCAGGATCAAAAGCAGAACGGCGTATAACGACGGGCTACTGCTCTCTACACCTTCTTGTACAACTGGCTGCCTTCCTGCTTGAAGCGCTCGGCCTGTTCGGCCAGGCCTTTGGCGACGTCAACGTCTACCGCCTCGATCCGTTGATTGGCCGCGTACTCACGTACTTCCTGGGTAATTTTCATCGAGCAGAATTTCGGCCCGCACATGGAACAGAAATGCGCGACCTTGGCCGAATCCTTGGGCAGGGTTTCGTCGTGATACGAACGGGCGGTATCCGGGTCCAGGCCAAGGTTGAACTGGTCTTCCCAGCGAAACTCGAAACGCGCTTTGCTCAGGGCGTTGTCGCGGATCTGCGCGCCCGGATGGCCCTTGGCAAGGTCCGCCGCGTGGGCGGCAATCTTGTAGGTGATGATCCCGGTCTTCACGTCATCCTTGTTCGGCAGCCCCAGGTGTTCTTTAGGCGTGACGTAACACAGCATGGCGCAGCCGAACCAGCCGATCATGGCCGCGCCGATGCCCGAGGTGATGTGGTCGTAACCCGGCGCGATGTCAGTGGTCAGCGGACCCAGGGTGTAGAACGGCGCTTCGTCGCAGCATTCCAGCTGCTTGTCCATGTTCTCCTTGATCAACTGCATCGGCACATGGCCGGGGCCTTCGATCATGGTCTGCACATCATGCTTCCAGGCGATTTTGGTCAGTTCGCCAAGCGTTTCCAGCTCACCGAACTGCGCCGCATCGTTGGCGTCGGCAATCGAGCCCGGACGCAAGCCATCGCCCAGCGAGAAGCTGACGTCGTAGGCCTTCATGATTTCGCAGATGTCTTCGAAATGGGTGTAAAGGAAGTTTTCCTTGTGGTGCGCCAAGCACCATTTGGCCATGATCGAACCGCCACGGCTGACGATGCCGGTGACACGCTTGGCGGTCAGTGGCACGTAACGCAGCAACACACCGGCGTGGATGGTGAAGTAATCGACGCCCTGCTCGGCCTGCTCGATCAGCGTGTCACGGAACAGCTCCCAGGTCAGGTCTTCGGCTGCACCACCGACCTTTTCCAGCGCCTGATAGATCGGCACCGTACCGATCGGCACCGGCGAATTGCGAATGATCCACTCACGGGTTTCGTGAATGTGCTTGCCGGTGGACAAGTCCATGACCGTGTCCGAACCCCAGCGGATACCCCAGGTCAGCTTGGCAACTTCCTCTTCGATGGAAGAACCCAGTGCGCTGTTGCCGATGTTGCCGTTGATTTTCACCAGGAAGTTGCGGCCAATGATCATCGGCTCAAGTTCGACATGGTTGATGTTGGCCGGGATGATGGCTCGGCCACGGGCGATTTCCTCGCGCACGAACTCGGCGGTGATTTCCTTCGGGATGCTCGCACCGAAGCTGTGCCCGGTATGTTGCTGGGTCAGCAGGCCGGCGGCACGCGCTTCCTGAAGCTTCATGTTTTCGCGGATGGCGACGTACTCCATCTCGGCGGTGATGATGCCCTGACGCGCATAGTGCATCTGGCTGACATTGGCCCCGGCCCTGGCGCGGCGCGGGTTGCGCACATGAGCAAAACGCAGCGCAGTCAGTTCGGCATCGCTCAGGCGTTGCTGGCCGAAACTGGAACTCAGGCCGGGCAGGCGCTCGGTGTCGTTGCGCGAGTCGATCCATGGCGAGCGGACATCGGCCAGGCCTTTACGCACGTCGATGATCACATTGGGGTCGGTGTACGGGCCGGACGTGTCATAGACCGTGACCGGCGCATTGATTTCGCCGCCAAAGTCAGTCGGGGTGACATCCAGAGTGATTTCGCGCATTGGCACGCGGATGTCCGGGCGCGAGCCCTGAACGTAGATTTTCTGCGAACGGGTAAACGGCTGTACCGATCCGGAATCGACCTGTGCCGACTCGCTCAAATGGGCTGCGTTTTTTGCTTTTATACTCATCACGGCTCTCCAGACATCCAGTTGCGGATTTATTGTCGGAGTGACCTGACGTGACGGACGGGTGCACCAGTGCTGGTGCTGAGTCTCGAAAGAGGGCGAAACTGTTCATTTTTTGAACAATCGACCCCAGACGACACTCAAGAGGACTCGCCGGGAGACGAGAAATCTTGTTCCCTACGCAGGCGCTAACCTGATCAGGTTCAACGGGATCCGGTTTAACCGATCTCAGCCTCATAGCAAGGCACCCCGACAAGAACGCGATCAGTCTATGCCGGGGCGCGGTCGCAACGCCAGCCTATTTGCACAGGGCTCGATAAATGGCGCAAATCACCGATTGTTGCTGAAAGCGTCTGGCTCTAAACTCGCTAGCCCGGTAGCTACTTGTACTGCGACTACTTTCTTCATGAACAGGGAATGCCTCATGCTGCGCAAACTTTCGTTGGTTGTGGCCGTTTCGTTTGCGTCCAGCGGACTGACATGGGCAGCCGATATGCCACTGCCGACCCAGACGGGTCTGTTGAGCGTGTACCAGCAGGCGGTGGACAACAACGCTGATCTCGCGGCATCCCGCGCCGATTACGATGCCCGCAAGGAAGCCGTACCCCAGGCCCGGGCCGGTTTGCTGCCGAACATCTCGGGCAGCGCGCAGAGCAACAATACCCGCACCAGCATTGACCAGCCCAGAGCCGTGGCCACCCGCAGCGGCAATGTTTATCAGGCTACCCTGAGCCAGCCGATCTTTCGCGCCGACCGCTGGTTCCAGTTGCAGGCCGCCGAAGCGAGCAACGAACAGGCGGCACTGGAGCTGTCGGCTACCGAACAGAACCTGATCCTGCAATCGGCACAGAGCTATTTCAGCGTACTGCGCGCGCAAGACAATCTGGCCTCGACCAAGGCCGAGGAAGCAGCGTTCAAACGCCAGCTCGATCAGGCCAACGAGCGCTTTGATGTGGGCCTTTCGGACAAGACCGATGTGCTGCAGGCTCAGGCCAGTTATGACACCTCAAGGGCCAGCCGGATCCTCGCCAAGCGCCAGGTGGACGATGCGTTTCAGGCTCTGGTGACGCTGACCAATCGTGAATACAACTCCATCGAAGGCATCGTGCACACCTTGCCTGTGCTTGCGCCGACACCCAATGATGCCAAAGCCTGGGTCGATACCGCCGCACAACAGAACCTGAACCTGCTGGCCAGTAACTATGCCGTCAACGCAGCCGAAGAAACCCTGCGTCAACGCAAGGCCGGGCATGCTCCGACACTCGACGCCGTGGCGACTTATCAGCGCGGCGACAACGATGCACTGGGTTTCAGCAACCCCAACTACACCGGCCGCAATTATGGCGGCGATGTCGAGCAGCGCAGCATTGGCGTCCAGCTGAATATCCCGATCTACAGCGGTGGCCTGACCAGCTCACAGGTACGCGAGGCCTATGCGCGCCTGAGCCAGAGCGAACAACGCCGTGAAAGCCTGCGCCGTCAGGTGGTGGAAAACACCCGCAACCTGCATCGCGCGGTGAATACCGATGTGGAGCAGGTCCAGGCCCGCAAGCAGTCGATCATCTCCAACCAGAGCGCGCTGGAAGCCACCGAAATCGGTTATCAGGTCGGTACCCGCAACATCGTCGACGTGCTGGATGCGCAGCGCCAGCTGTACGCCTCGGTGCGTGATTACAACAATACGCGTTACGACTACATCATCGACAACCTGCGCCTCAAGCAGGCAGCAGGCACCCTGAACCCGGGCGATCTGCAGGACCTGTCGCGCTACCTGAAAGCCGACTACAACCCGGACAAGGACTTTCTGCCGCCGGACCTGGCGACTGCCGCGCAGAAGAACTTCGAACGACCTGCAAAGCGCTGAGATCGCTGGCCGCTCTGGATGCTCTGCGCCCGACTTCAAGTCATGCAGCGCGACGCGGAGCGTCACCCAAGGCATTCCCACGGGCATTCCCACGCTGGAGCGTGAGGAACGACAGGTGTCTGGACGAGCGTGAAAAAAGCCAGGTGTCTGAAAAACCACTATCGTGCGACGCTCTGCGTCGCTAATGCCGTTCTGGACGCTCTGCGTCCTCCCCGACTCAGCGACAGCCCATCAACCGTCCGATCCCGTCGAGCAGGCGTTGCAGCGCGCCCTGATTAGCCTTCATCACCGCAAGCCCTGCATCGGCCATGTTGCGCGCCTGCTGCGGCTGGTCGAAAAGACCTTGCACGGCGGTGGCCAGCGATGTTGCATCGCTCACCTCTTGCAGCGCACCAGCCTTGCGCAACATCGTGGCAATCTCAAGGAAGTTGAACAGGTGCGGGCCGCTGAGCACCGGCCTGGCCAGTGCCGCAGGCTCCAGCAAGTTGTGTCCGCCGTTGGGCACCAGGCTGCCGCCCACGAAAGCGATATCCGCCAGGGCATAGAGAAACAGCAGCTCGCCCATGGTATCGCCCATCAGTACGGAAACGTCCGCCGTGACCGCCTGCATGGATGAACGCCTGACCGTCGTAAAACCCTGTTGCTGACACAGCGCATGCACGCTATCGAACCGCTCGGGATGACGCGGCACCAGAATCAGCAGCGCATCGGGATGATGCTTCAGTAACGTGCGATGCGCCGACAGTACGCTTTCGTCCTCGCCCGCATGGGTGCTGGCGGCGATCCAGACCGGACGTTGCGTGGTCTGCCATTGCTCCCGTAAATGCGCGGCACGCTCCAGCAGTTGCGGATCGATGCTCAGGTCGAACTTGATCGAGCCGGTCACCGACACGCACTCGGGACGCGCGCCCAGATCACGGAAGCGCTGTGCCTCGGCTTCGGTCTGCACCGCAAACCACGCCATTTCCGCCAGCATCGGCCGGGTCAGCCTGGCAAAGCGGGCATAGCCACGCGCCGAACGCTCCGACAGCCGCGCATTGGCGAGCACCACGGGGATTGCGCGCAAGGCGCACTGGTGAATATGGTTGGGCCACAACTCGGTTTCCATGATGATGCCCAGCCGTGGTTGCACATGATCGAGAAAACGGCTGGCAGCCCACGGCAGGTCATACGGCAGGTAGCAATGCTGAATGCGCGGCTCGTCGGCGAACAGCGCCCTGATTCGTTCCGAACCTGTTGGCGTCATGCAAGTCACAGTGATCGGCAGTCGGGGATATTGCATCAGCAGCGCACGAATCATCGGCGCAGCCGCGATGCTTTCGCCCACGGACACCGCATGCACCCAGATACCGCCACGCTGCATGGCAGGCATCCCCCTGGCGAAGCGCTCGCCGATGCGCTGGCGATACGCCGGGGCCTTGCGCGCACGCAACCACAGGCGCAGGGCAACCAGCGGCAGGCCGAGATGAAACAGTACGGTGTAAAGAGTTCTATTCATGGGCGCGGAGTTTATCAGCCCGCCATCACAAGTCGCTAGAATGCGCAGCCCGACGAAAAGGAATGCACCATGAACGCTTATTACCTGCTGGCTATTGCCGTCTGCGCGGAAGTCATCGCCACTACCTCCATGAAGGCCGTCAAGGGATTCAGCACGCCTCTGCCGCTGTTACTGCTGATCACCGGCTATGCGATTGCGTTCTGGATGCTGATTCTGGTCATGCGCACGATCCCGGTCGGCATCACTTACGCCATCTGGTCAGGCATGGGCATCGTCATGGTCAGCATCGCGGCGTTCTTTATCTACGGCCAGAAACTCGACCTGCCTGCGCTGTTGGGCATGGGCATGATCGTGGCGGGCGTGGCGGTCATTCAGCTGTTCTCGAAAACCGCCGGGCATTGAAAACCTGATCCTTTATAATGTTCGTACTTTTTGCTCACTGAGGTGCTCATGCCATCGGTTATTTCCACTGACGTGCTGATTGTCGGGGCTGGCGTCGCCGGTCTATGGCTCAATGCCCGGTTGCGTCGTCAAGGGTTCTCGACAGTGCTGGTAGAAAGCGCCAGCCTGGGTGGCGGGCAAAGCCTCAAGTCGCAGGGGATTATCCACGGCGGTGCCAAGTACGCGCTGCATGGTGCGCTGTCCGGTGCCTCCGAGGCCATTGCCGACATGCCGCGGCGCTGGCGTGAAGCACTCGATGGCAAAGGCGAGCTGGACCTGTCCGGTGTGCGCCTGCTGTCCGAGGCCCATTATCTGTGGTCGCCGGGCACTATCGCCGGCAACCTGACCAGCTTCTTCGCCAGCAAGGCGGTGCGCGGGCGCGTGGATCAGGTCAAGGGCGAGCAACTGCCGCCCGCACTGCAACACCCTAAATTCAAGGGCAAGGTCTATCGACTCGCCGAGCTGGTGGTCGATGTGCCGAGCCTGATCGGGCGACTTGCCGAGCTGGCCGGTGACAGCCTGCTGGCCGGGCAGAAGATCGAGCCGCTCCACGAGAACGATGAACTGGTCGGTCTGCGTGTCGACGGGCGCGATATTCATGCGCAGCGTATCGTCCTCAGTGCCGGTGGCGGCAATGCCGATTTGCTGAACGCACTTGGCGTGTCGCAACCGCAGATGCAGCGCCGCCCCTTGCACATGGTGCTGGTCAAGGGGCCGACGTTGAAACCGCTGTTTGCCCACTGCCTGGGTGGCGGTCCCAAACCACGCATCACGGTGACCACTCATCCTGCGGCCGACGGTCAGTGGGTGTGGTACCTGGGCGGCGATCTTGCCGAGGCCGAGGGCGTGGCGCGCGAACCGGATGCGCAGATTGCCGTCGCCCGCAAGGAGCTTGAAGCCCTGCTGCCGTGGGTCGACCTGAGTCAGGCGCGATGGGCGACCCTGCGCGTGGACCGCGCCGAACCTGCCCAGTCGGGCCTTGTACGGCCAGACAACGCCTTCCTCGACAGTCAGCGCCGCCTGATGGTCGGCTGGCCGACCAAGCTGGCGCTGGCCCCGGACTTCGCGGACCGGGTACTGTCGCAGTTGTCCAGAGACGGCATCCACCCGACGCCGCAATCACCGCTGAGCGATGTGCCAAGGCCGCCGATGGCCCTACCTGTCTGGGATGAACTGCTGCCATGAGCCTGAAAACCCTGCACGACCTGCATCGCCCGCTTGGCAGCAGTGGCCTGAGCGTATCGCCGCTGGGCCTGGGCACTGTCAAACTGGGGCGCGACCAAGGCGTCAAATACCCCAGCGGCTTCAAGATTCCCGATGACCAGCAGGCGCAGATGCTGCTCAGGATGGCCCGCGACATGGGCATCAACCTCATCGACACTGCCCCCGCCTACGGCACCAGCGAAGAACGCCTTGGCCCGTTGCTGCGTGGCCAGCGCCAGGACTGGGTGATTGTCAGCAAGGTGGGGGAAGAGTTCCGTGATGGCCAGTCGAGCCATGACTTCAGTGCCGAACACACACGTAGATCGGTAGAACGCAGCTTGAAACGTCTTGAAACTGACTTTCTCGATCTGGTTCTGGTGCATTCGGACGGCAACGATCTGGCGATTCTCAATGAGGCCGATGTGTATCGGACGCTTGCCGACCTCAAGCGCGAAGGCAAGATCCGTGGCTTCGGATTTTCCGGCAAGACGGTCGAGGGCGGCCTGCTGGCACTGCGCGACGGAGACTGCGCGATGGTGACCTACAACCTCAACGAGCAAGGTGAAAAACCGGTGCTGGATTATGCGGCGGCCCACGGCAAAGGCATCCTGGTGAAGAAGGCGCTGGCCAGTGGTCATGTCTGCCTGACGCCGGGCATGGACCCGGTGCAGGCCAGTTTCCAGCTACTGTTTGAACATCCGGCGGTTGCCAGTGCTATTGTCGGCACCATCAACCCGTTGCACCTGGCACACAACGTTGCAACTGCCGCTGCCGTGATTTGCCGTCAGCCTGATTGAGGCGGCCGACCCCAACGCAAGAAGGAGCCGTTATGCCGCGAACACTGATCCGCAAGAACCCCAGCAACTTCAAGACTCTGCCGCTGTTTGTCGAGGCCACTCCGGAAAGCCTGAGCTACCAGAGCGTGGGCATGCCGATGAACTTCGCGCAGACCTTGCAGCGGCGGCGCAAGATCGACGTACCGGACACTGAACGCTTTTCCACCGAACTGGCCAATCTCGGGGTGTCCGTCAGACTCACCGTCAGCTGGCAGAATCGCGATTACTGGGTACTGGTACGCCAGCGTCGTCAGGACCGCGGCGACGTCGTGCTCAAGCTGATCTCGGGTTATGTGCCGGCCCACGAACTGACGCTGCCGCTGCACACCGCCATTCAGGAAGTGGCCGAAGAGTGCCTGATCGAAACGCCTCAGGGCTGGCTGAGCGGCTTGTTCAAGGAGACCTGGCTGCCTGCCCCCTATGCCGCCGCGCTGCATTATCGCGAGGCCATGCCCTTTCGCCTGAGCCCGCTGTCCGGCGCAGCCAGGCCAGTACGAACCGGCAGCCTGACACTGCTGGAGCGCCCAAGGGCCTATGTGCACTTACCCACTGCGTCGTTGCAGCTGATTTACGACATGCGTCTGGAAATCCCCAAGGAAGCGCGTCCGGTCAGCCTCTTCCATGTCGACGAAGCATTGGAAAACGATCAACTGGTCGCCCGCCTCAACCGCAGCAAGCCCGATCTGTACCTGATGCCGCTGGACAACGGGGCGCCGCTGCCGGAGCTTTACACGCTCAAACGCGACAAGCTCATCCCGGCCGGCACCCGAGGGCTCTATCTGGCCGAAAGTTTTGCCGCGCAGGATGGCTGGGTCGTACGGGAGGAGCGGATTCGCTGGAAAGACTGGCTGCGTCAGCAGGGCATGGCCCCGCCACCGAAGAAATCAGGGCTGAAACGTCTGACCGGCAAGGCTCGGCAGTTGCTGCAAGCGATTAGCCATAAGCTTTAAGCCGCAAGCCGCAAGCCGCAAGCCGCAAGCCGCAAGCGAGCTTGAGGCTTGCGGCCCGCCCAGGCATTACTGCGCTCGGATCTTCTCGACAATGGCTGTGGTCGAGCTGTTTTCCACCAGTCCCAACACACGTACCTCGCCATCATACGCCTGGACAATATCGGCACCGACCACCTGGTCGACGCCGTAATCGCCGCCCTTGACCAGCACATCAGGCTTGACGTGGGTCAGCAGGTTTTCGGGGGTGCCTTCAGGGAAGCTGATGACCCAATCCACTGCGCCCAGACCCGCCAGAACCGCCATGCGTCGGTCTACGCTGTTGATAGGCCGCCCCGGCCCCTTCAGACGGCTGACCGACGCGTCATCGTTGACCGCAACGATCAAACGATCCCCCAGTGCGCGCGCCTGCTCCAGGTAGGTCACATGACCGGCATGAAGGATGTCGAAACAGCCGTTGGTGAAAACGATTTTTTCCTTGTGCGCACGCGCATCGTCGACCGCCAGCATCAATTGCTCAAGGCCCAGCACACCGCGCTCGGAGCCTTCTTCGCGCTGAATGGCCCGACGCAGTTCCGGCGCGCTGATGGCCGCCGTACCCAGCTTGCCGACCACGATGCCGGCTGCCAGGTTGGCCAAGGCCACTGCGTGCGGCAGTTTTTCGCCGGCAGCAATCGCTGCTGCCAGGGTGGAAATGACCGTATCGCCGGCACCGGTCACATCGAATACTTCGCGAGCACGAGCGGGCAGATGCAGTGCCTGCTGATCAGGACGCAGCAGCGTCATGCCATGCTCGCCACGGGTCACCAGCAAAGCGCCCAGGTCCAGCTCCTGCATCAACTCTGCACCTTTGGTGACCAGATGCGCTTCGTCTTCACAATGCCCGACGATGGCTTCGAATTCACTGAGGTTCGGCGTAATAAGGCTGGCACCGCGATAAATCGCGAAGTCCTTGCCCTTGGGGTCGGCAAGTACAGGAATACCGCGCTTGCGAGCCGCCTGAATCAGTGCCTGATGGTTCTTCAGCGCGCCTTTGCCGTAATCGGACAGGACCAGCACCTTGATGCCATCGAGCAGGCTATAGACCTCTGCGCTCAACGCCAGTGGGTCGGTCTTGAACGGTTCTTCGAAGTCGATACGCAGCAATTGCTGGTGGCGACTCATGACACGCAACTTGACGATGGTCGGCTGGTCGGCGATGCGCTGAAAGCGGGCCATTACCCCGGCAGCCTTCAGGCTGTTGGACAGGCTTTCTGCTGCCTCATCGTCGCCTGTCACGCCTACCAGCGATGCGGGGGCACCCAGGGCTGCGATGTTCAAGGCAACGTTGGCTGCGCCACCAGGGCGATCCTCGATCTGATCGACCTTGACCACAGGCACTGGCGCTTCAGGGGAAATACGCGAGGTACCACCATGCCAGTATCTGTCCAGCATGACATCACCCACCACCAGGACAGTGGCCTGATCAAAGCGCGGCATGGATAGCTTCATGGAACAACCCGTACTAAAAAAATGGACAGGGGCGGAATCTTAGCACAGGGGGTTCTACCCGACAGGCTGCCGAATCACGCCACCGAAAGGCAGGCGGACCCGCAGGGGCCCGCCGGTGAAAAGCGAAGTCAGACGGCGCCGACCGGGGCCGGCTCGTCCAGTCCCATGGCGTGCAGGCGCGAGTAGTAGCCGTTCTGCGCCAGCAGCTCTGCGTGCGTGCCACGCTCGACGATCTGTCCGGCGTCCATGACCAGAATCAGATCGGCCTTTTCGATGGTCGACAGGCGGTGGGCAATGACCAGCGTAGTGCGACCCTTCATGACGTGATCCAGCGCCGCCTGGATATGGCGTTCAGACTCGGTGTCCAGCGCCGACGTGGCTTCGTCGAGAATCAGCAGTGGTGCGTTCTTGAGCAGTGCGCGAGCAATCGCCAGACGCTGGCGCTGACCACCGGACAGCAATACGCCATTTTCGCCCACCTGAGTATCGAACCCCTGCGGCAACTGGTCGATGAACTCTTTGGCGTAGGCATCGGCGGCGGCGGCTTCGATGTCGGCACGTGGTGCACCCGCCAGGTCGCCATAGGCAATATTATTGGCGATCGTGTCGTTGAACAGCGTGACGTTCTGATTGACCTGAGCGATGTGCCTGCGCAGATTGCGCAATCGGTAGTCGTTGATTTCAACGCCGTCGAGCAGGATGTTGCCCAGCTCATGCCCGTAGAAACGCGGAATCAGGTTGGCCAGGGTCGACTTGCCGCTGCCGGAGCGCCCAACCAGCGCAATCATCTGCCCGGGCGCTGCGCTGAAGCTGATGTCGTTCAACACCTGACGCTCGGTCTGCGGGTAGAAGAAGCTGAGGTTCTTCACCTCAAGATGGCCGCTTACGCGATCACGCTCGATCGTACCGGTGTCGACCTCTTCCTCGACGTCCAGTTGCTCGAAGATGCTTTCGGCACCGGCAACGCCCTTCTGGATCGTCGAACTGACTTCCGACAGCTGACGAATCGGCTTGGGCAACAGGCCGGCGGCAGTGATGTAAGCCACCAGATCGCCCGCCGTCGCGTCGCCGCGCAGGAACAGCACCAGAAACATCAGCACAGCCATGGCGCTGTAGATCACCAGTTGCAGCATCGGCGTATAGATTGCGCCGGTCTTGGTCATGCGCAGTTGCTTGCGCGTGTTGCTGTCACTGGCCTGAGCGAAACGGTTCTGCTCGTACGACTCGCCGCCGAAGCTGCGTACAACGCGATAACCCTGAATGGTTTCCGAAGCAACGTGCGTGACGTCGCCCATCGCAACCTGAATCTTCTTGCTCTGCTTGCGGAATTTCTTGCTGGCGCTGCCGACCATGACGGCGATCAGCGGCAGGATGGCAAGCATCACCAGGGTCAGTTTCCAGTTCATCATCAACAGATAGACAAACAGGAACACCACGGTCAGACCTTCGCGGATCACCACCTTGATGGCATCGGTGGCGGCACCGGTAACCATTGTGACGTTGAAAGTGATGCGCGAGATCAGGTGGCCGGAATTGGTCGTATCGAAGTAGCGATTGGGCAAAACCAGCAATTTGTTGAACAGCTCTACCCGCAGGTCGTGGACCAGCCCGAGAGAAACCTTGGCCAGGAAGTAGTTACCCAGGAAGGAACCAAGCCCCTGCCATGCGGCGATCAGGACGATCAGCAGCGGCACTGCCTGCAACAGTTGCAGCTCCCGCAGATACGGAACATTGGGGAACAGCACGGCTTCGGGATTGGTCAGGCCATCGACGAAGTATTTCAGAATGCCGGCAAGCATCGGCTGAGTCGAGGCGAAGATCACGAAACCAATGATGCTGAGCAGGAAGATGCCCACATACGGACGCACATAAGACAACAGACGGAAATAGATTTTCACGCTGGAAGTCGAGGACGATTCGGAGGTTGTCATGAGAATCCGTCGTATCAAAAAGAGGCCGAATTGTATCACAGCGGTTTTCGCGGCTGCCTGCTGCGGTAACATAGGCGGCCCGTCCATTCCCACGGGGCTCTGATCGCTGCCTGAAGCCTGAGAATCCGGCTTCTGTATGACCACTAGTGGCCCTTGGGGCGTAAAAACCGGAGTATCGATGCAAGCGCTTGACCACGCCCATTACCTTGAACTGGTTCAAGGTGCCGAAGTGCTTGAAGCCGACGGCACGGGCGACAAAGTACTACGTCTGCGTGACGGCTCCATGCTGAAATTGTTTCGACGCAAACGCCTTGTCAGCTCGGCAGCCTGGTATCCCTATGCCCGGCGCTTCGCAGACAATTGTGTGACGCTGGCCAATCGGGCCATCCCCTGCCCGCATGTGCGCAGTGTCTGCCGCATCGCCGAGATCGAGCGCGACGCCGTGCATTATGATCCGCTGGCCGGCTACACCCTGCGTCAGCTGCTGGGCAGTGCGCTGGCCGACGATAAGCTGCGCAGGCAACTGGGAAGCTTCATCGCCGGGCTGCACGAAAAGGGCATCTACTTTCGCTCGGCCCATCTTGGCAACGTGATCCTCACGCCGGAAGGCAGTCTCGGCCTGATTGACATTGCCGACATGAAAACCTATCGCCGCGCACTGCGCAAAAGCCTTCGCCTGCGCAATTTCAAACACATGCTGCGCTATCAGGAAGATCGTCAATGGCTGCTGGATAACGGCAATCCGGCCTTCCTGGACGGCTATATGAGCGCCCAGACCCTTTGCGACACCGCTGAACTGGCTAAGGCTGTTCAATAACCTGCCCCATGAAAATGGCCGCTTCGGGAGCGGCCATTTTGTTGATGCTACTGCTGTTGCCTGAGCCGATGCATCTGCACCACTCGCCCCAGTACCATCGTTGCCGGTAGCAGCACCAGCACCCAGAGCTCATCCGGGTTACCGACCAGCTGGCCGCCGTCGAAGTTGAGCATCACCAGCGCGCAGGCCAGGTAAAGCCCCCACGCATCACCGTTGCGCAAGGCGTTCCACAGCGTCATTGCCATGACCACCAGAAACATCACCAGTGAAGCCGCGCCCGTGTACAACCCCAACGACACGAAAATGTTGTGCGGGTGCTGGATAGGTATCCCCCCGGTCAGGGTCCGCGTGGTGTAGAAGTCGACACCACAGCCCAGCATCCAGCCGCAGCGTTGCCACTCGCCGGTCATGATTTCAAACAGTTCGATGCGGTAAGAGTCACCTCTGAGCATCAGTAGAGCGACCCACTGCTCGTCCTTCACGATCCAGAAGCCTATCGCCGCTGCAACACCTGCCACCAGCAAGGCTACCAGCGTGCGCAACGGGAAGCGGTAAAGCGAATACGCTGTGCAAGCGGCAAACAGAAAGGCCGCCCCCACCAGCGCGGTGCGCGTCTGAACGATAAAGGCTGTTATCACCAGGGTGACGAGGATGGCGCAGACCGCTTCGATCCAGCGTCGCTCTCTCGCCCACAGCGGTAACGCCAGCGCAAGGCTGCAAACCAGCCACGCGCTGGAGTAGATCACGTTCTCCATTCGTGCCGGGAGAATTGCCACTCGCTGACCGAACTCGAACTTCCCGGTCACCCAGGCGTAGATACTGCTCAGCAGGATGTACAGGCAGACAGCCCAGAACATGCCGCGCACGAACACGCCGCGCCGAAAGAAGCCATTGTCGGTGATCCCGGCGACAATAAAGACAAACAGGCTGACGTAGACAATGTGCTTGTAATACTGGAATTCCTGCGCCTGCAGCGCCGGCACCAGAAAGCACGCCATGAAGACCACCCAGACAATGCCCAGCGGCTTTGCAAACACGCCAGCGCCACGGTACTTGATCAAAAAGAACAGGCCAGGCAAAGCCGAGAATGCATAAAACAGATTGTTGGTGATCTTGGCTGACGGGTTGAGGATAAAGCTCAGCAGAAACACAACAATCGCGGCGGTGAAATACGTCTGTACCTTGCTGCCGGGTATTCTGATTTGGTTAACTGACATTATTGAGCAACCAGCCTGTGACTAGACCCGCGAGCACAGCGATGATCAGCTTGACGCGATCCCGACGCTTGCGACGCTGTTTATCGAGCCGTTCCTGCGGCACCACCACATGCTCACCGAACCCGGTGTGCAACACGGCATCATTTTCCAGAATCAGAGCGTAGCGGTTTTGCGAAGCGAATAATTGTGAAAGCTTCTTCTCGCCGCCATGTTCGGCATAAGGCGCATGTTGCTGATAATCAGCCAGACGGCGCAGCCCGGGATTGAAAGAAAACCCCTGCCACTCGGGCTTGTGCGAACCCAGTTTGTAAAAAGGGATACCTTCGACCAGTTCACGCTCGTTCAGATAGACATAAGGGCTGTGAATACGCAGATCATGATTGTAGCTGCGCAACCAGACCTGCAATGCCTGAGGATCGTGCTTCAGCAGCGTCATCGACTCCTCGATGAAATGCGGGCGGTAGAAGTCCCAGTCATCCTCGCAATGGAAGACCCAGGCCGTTTCGATCAACGAGTAAGCCGCATCGACAGAACGCATCTGCCCCAGCTTGGGGTTGTTGATGAGGAAGCGGGTATGCGGACGCCAGTGTTCGGGAATGCAGGCCTGGACCTGGGCATCGCCCGAGTCTTCGGTAATCAGCACGTGGCGTATGGGCGCAGTGTTGAAACGGTCGAACGTTTCAAGGGTGCGCTTCAACAAGTCGAATCGACCGCAACTGGTGACGACCAGCGTGATGTCGCTGTTTTCGCTGAATACCATCATTCGTTCCCAATCATTGAATATTCATAAGCCATTACCATCCCAAACGTGACCGCAGGCGGTCGACCCAGGTCGCCGTCGGCATGCTGCGCAGTGGCGAATGCATGGCGTCGACGATGGCTTTCCCAAGGGCATGGAATGTAAAGCGTTCCTCGACCAAAGTCTGCCCATTACGGGATATTTCAGTGGCCAGCAGGGTGTTTTCGCGCAATTTCGCCAACTTTTCACGAAGCTCGGGAATGTCGCGGTAGAGCACGATGTTGTGCATGTCGACGAAACCCAGCGCGCGGTTTTCTTCAGCGCCCTGATCGAAGGCCAGCAACACGCAGCCGCAGGCCATGGCCTCAAAATTCTTGATCATGTATTCGCCCATGCCGACATCGGCACTGACGAAAAAGCGAATGCGGTTCAGGGTGTCGCAATACTCCTCACCGGATTTGGTCCGCGTCACGAGCAGATTCTCCACCTGACCCAGTTCGTCCAGCAATGCCTTGCGGCCGCTGTACGCGACGCTGTTGGTACTGCCCACAAAGGCCAGTTCGATATCGCGCTCGCGCGCCTGCAACTGCAACAGGCTCTGGTCATAGCCCTTGGGCACGAACACTGCGTCGAAACCTTCCTGACGCAGACGCTCGCTGACCATGAACCCCGAACAGATCACCCGCGCCCAGGGCAGCTTGCGATAGTGCGCGCTGAACTTGCCGGTGTATTTGCAAGGAATGTAGTTCTGGTAGGCATCGTGCTCGAGGATAACCAGATTGGGGATCGTGCGAATGAATCCGACCTGGCGCACTTCCTGTTTGAAGCGCAGGAAAAACACGATCCGGTCATAGCGGCTGACATCCACCTCGCGGCGGAAGTAGCCGCGCAGATTACGTTGCTCGCCGGAGCTCAGCCAGCGCACCTCGCACTCGCAATGTGCCGCAATGCCGTCGTAGAGACGGTCCAGAATCGCACGCTGCTCTTTCTGGACCAGAAGTAGAACTTTCATGGTTTTCCTTGCAGTACTGCGCCTGCTGAATCAGAGGTCACGGCTGTACCAGAACAACTCGTGTCGTCGCACAGCTTTGCGGAAGAATTCGTTTTCGCCCTCGGCTGGCCAGCGGCGACCGGCCAGAAGGCGCTGCAATGCGCGGCGTACGCGGCGCTTGAACGGCATCGGAGGCAGCAGGTCATGCATCATGCCCAGTGCCATTGCCTTGTCTCGCTGGGCGGCAACCGATAATTGCAGGCTGTACGGCACCAGTGGCAGGCTGGCATCGAAAACGGGTGGCAGACTGATGCCGCTGTAGGCATCGCCCATTGGCCAGCGATCGTTGTCATGCAGGTGATTGGCGTAACCGAGCACTACGTCAGGCTGCCATTCGAGCCCAACCAGCGCCTCACGCACGGCGGCCTGGGCACAGATATGATCGGGATGAGGATCAATGGCCGGGTGCGGCATGACCACAACCTGCGGCCTGGCCTTGAGGATCAAGGTGCGCAGGTCGGCGAGCAGATTGTTCCAGGTCGGCTGGCCATCATCGCCCGGCAGGGGCAGCGTATTGAACTGACGGAACAAGCAGGTATCGCTCAGATCCGCCTCACGCGAGCCGACCGGCGTATCCGGCGCAGCCTGCATGGCGGGCAGTTGCAGGCAGAAATAGCCCAGTTGCACACAGTGCGACTCAGGCACACCGCCCCAACGGGCGACGGCAATACTGTCCCAGGCGCGCAAACGGCCTTTCATGCGCGCAGCCTCGGCGCGCTCCATGCCCATCTGCCGATAATGTTCGGCCTCGATCTCACCGGCGGTCAGCGTGACAATCCACGCCTCCCCGGCCTGACTGTAAAGCCCGAAAGCGGCCAGCTCGGCATCGTCTGCATGCGGTGCGATGACCATGACGCGCTGCTGTCTTGCATCCGGCTGGCGAAACAGCCAGAGCCTTGGCGTACCGGCAAGACGACAGCGACGCCCGCGCAGTTGCAGCACACCCGCAGCAAGCGGCCCGCCGAGCCCGCTCAGGTTCAGATAACGCACCCCGCAGACACCGCGTTCGAACGCCTGCCGGTCGCTCAAGTCCTGCCCTTGCAGGTCGACGACCGGATCGAGAAAGCGCCCGAGCCAGGTGCTTTTGACCGTCAACGCCAGTATCAAGGTTTCATCGCCACTCAGTTGCACAGCGGGGTCCATCAACAACGTGCCGCCGTCCAGCCGGACGCCTGGCACTTCGCTGTCGGCCGGAAAGCTGTACTGATAGTCGTCAGCCGGCGAATAGAACAGATGATCGGCAAACCAGGCCTCATGAGCGACCCATGCACACACGGCCAGCACCGGGGCCAGCCACCAGGCCACCAGCATGCCGATAACGATCAACAGCAACAGCCCGCCCAGCAACGCCAGCCGTTTGTTACGGCGATGGCGCTTGAGCAATTGCTGCTTGCGACTCAAATCTGGAACACCGGAACGGGGTTGCACCATCGGTCCTTGTACTCACGGTCGGCACGACCAAAGGAAAAACGCAGTGATTTGCCCAGAGCACGGGCATCTTCCCAGGCAGACTGGGTGTTGACGAAGCTCAGCACACTGCCGGGACTGAAATCCCGTGTCTCGGGATCAACGCCGCCGTTGACATACTCTACGCTGACCCACTGTGGTGCCTCGACGCGATACACCAGTTGAATGGCAATGGGCGCATCGTTGAGAAACACCACCGAGCCGACCAGCAGATCGCGCAGCAACTCGATGACCTCGGCCTTGTGTCGGGCACCGGTGGCTTCGAAGCCCCAGCGACGCTGAAACAGATCGCAATACATGCTCGCCAGCTCGGCGCTGCTGAACTCGCTGACAGGTCTCAGCGTACCGCCAGCCTCTTCCAGCAAACGAAGCTCGCGGCGCTGGTTGTAACGGAATTTCTTCGACAGTTCTTCCGGCGTGCGCGCCATTGCCAACGATTCAGCCTGCGGCCTGAACGTGCTGATACGGCCCTCGTTGAGCGAAGACACATAGCGAGCCCGATGGCGGACCGGCACCTGTATGCCGTCGGCGACGGGCAGAATCAGCTCGGCATTCCCCAGATCGAACAGGCCTTTCTTGCCGTGACGCTTGAGTTCGTCCTTGGACAGCGCCAGCGAGCGTCCCCAAGTGGCGATCGCTGCCTTCACTTCGCCGCCCTGCTCCCAGGCCAGATAACGCACGGCGATGCCGGAAAACGCCGACAGCCGCGCAACAACCAGCGGGTGAGTGGCTACGCTGCCACCTAACCGTTGCCATGCCTGGGCGTAGGCAGCCGCATCGATCTGCACCCAGCCACGCTCGCGCCAGCCTTTGAATCGATTGAGCATCAGGCCCCCGCTGTCAGGCTGGAGACGTGTGGCAAGCGCCAGAATACATCGCGTACGGCATGATCGGAAAAGCGTTCGCGCAAGCGCAGCAGCATGCGTTCGGCGCAGTCCTGACGCTGCTCGGCGTCAAGCCCGGCCATATGCACCAAGCCGTGGGCAAGGCTATGGACATCGCCCAGCGGGAACAGCAGACCAACGTCTTCGACCACTTCCTTCGCGCCACCGCAGGACGTTGCGACCAGTGGTACACCGGCCACCATCGCTTCCAGCAAGACCATGCCGAAAGGCTCGTGGTCCGAGCTCAAGGCAAACACGTCGAATGCCTTGAAGTAGCGACGCGCGTCAGGAACCTGCCCGAGAAACAGCACCTGCGGGCCGATGCCCAGTTCCAGCGCCAGCGCCTTGAGGTTTTCTTCCAGGCGGCCCTTGCCGAGAATCACCAACTGGCTGTTTTCGGGGAGATTGGGCAAAGCCTCGGCGAAACCGCGCAACAGCGTGGCCTGATCCTTGTCGGGATGCAGACGCCCGACATTGGCAACGATCCATGCTGACGCGGACAGGCCCAGCTCTGCGCGGGCATCTTCAGCGGAGAACTGACTGCCTTGCAGTTGCTCGACATCAATCCGGTTATACAGGGTCTGAATGCGCTCAGCCGGCCACTTGGGCAGGCTGTTGCGCATATCATCGCGAACCGCGTCGGACACGCCGAGCAGGCTCAGGCGTTTGCGAAACAGGTTGGCGAACAGCTTGCGGCTGCGCCGCCGATAATCACCGAACGCATGATGCACGCCGATGACCGGCAGCTTCGTCGCCAGCAATGCGATGTACACCGGCTTGAAGCGGTGCGCAATACAGAAACTGAACGAACGCGTTGCGGCAATCTTGCGCAGGTCACGGATGGCCCCCAGCTTCAGGCCGCGAATGGCACTGGAGCTGTACTCCATGAACAGTACGTCGTCCGAGCCACAGTCAGCGACGACATCCGGGTCGGCTGCACCGGTCAGGAACACCGTCGTCACCCGATAGCCCTTGCCGGCGAACAGGCTGGCGTATTGCCGTGCGCAGTCCAGAAACGGCCCGTCATAGCCGTGGCAGAACTGCAGCACGTGACGTTCAGCCGAGCGTGTCATAAGCCTCGACGCCCTCTTTGACCACCAGGATGTCTTCCATGATCAGGTACTCGAGGTCCGAGCCGAAGAACATGTTCAGCGCATCGGTCGGCGAACAGATCATCGGTTCGCCACGGCGGTTGAGCGAGGTGTTCAGTGACACACCGTTACCGGTCAGGTTCTCCAGCGCCTTCATCATGTCGTAATAGCGCGGGTTGTATTCGCGCTTGAGCACCTGAGCGCGGGAAGTACCGTCTTCATGGACGACTTCCGGAACGCGGGTCTTCCATTCTTCAGCCACTTCGAAGGTGAAGGTCATGAACGGTGCCGGATGGTCGATCTTGATCATCTGAGGCGCTACGGTGTCGAGCATCGAGGGGCAGAAAGGCCTCCAGCGCTCGCGGAACTTGATCTGATGGTTGATACGGTCGGCCACGCCGGTCACGCTCGGGCAACCGATGATCGAACGGCCGCCCAGGGCGCGCGGACCGAACTCCATGCGCCCCTGGAACCAGGCAACGGGGTTGCCCTTGACCATGATTTCGGCAATCCGCTCCGGCGTGTTGTCGATCTGACGCCAGACCGGCTTGCTCGGGTGGCGTGCACAGGCCGCGATTACGTCCTCGTTGCTGTACGACGGGCCGAGGTAAACGTGCTCCATCTTCTCTACCGGCACACCGCGAGCGTGGGACACATAGGCCGCAGCACCCACTGCCGTACCGGCGTCACCGGACGCAGGCTGCACGAACAGTTCCTTGACTTCCGGACGGGCGATGATGCGCTGGTTGAGCTTGACGTTCAGCGCACAGCCCCCGGCGAAGGCGATCTTGCCGGTTTCCTTGAGGATGTCACCCAGGTAGTGGTCCATCATCTGCAACGCGAGCTTTTCGAACAGCGCCTGCATGCTCGCGGCATAGTGAATGTAGGGTTCGTCAGCCACGTCACCGACGCGTTTCGGGCCGAGCCATTCGATCAGCTTCGGCGAGAAGTAGAAGCCCTTGCCATTCTCTTTATAGCGACGCAGACCGATGACGTTGGCCAATTCGGTATTGATGACCAGTTCGCCATTCTCGAACGTTGCCAGACGCGAAAAATCGTACTTGCTGGCATCGCCGTACGGTGCCATGCCCATGACCTTGAATTCGCCGTCGAGCATCTCGAAACCGAGAAACTCGGTAATCGCCCCGTACAGACCGCCCAGCGAGTCAGGGTCGAAGAACTCCTTGATCTTGTGGATCTTGCCGTTTTCGCCGTAGCCGAAGAAGGTCGTGGCGTATTCACCCTTGCCGTCGATGCCCATGATCGCGGTTTTCTCGGTGAAACCCGAGCAGTGATACGCGCTCGAAGCGTGGGCCAGATGGTGCTCGACCGGCTCGATCTTGATCTTTTTCGGATCGAAGCCCAGTTGTTCGAGGCACCAGACAATCTTGTTGCGATAACGCTTGTAACGGCGATTGCCCATCAACAGCGCATCGAGGGCGCGATCCGGTGCGTACCAGTAACGCTTGGCGTAATGCCAGCGGGCCTTGCCGAACAAGCTGATCGGGGCGAACGGAATCGCGACCACATCGACGTCCGAAGGCTTGATGCCTGCCTGTTCCAGACAGAACTTCGCCGACTCGTAGGGCATGCGGTTCTTTGCGTGTTTATCACGAACGAAGCGCTCTTCTTCGGCTGCTGCGATCAGCTTGCCGTCGATATAGAGCGCTGCGGAAGGATCATGGCTAAGGGCGCCGGACAGGCCAAGGATCGTCAATGCCACTAGGGTCTAGCCTCTTTAGTCTGCATGCAGGCGCATAGCGCCCGGGAAAAGGTGTGCCCCCGCACAGCGGGCTGAGGGCAGCTAAAGGGCGGGATTATAACGTAATGACCAAGGATTGGCTCGACGCGCTGAAATGTCGCTGGGAGGTGCCCGCCAGACGGTGTAGGAAATGTCTCTTTCCCAGCATCAATAACTATCTACGACTCGCCACCCATTGCTTCTGATTAATTGAGGCCCATCGTCGCTGGCCCGAAGGTCGGCGTTCAAACCTCAGCGCCCGAAGCGCGCAATGGAAAGCCTGTCATGACACAAACACTGCCCCCTTTAGCCCTCGCCCCCCAGACTCTGACGCCTGTACCGCTGAAGCCCGCCGATACCTGGCCCGCCGCAGCCGATGCGCTGAACAGGCTCGACGAACTGCGTACCCTTCTGGCCGCCGAACTGGAAGCACTGCCCGGCCCTGAAGATGCCTTGCTGACGGCTATCGACGGCTCTGAAGTTTCCGAGCGTGAACTGGAAATCTTCAGCCTGCTGCAACAGATCGATAACTACTGGACGGACCCCGGCGAGTCCGGCGAAAGCCGTCGTGACCGCCTTGTTCCTGCCTTGCAACGCGCCTTGCGTGATGAAGCCTGCGTCAGGATTCACGAGCGCGATCTGGAAAGTGGCTATCTTGCCTGCCTGCCGGACTCGTCCGGCCCGGCGCTCACTTACTCGTCGCTGCAGGTGCAACTGCACGATGACGAACAGGTAGAGATGGCGGGTGTGCTGGCAATATCACAGGACCTGGGACGTACGCTGCTGATGCTGCCGGGGCTCGGCATAATGGGCTTCGACACGCAGGCCGTAATGATTGCGACACTGGCGCGCTGGCTCAGCACGCCAACGCTTCGGGGGGCATTGCTGAATAACCTGGAGAAGCGTTACCAGGACCGGCTGACCGGGATAATTCAGGACGCCGACCTGTACCTCGAACCGTTCACGACTGCCGATGTGCAGTTGCAACCGGTTACGACAACCCCCTTCGTCCATGCTTTCGACAGGCTGCTGAACAAGCAGCGCAATGACGCCCGTTACGCCTGCGAACGAGCGGACGTGGCAGACCGGCAGAAACGCCAGTTGCTGATTCAGGAAGCTATCGGCATGCCCGGCCTGTTCGGCCCGGCCGCCATGCTTGAACTGCGGGAACTGACCAACAGACAACGCCAGTACCATCGAGAGCTGCCGGACTGGATGAAGATCGCCAGCGAAGACGACTTGCAGACTTATGCCGGGCACCTGCGGCGCTACGATGCCGCACATGCTGCGATGCTCAGCGTACTGGGCAGCGCCGCTTCACCGGAGCAGTTCGCCGAAACGCAATTACGCAGAAGGCTTGCCGACGACCTGGGCCATGATATGGACCCGCGCGCGTTGACCATCGATACACGTCGCACGCTGCCGTCGACGAGCGAGACCTACCGCGTGACATGCTCGCTGGTCGAGCTGGCGCTCTATGGCCTGCACCCCGACGACGAGATCGCAGGCTCGGACTTCCTCGACCATACCGTCATTACCTTTGCTGGCAAACCGCTGGACGCTGTCTACTCAGACTTGACCCCGGTCTACCTTGCCGGACTGATTGACGAGCTCGATCTGCGCGCAAGGTTTGGCGAGTTTCAACGCAAGGCCTACCAGAAAGAGCACAACCGGCAAATGCTGCGCGCACTAGCGCGAACCCGGCTGACAGCGCTGAGCTGGGCCGCGAAGATGCAGGGGCATATCCAGCGCGATGATTTCGCCACTGTCGCAGCGCTGACGAGCCCGACGACGGCTGCCCCTGCCCCCACCTTGCGCGTGCAACAGATCAAACTGAATGACCGCCACGTAATGGCCAGATTGCTGGTGTTTCGCAAACAGAACGCCCAAGGCCAGACGCAACGTTTGATCATGGCCGCCACCGATGCACCCGGGCAACAGTCTTTCAAAGCCTTCGACACTGAAACCCAGTTGCTGCACGAGGTGGTCGGCTGGACCGCATCGCCTTCCATGTGCACCTACCTGCTGGATCAGGTGGAAGTGGATGCACGCCCCGCACTGGCAGAGCAACTGGAGGCCCTGGCACTCAAACCCCAGCCGCCGAAAAACTTCATCCAGTTCATCGATCACGCGGATTGCGACTCGGCCCTGCACAGCTTCACCGAGGAACAGACCCGCGTGTTGCTTTCCAGGCAGGCCAGCCATACTCCGGACTGGTATGTGCGTGCCAGCCGCGCGCAGCGTCGGGAACTGCTGGCCCTTGAGCAAGCCGCTGGCGGAGCTCTCGACAACTATCAGGCTCAGCCAAACGCGCACGCTCAGCCGTTCAAGGACTACGTCCATCAACGCGCCAGCCAGCAGATCGCCAGATTACTGAATGTACCGGCAGGCTCGGTAGACCCGGACCTGATCGTGATCACCAGTGAACGCGAAACTCTGACCTATACCGAGATGCTGCTCAACGGCTACAACGACAGCATCGACCCTGTCCGCGCCTCCGCGCAAACCCAGGCAACCTTCAGTGGCCCCGACGGACTGGACCTCAGCGCACTGTCGCCCGCAGTGGTGGCAGGCTCGGTGCGCGGCAAATGGCTGGCGGACGGCTATATTGCACTGGTCAGGAATACACTGCTGAACGCTGAAAACGCCGGTTACACCGATCGCCGTCAGGCCAGCGTACTGATCAATCAATTGCAGATGAAGGCCGCCGCGCTGCGTAGCGTTTTAAAGGGCCACATTGAAGCGTCGCAATATACCTGGCTGAAGCAGTCGCTGGACCACGCGCACCTCAACGACCCGGTCGTGCGCGAGCAGTACCCGTTCTATCCCCTGCAGTTGCATATCGACAAGCCGTTGATCGGCTCGGGGCTGACCGACATCGACCAACTGGTCATCCCAAGCCCGCTGCTCACTCACATCGAAACCGTGCAGGGATGCCTGGTGGTCCTGCCGACGCAGACTCGACACGCTGCACTGCTTTATACACCGCAGGCGCCCGATGGCTTCGAGTTCCGCCTGTTCAGCGACTTTGTACGTTCACTGAGCACCGCTGGCATGATCGATTACTACAAGGATCGCTGCCGGGTAAAAGCGCGCCGGACCCTGTCGTTTTTCCTGCGCGACATGGAGAAAGGCAATGCCAACAAACCTCCGGTCATTCCCAAGGCATTCATTGCAGACCTTGCCGACACTTGCTTCAACCGACCGCTGGAGCGCAGGCTGCGCGATGTGGAAGAGACCACCACAGGCCGTAATGACATGCTGGCCCGGTTGATCTGGGTCAGCGTGGAAATAATTGCCACCGCCCTGACGCTACCGTTCCCGCCGGCAAGCTTTGCGGTTGGCAGCCTGCTGTCGCTGCATGACAGCGGGCAGGCCCTGGCCGCGCTGACCGAAGGCGACCAGCAACGCGCTACAGCGTACATGCTGTCGGCACTGTTCAACGGCATCGGCGCAGGCAGCGACTTGCTGGTGGGCCTGAAAGGCTTCGGCGGTGTATTGCATCAGCTTGAGCACAGTCATGAAACAACACCGGTACTGCGCTCGTTCCAGCGTCAGTCCTCGCTGCCGCGTTACGAAGATCTCTACCCGGTGGAATTGCAGGAGCAGGTATTCCTGATCGGCAAGCCCGACGTCAACGGCCACGCTGCAGTTTTCCATGCCAGCCACGTTGCTTCTGCGCCTCCGATGGCAACCGGTCAGTTCGCTGTGCGGGAAGCCGGTGGTGCCTGGCAGCCGCTCCTACCGTCTGCCAACGCTGTGCCTCGCGCGCCATCAGGTTTGCGCACCGACCTGGCAGTCGACATTTCTCTGGATAACCTGCCACGCATCACCGAGGGTCACGCAAGGGGTGTGGTGCTGCTCAACGGCAAACGCTACATCGGCCTTTCCGGCCAGACCTTCGAGGTTCAATACAACACGCATCTGGGCTGCTGGCAGATCATTGACCCGGCCAATCCATTCGCGTTCTTCGGCAAACAGCCCGTTCGCCTGAATGAACAGGGACAGTGGCTGGTCATTGATCGACAGCGCCTGCGTGGTGGAGTGCTGGATGACGCGGGAAGCTATCGGCGACTGCCTGAAGGAGGTGCCGGTAGTTCGACAGACACGCTGAATGATTACGAGATGCCAAGCAGCATGCGGGCGCACCTGGATGTCGTCATCAGCAAGGAAGTATTTGACCCTACCGGCGCAGGCCTGGAAGTCTATTTCGAGACCTATCTCACCGACATACGTCAAACCTTCACCACATTGCGAGAAAAGCTCTATCAGGATGCCCAGGATTTTTTTGCCAGGTTCTCCCCGCCGCCCAGGCCGCCACTGCCTGCCTATTCTTTGCCGGGTAGCGTCGACACGCTGATCAAGCACATCTTTACGCACAACAACGGCCTGGTTTTCAGCGAGGCACCAAAGTCCGTGGCCAGCAAGCGCCTGCTGCTACTCAACATGCCATTGCTGGCAGAGCAGCGTGTAGAGATCCTGTACATCGAACATCTACTGACCGACAAGCATCTGACCAAACTCGCCAGATACCGCAAGCTCGGCAACAAGAGTCGCTCCGGCTCTCATGAGCTAAAGTATTACCTGCGCGATACCAATCGCGGCGCGTTGAACAACTCAAGCACCGAGTATGACTACTACCACCTGATCAAGGCCGCTCATCGTTACGGAATCGAGGTGCGTCCTTTCAGTTCGTCGATCAGTTACCCGTTTCTCGGCCATACAGTGTCGGGCGCAACCAATGATCCGGCAGCCGCCTTGAAAATGAGCAACTTCTTCGGACATAAGCTCATCAGCCACGACATAGGGCCCGATTCCGCAAAGCGCTGGGTGGCACTGCTTGATCAGAAACTTGCCACGAAACATGACCAGGTGCCCGGCATCGCCGAGCTGAACGGCGCGGTCAGCGTGCACGTCGAGGATATCCCGGCAGGGCGTCCGACCCGCATCAGGCAGGACGCCGGCGTGCCGACTGACGAGCGAACGCCGATTCACTGCGACTTCACCATAGCGTTTTCCGACCCGGCAATAGTTGCAGCCCCACTGCCCCCCGTCACGCCTCTGGATGAAGTGCTGATGCGCGAACTGGGGAGCCCGTCGATTATTGCCGATGGCGAGCATTGGGCGGGCCAGTACGGTTTTGTTCAGGGCCAGGATGAGGCCTGGCTGCGCGTGCCTCCCGAAGACTGGGTCGCCGACAGCCCGCTGACAGCGATCCAGCAATCGCTGACCGATGCGACCCATGACATGCCGCTGGAGACCAGAACGACCTTTCACACCCTGGCGAACTTCGAAAAGAAAGGTCTCGATATGGAGTATTTCTTCGGTGATCCGCAATTCGAGTCCGTCCGCAATACATTCGCCGTGCACCGCAATCGCTTGCAACAGGATGCTTCCGCAATCAGCGCTATACCGCTGCCGCCTCGTCCCGTACTGCCTGTCATCGCGGCGCGGACAAGCACCTCCGAGCTGCTTGAACACCTGTACAGACAAACTGAAGGCATCGTTGTCGGCGAGTCGCACTTTTCTGTCGCCAGCAAGAAACTGATCATCGACAACCTGCCGTTGCTGGCACAGCAAAATGTAAAGACACTGTACATGGAGCACCTGCTGACTGATCTGCACCAGGCAAACCTCGACCGCTTTTTCGAAACCGGCCAGATGAGCAAAACCCTGCTTCACGACCTGAAAGTTCTGGATCGCGGGCATCACACCGATCCAGGCAGGGTTTATAACTTCGAACAACTGGTCGTCAAAGCGCGACAGCATGGGCTGGAAATACGGGCCATCGACTGCGCGAGCAGTTACCACCTCAAAGGCATTGCCAGAGAACACTCCATCACGCGCCAGCAGATGATGAACTACTTTGCATCACGCACGATGCGCAAGCATCAGGAGGTCATGGGTTCACACAAGTGGATCGCTCTGGTTGGCAATAGCCATTCCAATATCTATCAGGGCGTCGTGCCCGGCATTGCCGAACTGGAAGGCGGAATCGGCCTGCGGGTCGTCGATGTGGCGCCGGGACTGTCGAGGGGTGTCATTCACGATCCCGGGGAGCTTGTCCTGGCAGGCATCACGAATGACAAGGTGCACATCAAAGCGGATTATCGCGTGGAGATAGAGGTGACGCGTTCGGCTGACAATGTTCGCCCCGCCAGACCGCTGACCATTGAACAGCGACTTTTCAAGCCAGGGATGTTTTTGCTGGAGCAAGGGGGTGGCAATGTGCAGACCGTTGTTCATCGCGCACGCGACACCTGGCTTTACCGCACGCCGGTGCAGATCAACGACGAGGGCAAACTGTATGTGGAGCGCGTCCGCTGGCCGCGCGTCCACCTCATGCCCTACGACGATATGGACGCACTGGTGGCGGCACTGGAGGCGATGGGGCTGAGGCGGGTTGACTGACGCGCCGGCTCAGACAGACGCAATCTTCGGCAAGCGCTGCTCCAGCATCTGGTGCAGCGCACTCTGCGCAGGCCAGTTACGCATGAACCGCGCCCGGTCACGGGCGTAGGCTGCGGCGAAAGACGATTGCGAGCCGTGCTGCTGCATCGCATCCAGATCGATCAGTGCCCAGCGATCACTGTGCCAGAACAGGTTGTGCCCTTTGAAATCGCCGTGGCTGATACGCTCGCGAATGAGCTGTGCGAACAGCTCGTCCAGCGCCAGCAACTCGGCCTCTGGCGCATCGCCGCTTTCTACATAAGGCGCAAACCGCTCGATGATATCCGGCCCCTCGATAAACTCGGTCACCAGCCAGGCCTTGCTGCGCAGGCCGAAGAAGCGCTGCTCCCGGACCGCCAGCGGTTTTGGCGTGGCGATGCCGAGAAACATCAGACGATTGCCTTCGCGCCATGAGTGCCATGCCCGGCTGGGACGCCAGAAGCGCTTGAGCCAGTGACTGAAGCTTTTGATATTGTAACGTTTGATGACCAGAGTACGACCACTGACGTCGACACGACCGACACTGGCAGCGCCACCTGTCTTGTACAGAAAGCCCTTGTCGAGCAAGTCATCAGCCTGATCCAGTATCGGCAGCATCGCATGTGCTTCCTCGCGACAAATGGCGCGAAATACCGAAGCGTTGTCCTCGACACTGAACAGACTGCAATCGCGCACAGTCTTGCTCATGAAGTCCTTGAGCCGCCAGCTGCGAACCTTGTCGATCTGCTTTTGCAGCGCTTCCATCGGCAAACCGTGTTCGGCGTTGCTCAACAGATAATGCACCAGCAACTCTTCAGTGAAGGGCTCGAAAGACCTCGGCAGCTGAGCAAAGAACACGCCCAGGTTTTCCAGCACCTTCTGCCGGGACAGCGGCTTGCCAGCCTGCTCGGCGCGGATGCCTGCACCGTCAATCAGGTACAACTGTCCTTTGTGGCGCAACAGGTTGTCCAGATGCAGATCTTCCTGCCACAGGCCTTTTGCGTGTTGCCGGGCAATGGCTGACAACGCCTCGCCGAGCACGGCTTGCTGCGCGTCTGCCAGCGGTGGCAAATCCTGAACGGCGCTCCAGGCATCGCCCAGGCTTGACGCCTGCTCCAGAAACTCGAACAGCAGCCAGCCGCCCTCGCCATCCTGCAAACCGTCGGCCAGCAACAGCGGTGTGGTCAGGCCCTGTCCGGAAAGCAGACGCACCCCGGCCAGTTCACGCTGAAAATGCCGGGCCGCCTTGTCGCCAACCAGCAGTTTTGCCAGAACCGGCCTGCCTCGCCAGACGCCTGCGCCTACATAGCGCTGCCCCGGCAATACCCGCAGCAGCGTCAACAGTTGCAGTTGTGCCGAACCGGCAGCATCGGCCAGCGTCAGGCTCATCGGTAACTCGGGGGTACGTCCGGCATTCTTGAGTTCAGACAAGCGCATCAACGGGTCTCTTTATCATCGCGGTGTTGAAGGTCTCGTTTGTGAGCGCTGCGCTTGCCCAGACGTGCACTCCAGGCGTCGACCAGCAGACTGTCAGGGGTGGCTTGCAGGTAAGCGGCCAGCAACTCGCGCCGCTCGGTGTCATTCCACATCGGTGCACGGCGCAGCAGTGGCTCCAGGTCACGGGCAAGGTCGCGCTTGCCGAAAATCACCGGACGGGTTTTTTCCAGATCGATCAGTTGCGCCTGATACCCACTGCCCACTGCCCGAAGAAAAATATGCTTGGGATAGAAGCAGCCATGAACCTGCCCGGCACCGTGCAGCGTGCGGGCCAATTGGCCGCAAGCGTGAAGTATTGCCAGACGCTGTGGGCTATCCATCTGGCCCCACTGCTGTAACAGTTCGTCGAGATCGGTCCAGCCGTCCAGCGCGCGCGTCATCAGGATCGCACGGTGTTCGCCGTCAACCTTGCGCTCGCCATAAAACACCGCTTGCAGCGCCGGGATACCCAACTTGCGATAACGGCTGATGTTACGAAACTCACGCGAGAAGGACGGCTCGCCAAACGGATGATGCAACGTGTGAGTCAGATAATTGCTCTGACGCTTGAGGTAAAAACCCTGACCGTCCAGGTCGAGGCGGAACACGCTGCTCCAGCCGCCACGCCCGGTGTTGGGCTCATCGACGGCATCAAGCCTGATATTCCAAAGCGATTCAAAATCAGCCAGATTATGACGAGCCAGTAAAGGCTGATCGGCACTGGCAATAAAAACGCTCATTCACGGCCCTCGAAAAAGCTGACGATATGTCGAATACGTTTTTTGTCGGAGGCGTTCAAACGCGTTCGTTGACGGTACTGCAAGTAAAAGCGCAGGCGTTGGGTCGCCGACAAGTGATACTTGGCGACTTTGTCCAGACACGCCAGATCCTTGGTGATCCGATAGCGCAGCATGAAGCTCCACCAGAATGCGCCATTGGGGCAATCGATGAAAAACAGGTGGCCTTCGTTATCCACTAACAGGTTGCGCCATTTCAAATCGTTATGTGTGAAATGGTTGTCGTGCATGGTCCGGGTAGAGGCCGCCAACTGCCGGCTGATAGCGTCGACCCAGCTCCGGTCGGCCAGCCGCGAATCCTTGCGCTGAGCCAGCGCAGACAAGTCTTCGGTGTTCGGCAAACCGCGCGTGATCAGTGCGCCGCGATCATACGCCGCGCCCTTGCGCTCCAGCCCCCAGGCCACGACCTCGGCCGTGGGGATGCCCCATTTGGCGAAGCGTTTGAGGTTCTGCCATTCGGACTTGACCCTGGGTTTGCCCATATAGCGACGCAGGCCTTTGCCCGCACCCACGTAGCGTTTGACGTAGTAATGAACTCCGGAACGCTCGACGCGGATAACGTCGGAAAGCGGATCGCGGGTCAACTGCTGGCCCTGCAGGGCAAACACGGCATCCAGACTACCGAAATCCTGCTCCAGAAAAGCGTATTCGGGTTCGAGCTTCCAGCCCGCCATCAGAGCGCGTCTCCGTAGCGCACTTTACGCTGATACAACTTGTCGGCTTTTTTATCCAGCCAGCTCAGCAGCGCGGCTTCCTTGAGCAGTATTTCGCGCAGTGGCTGCTGGAAATAATCCTTGAGAAAACGCAGTTTGTCGCGCTTGGTCAGACCGATATCCAATGCTGAAAAGTACAGCGCGGCCAGGTCCTTGTTGCGCCAGCGCGGCGTGATCGCCCTGCGCGTCTGGGCGCGGTGCAGGTCGATGACCGACAACCTGAAATCGTCGGCGGTGACCGGCCTGTCTGTGTGCAACAGGAAGTGACAGATGTAACAGTCGCGATGGTTGACTCCGGCACGGTGCATCATCCCGACCAATCGGGCGACTTCAGCAATGAACGCCCTCTTCAGGCGAGGCTCGGGCGGTTCGTTGCGCCAGTTGAGGCTGACGTCTTCCAGGCTGGTCGTAGGGGCCAGCTCTTCGGTGACGATAAACGAGTGCTGCGCGGCAGGGTTGCTGCCACGCTCGCCATAGGCCAC
Organism: Pseudomonas caricapapayae; assembly: GCF_001400735.1. Taxonomy (GTDB): domain Bacteria; phylum Pseudomonadota; class Gammaproteobacteria; order Pseudomonadales; family Pseudomonadaceae; genus Aquipseudomonas; species Aquipseudomonas caricapapayae. The sequence continues at coordinate 122,731 of NZ_LJPW01000144.1, forward strand.
AGCGGTCATGGTGGGCACACCGACCTGATGAAGACGCTCGATGGCGTCCCATTCCTTGCCCGCACCCAGCACCGGCAGCTTGGCGGTCGCCAGGTTCTTGGCAATCTCGGCCCAGCCGATGCCACGGTGGATCTTGACGAAGTAGCCACGCCCGTTGACCTCGGTGCGCAGCGTGCGGCGTCCTTCCAGCTCGCGGTAGACTTCGCCGCTCAGGCCTTCGACCTCGGCGAACACATCGCGTCCGGCCCACAGGCTCTTGAACGGTTCAGCCAGGAACAGCTTCATCAATAGTGCTCCGCCAGAATCACATCCGCAGCGCGTTGCGGCATGCTGTAAAGGTCCGCTGTGTCAGCAAAGGCCAGGCCATTACGGCCCCAGGCACTGCGCGCGGCATCGTCCTGAAGCATGTTCGACAGGTAGCGGTTGAGTTGCGCCTGATCGAACGGTTCGTCCAGCACTCGCCCGCAATCAGCCTCGGCAATGTAATGGGCATACCCGCAAACCGCGCTGACCAGCACAGGCAAACCGGCGACCAGTGCTTCGAGCAGAACGGTGCCGGTGTTTTCGTTGTAGGCCGGATGGATCAGCAGATCGGCGCCCAGCAGAAAACGCGGAATATCACTGCGCCCTTTCAGGAACGTCACCTGATCGCCCAGTCCCAGCGTCGTGCTCTGCAGCTGGAATACTTTGGGGTCGTCCTGACCGATTACAAACAGGCGTGTGCGTTTTTTGAGTTCTGCAGGCAGGGCCGCCAGCGCTTTCAGGCTGCGATCCACGCCCTTGGTCTTGAAACCGGAGCCGATCTGCACCAATAACAGGTCATTGTCGGCGAGCCCGAACTCCTTGCGAAAGCCTGCGCGGATGTCAGGGGCGTCCGGCGGTGCACGGCGATCCGGAGAAATACCAGGTGGCAGCAAGTGAAAGCGCGACAACGGTGTGTCGTAATGCTTGATGAACAGCGGCTGTTGCACTTCGGAAATCATCAGCACCTGGGTTTTCGAGTCTCTGGCGAACACGGCGCGCTCATAATCGGCGAAGTGGCGGTAACGCCCCCACTTGCGGTACAGCGGGCTGCGCAGGTTCTGCGCCTTGTCCTCGAAGCAGCCGTCAGCGGCGTAATACACATCCAGTCCGGGCATCTTGTTGAAACCGATCAGGCGGTCCACCGGGCGTTTGGCCAGGTCTGCCTCCATCCACGCGCTGAGCTTTTCGTTGCGTCGATGATTGAAGAACGCCTTGACCGGTGCCACCAGCACTTCAAAACCGGGAGGCACATCGCCCTCCCAGATAAGGGTGTAGACGCGGATCTGATGGCCACGCTGCTGGCACTCAAGCGCAATGCGCATGAAATCGCGCTGCAGGCCACCGAACGGGAAGTATTTGTAGAGTACGAAAGCCAGTTGCATCAGCCAGGTTCCTTTGCCAGCAACAGCGCGCCCAGTTGGCTCGCTACTCGCTCGGGATTCAAGCGAGTGAAGCACATCGGCCACTCGCGTTTCAGGTCGAACCGGCGCTGATCGTCAGCGGTCGGTTGGTACGTGCATTTCTTCTGCAGGCAGGGCGTGCAGCCCGGATAGTCGCTGGCCAGATGCACCTGCGACTTGCCGTAGGCACCGGTGAGGCCGGGATTGGTCGGGCCGAACAGGGAAATGGTCGGGACGTCCAGTGCGGCGGCCAGATGCCCGATCCCGGTGTCCACCGCAACACAGGCCCGCGCACTGGCCAGTACCCGCGCAACACCTGCCAGATTCAGTCTGGGCAGCACATGCGCGCTGCTCAGCCCCTCGGCAATGCGCTCGGCGCGGGCCTTCTCGGCCGGGTTACCCCACGGCAGCTGCACGTGCAGACCGCGCGCCGCCATCAGCTCGGCCAGTTGTCGCCAATACAGCTCGGGCCAGTGCTTGGTGTCCCAGGTCGTGCCATGCAGGAACAGTACAAACGGAGCCTGCAACCTGTCATCCAGCGCCGCCATAGGCTTCAGGCCATAGTCTCCTGTCCCGGACGGCTGTGGATAACCCAATGCCTGGGCGAACAACTGACGCAGCCGCTCGACCGCATGCTGTCCGCGCGCCACCGGGAACGTCCGGTCATAAAACCGGCTGGCGACCGGCTCGCGCGCCGACGCGCGGTCCAGGCCGGCCACGGGGGCGTCAATGTAACGCGTCAGCCAGGCACTTTTGAACAGGCCCTGAGCATCAATCACCAGGTCATAGCGCTGTTCGCGCACCTGCTGTTTAAAGCGTTGCCACTCACCGGACCTGACTGTCTGCCAGAGGTTCTTGCGCCAGCGGCGGATCGCCACCGGGATCACCCGGTCGACTGCCGGATGCCAGGCGGGAATCTCGGCGAAACCTTCCTCTACCACCCAGTCGAAGCGGATCCCGGGCAGCGCCCGTTGCGCATCGGTCAGCGCGGGCAAGGCGTGGATAACGTCACCCAGCGAAGACGTCTTGATCAGCAGTACCCGCAAAATCAGGCAACCTCCACCGGCGTGCTGTTCAGACGGGTCAGCGCCTGAATCACAGCGTCCGGCTCAAGCAAACGCATGCAGTTGTAATGACCGAAACGGCAGGTGCGTTCAAAGCACGGGCTGCATTCGATGCCCAGCCGGACCACTTCGACCTCGTCGGCCAGCGGCGGCGTGAAGTCTGGCGAGGTCGAACCATAGACGGCCACCAGCGGGCGGTTCAGGGCGGCGGCCACATGCATCAGGCCGGAGTCGTTGGACACCACGGCATCGGCACACGAGAGCAGATCAATGGCCTCGGCCAGCGAAGTTTCGCCACTGAGGTTGACGGACTCCTCGCGCAGACCGGGAATCAACTCCTGTCGAATGCTCTCACCTACCGGATGGTCCTTTTTCGAACCAAACAGCCAGACCTGCCAGCCTTCGCGAATACTGGCGTCAGCGACCTGTGCGTAATGCTCGGCGGGCCAACGCTTGGATTCGCCAAACTCCGCACCGGGGCATAGCGCCAATACCGGACGATCCAGGCTCAGACCAAATTTACTCAAGGCCGCCTCGCGGGTCGCCGGGTCGATACGCAGACTGGGGCGGGGATAAGGACGCGGCAGTTCGCTGCCTTTTTCGAAAGCCAGGGCCATGAACCGTTCGATCATCAACGGATAGCGCTGCTTGTCGAGGGTGCGCACGTCATTGAGCAGACCGTAACGGAACTCGCCACGCCAGCCGGTACGTTTCGGGATACCGGCGAAAAACGGTACCAGCGCGGATTTCAACGAGTTGGGCAGCAGGATAGCCTGATCGTATTGGCCAGCCAGGGACTTGCCGATCCGGCGACGGGTTGCCAGTTCCAGCGCACCGTGGCCCAGCGGAAAACTGAGCGCAGCACGGACCTGCGGCATGCGCTCCAGTATCGGACGACTCCATTCCGGGGCCAGCACGTCGATTTCGCACTCGGGATGACGCTGTTTCAGACACTGGAACAGCGTTTGTGCCATCACCATGTCACCGACCCAGCTCGGCCCAACGATCAGAATTTTCATGTTCTATCCAAAAACGACCAGAAACGATCAGGGAGGCCGATCAGACTGCGTGACATTCCCACACAACCTGTCGCCTCCCTGTCATAGCTTTATAGAGTGTTGCATCGAAATATGGCGTTACCGTGAGGCTCAGCTCAACCCCATCTGCGTCCAGATCCGCATCACCTCACGCCGCTGGGCATGAAACTGATCGCCGCTGACCACGCCCGCCTGCTTCTGCAACGCCTGACGGTGCGCCGCCGAGCGATACGCCTTATAGGCCTCGCGCAGCAGGCTGGCGTCGGTGTCAGGCAACAGCCCGGCCTCTTCCAGCCCTTCGAGAATCCGGATGTTGTCGGTGTATTGCAGCAGCGCAGGATGCTCTCTGGACCACGCCAAGGCGGCGTATTGCACCATAAATTCGATATCGACGATACCTCCGGCGTCCTGCTTGAGGTCGAATGGCATCGCTGCCTCAAAGGCATTGACCGCCCGCCCGGCCGCAGTCACGCGGGTACCGAGGTTATCGCGCATTTTGGCGCGCATCTCGCTGACGTCGGCACGCAGTGTGTCCAGATCGCGCTCGCGCCCCAGAACATCGGCACGGACCTTCTCGAACTGCTCCCCCACATCCCGACTGCCGGTCATCACCCGGGCGCGAACCAGCGCCTGATGCTCCCAGGTCCACGCTTCATTGGCCTGATAACGGGCGAAGGCTCCCAGAGAACTCACCAGCAACCCGGATGCGCCCGATGGCCGCAGGCGCATGTCTACGTCGTACAACTGACCGGAGTTGGTCTGTGTGGTCAGCAAATGGATCACTCGCTGCCCCAGCCGGGTGAAAAACTGAGCACTGTCGATCGGCTTGGTGCCGTCGGTCTCGGCCTGCAGGTCGCCGTCATGAATGAACACCAGATCCAGATCGGAACCGTGTCCCAACTCGATGCCGCCGACCTTGCCGTAACCGACGATCACGAACCCCGGATCGCACAATGTGCCGTCCGGACGCAAGGGCGTGCCATGACGGGCCACGCTGTAGCGCCAGGCCAACGCCAGCACCTGATCCAGAATCGCCTCCGCCAGCCAGGTCAGGTAATCGCTGACCTTCATCAACGGCAGGCTGCCGGATATCTCGGACGCCGCGACCCGAAGGCTGTGGGCCAGTTTGAAATGCCGCAAGGCTTCCATTTGCTGCTCGAGGTCGTCCTCGGGGATACGAATCAGCCGCTCACGCAGTTCAGCCGCCAGCTCTGGTGCCAACGGCGGATTGAACAGACGACCCTCATTGAGCAGTTCATCGAGCAGCAACGGAAAGCGTGCAATCTGCTCCGCAATCCACGGACTGGCGGCGCACAGGGTGAGCAGTTGCCGCAATGCATCGGGGTTTTCGGTCAGCAGCACCAGATACGCCGAGCGCCGCGCGACCGCTTCTACCAGCGGCAGCACACGTTCCAGCACCAGATCGGGCTTCTCATGCTCCACCGCCTGAGCCAGCAGCCGGGGAATGAACGCATCCAGCCGCTCACGACTCAGACGTTGCATCGAACGCAGGTTGGGACTGCTGCGCAGGCTGGCCAGATTCTTCAGGGCTTTTTCGGCATCGACGAAACCGGCCTGCAACAGCTGACGACCAGCGGCGTCTTCGTCCTGGGACTCTTCCCACAAGGGCAGCCATTCGCCACCGACCACAACGTCGCCGTCTTCATCTTGCTCGTCGTCCGGATCGGCGTCGGGGTCAGAAATGACCTGACGAAAATGCCAGGCAACCCGGCCACGCCAGTACATCAGTCGCTCATGAAAGGCAGCCCAGTCGGCAAACCCCATGATCAGGGCAATACGCGCCTGATCCTGTTCGTTGTCGGGAAGCATCTGCGTCTGGCGGTCGGCAATAGCCTGAATGGCATGTTCGGTGTACCGCAGAAATTCGTAGCCCTCGCGTAACTCTTCAGTCACGGCCGAAGGCAGATAGCCCTGCCCTTCAAGGGTTTTCAGCACTTTGAACAGCGGCCGCTGTTGCAGGCTCAGATCGCGGCCACCGTGAATCAGTTGAAAGGCCTGGGCGATGAACTCCACCTCGCGGATCCCGCCCGCACCGAGCTTGATATTTTCAGCCATGCCCTTGCGTTTGACTTCCTGCTGAATCAACTGCTTCATGGTGCGCAGCGCTTCAATGGCCGAGAAGTCCAGGTAGCGGCGATACACAAACGGGCGCAGCATCGCCAGCAACTCGGCACCGGCGGCCTGATCACCGCCGACCACACGCGCCTTGATCATCGCGTAGCGTTCCCAGTCCCGCCCCTGATCCTGATAGTACTGCTCCAGTGCATTGAAGCTGAGCACCAGCGCACCGGACGAGCCATAGGGCCGCAGACGCATGTCGACACGAAACACGAAGCCGTCGACAGTCACGGGGTCCAGCGCCTTGATCAGACGCTGCCCCAGGCGAATGAAAAACTCCTGGTTGTCCAGCGCGCGCTTGGTGCCTACCGTCTCACCGCCCTCCGGGTAAGCGAAGATCAGGTCAATGTCCGACGAAAGGTTCAGTTCGACCGCACCAAGCTTGCCCATGCCCAGAATGACCATGTGCTGCGGCTGCCCGGAGTGACGACCGGTCGGTGTACCGAACTGCTGGCAATGCCGTGGGTACAGCCATTGGTAGGCCAGGTCGATTGACGCATCGGCCATTTCCGACAGGTCGCGACAGGTTTCGATCAGGTTCGCCTGACGGGTCAGATCACGCCAGATAATCCGTACTTGCTGGCGTGCGCGCTGTCGACGTAGATTACGCCCCAATTCGTCGTCGCTGGCAGCGCTCGACAAGGCATCGGCAATCTGGCTGCGCATCTGACCGGCCGAGAAGCTACGCTCCAGCTCGCCCGAATCGGCCAATTGCAGGAGCATCTGCGGGTCGCGGCAGATTTGTTCGGTTACAAAATCACTGGCGGCGCAGACCCGGTCGAACGCTGTAAGGCGCGCCTCCGGCCAGGCCTCGAAAGACGCCAGCGCGTCCTCCGGCAAGGCAGAGAGCGCGGCCTGAAACGTCTGGCGGGCGCGGGCAATCAATGGCAGCAGAATGGCCGGAAATTCAGCCAGTAAAGGTAGGCTCATGGTCTATCCTTGATCGGCGTGCAAACGCCCGTCCGTCATGACGGCAAGACGCGTCTGCCAGCACCGCTTGTCGAACAAAGGTTATAAATTGCTGGAAAAATCAAATTAGAAGCATAAAAATCCGCTTTTTCCCTGCAAGATATTCAATAGCGATCAACAGTAACGTTTTAAGTCACAAGACAACAGGAGCGATTGAGTCGCTTCTCTGTAGTTTTACTACTGGGTCCGATACTCGGAGGGCTGAAATCGTCGTCGATTTGTAGTAAAACTACACACCGCCGGATCCCACCCTCCGGTAATCCAAGAATTTATGTCGTCTGCCCACAAGGCCAGTCGCAAACTCAGGCAACCGATTCTGGAAGCCTTTCCGCCCTGGAGCAAGCCATGCAAGACCTCGATCCCGTCGAAACCCAGGAATGGCTGGACGCCCTGGAATCGGTTCTCGACAAAGAAGGCGAAGACCGCGCTCACTACCTGATGACCCGTTTGGGCGAGCTGGCCACCCGTAGTGGTTCGCAACTGCCGTACGCCATCACCACGCCATACCGCAACACGATTCCTGTCACCCACGAAGCACGCATGCCTGGCGACCTGTTCATGGAACGCCGCATTCGCTCGCTGGTGCGCTGGAACGCATTGGCCATGGTCGTCAAAACCAACCTGAACGACCCGGATCTGGGCGGCCACATCTCCAGCTTCGCCTCCAGCGCGACGCTGTACGACATCGGTTTCAACTACTTCTTCCAGGCCCCGACCGACGAACACGGCGGCGACCTGATCTACTTCCAGGGTCACGCATCGCCAGGCGTCTACGCCCGTGCGTTCCTTGAAGGCCGCATTACCGAAGACCAGATGAACAACTTCCGTCAGGAAGTCGACGGCAACGGCCTGTCGTCTTACCCACACCCGTGGCTGATGAAGGATTTCTGGCAGTTCCCGACGGTGTCCATGGGTCTCGGCCCGATCCAGGCGATCTACCAGGCACGCTTCATGAAGTACCTGGAGCACCGTGGTTACATCCCGGAAGGCAAGCAGAAAGTCTGGTGCTTCCTGGGTGACGGCGAGACCGACGAGCCGGAATCCCTGGGCGCCATTGCGCTGGCCGGTCGCGAGAAGCTCGACAACCTGATCTTCGTCGTCAACTGCAACCTGCAGCGCCTGGACGGCCCGGTTCGCGGCAACGCCAAGATCATCCAGGAACTGGAAGGCGTGTTCCGTGGTGCTCAATGGAACGTCACCAAAGTCATCTGGGGCCGTTTCTGGGACCCGCTGCTGGCCAAGGACGTCGACGGTATCCTGCAACGCCGCATGGACGAAGTCATCGACGGCGAATATCAGAACTACAAGGCCAAGGACGGCGCGTTCGTCCGCGAGCACTTCTTCAACTCGCCTGAACTCAAGGCGATGGTTGCCGATCTGTCCGACGACGAGATCTGGAAACTCAACCGTGGCGGGCACGACCCGTACAAGGTCTATGCGGCCTACCACGAAGCCGTCAACCACAAGGGTCAACCGACCGTGGTTCTGGCCAAGACCATCAAGGGTTATGGCACCGGTGCCGGCGAAGCGAAAAACACTGCGCACAACACCAAGAAGGTCGATGTCGACAGCCTGCGTCACTTCCGTGACCGTTTCGACATACCGGTCAAGGACTCCGAACTCGAAGCCCTGCCGTTCTACAAGCCGGAAGAAGGCAGCGCCGAAGCCCGCTACCTGAGCGAGCGTCGTGCCGCGCTGGGTGGTTTCGTGCCTCAGCGTCGTGCACAGAGCTTCAGCCTGCCGACACCGCCACTCGACACCCTCAAGGCCATCCTTGACGGTTCGGGCGACCGTGAAATCTCCACCACCATGGCTTTCGTGCGCATCCTGGCGCAGCTGGTCAAGGACAAGGAAGTCGGTCAGCGCATCGTTCCGATCATTCCGGACGAGGCCCGTACCTTCGGTATGGAAGGCATGTTCCGCCAACTGGGCATCTACTCGTCGGTCGGCCAGCTCTATGAGCCAGTCGACAAAGAACAGGTGATGTTCTACCGCGAAGACAAGAAGGGCCAGATTCTCGAAGAAGGCATCAACGAAGCGGGCGCCATGTCCTCCTTCATTGCTGCCGGTACTTCGTACAGCAACCACAACCAGCCGATGATTCCGTTCTACATCTTCTACTCGATGTTCGGTTTCCAGCGTATCGGCGACCTGGCATGGGCCGCCGGCGACAGCCGCACCCGTGGCTTCCTGGTCGGCGGCACGGCCGGTCGTACCACGCTGAACGGCGAAGGCCTGCAGCACGAAGACGGCCATAGCCATATTCTGGCGTCGACCATCCCGAACTGCCGTACCTTTGACCCGACTTACGGTTACGAGCTGGCGGTCATCATTCGTGAAGGCATGCGTCTGATGTTCGAAGAGCAGCAGGACGTTTTCTACTACCTGACCGTGATGAACGAGTCCTATGCCCAGCCAGCCATGCCGGCCGGCGTGGAAGAAGGCATCATCAAGGGCATGTACCTGCTCGAAGAAGACACCAGGGAAGCGGCGCACCACGTCCAGTTGCTGGGCTCGGGCACCATCCTGCGTGAAGTTCGCGAAGCGGCGAAGATTCTCCGTGACGAGTTCAACATCGGTGCTGACGTCTGGAGCGTTACCAGCTTCAACGAACTGCGTCGCGACGGTCTGGCGGTAGAGCGCAACAACCGCCTGCACCCTGGCCAGAAGCCTGAATTGAGCTATGTTGAGCAGTGCCTGAACGCTCGCAAGGGCCCGGTCATTGCATCGACCGATTACATGAAGCTGTTCGCCGACCAGATTCGCCAGTGGGTTCCAACCAAGGAATACAAAGTCCTGGGCACCGACGGTTTCGGCCGTAGCGACAGCCGCAAGAAGCTGCGTCACTTCTTTGAAGTCGATCGCCACTTCGTGGTGCTGGCAGCCCTGGAAGCCTTGGCTGATCGTGGCGATATCGAACCTAAAGTCGTGGCGGAAGCCATCGCGAAGTTCGGCATCGATCCTGAAAAACGCAATCCGCTGGACTGCTAAGAGTCTGCTTCAAGAGCGCCAATCAGGGCGTAACAGCGCCGAGGATGCGGAATTTACCGAGCGTAAATGAGCATCCAACGCTGTTTCGTTGTAACTGAACCGGCGTATTCGTGAGTGAACAGGTTCTCCTAAGGAGAGACATAGTGAGTGAGTTAATTCGTGTACCCGACATCGGCAACGGTGAAGGCGAAGTCATTGAATTGATGGTCAAGGTCGGTGATCGCATCGAGGCCGACCAAAGCATTCTGACGCTGGAATCGGACAAGGCGAGCATGGAAATCCCGGCTCCCAAGGCCGGCGTCATCAAAACCATGAAGGTCAAGCTGGGCGATCGTCTGAAAGAAGGCGACGAACTGTTCGAGCTGGAAGTGGAAGGCGAAGCGGCTGCCGCTCCTGCCCCTGCTGCCGAACCCGCTGCGGCCCCTGCCGCAGCCGAAAAGCCGGCCGATGCCGCACCGGCACCTGCCGCCGCTGCTGCGCCCGCTCCAGCCGCCAGCGCCAGCGTTCAGGACATCCACGTGCCGGACATCGGCTCGTCAGGCAAGGCCAAGATCATCGAGCTGATGGTCAAGGTCGGTGACAGCATCCAGGCCGATCAGTCGCTGATCACCCTGGAGTCCGACAAGGCCAGCATGGAGATCCCGTCTCCGGCAGCAGGTGTTGTCGAGAGCATCGAAGTCAAGCTGGACCAGGAAGTCGGCACCGGCGACCTGATCCTCAAACTGAAAGTCGAAGGCGCTGCGCCTGCCGCTGCTCCGGCGCCTGCTGCCAGCGCTCCGGCTGCTGCTCCGGCCAAGGCTGAGGCGGCATCTGCTCCGGCTGCCGCACCGGCTCCCAAGGCAGAAGCTGCACCTGCCCCAGCTGCACCGGCAAAAGACGGTGCCAAAGTTCACGCCGGCCCGGCCGTTCGTCAGTTGGCCCGCGAGTTCGGCGTCGAGCTGAGCGCCGTCAGCGCCACCGGCCCGCACGGCCGCGTGCTGAAAGAAGACGTTCAGGTTTACGTCAAAACCATGATGCAGAAGGCCAAGGAAGCTCCAGCTGGCGGCGCAAGCGGCGGCTCGGGCATCCCGCCGATCCCGGAAGTCGATTTCAGCCGTTTCGGCGAGATCGAAGAAGTACCGATGACGCGTCTGATGCAACTCGGCGCTTCCGGCCTGCACCGCAGCTGGCTGAACATTCCGCACGTCACACAATTCGACCAGGCCGACATTACCGACCTGGAAGCTTTCCGTGTTGCGCAGAAAGGCGCTGCCGAGAAAGCTGGCGTGAAGCTGACCGTGCTGCCGTTGCTGCTCAAGTCCTGCGCGCATCTGCTCAAGGAACTGCCGGACTTCAACGCCTCGCTGGCACCAAGCGGCAAGGCTGTGATCCGCAAGAAGTACGTGCACATCGGCTTCGCCGTGGACACCCCGGATGGCCTGCTGGTCCCTGTTATCCGCGACGTCGATCAGAAGAGCCTGTTGCAGCTGGCCGCCGAAGCCGCCGCACTGGCTGAAAAGGCGCGCAACAAGAAGTTGACTGCAAACGACATGCAGGGTGCCTGCTTCACCATCTCCAGCCTCGGCCATATTGGCGGCACTGGCTTTACGCCGATCGTCAACGCGCCGGAAGTGGCGATCCTGGGTGTTTCCAAGGCAACCATCCAGCCAGTCTGGGACGGCAAAGCCTTCCAGCCGAAACTGATGCTGCCGCTGTCGCTGTCCTACGATCACCGCGTGATCAATGGTGCAGCCGCTGCCCGCTTCACCAAGCGCTTGAGCGAATTGCTGGCGGACATCCGTACAATTCTGCTGTAAGCAAGGCAGGCCCGTCACAGCGACGGGCCTTGCTGTACACCTTTGCGAGCTGCCACGCTCGAACCTCAACCCCGCCCAACAGCGGGGATTTTTTTGCCCTGGATTACTTAGCGCGGCGCAAACGTGTGACGCACAGCGTCACGAAAGGCATTCCCACGCCGGAGCGTGAGGTACGACAGGTGTTCTCCCGCACACCTATCGTACCGACGCTCCAGCGTCGGTACGCCGCTCTGGACACTCTGCGTCCGATCTCGTCCTTATCGTCAGTGTGAGGTCTGACTGGCGGGTGATACACTACGCGACATTTTTGTTTTGCAGGTCCACTGTCGTGACTAACACCGCTTTCAATTCTCTGCCTCTGTCTGCTGCCATGCTGGCTAACCTGGAGTCGCTTGGTTACGCCGAGATGACACCGATTCAGGCACAGAGCCTGCCGGTGATTCTCAAGGGCATGGACCTGATCGCCCAAGCCAAGACCGGTAGCGGCAAGACCGCTGCGTTCGGCATCGGTCTGCTCAACCCGATCAACCCGCGTTTCTTCGGATGTCAGGCACTGGTCATGTGCCCGACCCGCGAACTGGCCGATCAGGTAGCCAAGGAAATCCGTCGTCTGGCGCGTTCGGAAGACAACATCAAGGTGCTGACCCTCTGCGGCGGCGTGTCTTTCGGCCCGCAGATCGGCTCGCTGGAGCACGGGGCGCACATCATCGTCGGCACGCCGGGGCGTATTCAGCAGCACTTGCGCAAGGGTTCGCTGGTGCTGGACGGCCTGAATACACTGATCCTCGATGAGGCCGACCGGATGCTGGACATGGGCTTCTACGACGCCATCGCCGACATCATCGAGCAGACGCCGCAGCGCCGCCAGACCTTGCTGTTCTCGGCGACCTACCCGGTGGGCATCAAACAACTGTCATCGAAATTCATGCGTGATCCACAGACCGTAAAGGTCGAAGCACTGCACGCCGACAGTCAGATCGAACAGATTTTCTACGAGATCTCTCCGGAACAGCGTCTGGAAGCGGTGGTCAGGGTGCTTGGTCATTTCCGCCCGACGTCCTGCGTGGCGTTCTGCTTTACCAAGCAGCAGGTTCAGGAAGTGGTCGATCATCTCACCGCCAAAGGCATGTCTGCTGTCGGCCTGCATGGCGACCTGGAACAGCGTGATCGTGATCAGGTACTGGCGATGTTCGCCAACCGCAGCACCTCGGTACTGGTTGCCACCGACGTGGCAGCACGCGGCCTGGATATCGACGCGCTGGACATGGTGATCAACGTCGAACTGGCGCGCGATTCGGAAATTCACATTCACCGTGTAGGCCGTACCGGTCGCGCAGGCGAGAAAGGCATCGCGGTCAGCCTCGTGGCTCCATCGGAAAGCCAGCGCGCCCGCGCCATCGAAGAATTGCAGAAAGCCCCGCTGAACTGGCAGCAGTACGACAATCTGAGCATCAAGGAAGGCGGCAAGCTGCTGCCTGCCATGACCACCCTGTGCATCGGTTCGGGTCGCAAGGACAAACTGCGTCCAGGCGACATCCTCGGTGCGCTGACCGGTGAAGCGGGCATTCCGGGTACTCAGGTGGGCAAGATCGCCATCTTCGACTTCCAGGCCTATGTCGCCGTCGAACGCAGCATGGCCAAACAGGCCCTGGAGCGCTTGAACAACGGCAAGATCAAAGGCAAGTCGTTGCGCGTGCGGATTTTGTAAAGTTTATCGTTGACCCTGATAGTCCCTACACTCCGCGCCAAGCGTCATATACAGGCCAGAAGGTCCTGAAAACACGGTTTTCAGGCTTCTGCCCGTAGGGCGTGGGAGCGAACTTGTTCGCGAAGACGGTAGTTCAGACGATAAATCTTCGGAGAACATACCGGCCCTTTCGCGAACAAGTTCGCTCCCACGGCCTTCGGCCAGAATCAAAAACAGGCTTGTATATAGCTTAGCGCGGAGCATGGGAACGATCGTGACCTACAGATCGAGGAACCACGCTGTGCCCGTTACTGACGTTGTAATCATTGGCGCTGGCGCCGCAGGTCTGATGTGTGCGTTTACCGCGGCCGCTCGCGGGCGCAAGGTGATGCTGATCGATCACGCCAACAAGCCAGGCAAGAAAATCCTCATGTCCGGCGGCGGACGCTGCAATTTCACCAACATGTACACCGAGCCGGCCAACTTCCTGTCGCAGAACCCGCATTTCTGCAAATCGGCCCTGGCCCGCTATACCCAATGGGATTTCATCGAGATGGTCGCCAGGCATGGCGTGCCTTATCACGAGAAGAAACTCGGCCAGCTGTTCTGTGACAACAAGTCCAGCGACATTCTGGAGATGCTGCTGGAGGAATGCCGTCAGGCCGGTGCAAGCCTGCACATGGACACCTCCGTACAGCAGATCGAAAAGACCGAGTCCGGCTATAGCCTGCAAACCACGCTGGGCACCCTGCACTGCCAGTCGCTGGTCATCGCCACGGGCGGGCTGTCGATCCCGACGCTGGGCGCGACCGGTTTCGGCTATCAGGTCGGCAAACAGTTCGGTCACACACTGCTGCCCACACGCGCCGGGCTGGTGCCGTTTACCATCACCGATCAGCTCAAGGAACTGTGCACCGAGCTTTCAGGCACGTCGGTGGATTGTCTGGTCAGCTGCAATGACACCAGCTTCCGCGAAAACATTCTGTTCACGCATCGCGGCCTCAGCGGCCCGGCGGTTCTACAGATATCTTCGTTCTGGCAGCCCGGTGACACCGTGGAAATCAACCTGCTGCCCGATCACGATGTGCCCGCCTGGCTCAGCCAGCAGCAGGCAGAGCGTCCCAACAGCGAACTGAAAACCCTGCTGGGCGAGATATTCACCAAGAAAATGGCCAATCTGATTGCCGAACACTGGTTCGTGTCGAAACCCTTGAAGCAGTACACCCACGCCGAACTGGCCGATATCGCTGAAAAGCTGTCGGGCTGGCAGGTCGTACCGGCGGGCACCGAGGGCTACCGCACCGCAGAAGTGACACTGGGCGGTATTGATACCCGTGAAGTGTCGTCCAAGACCATGGAATCGCTGAAATCCCCCGGCCTTTATTTCGTTGGCGAGGTGCTCGACGTGAGCGGCCATCTAGGCGGCTTCAACTTCCAGTGGGCCTGGGCATCGGCCTATGCGGCCGCGCAGTACGTGTGACGTGGTACGCGCGGCGTAACATCAGGACACTGCAAACCGGTATAAATTGTGCGAAGCGGATGTACAGCCAGTCATTTGGTCTGTACATATCCTCCTGCAGAATCGATCAATTGCGAACAGGGCCGTCAGCTTATCCATGGCATCGAAATCTCTCCGTCATACATTCCGTCGATTGTGGGCGCTAGATAAATTCAGCTATAGCGTTCGAGTCTTTATCGCACTGACCGGCAGCATGGCGCTGTGCTGGTATCAAAACGAGATGGCGTTGCTGATCCCGCTTTTCCTGGGGATCATCGCCTGCGCACTGGCCGAAACCGACGACAGCTGGCAAGGCCGGCTCAACGCTCTGGCCGTGACACTGGTATGTTTCAGCGTTGCCGCACTTGCTGTAGAACTGCTCTTCCCCTACCCCTGGCTGTTTGTCTGCTCACTGGCGCTGGCGAGCTTCTGCCTGACCATGCTCGGTGCGCTGGGCGAACGGTATGGCGCAATTGCCTACGGCACGCTGATCCTCTCGGTGTACACCATGATCGGCGTCGATCAGCGAGGCGGCGAGGTACTGGACTTCTGGCACGAGCCGATGTTGCTGGTCGCGGGCGCAGCCTGGTACGGCCTGCTGTCGGTGCTGTGGCAGATGCTGTTTTCCAATCAGCCGGTGCAGCAGGCCCTAGCGCGATTGTTCCGTGAACTGGGCCAGTACCTGAAGCTCAAATCGACCCTGTTTGAGCCGATCCGCACACTCAACGTCGAGGCTCGTCGCCTGGAACTGGCGCAGCAGAACGGCAAAGTGGTCGCCGCACTGAACTCCACCAAGGAAATCATCCTGCACCGCGTCGGTAGCGGCCGACCCGGCTCGAAAGTCAGCCGCTACCTGAAACTGTACTTTATCGCCCAGGACATCCACGAACGCGCCAGCTCGTCGCACTACCCTTACAACTCGCTGGCCGACGCCTTTTTCCACAGCGACGTGCTGTTCCGCTGTCAGCGCCTGCTGCGCCAACAAGGCGTTGCCTGTCAGGCGCTGTCGGAATCCATCCAGTTACGTCAGCCATTCGTGTACGACCCAAGCTTCGCTGAAGCCATGGAAGACCTGCACGCGTCCCTTGAACACCTGCGCATCCAGAGCAACCCTGCGTGGCGCGGCCTGCTGCGTTCGCTACGTGCGCTGGCTGCCAATCTCGGCACGCTGGATCGACTGATCAGCGACGCCAGCAACCCGGACGCCGTGGCCGATGCCACTGACAGCAGCCTGCTGGACCGCTCACCGCGCAACCTCAAGGATGTCTGGACGCGCCTGCGCCTGCAGATGACGCCGACTTCGCTGCTGTTCCGCCACGCCCTGCGCCTGCCGCTGGCGTTGACCGTCGGTTACGCGATGGTGCACCTGATTCACCCGTCACAGGGCTACTGGATCATCCTGACCACGGTGTTTGTCTGCCAGCCAAGTTATGGCGCCACCCGGCGCAAACTCGGCCAGCGGATCATCGGCACAGCCATTGGCCTGACGGTCGGCTGGGTGTTGTTCGACCTGGTCACCAGCCCGATTCTGCAGTCGATGTGCGCGGTATTGGCCGGCGTGGTGTTCTTCGTCAATCGCACCACGCGCTACACCCTGTCGACGGCCGCCATCACGGTCATGGTGCTGTTCTGTTTCAACCAGGTCGGCGACGGCTACGGGCTGTTCCTGCCTCGACTGTTCGATACGCTATTGGGCAGCCTGATCGCCGGGCTCGCGGTATTCCTGTTCCTGCCTGACTGGCAAGGACGACGCCTGAACAAGGTGCTGGCCAATACCCTGACCTGCAACAGCATTTATCTGCGGCAGATCATGCAGCAGTACGCCAAGGGCAAGAGTGACGACCTTGCCTACCGACTGGCACGGCGCAACGCCCATAATGCCGACGCGGCGCTGTCGACGACCCTCGCGAACATGCTCATGGAGCCCGGCCACTTTCGTAAGGAGGCCGACGTCGGCTTCCGTTTTCTGGTGCTGTCACACACGCTGCTGAGTTACCTTTCCGGCCTCGGCGCGCACCGTGATACCCAGTTGCCGAGCGATGTCCATGAACATCTGATCGATAACGTCGGCGCAACGCTTGCAGCCAGCATTGACGAAATCGCCGCCGGGCTGGCCGAAAAGAAACCTGTCGCGGTACAAAGTGATGCAGAGGAGGCACTGGCCACGCAGCTGGAACAGCTCCCCGAGGAAATGGACGAAAGCCAGCGTCTGGTGCAGGCCCAACTGGCGCTGATCTGCCGCCAACTGGCACCGCTGCGTACGCTTGCCGCCCACCTGATCAAGGCTCCGGAGGCTGTTGCAGCCCGTGCAGTCTGAGCAGTTCGTCGTAGGTACCGTCGGCTTTCATCGCGGCAATTTCACGATCAAAATCAGCAACGATTCTGGCGTGATGAGGATTCTTCAGACTGACCAGAATATGCAGGCTGTTCTCGCTCAGTGAGCCAGGGATGAATTCAACACGGTCACGAACCTCATCCGGCTCCATCGCCAGGTTGTAACGGGCTACGTATTCGTCCTCCAGTGTCAGGTCTACACGCTCGGCGGCAAGCATGCGCACGGCGGTGGAGAAGTTTTGCACGGGGACTTTCTTGAGCAGGCTGTCGCTGTCAAAGGCGGGGGCATAGGCGTAGCCCCGAACAACCGCAATCATGTACTGGTGCAACTGCTCGTGAGTCAGGGTTTCAATGGTCGACTCCCTGCGTTTGATGAAGCGCACCCGATTAAGCAGGTATTCAGCTGAAAACTGGCCTATTTTGGTGCGATCTTCACTGAACCACGCGTTGATCAGCACATCGTGACGCCCTTCGCTCAGCCCCAGCATCGCTCGCGCCCAAGGCACCTGTTCATACAGGGTGGTGTACCCGGCACGGCGCAAGGCGGTGTTGACGATATCGGTCGCAAGCCCGCCATTGAGCAGAAGCGCATCGGTAAACGGCGGCCACGGGTCGGCGACCAGGCGCAGCTTTTCAGCTGCGTTGGCGTGCGCCAACAGCAGAAAGACCAGCACCCCAACCGCTCGACGCAATCGCGACATGCTCAGGTTCCTGAAAGGGGCAGCATGCCCGATTTAATCCTATCGGCAGCAAAACGGTCACTCATGAGAGTGCCTACAGCTTTTAATTGAAGACCTGAAGCCGTCAGTAGACAAGCAAGGAGAGGAACATGCTCAGTAAAGCTGTATGTACATCGTTGAAGGCGTTTATTGGGAATGTCGCCGGATACGTTTAGACTTCGCTTCTGATTTCCCTGCGAGTCTGCGACATGTCTATCAAATGGATCTGCAAACACCACACCGAGCTGAGCATCGAGCAGCTCTACGCCGTGCTGCAACTGCGCGCCGAGGTGTTTGTGGTTGAGCAGCAATGCGTATATCTGGACGTGGACGGGCAGGACCTGACGGGCGATACCTGCCACCTGATGGCCTGGCAGGAAGACAAACTGGTCGCCTACCTGCGCCTGCTCGACCCTATCCAGCAGGGCGGCGACGTCACCATTGGCCGGGTAGTGACAGCACCCTCGATTCGCAGCAGGGGCATTGGCCATGAATTGATGGAGCAGGCTCTGGAAAATGCCGAACGCAAATGGCCCGACCAGCCGATCTATCTATCGGCACAGGCCCACCTGCAGGGCTATTACAGCCGCTACGGCTTCAATCCGGTAGGCGACATCTACCTGGAAGACGACATTCCCCATATCGGCATGCGCCGCGACCTGGACTAGAAACAGCTGTCAGCTTTGAGCGGCAAGTTGAATGGATTGAAAAAAGGATTCGTCGATGGAGATCAGCAAGACCAGGAGCAGTTTCTATCGCCGACTGTATGTGGCGTACCTGATTGATTCGAAACTCGCCAGCAGCGTACCCGAACTGACGGCCGTGACCGGCATGCCACGTCGCACCGCGCAGGACACCATCAGCGCGCTTTCCGATCTGGACATCGAGTGTGCGTTCGTACAACAGGAAGGTGCTCGTAATCACTCGGGCAGTTACTGCATTCGCGACTGGGGTGCCATCGACAAGAGCTGGATCGCGCGCAACCTGACCCGTATCAAAGCCGTGCTCGGGTATCCTTGAAAGCAGCCGCAAGTTTCAAGCTGCAGGCCAACGGCACAAAGCAATACGCTTGCCGCTGAAGGCTAGCCCCTCGAAGCTTGCAGCTCGTTATAGGTCAAATACACACGCAAATCGAATTCCAGCTGGTGATAACCGGGCAGCATGTGCTCGCACAACTGGTAGAACGCCTTGTTGTGGTCCGACTCGCGGAAGTGCGCCAGCTCGTGCACGACAATCATTTTCAGAAATTCCGGTGGTGCGTCCTTGAACAAGGCTGCCACACGAATCTCGTTGCTGGCCTTGAGCTTGCCGCCCTGCACTCTGGAGATTTTAGTGTGCAACCCAAGCGCACGATGGGTCAGGTCGAGACGATTGTCGAAAAGGACCTTCCTGATGGCCGGCGCGTTGCGCAGATGATCCTGCTTGAGCGCCAGCGCATACGCGTACAGGGCTTTGTCGCTCTGAATCTGATGGCGCGCAGGATAGCGTTGCTGCAGGTAATCCGCCAGGCGATCCTGGGCAATCAGCTGATGCACCTGATCCTGCAGGGCCTGCGGGTAGGCCTGCAGGTATTTGAGCGGAACATGGCTGGATGCAGTCATGGTGCCTTTTGCATGAGGTAGAGAGCCGCCATTCTACAACAATCCGCCCTGCCTCAAGCCCGCCCCTTCAAAGTGCCCGGGAAAATGCAGCGCTTCTTCGGCCACCATCGGATGAGCGATCAGAAAGCCCTGCATGACCTGGCAACCATTATCCGCCAGCCACCGGTATTGCTCGGCAGTCTCGACCCCTTCGGCAATGACCAGCATATCGAGGTTACGGCTCAGGTCGATGATACTGCTGGCCATCGCAGCCTCGCGCCTGGACCCGACGATGTTGGCGACAAACCGCCGGTCAAGCTTCAAGGTGTCGAGCTGGAGGTTGCGCAGGTGCGACAGCGAACATTCACCGGTCCCGAAGTCGTCCAGCGCAATGCGCGCACCGACATCATGCAGCGACTTCAGCTGTTTATGGCTGTGCGTTAGGTTATGCACCAGCGAGCTCTCGGTGATTTCCACCTCGATCTGCCCAGGCTTCAGCTCGAAGCGATCCATCGCGCGTTTCAATTCCGAGGCCAGGTTGGGCATGCAGAATTGCGTGGGGCTGACACAGACACTCAGCACCACGTCGGGGGCAAAGACCCGGCTCCATGCCTGACGCTGCTCGGCACCCTGATCGAAGATCCAGCTGCCGAGCCGGTTGATCAGCCTGGTCTCCTCAAGCAGGGGAATGAACAGCGCAGGAGGCACTTCACCGACCGCAGGATGCTGCCAGCGCAGCAAGGCCTCGAAACCGCGCAAGCGACCATCCGCCACATGCACCTGAGGCTGATACACCACTGAAAAATCCTTGCCGTCGATGGCCGTGCGCACACTTTCCTCAAGCATCAGCCGCGAGCGGGCGCGTCCGTTCATGTTCTGGTCGTAGAACCGGTATTGTTGGCGTCCCGCGCGCTTGGCCTCATACATGGCGATATCTGCCGCACGCAGCAAACCGTCCAGGTTCGAACCGCAGTCCGGAAAGGTCGCGATACCGACACTGGCGCCCAGAGTGATATCGACACCATCGACCTGGCGCCTTCCCGATACCCGCTCAATCAGCTTTTCGGCGATCTTGGCGGCCTGTTCCGGGTAATCAAGCCCATCGATCACAACTGTGAATTCGTCGCCACCAATGCGCGCCAGAACATCGTAGGGTCGCATGCTGTCCTTGAACTGCTCGGCGACCCAGAGCAATACCTGATCGCCCGCGTCATGGCCCAACGCGTCATTGATCTGTTTGAAGCCATCCAGGTCCATGAACAGCACAACCAGGTATTTATCCGCACGCTCGTTGCGCAGCAGCATGCTTTCAACCGCCTGATAAAGCCCTCGACGGTTGAGCAGCCCCGTCAAGGCGTCGGTCACTGCCTGCTTTTCAAGTTGCTGATAAAGATCACGGACCACCGACATATCGAGGACAGTCAGTACCATCGCTTTCTGTTCAGCGGGCAACGCGGCACAGGACAGCGCGACCGGTAACTGCGTGCCTTGTGCAGTGCGCAAAATGGCATCGTGCACCCGGTAGGTGTCGGCCTTGCGATAGTGCTGGTAAAAGCCTGACTCCAGCCAACTGCCAACTTGCGGTTCGATGATGTAATCCAGCACTTGCGTACCGCGCAGTTGGTCCACCGATGCGTTCAACAACTGGCAAATGGCGGGATTGGCAAAGCTGATCGTACCGGCCTCATCCACGACCAGAATGCCTTCGGCGACATTGGCCAACACTGACGCGTTGAATGCGCGGGCCGATTCCAGTTCCAGCGAAAGCTGTTGCAGCGCACGACGATTGCGCTGCTGCTCAAGCAGGGTCTGCACTTTGGGCTTGAGCACATTAGGGTCGAAGGGCTTGAACAGATAATCCGTCGCACCATTCGCATAACCCTTCTGCACGGCATCCTGAGTCTGCTCATTGGCGGTCAGAAAGATAATAGGGGTAAGACGGGTCCGCTGACTGCCACGCATCAACCGGGCGACCTCGAAGCCATCCATGCCCGGCATCTGCACATCCAGCAGTACCAGGTCGACTTCCTGCTCAAGAAGTACCGTCAATGCTTCGATTCCTGAACTCGCCGTCACAATGTGCCAGTCCGTTCTTTGCAGAACAGCGCACATCGTCACCAGATTTTCAGGGTAATCGTCTACAACCAGTAAAACCGAAGAGCCATCATGTGGCTGGGTTGGCACGCGTTCCATGCTGCTTCTCTGTGTGGGCATGACGCCTGACTTTCAGGACGACCGTCATACTTTGGAATAACTCTAGCCCCGTCTCGCCAAAAGCAGAAGCAAGGCACCTCTTCCCTACCATCAAAGTTCGACCTACCCGACTAACGGTCATTCGCTACACGCCATGTGGAATCTGCCCTGCAGGAAAAGTGACAGCACTTTGACGTCATCCGTTCGACAATTTTTCATTAACAAATTGTCCTACAAGTCGTATAAAACCCGCCCAAAGCCTCGTCCCAGAGGCTTTTCCATGAGTGACAAAGACATTTACGGACGGAGATAAAATGATAGATCTTGGATCGTGGAATCTCAGCATTCCGGTGGGGTCGCCCCCCAAGACCATCGAAACCCCTCAGTTGGTAAAAGGCTATGACGGTAAATATTTCAAATCAAAATCAGACTCCATCGTGTTCTGGTCACCCGTCACTGGAAGTAAAACCGAAAATGCGAAATATGCTCGCAGCGAACTTCGCGAAACCTGGTCCGATGGCTCACTGCACAACTGGGTATATCCGGACGCCGACAATTATCTGAATGCAAAACTGGAAGTCGACCAAGTGCCTTCCACGGGCAAGATCGTTATCGGACAGATACACGCGTACGAAAGTACCGAGCCTCTTCTGAAAGTCGAGTATCAGTACAAGGAAGACACCAAGACCGGGGATATTGTTGCAAAAGTCCGTAACCGTTATGACGACAATGAGAGCAAGGTCTACACCCTCGTGGAAGGTGTGAAGCTGAATGAGACCTTCAATTACGTTATTCATCTGAGCAAAGGCGGAAAATTGTCCGTCAGCGTCAAGGATAAAGACTGGAGCATCCGCATCAGTGAGACCTGGCGGGACAAGCTTCTGTACTTCAAGGCGGGGGTCTATACCCAGGACAATACCGGGTATACCTCAGAGGGCGGCAAGGCTACGTTCTACAACCTCGATATCGACCATAACAAGAGCTGAACGCGACGCACGCTCAAGCCCAGACAAAACGGCCCGCACTTCTCACCGAAGAACGGGCCGTTTTTTGTGTAGCCTGCGTTATCAGCGGTTTGCCTTGAACTCCTGCTCGGCCGCCAGGAAACGTGTCTGCATCGATGCCGACGCAGGCTTGCCAATCAGGCTGAATATCACGATGGCGAGGCTGGCCAGGATGAAGCCGGGAATGATTTCATACAGCCCCAGGGTACTGAACTGCTTCCACAGCACGACAGTCGCGGCCCCCACGATCACACCGGCCAACGCACCGTTGCGTGTCATGCCTTTCCACAACACCGAAATCAGCACCACAGGACCGAACGCTGCGCCGAAGCCTGCCCAGGCATAGCTCACCAGCCCCAATACACGGTTCTCGGGGTTGGCAGCCAGCAGAATCGCAATGACCGCGATCAGCAAGACCATCGCACGTCCGACCCATACCAGCTCAAGCTGCGAAGCGCCCTTGCGCAGATACGCCTTGTAAAAGTCTTCTGTCAGCGCACTGGAGCACACCAGCAACTGGCAGCTCAGCGTGCTCATCACCGCAGCCAGAATGGCCGACAGCAGCACACCGGCGATCCACGGATTGAACAACAGCTTGGCCAGCTCGATGAACACACGCTCCGGATTCTCGGTTACCGGCCCGGCCACCTCCGGGTGCGCAGAGAAATAAGCGATACCGAAAAAGCCCACCGCCACAGTGCCACCCAGGCACAGGATCATCCAGGCCATGGAGATGCGTCGGGCGCTGGCAATCGACTTGACCGAGTCAGCTGCCATGAAGCGCGCCAGAATATGCGGCTGACCGAAATAACCCAGGCCCCAGCCCAGCAGAGAAACGATGCCGATGAAAGTGGTGTTCTTGAACATGTCGAAGCTGGTCGGATCTTTGGCTTCAATCGCAAGGAACGTGGTGTCGACTCCTCCCGTCGCCAGCAGGACGATGATCGGCGTCAGGATCAGGGCGAAGATCATCAGCGTGGCCTGCACGGTGTCGGTCCAGCTCACGGCCAGAAAACCACCGACGAAGGTATAGGCAATGGTCGCCGCCGCACCGGCCCACAGTGCAGTTTCGTAGGACATGCCAAACGTACTTTCGAACAAACGCGCTCCCGCAACGATGCCGGAGGCGCAATAGATGGTGAAGAACACCAGAATCACGATGGCCGAAATAATGCGCAGCAGGCCGCTGTTGTCTTCGAAGCGACTGCTGAAGTAATCCGGCAGGGTCAGTGCGTCGCCGTTGTGCTCTGTCTGCACACGCAGACGACCTGCCACGAACAGCCAGTTCAGGTAGGCGCCGATGATCAGACCGATGGCGATCCAGCTTTCCGACAGGCCGGACATATAGATATATAGATGGCGCCCGGCAACCCCATCAGTAACCAGCCGCTCATGTCCGAAGCACCTGCTGAAAGTGCTGTTACCACACTGCCCAGGCTGCGCCCGCCGAGGATGTAATCCGAAAGGTTGTTGGTAGACCGATAGGCCATCAGGCCGATCAATACCATTGCCGCTATATAGATCACGAACGTGATCAAGGTAGGGTTGCTGACACTCATGAGTTCTGCCTTGGCATTGTTTTTATGTTGGCACCCGATGCCAAAGGGAATGGCGACCGGTATCCGGCGCATCCGTGCTTTTGCACCCGACACCGCGTTGACTGATCGCTCCGCAAGGATCGGCAATCGATGACTGGCGGTTGCACCGCGGGCATGAATCCTATTAAACAAACCAGAGAAGGTGCAACCCATTTCACCGTGCAAGTTGCACCTGTTACAAAAAAACAGACACAAGCACTTTTCTGCGCCATTTTAGGGCGTTTTCAGCGTAATCCACAAATAATCGCGCACCAGGCTTGGGCGGACAGGTGCTATTTCCACGCGCTCGCCGTAAATGTCACAAAATATTCTCGAAACAGGGTTGCACTCGGTTGCACCTGACCCCGCCACGGCGCTAATCTGCGCCAAAGCCGATGCCACTTGCGTGTGGCTATAACGAGGACAATCCATGGCCACCACTACTCTGGGCGTCAAGCTCGACGACCCGACCCGCGAGCGATTGAAAGCCGCTGCCCATTCGATCGACCGTACCCCACACTGGTTGATCAAGCAGGCGATTTTCAATTACCTGGAAAAGCTGGAGAGTGGTGCAACCTTGCTGGAGCTCAACGGTGCCTTGGGCAAAGACCATGAAGACCGGGGCGAAGTGGCGGAAGACCCGGGGCTGCAATGTTTTCTGGAATTTGCCGAAAGCATTCAGCCGCAGTCGGTCTTGCGTGCAGCCATTACCTCGGCCTACCGTCGCCCCGAACAGGAAGTAGTGCCGATGCTGCTGGAGCAGGCACGTCTGACCGCGCCTGTTGCCGAAGCCACCAACAAGATGGCCGCGTCGATTGCCGAAAAACTGCGCAATCAGAAAAGCGCCGGTGGCCGCGCAGGCATTGTTCAAGGTCTGCTGCAGGAGTTTTCGCTGTCCTCTCAGGAAGGCGTTGCGCTGATGTGTCTGGCCGAAGCGCTGCTGCGCATTCCAGACAAGGGCACGCGTGATGCCCTGATTCGCGACAAGATCAGCAATGGCAACTGGCAGCCGCACCTGGGCAACAGCCCGTCGCTGTTCGTCAACGCCGCCACATGGGGCCTGTTGCTGACTGGCAGGCTGGTCGCCACGCACAACGAAGCAGGCCTCACATCCTCGCTGAGCCGCATCATCGGCAAGAGCGGCGAACCGATGATCCGCAAGGGCGTCGACATGGCCATGCGCCTGATGGGCGAGCAGTTTGTCACCGGCGAAACCATCGGCGAAGCCCTGGCCAACGCCAGTCGCTTTGAAGCCAAGGGCTTTCGCTACTCCTACGACATGCTGGGTGAGGCTGCACTGACCGAACATGACGCCCAGAAATATCTGGCGTCCTACGAGCAGGCCATTCACTCCATCGGCAAGGCCTCCCACGGGCGCGGCATCTACGAGGGGCCGGGAATCTCCATCAAGCTGTCGGCACTGCACCCACGCTACAGCCGCGCCCAGTATGAGCGCGTGATGGAAGAGCTGTACCCGCGCCTGTTGTCGCTGACCCTGCTGGCCAAACAGTACGACATCGGCCTGAACATCGATGCCGAAGAAGCCGACCGGCTGGAGCTGTCGCTGGATCTGCTCGAACTCCTGTGTTTCGAGCCGCAATTGACCGGCTGGAACGGCATCGGCTTTGTGATTCAGGCTTACCAGAAGCGCTGCCCTTATGTAATCGATTACGTGATCGATCTGGCACGTCGCAGCCGCCACCGTTTGATGATCCGCCTGGTCAAGGGTGCGTACTGGGACAGCGAAATCAAGCGTGCCCAGGTCGAAGGTCTGGAAGGCTATCCGGTGTACACACGCAAGGTGTATACCGACGTGTCGTATATCGCCTGCGCCCGCAAACTGCTCGCAGCACCAGAAGTCATCTACCCGCAATTCGCTACGCACAATGCTCACACGCTGGCGGCTATCTACCAGATCGCCGGGCAGAATTACTACCCCGGCCAGTACGAGTTCCAGTGCCTGCATGGCATGGGCGAGCCACTGTACGAACAGGTCGTAGGCAAGGTCGCCGACGGTAAACTGAATCGCCCATGCCGCGTTTATGCGCCGGTCGGCACTCATGAAACGCTACTGGCCTATCTGGTGCGTCGCCTGCTGGAAAACGGTGCCAACACGTCGTTCGTCAACCGCATTGCCGACCACTCGATCTCCATTCAGGAGCTGGTGGCCGATCCGGTCAGCCAGATCGAGCGTATGGCCACACAGGAAGGCGGTTTCGGCCTGCCGCACCCTCGCATCCCGCTGCCGCGTGACCTTTACGGCAGCGAGCGCGCCAACTCCAGCGGCATCGACATGGCCAACGAGCATCGCCTGGCTTCGCTGTCCTCGGCTCTGCTCGCCACCGCGCACAACGATTGGAAAGCTGTCCCCGTGCTGGGCTGCCCTTCGAGCGCTGGCACACTGACTGCTGCGTTGAACCCGTCGGATCTACGTGACGTGGTCGGCCACGTCCAGGAAGCCTCGCTTCAGGATGTCGATAACGCCATCCAGTGCGCCTTGAGCGCCGGCCCGATCTGGCAGGCCACACCACCAGCCGAACGAGCCGCGATTCTGGAACGTGCCGCTGACCTGATGGAGGCCGAAATACAGCCTTTGATGGGCCTGCTGGTACGCGAGGCGGGCAAGACTTTCGCCAACGCCATCGCCGAAGTGCGCGAAGCCGTGGATTTTCTGCGTTATTACGCCGTGCAGGTGCGCAATGATTTCACCAACGATGCTCACCGTCCGCTGGGGCCGGTGGTCTGCATCAGCCCGTGGAACTTCCCACTGGCGATTTTCAGCGGTCAGGTAGCAGCGGCACTGGCTGCGGGCAACCCGGTGCTGGCCAAACCGGCTGAGCAGACACCGCTGATCGCCGCCCAGGCCGTGCGCCTGCTGCTTGAAGCGGGGATCCCGGAAGGCGTCGTGCAATTGCTGCCGGGGCGCGGTGAAACGGTAGGTGCGGGCCTGGTAGGCGACGAACGTGTCAAAGGCGTGATGTTTACCGGCTCCACCGAGGTCGCCCGCCTGTTGCAACGCAACGTGGCCGGTCGGCTCGACTCGCAGGGCCGACCGATCCCGCTGATCGCCGAAACCGGTGGCCAGAACGCAATGATCGTCGACTCCTCAGCGCTGACCGAACAGGTCGTGATCGATGTAGTGTCTTCCGCGTTCGACAGTGCGGGTCAACGTTGCTCGGCATTGCGCGTGCTGTGCCTGCAGGAAGACTCAGCCGACCGCGTCATCGAAATGCTCAAAGGAGCGATGGCCGAGAGCCGTCTCGGTAACCCGGAGCGTCTGTCCGTCGACATCGGCCCGGTGATCGACGCCGAAGCCAAGGCCGGGATCGAAAAACACATCCAGACCATGCGCGACAAGGGCCGTACGGTTTATCAGGTGGCCATCGCCGACAGCTCTGAACTCAAGCGCGGCACCTACGTGATGCCGACCCTGATCGAGCTGGAAAGCTTCGATGAGCTGCAACGCGAAATCTTCGGTCCGGTGCTGCACGTGGTGCGCTACAAGCGCAAGGAACTCGGCCTGTTGATCGACCAGATCAACGCATCGGGTTACGGCCTGACCCTCGGCGTTCATACTCGCATCGACGAGACCATCGCCAAGGTCATTGATAACGTCAACGCGGGCAACGTCTACGTCAACCGCAACATCGTCGGTGCGGTAGTGGGCGTGCAGCCCTTTGGCGGCGAGGGGTTGTCGGGCACAGGCCCCAAAGCCGGTGGTCCGCTGTACTTGTACCGCCTGCTGTCGACGCGCCCGCAGGATGCTATCGAGAAATCGTTCGCGCGCAGT
Source organism: Pseudomonas caricapapayae (assembly GCF_001400735.1). Classification (GTDB taxonomy): domain Bacteria; phylum Pseudomonadota; class Gammaproteobacteria; order Pseudomonadales; family Pseudomonadaceae; genus Aquipseudomonas; species Aquipseudomonas caricapapayae. Next base: position 150,533 of record NZ_LJPW01000144.1, read on the forward strand.
GACGCGTTGTCCGCACCGGACATCCGTCTGCGTGAAGTCTTGAGCAAACCGTTGCAAGCCTTGAGGAGCTGGGCGACCAGCAACCAGCAACCAGAACTGGATGCCCTGTGCGGTCAATATGCCGAGCAGTCGCAAAGCGGCATCACTCGGCAGTTGGCGGGCCCGACCGGCGAGCGCAACAGTTACGCCATCCTGCCGCGCGAGCACGTGCTTTGCCTGGCGGATGATGAGAACGATCTGCTGATTCAACTTGCTGCGGTGCTGGCTGTCGGCAGCGCTGCCGTGTGGCCGGAAACAGACATCAGCAAGCCACTGCGCGCCCGTTTGCCAAAGGACGTTCAGGCACGCATCAAGCTGATACCTGACTGGACCAAGGACGAAGTCGCTGTAGATGCCGTCCTGCACCACGGCGACTCCGATCAGCTACGCGCCATCTGCCAGCAGATCGCGCAACGCAGTGGCGCGATTGTCGGCGTCAACGGCCTGTCCCACGGCGAAACCAACGTACCGCTGGAACGCCTGGTGATTGAACGCGCCTTGAGCGTCAATACCGCTGCAGCAGGCGGGAATGCGAGCTTGATGACGATCGGGTGATGCCGCGCTGCAACAGATGACGCAGAGCGTCACAAAAGGCGTTGCCATGCTGGAGTGTGCGGAACGAGAGGTGCCTGGAGCACACTACTCGTCCTCATGCTCGGCGTTGGTAGGCACTGCATTCATCTCGATTCCCCTCGCACACGCTCGACCATCACCCGAATCAATCTTGCTACCCTCCCCCCTGAACCCGACATAGACTTGAGCCATTCCAAGAACAGGTACGCCATCATGTCCGAGTCGTTGCTCAGTTCCAGAAATCTGGCTTTCGAGCTGTATGAGGTGCTGGACGCCGAAGGCCTGACACAGCGTGAGCGCTTTGCCGAGCACTCGCGGGAAACCTTTGATGCTGCGCTGGGCACGGCGCGTACCCTGGCCGAAAAGTATTTTGCGCCGCACAACCGCAAGGCCGACGAGAACGAGCCGCGCTATGAAAATGGCGAAGCGATCCTGATACCGGAGGTCAAACCTGCGGTGGATGCGTTTCTGGCTGCCGGTTTCCTGAATGCATCGCGTGATTTCGAGGCGGGCGGCATGCAGTTGCCGACCTTGCTGTCCCAAGCCTGTTTCGCGCATTTCCAGGCTGCCAATGTCGGCACCACCGCCTATCCGTTTCTGACCATGGGCGCGGCGAATCTGATCGAAAGCTTTGGCAATGACGAGCAGAAACAGCGCTTCCTGCAACCCATGATCGAGGGGCGCTTCTTCGGCACCATGGCGCTGACAGAGCCACATGCGGGATCGTCACTTTCGGACATTCGCACCCGCGCAGAGCCGGCAGAGGACGGCACGTATCGACTGCGTGGCAACAAGATTTTCATCTCCGGCGGCGATCACGCATTGTCGGAAAATATCGTGCACATGGTATTGGCGAAACTGCCCGATGCACCGGGTGGGGTGAAAGGCATCTCGCTGTTCATCGTGCCCAAATTTCTGGTCAATGATGATGGCAGTCTCGGCAAACGCAACGACGTATTGCTGGCTGGGCTGTTTCACAAGATGGGCTGGAAAGGCACCACCTCCACCGCCTTGAATTTCGGTGATAACGGGGAATGCGTCGGCTACCTGATCGGCAAACCTCATCAGGGTTTGAGTTACATGTTCCAGATGATGAACGAAGCGCGCATCGGTGTAGGCCTGGGCGCGGTCATGCTCGGTTATTCAGGGTATCTGTATTCCCTGGATTACGCCCGTGACCGTCCGCAGGGTCGGCTGCCAGACAGCAAGAGCCCCGAGAGCAAGCCCGTGCCGATCATTCAACACGCCGACGTGCGGCGCATGCTGCTGACTCAGAAAGCGTATGTGGAAGGTGCTTTCGACCTGTGCCTGTATGCCTCGCGACTGTTCGATGACACGCAAACCGGTGAAACCGAAGACGTCCGCAAGCACGCCCATGAGTTGCTGGACTTGCTGACACCCGTGGTCAAATCCTGGCCTTCGGAGTTCTGCCTGAAAGCCAACGAGCTGGCGATTCAGGTGCTCGGCGGCCACGGCTATACCCGCGAATACCCGGTCGAGCAGTATTACCGGGACAATCGGCTCAATCCGATTCATGAAGGTACTCATGGCATCCAGTCGCTGGACCTGCTTGGCCGCAAGCTGGCGCAGAATGGCGGCACGGGCCTCAAGCAACTGCTGCGTCTGATCGCGGACACCGGCGAGCGCGCGCAGGCCCATCAGTCACTGGACGAGCTGCGCCAGCCTCTGGAGCAACTGGTTGCACGCATGCAGGTTGTCACGCTGGGGCTGTTGACGGATCTGGCACAGGGCAGAATCACCAGCACACTGGCCAATTCGGCGCTGTACCTCAAAGCCTTCGGCCACACGGTAATAGGCTGGCGCTGGCTGGAACAGGCAATCCGCGCCGAGGAAGGGCTGAGCAAAGGCAGTCAGCCCGACAGCGCCTTTTATCACGGCAAACTGCAAGCCGCCCGGTACTTCCTGACTTGGGAAGTACCGGGCTGCCATCACGAACTGGCGATCCTGGAAAGCCGTGATACCACCTGCCTGTCGATGCGCGACGAGTGGTTTTAATCAACACAGAGAGGCTCGACGGGCTGCTCAGTGAGGGCTGAACAGATCAACCGATGCCCCCTGAGGAAAAAACCGGTCGATCAATACCTTGGCATCAGCGCCCAGTTTAAGGGCGTACTGTTCCCGACTGAAGGGTTCACCCGAGCGCATGTCGTAAAGCGGCTGCCCCTGGGTGGGACGATCCACTTCCTGCATCTGGATTTTCATGATGCGATAAAACTCGCCGCGCACTTCTTCGATGCTGTCGATCTGGAAGTAGCATCCCGGCAGAAAAATCGATTCGGCCTCATTGGGAGAGGCTGAAAAAGGCGCAATCGGCGTGGCCCGAAGGTATCGCCCCTTGGGCAAAACGAAGACCACCGAGCTGTCATCAAATGTCACCGGGGCAGAGATTGCGGTGGTGGGCTCGCCAGCCCGACTGCTGGCGAAGGCACTGACTACATAAGGGTTTTCACTGAACGAAGTGACGTCGGTATTGACCAATACATCGCCGACCTTGATCTGCCCGCTGCGGAACACGGCGCCCGAAGTGCCCCGACTCCCACTGCCGCCACGATACAAATCTACATCATTGTTGTACCCCACCACGTGGATATCTTCGGCCAGCCGTTCGATGATTCTTATCTGATTGGCATCCTTGAACTGACCTGAGCGCAGGAACTGATTGAATTCCGAATCTTCATGGGTATAAAGCGTGATATTAGCGCCGTAATAGTCGTCCTCGCCCAACTTGAATACCCGGTGTTTACCCTGCCAGGGGTCCCTGTACACTTCATTGCCTTCGGAAGACGAATCAGATTCCAGACCATCCTCTGAAGTGGGCTCCCAAATCGCCATGACCTCCTTTTGCCGGGCCACAGCCGCCTCCGCATAACGTTGCTCACCGAACACGTCCGTTTGCAGGTACCTGTCCCAAAACGTCGAGCGCACCGTCCCGTAAGCCTTGCCTGCCAAGGCAGATGCACTGGTTGACGGCACCTGCGGTTCCATAGGCGCGCCACCCTGCAAGCCGAGCGGCTTCATCAATTCCCACTCTCCATCAGCACCCAGGCGGACAGGGTTGCTGGCGATGAATGCAAAAGGATTCTCAGGGTTGACGATAAACCAGCATTGCTGCTGCTCATTGAACATCACGCGATACGGCAGTTGCGCAAGCCTGATCCAGGTTTCGCCATTAGCCAGCGTGTAAATGCCACGAAGCCTGCCTTCTTCGGCTGAGGGCGTGAGGTTGTCCAGCAGCAGGTTGCCTTCCAGGTTGTCCAGCCGGTCGACAGCCACGCTGCCGCCCTCCGCCGCTTCGCTGGCGATTGGCCCGATGTCCGTTGCCGTCGCAGGCACTGACTGGGGAATGGCACGTATGGAAAGCAGCAGAGGAAGATTGAAAAGCAGATAAACGGCGTTAATGATTGCGCCCAGCACGCCAGCCTTGCGTTGCGCGGGGGTCTTGCCATTGACCGCCTGATCGATGTTCAACCCGGTGTTGGCAAGGCTGGCCCCAACCAGTGTCAAAGCGATCGGCCAACCCAGCGGGGCAAGTCCGCCAAAAGCCTGCATGAAGGCGCTGAGATAACCGATCCACACTTGCTTGCGCAGCTCGGCATTGGACGTCAGCAGTTGATGTGCATCGGCAGTCATGACTTGGCAGGCAATATCACGCAGGTAAACAAAGGGGTCGCCTGCAATAGCCGCGTGCGCCCTGTTTATAAGCTGAACGTCAGCACGCCAATCGTGCGCGAGCAAATCGCTTACCCCACGAGCAAACCTGGCGCTGTCTTGTACTCGGGACGCTTCACCACGCAGGAAATGCCCCTCTATAACCCTGGCTGCCTTCTTGTCCATGAACTGACCCTTGAGCCAGTTGTACAAGGCGCGCTCGCCATCGAAGGCCAGAAAAGGCTGCTCGGCACCTGGCCAGTAGATCACCTGCCGCCCCTCGGCCGTGACGATACGCAGCAGGTCATGGGCTTTGATGCCATCGATATCCAGAGTATGGACCGAAACGCCGGAAGGTAACGGAAGCGTGGCCTGCAATGCCTTCAACGTAGGCGTCTGTAGTGGATCCGCGATAACGATGCCGGAAACCTGTCTGAAGTCGTCAGTCGACAACTGCCCCTTGCGCAGGCAATTGCCGGCTGCGACCAGATATTGCGCCTTGGCCAGAAGGCAAAAGTCCTCACTGTGCCTGCTCCAGAAGCGCTCTATCCGGCGGGTGTACTGTGCGCTGAAATCAAGCGTCCACATGTCTTTGAGCACATCCTTAGGCAGCATGGGTACCTCATTGCGCTCGTCAAAGACCCCGTGGTCCGCGCCATCAGTATAAAAACCACTGTACAGGGACAGCTCGTCGACGTTTTGCTGGTCATGGGCGCTGAATTGCCGTATCAGCAGCTCGATCAATGTCATCGACTGCACCGGCGCTCCGGAGTGTTGCCAGCCGGTAAAGGTTCGCGGGCTGCTGCTCGCGCTACTGAAACGATGCCAATACACATGCTCCGGAGAGAGCGCTCTGCGAGTGTGTTGAAGAATGATCTTGCTGGCGGCAGCACAGGCCAGGTTGTGCAGGTCGGGATAATCGAGAACAAACTGCCGCGCGCGTTCGCGCAGCAGTTGCTGATCGGTTTTGCGTGTTTCCGGGGGAGTGGATGTCATGACGTCTTCCTGCAAATTGAGAAGTCATGCACGTAATCATTCATCGGAGCGTTCGTGGCACTAACTATCTATACCGTCACTGATCTGCCGATGCATAAGGCTGATTCAGCAAACGGCTCACCCTGAATAGCGGCGAACCACTGCAAACACTGAACGCGTTACCCACGTTGACAGGGATCAGTCGGGAGTAATCGCTGACCGAAAAGTCCTGACGCACCCGCACCCAGAACCCGGTGTCAGGATCATGATTATTGCCAGACAGGATTCCGGTGTCCTGATTTACAGCAAACTCATCGTCCTTGATGAAAACCTTCCTGTGGTCGGGACCTCGACAGCAGGGCTCAGGAGGGTCTGGTCTGCGGTACATACGTATGTGCCAGCCGGCGGATTGCAACGAGCGATGTGCGCTGAAGCGCTGATCTGTGGCGACTGGTTGAAATTGCTCTTTGACAGCCAAGCAATTCAACAGGTTAAATCGCTTGGCACGCGGACTGCATGGTCAGTTCTCGCCCTCTCGCTTCAATTCAGTTTTCTACGGAGTACCGCCCTTGGACGCCACCACCATCAACAGCCTGTTCCTGGTCGGCGCGTTGCTGGTAGCCGCAAGCATCCTGGTCAGTTCTCTTTCATCACGTCTGGGCATCCCGATCCTGGTCATCATTCTGGCCGTGGGCATGGTCGCAGGTGTCGACGGCGGCGGGATCATCTTCGATAACTACGCCACCGCCTATCTGGTCGGTAACCTTGCACTGGCTGTGATCCTGCTCGACGGCGGGCTGCGCACACGGGTGGCCAGTTTCCGGGTAGCACTGTGGCCTGCCTTGTCGCTGGCAACGGTAGGTGTACTGATCACCACTGTACTGACTGGCATGGTGGCTGCCTGGCTATTCAATCTGAGCGTCATCCAGGGGCTGTTGATTGGCGCGATCGTTGGCTCGACAGACGCTGCGGCGGTGTTCTCCCTGCTGGGCGGCAAAGGCCTGAACGAGCGAGTCACCGCCAGCCTTGAGATCGAATCGGGCAGCAACGACCCTATGGCGGTGTTCCTGACCGTTACCCTGATCGGCATGCTGGCCAGTGGTCAGACCGGGCTGCACTGGGGGCTGTTGGGGCATTTGATCCAGGAATTCGGCATCGGCAGTTTCATCGGCCTGGGTGGCGGCTGGATCCTGCTGCAACTGGTCAACCGCATCAATCTGGCGGCGGGCCTGTACCCCATTCTGGTGATCGCCGGTGGTCTGGCGATCTTTGCCCTGACCAACGCCATTCACGGCAGCGGCTTTCTCGCGGTCTACCTGTGCGGCCTGGTGCTTGGCAACCGCCCTATCCGCAGCCGCCACGGCATTTTGCACATGCTCGACGGCATGGCCTGGCTGGCGCAGATCGGCATGTTTCTGGTACTCGGTCTGCTGGTCACGCCTCACGACCTGCTGCCGATTGCAATACCCGCACTGGGCCTGGCGCTGTGGATGATTCTGGTCGCACGCCCGCTGTCGGTGATGGTCGGGCTGCTGCCGTTCAAGGCTTTCCATGGCCGCGAAAAAGCGTTTATCGCCTGGGTCGGGCTGCGCGGCGCGGTGCCGATCATCCTGGCAGTCTTTCCGTTGATGGCAGGGTTGCCGAACGCTCAGCTGTATTTCAACCTGGCGTTCTTTATCGTATTGGTCTCGCTGTTGCTGCAAGGTACCAGCCTGCCGTGGATGGCCAAATTGTTGAAAGTGACGGTTCCACCCGATCCTGCGCCTATCTCGCGGGCAGCGCTGGAGGTCCATGTCACCAGTGAGTGGGAGTTGTTCGTTTACCGCCTGGGCGCTGAAAAGTGGTGCATCGGTGCGGCGTTGCGCGAACTCAAGATGCCGGAAGGCACTCGTATCGCGGCACTCTTCCGGGGCCAGCAATTGCTCCATCCATCCGGCAGCACGACGCTGGAAGTGGGTGACCTGTTGTGTGTGATCGGCCACGAACATGACCTTCCCGCGCTGGGCAAACTGTTCAGCCAGGCACCGCAACGCGGTCTGGACCTGCGCTTCTTCGGCGACTTTGTACTGGAAGGTGATGCACGACTGGGGGAAGTCGCGGCGCTTTATGGTCTGAAACTCGACGGTATCGATCCCGGAATGCCGCTCAGCCAGTTCATCGTGCAGAAGAACCGCGGCGAACCGGTGGTAGGCGACCAGATTGAATGGAATGGAACTATTTGGACAGTTGCCGTCATGGACGGGAACAAGATCCAGAAAGTGGGCGTCAAATTCCCCGAAGGAACCCGCCCGGGCCCCGGACTGTTCCTTTAAACTGCCAATCCACACGTATCATCATGCGACCGGTGTCTATGTTTTCCCTGCGTTCCATTTGTGCTGCCGCACTGTTTGCGCTTTGCCTGTCCACCTTCCCGGCGCTCGCCGCCGATCCGCCCAGCAGCGATGCCGTACAGCAAAGCCTCGACAAGATTGCCGACCGCAAGCTGCCTGACGCCGAGCAAAAAGCGCTGCAACAGGTGCTTGAGCAGACACTGGCCTTTCTGAACAGCAAGCAGGACAGCGAACAGAAACTGGCAGCACTCAAACAGCAGCTCGCCCAGGCACCCAAACAGACATCGGAAAACCAGCGTGAGCTGGCCCGCCTGAAAGAAAGCAAAATAGTGCCCGTCGCTCAGCGCTATGGCGGCCTCGATGTACCGCAACTGGAGCAGCTTCTCAGCCAGCGCAGCACTCAGCAAAGTGACTTGCAGAGCGAACTCAACGATGCCAACAGCCTGGCCATAACGGCGCAAACCCGGCCGGAGCGGGCGCAGACTGAAATCAGCGCCAATCAGACGCGCATTCAGCAGATCAACGCCATCCTCAAGAATGGCAAGGACAACGGCAAGACCCTGAGCGCCGACCAGCGCAACCTGCTCAATGCGGAACTGGCCTCGATCAATGCCCTCAACCTGCTGCGCCGTCAGGAACTGGCCGGCAACAGCCAGTTGCAGGACCTGGGCAACAGTCAGCACGACTTGCTGACTGAAAAAGTCGCACGTCAGGAACAGGAAATTCAGGACCTGCAAACCCTGATCAACGACAAGCGTCGTGCCCAGTCGCAGAAGACGGTCGCCGACCTGTCCCTGGAGGCGCAGAAGTCCGGCGGCAGCAGCCTGCTGGCGACTGAAAGCGCCGCCAACCTCAAGCTGTCCGATTACCTGCTGCGCGGCACCGATCGCCTCAACGAACTGACCCAGCAGAACCTCAAGACCAAACAGCAACTCGACAACCTGACCCAGACCGACCAAGCCCTCAGCGAGCAGATCAACGTACTGAGCGGCAGCCTGCTGCTGTCCAAGATTCTCTACAAGCAGAAGCAAGCGTTGCCGCATCTGGAGCTGGACAAGGGTCTGGCTGACGAAATCGCCAACATCCGCCTGTATCAGTTCGACATCAACCAGCAACGCGAACAGATGAGCACACCCACGGCTTATGTCGAACGGCTGCTCGCCACTCAACCGCCGGAAAACGTTACCCCGCAATTGCGCAGGACGCTGCTGGACCTGGCCATCACCCGCAGCGATCTGCTGGAGCGCCTGAACCGCGAACTGAGCGCGTTGCTGAACGAGTCCATCACGCTGCAACTGAACCAGAAACAGCTGACCAGCACCGCTCAGGGCCTGCGCTCGACGCTGGACGAGCAGATGTTCTGGATCCCCAGCAACAAACCGCTGGATGTGGAATGGTTTCAGAATATCTGGCCACGCCTGCAAAAGCAGATCGCTACCCTGCCGTGGACATCCAGCCTCACCGAGCTGTCAGACGGCCTGACTCAGCGGCCGCTGCTGTTCCTGCCGTTATTGCTGCTGATCGGCGTACTGACCTGGAGACGCAAGGCGCTGTACCAGAAACTCAATCGCCTGCACGCCGACATCGGCCACTTCAAACGTGACAGCCAGTGGAAAACCCCGCTGGCGCTGCTGATCAATGTGCTGCTGGCCATGCCCGTGGCGCTGGGACTGGCGCTGTGCGGCTATGCCCTGCAAATCGATGCCCGCGGGCAAAACGCCAACCTGGGCGAGGCACTGCTGCAGATTGCCCTTGCGTGGCTCGTGTTCTACACCGCTTACCGCGTCCTCGCCCCGTCCGGCGTTGCACAACTGCATTTCCGCTGGGAAACGGCGCAGGTCGAGTTCCTGCGTGGCTGGGTCCGTCGCCTTGGTCTGGTGGTGCTGGCGCTGGTGGCCGTGGTGGCGGTAGCCGAACACCAACCAGCCGCACTGGCCGACGATGTGCTGGGCATCGGCGTGGTCCTGACCTGCTACGCCCTGATGACCTGGCTGCTCGGCCGATTGTTGATCTCCAGCCCCACTCACCATAACGCGTCGCTGTTCCGCAAGACCGTCGGCGTGGTGTTCACGGCATTGCCCGTCGCTCTTTTCCTGGCAGTGTGCTTTGGCTACTACTACACGGCGCTCAAGCTCAGCGACCGCCTCATCGACACGCTGTACCTCATGATGATCTGGCTGATGGTCGAGGCGACTTTCGTTCGCGGTCTGAGCGTCGCCGCCCGGCGACTGGCATACCAGCGCGCGTTGGCCAAGCGTCAGGCAGCCAGAGAAAACGGCGACAGTGATATTCCGGTCGAAGAGCCCAAGCTGGACATCGAACAGGTCAACCAGCAATCACTTCGTCTGATTCGTCTGGCCCTACTGGCGGGTTTCGTCGGCGCGCTGTATCTGGTGTGGGCCGAGCTGATCACGGTATTCGCGTATCTGGACAACATCATCCTCTACGAATACACCAGTGGCACCGGTGCCAACATGAGCATGGTGCCGATCAGCCTGAGCGATTTCCTCGGAGCCGGGGTGATCATCGTCATCACCTTCGTGCTAGCTGGCAACCTGCCCGGCCTGCTGGAAGTGCTGGTGCTGTCACGCATGAACCTCGCGCAAGGCAGTGCCTATGCGACCACCACGCTGCTGTCGTACACCATCGCCGGGATCGGTTTCGTGACCACGCTGTCGACGCTGGGCGTGAGCTGGGACAAGCTGCAGTGGCTGGTCGCGGCGCTGTCGGTGGGCCTGGGCTTCGGCATGCAGGAGATCTTCGCCAATTTCATCTCCGGGATCATGATCCTCTTCGAACGCCCGGTGCGTATCGGTGACACCATCACCATCGGTGCCCTGTCTGGGACGGTCAGCAAGATCCGCATCCGTGCCACGACCATCACCGACTTCGACCGCAAGGACATCATCGTCCCGAACAAGACCTTTATCACCGGCCAGCTCATCAACTGGTCGCTGACCGACACCGTTACCCGCGTAACCCTCAAGCTGGGCGTGGATTACGGCTCGGACCTGGATCTGGTGCGCTCCCTGCTGCTGCAAGCCGCACGGGAAAACCCCCGGGTGCTCAAGGAACCGGAACCGATCGTCTACTTCCTGAACTTCGGCGAAAGCACCCTCGACCACGAACTGCGCATGCACGTGCGCGATCTGGGCGACCGCAACCCGGTGCTCGACGAAATCAACCGCTTCATCAATCGCGAGTTCAAGAAGCAGCACATCAACATCTCGTTCCGTCAGATGGAGATCTACCTCAAGAACACCCAGGGCCTGGAATACAAACTGGTGCCCGCCGAACCAGGCGAAAAGAGCGGTGCGCCGACCGGACAAACGACGCTGCAACCGGTGAACACCACCGTGACCCCGGCGACCAAGGATGCACCGGAACCGCCTGAGCTGCGGCTGGATTGAGACGACTCCTTGCAGCGGTAGCGCGCATCAACCGGGCTCCAGTCCGGCTGATGCGCAATAGCGGATAAATCAGGCCTCAACCCGCCCAATCACCACCTTCGCCTCCAGATATTCCCCAGGCGCTTTGCCGATCTGCAGCGTCCCGGCACACGGTGCCAGAATCGATGTTTCCATCTTCATCGCCTCCATGATCGCGATCACCTGCCCCTTCTCTACCGTCGCACCGTCTTCAACCGCCCAGGCATGCAGGTTACCCGCTACCGGCGTCAGCACTGCGTGCGGGTCCGGGGCGTCGGCCGGTGGCTGGCTGGCGTCAGCCGGTGCGGCAGTGTTCAGGCTCATGCCACGCAGCAGCGCAGCAGGCAGGCCCAGTTCGTGGCGCTTGCCGTCGATTTCGACGAAGGTGCGCAGTACGCCCGTGTCGACCGGCACCGTGCTGCGCGGAGCGATTGCGACCTGTTCGGCGAAGTCGGTTTCGATCCAGCGGGTGTGAACGGCGAAGGTATCGGCTGCGGTGAAATCGTCGTGGTCCATGACTGCCCGATGGAACGGCAGCACAGTGGCGACACCTTCCACCTTGAACTCGGCCAGCGCACGACGGGCGCGGCTGATGGCCTGCTCGCGGGTTGCGCCGGTGACGATCAGCTTGGCAATCATCGAGTCGAAGTTCGGTGAGACGCGTGAGCCTTCTGTCACGCCGGTGTCCAGACGCACGCCCGGACCGGACGGCGGCTGGAATACATCGATCGCGCCCGGCGTTGGCAGAAAGCCGTTGCCTGCATCTTCGGCGTTGATGCGAAATTCAAAGCTGTGGCCGCGCGGCACAGGTGTGCCTTCGAACGACAGTGGCAAACCGTCGGCCACACGAAGTTGTTCGATAACCAGATCCACACCACTGGTTTCTTCAGTGACCGGGTGTTCCACCTGCAAGCGCGTGTTGACCTCCAGGAACGACAGGGTGCCATCGCCGCTGAGCAGGAACTCCACCGTACCGGCACCGACATAGCCCGCTTCGGCGCAGACCGCACGGGCCGACTCGTGAATGCGCTGGCGCAGTTCGTCATTCAGATAAGGCGCTGGTGCCTCCTCGATCAGCTTCTGGTTGCGGCGTTGCAGCGAGCAATCGCGGGTGCCGACCACGACCACCCGGCCATGCCGGTCAGCGATGATCTGCGCCTCGATGTGCCTTGGGCGATCCAGAAAGCGTTCGACGAAACACTCGCCACGGCCGAATGCGGTCACCGCCTCACGCACGGCAGACTCGTACAGTTCGCGGACTTCATCGAGCTTCCAGGCAACCTTCAAGCCACGACCGCCGCCACCAAATGCGGCTTTGATGGCAATCGGCAAGCCATGTTGTTCGGCAAACGCGACCACTTCAGAAGCATCGCTCACCGGGTTTTCAGTACCGGCCACCAACGGCGCGCCGACTTTCAGGGCGATACGCCGGGCCTGAACCTTGTCACCCAGTGCATCGATGGTTGCCGGGTCCGGGCCGATCCAGGTCAGGCCTGCGTCGATCACGGCGCGAGCGAAATCGGCGCGTTCGGAGAGAAATCCGTAGCCTGGGTGAACCGCGTCGGCACCGGCACGAGCGGCAACTGCCAGCAGTTTCTCGATATTCAGATAGGTGTCGGTCGGGCGCTCGCCCTGCAGGCCATAGGCCTCGTCGGCCTGATGCACATGCAGCGCATCAATGTCGGCATCGGCATACACCGCCACCGAGGCGACTCCGTAGTCACGGCAGGCACGGGCAATACGAACGGCAATTTCGCCACGGTTGGCAATCAGAACCTTTTTCATCTGTTATTGGTCTCGTCTGAAGTGGCGGGGCGCACTGGCTCGAAGGCGCTCAGCGGGTTGAAACGAATGCGGGCGTTGACCGGGATCTGCCCGGCCTTGTCCAGATGGTAGGTGGCAACTGCACCAATAACCGGGTAACCGCCGGTCAGCGGGTGATCGGCCAGAAACAGCACCGGCTGGCCGCTGGGTGGCACCTGAATGGCACCAACCGTGGTGCCTTCGCTGGGCAGTTCGCCACTGACGGCGCGCTCCAGCGCCTGCTCCCCGGCCAGGCGGATACCGATCCGGTTGGATTGCGGCGTGACCAGCCAGGTCTGTTGCGCGAGCAGCGCCTGCGCCTCGGCGGTGAACCAGTCACTGCGCGGGCCCATGACCACATCCAGCGTGATGACCTGATCGGCACGCGGCATATCGAATGCCGGTTGTTCGGCCACCGACACGGCAACGCCGCCTGCCCTGCGCTTGAAGCCCAATCGATCGCCGGCCGCCAGCGCGGCAGGGCCAACCTGGGCCAGCGTGTCGGTAGAAAGACTACCCAGCACTGGCTCATGAACAAAACCGCCGCGAACCGCCAGGTAACTGCGCAGACCTGCGGTGGGCGAACCGATGTCTACCTGATCGCCGCTGTGCAATACAAATGGTACGTAGAGAGGCGGCTGTAGCCGCTGACCATCGACGGTCATGACCTCTACCGATACCTGCGCGCCAGTTATCGCGACGACAGTCTGCCCCTGGCAGGTGAACGTCAGGCCGCCCATGAGAATTTCCAGGCAAGCGGTGCCCGGATCATTGCCGACTGCGCGATTGGCCGCCCGCAGTGCGCCACGATCCAGTGCGCCCGATGCGGAAACACCCTGCCCCGCCCGACCGGGGCGACCCAGATCCTGAAACAGCGTCTGCAGACCCGGCGCCACGATCTGCAGATAGTCTTCGGTGATCGTCGAAACCTGCTGACGAGCGGGCGCAGCCACCGACACGCTGGTCACTGGCAGCGGTCCGGCGTCTTGAAAACGCACACGGTAGCCAGGCTGGAGCAAGGCTGGCTCGTCCCGGCCCAGATCCCACATTGTCGAGTGAGTCACACCGATGATCTGCCAGCCGCCAGGACTGGCCTGTGGATAAATACCGCTGAAACCACCGGCCAGCGCCACTGCGCCAGCGGGAATGCGCGTACGTGGCGTACTGCGCCGCGGCACCACGAACCCGGCACCGCCGCTCAGATAGGCAAAACCGGGCGCGAAGCCGCAAAACGCGACGTTGTAGTCGCTGCCGGTGTGGCGCTTGATCACTTCTTCGACGCTGATGTCCAGTTCCCGGGCGACATCGGCCAGGTCTTCGCCGTTGTAATGCACGGGTATTTCAATCAGCTTGCCGGGCTCGCGAGCGGTGCCGCGAATGTCACGCGAAGCAATCTGCGCCGCCAGCGCTTCGAAGCTGACGGCTGCGGGGCGAAAATGCACCAGTAACGTTCGCGCTGCCGGAACGATTTCCTCCACGCCAGCGACAGGTTGCTGCTGCAGCGATTCGAACAGGGCCAGGGTCTCGTCCAGATTCGACAGTTCAACCAGGAGCGCATCCAGGTTGGCCGGGTAGAAACGCATGAGCCTCTCCTATACGTGGTAGTAGCTGTCCGGGATATCGGTGATGAACATGTGGCCCGGAGCGTGGGAAATCGCAAACGGTACGCGAGACGCCATGACCACCGCCTGGGGCGTCACGCCGCAGGCCCAGAACACCGGAATCTCGCCGGGCCCGATCGTCACGGCATCGCCAAAATCAGGGCTCGCCAGGTCTTTGATGCCGAGCAGTCCAGGCTCGCCGACATGTACCGGCGCGCCGTGCACACCGGGATAACGCCCGGTGATGCGCGCCGCTTCGGCGACCCTGTCTGCCGGGATCGGTCGCATCGACACCACCATGTTGCCCTGCAGACGCCCGGCCGGGCGACAGACCCGATTGCTGCGGTACATCGGCACATTGCAGCCTTCGCTGATATGCCGCACATCGATACCAGCATTCATCAGGTCGGTCTCGAACGTAAAACTGCAACCGATCAGAAAGCTGACCAGATCAGTGTGCTGCGTCCATATGTGGCTGACGTCACTGAGCTCTTCGGCCAGCTGGCCATCGCGCCAGACGCGATACAGCGGCAGATCGGTGCGCAGATCCGCCTGCTCGGCCAGAAGTGTGGTGTGGCTGCCGGGCTCTGTCACATCAAGCACCGGGCAGGCTTGCGGGTTGCGTTGCGCGAACAGCAGAAAGTCATACGCCCATTCACGCGGCAGCGTGATCATGTTGCATTGGGTCAGACCGGGTGCTTCGCCAGCGGTCGGTGAGACGAAACCATCGCGGTAGCGGGCACGGGCAGCGCTGGCAGCCTCGCGGGCGTGTTGCAGTGAGTTCATGATCAGCCTCGAGTGAATGCGCGGACGGTGATGCCTGCGTTGTGCAAACGATCTTTCAGGATGCGGGCGATGTTCACCGCACCCGGACTGTCGCCATGGACGCAGATCGAATCGGCCTGCAGGCTGATTTCGCGGCCATCTTCAGCCTCGATAGTGCCTTCGCGAACCAGGCGCAGCATGCGCTCGGCGATCAGCTCGGCATCGTGCAGAACGGCACCGGGACGCGAGCGGGACACCAGCGTGCCTTCAGGGGTGTAGGCACGGTCAGCGAATGCCTCGGCGACGCAGGACAGCCCCGCTTCACGCGCCCAGTCGAGCAATGGCGAATTGGCCAGACACACCAGTTTCAGCGCAGGGTCAATGCGCAGTAGCGCCTGAATGACCGCCGTTGCCTGACGCTGATCGCCAGCGATGGTGTTGTACAGCGCACCGTGCGGTTTGACGTAGGTCACGCTCGTGCCTGCGCTGCGGGCCAGGCCCTGAAGCGCGCCGATCTGATAGATGACATCGGCGGTCAGCTGGTCGCTCGGGATGTCCATGTTACGGCGACCGAACCCTACCAGGTCCGGGTAGGCCACATGCGCGCCGATGGCAACGCCCCGGGCCGCTGCGGCCTCAAGGGTACGCAGAATGCCGGCCGGGTCACCGGCATGAAAACCGCAGGCCACGTTGGCGCTGCTGACCACATCGAGAATCGCTTCGTCGTCGCCCATGCTCCAGGCGCCGAAGCTTTCACCAAGGTCACTGTTAAGGTCTATCGCAGGCATTTCTTGTTCTCCGAAATCAGGCTGCATTGATAAAGGCAAAGATGGCTCCTGCCGATTTGAACGCCATGTACCACGACAACAGGCAAGTCAGAACACCCAGTACCAACAGCCAGCGAGGGTAGTGATAGCCGTCCATCAGGTCGGAACGACGCCAGCCGACGTACATGAAAATGCTCAGGCCCAGAGGCAGGATCAGACCGTTGAAGCCACCGGCAAACACCAGCAGCGCGGCCGGTGGCTTGCCCCACATCACGTATACGACCACAGTGATCAGAATAAAGCCGACCGTCGCCAGATTGCGCGCTCGCTCGGTGATGCGCTTGGAAAACACCGTGATGAACGACATGGAAGTATAGGAGGCACCGATAACGCTGCTGATACCGGCAGCCCAGAGCACCAGACCGAACATCATCAGACCGAAGTTGCCGGCAGCAGCACCAAAGGCCTGGGCTGCGGGGTTTGCGCCCTGGCCGGACACATCAATGACGACCCCGCTGGCAACCACACCCAGAATCGCCAGAAACAGCACGTAGCGGGCGATGCCGGTGACCAGAATCCCGGTGAGTGCAGCCTTGGATACCACATCAATGTTTTCCACCCCGACCGTACCGCGGTCCAGCAAACGGTGGGCACCTGCGTAAGTGATATAGCCGCCGACGGTCCCGCCGACAATGGTGGTGATGGCCGCGAAGTCGACCATGTCCGGCAATACTGTCTGGCGCAGCGCTTCGCCCAACGGCGGATGCGATGCAAAGGCAGCGAAGAGGATCAGGCAGACTTTCAACGTGCCCAGTACCATCATGATGCGGTCCATCGCGATGCCCGCACGGTGCGACGAGAAGATCGCGATGGCGATCAGCGCGCTCAAGGCACCGCCCCATTTGGGATCAAGACCGGTCAGCGCATTCAAGCCCAGGCCCGCACCGGCGATGTTGCCCAGACTGAACACCAGACCGCCGAAGATGACCAGCACCGCGAGCAGATAACCGCTGCCGGGAATTGCCGCGTTGGCCAGGTCAGATGCACGCATTCTGGTCAGCGTAACGATACGCCAGACATTCAGCTGGACCACGAAGTCGATCAGAATCGACGCCAGGATGCCGAAGGCAAACGCCGCTCCCAGAGTCGCGGTGAACGTGGCTGTCTGGGTCAGAAAGCCAGGACCGATGGCAGAGGTCGCCATCATGAAGATCGCGGCGATCAAAGAGGCGCGGCGCGCCTTGGTGAACTCATTGGCAGTCTGTGTCACGGCGGCATTCCTGAGGTGAGGGGGTAACCTGCCAGAGCAATGAGCATGCCAACGATCAATCAAGTGCGCCAAGCTGTAGATACATAAGGATAATATTGTTGAACAATCCATTATCAATGATTCAACCACATGCACCATGTTGTTACGCAGTGACTCATATGTGCTACCTCATGAAGCATCGGACGGCCTTGGTCCTTGCCAGCCAATGAGCTGTCGTGGAATATCGACTCGGCTTTTATCTCTC
Source organism: Pseudomonas caricapapayae (assembly GCF_001400735.1). GTDB lineage: Bacteria > Pseudomonadota > Gammaproteobacteria > Pseudomonadales > Pseudomonadaceae > Aquipseudomonas > Aquipseudomonas caricapapayae. The sequence continues at coordinate 167,997 of NZ_LJPW01000144.1, forward strand.
TGGACCCTTTATGAATGACGCTGCTTCTGCCCTCCCTCGCACCCTTGGAGAATCCATCACCACAGAGCTTCGCAGAATGCTGGTTGAGGGCGAGCTGGTCCCCGGTCAACGCCTCTCCGAAGCCGCGTTGGCCGAAAGCCTGCAGATTTCCCGTAACACCTTGAGAGAAGCCTTCAGAATCCTGACCCGCGAGGGGTTGCTCACGCATGAGCCCAATCGCGGAGTGACCGTGGCCAAGCCTGACATAGCCTCTATCATCGATATTTACCGTATTCGGCGCTTCATCGAGTGCAGGGCGATTGCCCAGGCGTACCCACAGCATCCGGGCGTGCTGCACATGCGCGATGCGGTCGAAGCAGGCGTGCGCGCCCGCGAAGCCAATGACTGGATTGCCGTGGGCACCGCCAACATGATGTTTCACAAGGCCATCGTTGAACTGTCCGACAGCCCGCGACTGGTGGCGTTTTATGCGCAGATATCGGCCGAGTTGCGGCTGGCCTTCGGCCTGCTCAACAATCCCGAGCTGATGCATTCGCCTTATCTGGACATGAACGCCGCCGTGCTCGGCCGCCTTGATGCTGGCAAGACCGATGAAGCGACCCGTATGCTCGAAGATTATCTGGTGCAATCGGAGCGCACGATTCTGGCCGCCTACGAGCGAAGCCGGAACCGATAGTCCGGGCAGCGGGCTCATCATCAGAACTACCACTCAAGGGCCCGGTCTACGGGTTCTGACCGTTGAAACACGCCCGACGAGCCAGGCAGGCCGCCGCTTCGTTGAAAGCCTGAAATTCCCCTCTGGAGGCGACACGCTTTGAAAGCACTCGACGAACTCATTTTCGACAACCGCTTTGCCCGCCTGGGCGATGCGTTCTCCACATCCGTGCTGCCCGAGCCCATCGATGCGCCGCAGCTTGTGGTCGCCAGCCAGTCGGCTCTGGCGCTATTGGACCTGGCCCCTGAACAGGCCGATCTGCCGTTGTTCGCAGAAATATTCAGCGGCCACAAGCTATGGTCCGAAGCAGAGCCACGGGCGATGGTCTATTCCGGGCATCAATTTGGCTCCTACAATCCGCGCCTGGGCGACGGCCGCGGACTGTTGCTGGGCGAAGTCTATAACGATGCAGGCGAACACTGGGACTTGCACCTCAAGGGCGCGGGCCGCACACCCTATTCGCGGATGGGCGATGGACGCGCCGTGCTGCGTTCGTCCATCCGCGAATTTCTGGCATCTGAAGCCCTGCACGCTCTGGGGATCCCCAGCAGCCGTGCAGGTTGTGTGGTCAGCTCCAGCACGCCGGTATGGCGCGAAACCCAAGAGCATGCTGCCATGGTGCTGCGCCTGGCACAGAGCCATGTACGTTTTGGCAGTCTTGAATACTTTTTCTATACCAAACAGCCGGAGCAGCTGAAGACACTGGCCGAACATGTACTGACGATGCATTACCCGCATTGTCAGGAGCAGCCCGAGCCGTATCTGGCGATGTTCCGCGAAATAGTCGAGCGCAACGCCGAACTGATTGCCAAGTGGCAGGCCTACGGTTTCTGCCACGGCGTGATGAACACCGATAACATGTCGATTCTGGGCATTACCTTCGATTTCGGACCGTTTGCGTTTCTGGATGATTTCGACGAGCACTTCATCTGCAACCACTCCGATCACGAGGGCCGCTACTCCTTCAGCAACCAGGTGCCTATCGCACAATGGAACCTGAGCGCACTGGCGCAGGCGCTGACGCCGTTCATCAGCGTGGAAGCATTACGCGAGACTATCGGCTTGTTCCTGCCGCTTTATCAAGCGCACTACCTGGACCTGATGCGTCGTCGCCTGGGCCTGACCATTGCCCAAGAGCAGGACGAACAACGGGTCAACCAATTGTTGAAGCTGATGCAGAACAGTGGCGTGGACTACACCCTGTTTTTCCGCCGCCTGGGTGATCAGCCAGCCGCAGAAGCGCTGCGCACATTGCGCGACGACTTTGTCGACATCAAGGGCTTCGATGGCTGGGCAGAAGCGTATCTGGCACGTATTGCCAGCGAGGACAACGGCACCGAGCAGGAGCGTAAAACACGCATGCACGCGGTCAATCCGCTGTACATCCTGCGCAACTACCTGGCCCAGAACGCTATCGCCGCGGCGGAAAAAGGCGACTACGAAGAAGTCCGCCGCCTGCATCAGGTGCTCTGCACGCCCTTCACCGAACAAACCGACATGCAAGGCTACGCCCAGCGTCCACCGGACTGGGGCAAGCACCTGGAAATCAGCTGTTCGTCGTGAGGCTTTTGCTTCCCTATCCTACCCATGCTCCGCGTGGGCGATAACCTGACTATCGTGCGGCGCTCCGCGTCGCATGCCGTTCTGGACGCTCTGCGTCCGATCCTGACGGTGTGGTGCGGCACAGATTTGTGACGCAGAGCATCACCCACGGCATTCCCACGCTGGAGCGTGCGGAACGATAACCTGACTATCGTGCGACGCTCCGCGTCCGATGCTGACTCTGCGGCGCGGCGAAGATTTGTGACGCAGAGCGCCACGCACGGCATTCCCACGCTGGAGCGTGAGGAACGATAACCTGACTATCGTGCGACGCTCCGCGTCGCATGCCGTTCCGGACGCTCCGCGTCCTCTTTACCTATGACAGCCCCGCATCCACCAACCATTGCTCCAGCCCTTCCAGGTCGGGAATGCGTGCCACGGTTTCGCCGATCTGGACGGCGGCCAGTTCCAGTTCCGCCAGCGGTACGTCGACGTAACTCAGCTGGCTGTCGACCTTGCACGAGCGTGGAATGCCTTGGGTCAGCAGGGCGATGAACCTGACGTCGTTGCGCCCGCCCAGCGCATTGAGCACGACAATCCGGGCCCGGCCACCCACACGGGTGCGGCCTCCGCAAGCGGCTTCGAAGCTGAGCAGCGGCAAGGTCAGCTCGCGCCAGCTGATAGGCCCCAGATACCACTCGGGAGCGTCCGGCTCTGCGCTGCAGTCCTGGTAGTCGATCAACTCGGCAACGGCGACATTGGGCAGCAGCAGGTGGCGGTCGCTCAACGGCAGCAGCAGACCGGTCAGACTGGTCAGACGACTGGTCTGGAACGTACCTTCAGACATGAACCTGACTCCAGTAAGCGATGCTCTCCAGCAACACGGTCTCCTGATAAGGCTTGCTCAGGTACTCGTTGACGCCCACTGCCATGGCCCGGTCGCGGTGTTTCTGGCCCGAGCGGGAGGTGATCATGATGATGGGCAGTGCCTTGAGCTGTTGGTCCTGACGGATCTGGCTGGCCACTTCAAAGCCATCCATACGCGGCATTTCGATGTCGAGCAACATGATGTCAGGCGTGTGTTCCTGCAACAGGGTCATGGCGTCAATACCGTCCTTGGCCGTCAGCACATGCATGCCATGGCGCTCAAGCAACCGGCTGGTGACCTTGCGTACTGTCACCGAATCGTCCACCACCATCACCAGCAACGGCCTGGCGTGCTCGACTTCGTGATAGACAGGTGCCATAAGCCCTCTGAAAGGCAAGCCCTGCAGGGTGCGAATCTGCGCCATCAAGTCAAGAATCAGGACCACACGACCGTCACCAAGAATGGTTGCGCCAGAGATACCCTGCACCCTGGAGAACTGCGTGCCAAGACTCTTGACCACAATCTCGCGCGAACCGGCCAGCGCATCGACCTGCACCGCCACCCATTGATCCTGCAAGTGCACCAGCAACACCGGCAGCGGCTGCAATTGCCCGGCCAGTCTGGGCGGACTGCTGCCCAGCAATTCGCCCAGGTAGCGCAACTCGTAACTGCGCCCGCCGTATTGATAGCGCGGCGGGCTGGCCTGGTAATAGCCGTCCAGCTCATTGGCCATGACGCGTACGATGCCATCGACGGTATTGAGCGGTACCGCGTACTGCTCTTCACCACAGGTCACCATCAACGCCCGGTTGACCGAGACTGAAATCGGCAGACGAATACGAAAGCGCGTGCCCTTGCCCGGCACCGAGTCGATGACCATCGAGCCGCCCAGCTGTTTGACCTCGGCATGCACCACATCCATACCGACGCCACGTCCGGAAATCTGGGTGATGATCTCGCTGGTGGAAAAACCCGCCTGCAGAATGAACGGCAACACTTCATGGTCGGACAGATCGGCATCCGGATGAATCATGCCGCGCTTGATGGCCTTGCGGCGAACTGCCGCCAGATCGACCCCCGAGCCGTCATCGCTCAGTTCGATGACCATATCGCCGCCTTCGTACATCAGTTCCAGACTGATATGGCCCTCTGCCGACTTGCCGGCAGCGATGCGTTTTTCAGTGCTTTCAAGGCCATGATCAACCGCATTGCGCAGCATGTGCTCCAACGGCGCGACCATCCGTTCCAATACATTGCGATCCATTTCACCGTCGGCATTGCCAACCTCGAAATGGACTTTCTTGTGCAACTCCGAAGCGACCTGGCGTACCACGCGGCGCAAGCGCGGCACCAGTCGCTCGAACGGCACCATGCGCGTACGCATCAGACCTTCCTGAAGCTGGGTGTTGACCCTGGCCTGCTGCGACAGCAGTGTTTCAGCGTCGCGTGCTCGAGCACCGAGGGTTTCCTTGAGGTCCATCAGGTCGGAGGCAGACTCGAAAAGCGCCCGCGACAACTGCTGTAATTGAGAATGGCGGTCCATTTCCAGCGGGTCGAACTCTTCATAACCCAGCCGCTCGGCCTGGACCTGTTCCCGGCTGAGAATACGGCCCTGGGTTTCCATGTCCAGACGACGCAATTGATCGCGCATCCGCTCGATGGTGGTTTCCATCTCTACAAGTGCAACCTGAGAATCCAGAATCTGCTGTTCGATCCGGCCACGGAAGATAGATGTTTCACCGGCCAGATTGACCAACTCCTCCAGTTGCTCGGCAGGCACCTTGACCATTTCCGGCCCACTGCGCTCGACCTCGCCGTCGGCCGCAGGAGCAACCGCCACAACGGGCTCCAGACCGGCTTCCTGGGCTTGTGCAACCACCGGTTCACCCACCGGCTGGTCGCTGGCCAGCCTGCGGATGCTGTCAATCAACAACGTGGCATCAGGCAGCGGCTTTTCGTTACGCACCGCGTCGAGCATGTCGGCCAGCACATCGTGGCCGCTTTGCAACAGGCCGATCATCAATGGCGCAGGTTGCAGACTGCCGGCCGAAAGCCCCTCGTAAAGCGTTTCCAGCTCGTGTGCCAGGTCACCTATCGGGGCGACTTCAACCATGCGCGCGCCCCCCTTGAGGGTGTGCAGGTCGCGCAACAGGTTTTCGACTTCCAGCAGATTGTGCGGATCGGCTTGCCACCGGGCCAGCGCCGCGCCGGAGCTTTCAAGGATATCGAACCCCTCCTCGAGGAAGGTTTCTCGCAGCTCGCTGTCGTGTTCAGGAACATCTTCGCTGGCGGCAGGCGGCACCTGCATGTCGGGCCCGGTGTTCTCGATCGTGCGACAGCGGCGCAGCGCCTCGATCAACGCCGACGGGTCGCCGAGCGCTTCCTGCCGATACAGTTGCTCCAGCAGAATCGCCAGGTGGTCGTGACTCTCATGCAGCAGTTCGGCCAGCGTCGGCGAATGGTTGAAGCGCCGGTCGATCAGGCCTTCATAGAGGTTTTCCAGCTCGTGGGCAAGGTCGCCGACCTCGGCGACTTCAGCCATCCGTGCACCGCCCTTCAGGGTATGCAGGTCGCGCTGCAGCGAGGCCAGCGGTGCCGGGTTTTCCGGATCGGCCAGCCAGCGTTGCAGCGCCTGACCGGCGCTGTCGAGAATATCGACGGCTTCTTCGAGAAATATCTCGACGATCTCATCGTCCGGACCGGCAGTCTCGGCGGGCTCGGCCTCACTGGCCAATTGTTCGGTGGCCGCGTTGAGTTCGGTAACGCTCAAGGTCCGATGACCATCGCTCTTGACCAGCCCGGTCGCCGAAGGATCCAGCGCCTGATCCAGCAATTGATTCAAGGCACGCACGCATTCGGGACGCGGTTCGACATCCTGCCCCGCCGCCACCTGATCAAGCATGTTGATCAAGGCTTCGTGGGCGTTCTCTGCCGCATCGAAAAAACGTTCGCTGACCGCCAGGCTGCTTTCCTCGACCGCACCATAGAGGTCGAGCAAGGCTTCGCACAGCTCATCGACCTGCGGCAGATCGGCCAGATGCGCACCATGACCAAGCGTGGTCAGTTCATCGAGCAGCGCGCTCAGTTCCTGGCGTTCGCCCGGGTGCTGACGCCAGCGTCGCAACAGGTTTTCAGCGTCCAGCACGATGTCCATGCCTTCGGCCAGAAAACTGGCCAGCAGCGTGGGGTTACGCTTGATCCGCAGACCACTGTCCGACTCGCGCAGCACCACGGTGAGCCGGTCATTGAGCAGCGCCAGGGCCGCTTCGATCAGCTCTGCCGCACCCGGAATGGCCGCCAGCGGGGTCGTGTCCAGTTGCTCAAGTCCCCTGTGCAGCAGCGGCTCTGCACTGCGCAGCAGACCGAGTTCAGGCGCACCGATAGCAATCAGGTTGGCCTTGTATTCACGCACCATCTGGTCAAGCGGGCTGGCCAGCTCGGCAATCGGCAGCACGCCGGCCATATGCGCGCTGCCCTTGAGCGTGTGCAGCGCACGCAGCACTGCGTCGCTTATCGAAGGCGATGCCGATTGTTCGGCGCTGTCGAGGAAGCGGGCAAGGGTATTCAGATGCCCAAGGGCTTCCTGACGGAAAATATCCAGCAACTGCGGATCAAGCGTTTCGCCTGCCACCGGATCACCGGACGCAGGCAGCACCGGCGGTTCAAGCCCATTGGCCAGCGCGTGGGCACGCGCCGCGAGCAGGTCGACATCGTTACGCTGGCGCTGCGCATCATCGGCAAAATCGCGGATCACCGACGGCAACAGCGCCAGCACTTCGCTCATCAGTTGCTGAACTTCAAGCCCCGGCAGCACATCGCCCTCCAGCACCCGGTTGAGCAGGTTCTCCACCGACCAGGCCAGTTCGCCGAGGATCAGCGCACGCACCATCCGGCCGCTGCCCTTGAGGGTATGAAATGCCCGGCGTACTTCGGTGAGTGCGGTGCTGTCCCAGTGGCCGCCGCTGCCGAGCGAGGCAAACCAGCGCGGCAGGTACTCGCGCAGCGCGTCGAGCACCTCGTCAGCTTCCTCCAGGAAAACATCGCGCAGCTCTTCATCTACCGCCTCTTCTCCGGCCGAAGGCGGCAGCAGGCTGGTAGGCGCGTTGCGCGCAGGCGGATTGACTGCAGAAACCGGGCTGGCCAGAACCTGAGCAATGGTTTGCGTAGGGCTGACCAGCGCCTTGCGATCGTCCAGCTCCAGCAATTCGTCCTGAGTGATGATTTCTTCGAGCAACGGCACCTCAAGGGTGTCCGCAGCAGGCGTGTAGCCCAGACGCGCCAGGCTTTGCTGGGCCATGTCGAGGACTTGATCACCCGGCGCTTCATGGTCCTCGAGCATGCGCTCAAGGTAATACTCGATGCCGGTAATGGTGTCGGCCAGGCAATCGAGCTGAACCCAGGCGGGACGGGTTTCGTCCACCAGCAAGTGTTCCTGAATGTATTCGTTGCACGCGGCCAGCAGGCTGGCGGCACGGGCCAGCGGGATCATGGCCAGGGCACCGCGAACCTGCACGATCAGCGCGCAAAGCGGGTCGAGCCGCTGCCGGTCCCACTCGCCATCGATGTAATCGAGAATAACGTCCTTGGCCTGCTGCAACACCGCACGGGCTTCGCGAATCACCAGTTGATGAATCTGCGTCAGATCAGTGGTTGGCAGGCGGCTTTCTTCGCGACTGGCCTGCTCGTTGCTGCCGGCCATACCCGCCAGGGTGGATTCGACGTAGAGCAAGGCACCCGCGACGTCCATCAGCGCGCCGTCACTGGGCTCGCGCTGGCCCTGGGCAAGACCGAGGACGACAGACAACTGATCGATGATGACCTTGCGCGGCTGGCCGAAGCCTAGCACTGCCAGGGTATCGGCAATCTGCCGCAACGGCGGCAGCAATGCGTTGAGCTCGCTGACATGCTGGCGGTCTCCGCGTACGAACACGTCGAGCCGTTCCTTGACCCTGACCAGCCCTTCGCACAAGGCCACGATCACCGAGCGCATCGCATCGCGATCCGGGCCAGCCATTCGCGCACGCTCTTCATTGACCACGTCACTGCCTGGCAAGGCATCGGCCAAGGCGTACTGGTCCTTGAGATCGAGCATCTTCGGCGCCAGGCTGTCGGACTTGGCGATGTAGAACAGCAGGCTTTTCAGCAGCTCTTCAGGGGCGGGCTGGTTGATGCCCGTCACGCCCTGCTCGGCCAGGCGCTTGAGTTCCTTGTCGGCATCCTTCAGCAGGCTGCGCAGGGCCGGGCTGTTGGTGAAGTTGCCGTTGAGCATGGTTTCGACCAGTGCCGACGCGATTCGCCAGAGCGGACCGAGCGGCGCGTCTTCGCATAACTGTTCCAGCCGGGCAAAGACCTTGGCCATATAACCGAGCTGGGTCTGAACGCCCTGCTCGCGCATCAGCCCCGCCAACGCCGCCTGCAGGGTCTGGCGCAGTTTGCGCAGCAGGTTTGGCAATTCCGGGGTATCACGCCGCGCCAGCTCCTGGTCGTCGAGCGCCGGGACGACGACCAGTTGCGGGGCGAACAGGCTGGTTTCCGAGAGCAGACTTTCGCCCCGCGCACTGCGCAAATCATTGAGCAATGGCAAGACCACCAGCGGCAGATCCCGACGCGCCGAGTGAATACGTTCCAGATAAACCGGCAACTGACTCATGGCCTGGATCAACAGTTGCTCGGACTCGACGGGATGACTGACGCGGTTCTGCTGGACCGCCAGTGCCAGTTGCTCGATTTCCTCGGCCAGCAACGCAGCACCATAAAACTCTATCATCTGCAGGCTGCCGTGAACCTGGTGCACAAGGTTCAGGCACTCGGCCATCGCCGCACTGTTGGCCGGGTCCTCGATGAAAGCATCCAGCTCGTTGCGGGCTTGACGCAGCGTTTCGGCGATTTCGCCCTTCAGCCATTCAAGGGCCACGTAATCGTGACGATCAGCCATGACGAGTACCGCCTGTTACCCAATCAAGGTTGTTCATTGGTTGTACATCATCCGGCTTTTTTCGATGGCGGCAGGGCAAAACCCGATACCGAACGACGCATTTCGCTGGCCATTTTTGCCAGATTGCCAATGCTTTCAGCCGTGGCCGACGTGCCCGAGGTGGTCTGCGAGGTGGTCTGCTGAATCACAGTCATGATCTGTGAGATCTGGCCGGCCGACTCGGCCTGCTGATGGGCGGCATCGGTGATACTTTCGATAAGCTCGGCAAGCACTCTGGAAACCCCTTCGATTTCCCCGAGCGCAACGCCGGCGTCCTGCGCCAGCCGCGCGCCGCGCACCACTTCGCTGGTGGTCTGCTCCATAGAGATGACCGCCTCGTTGGTGTCGTTCTGAATGGCCCGCACCAGCGTCTCGATCTGCTTGGTGGCAGACGACGAACGCTCGGCCAGCCGCTGCACTTCGTCGGCCACCACGGCAAAGCCCCGTCCGGCATCGCCGGCCATGGACGCCTGAATGGCCGCGTTGAGAGCGAGAATATTGGTCTGATCGGCAATATCGTCGATCAAGCTGACAATGTCGCCGATTTCCTGAGAGGACTCACCCAGGCGTTTGATGCGCTTGGAGGTGTCCTGAATCTGTTCGCGAATGTTATCCATGCCGTGGATAGTGTTATGCACAACTTCGTTGCCCTTGTTGGCAATCGCTACCGAACGCTCGGCTACCGCAGAGGATTCCGAAGCATTGGTCGAGACCTGATCAATCGACGCCGCCATGTCGTTGATTGCGGTCGAAGCAGCACTGATCTGCAACGCCTGGTGTTCGGAGGCGGCAGACAGCTGCATCGCCGTGGCCTGGGTTTCGGTGACGGCAGCAGCCACCTGCTCGGCCGTCAGGTTGATCGTCACAACCAGTTCGCGCAGTTGATCGATGGAGTAATTGATGGAGTCGGCAATCGCCCCGGTGAAGTCTTCGGTCACAGAGGCCGTCACCGTCAGGTCGCCATCGGCGAGGTTTTCGATCTCGTCCAGCAGACGCATGATCGCCGTCTGGTTACGCTCGCTTTTCTGCGCGGTCTCGCGCAACTGGCGGTTGGTTTCGCGAACCATGACCAGACCAATGAGGATGATCGACATCAGCGCCAGCAAGCCCAGTACATAGCCGCCGACAGTATTCACGGTGCGGCGCTTGGCCAGGTTTTCCAGGCTGTTGGCGAGCACCGAGGTTTCATCCAGCAGGGTCTGGGAGGTGTTGAAAATGTTGCCGGAAGCTTCACGCACCTGATACAGCTCGGGAGAGGTTTCGAGAATCTCGTCCACCGAGCCCGAGACGAACTCGAACAGTTCGGCGATTTCCGCCAGCCTTGCCCGTGCATCACGGTCCTCGACCTGAGAGATTCGCAGTGTCGCGTTGCCCTCCAGCATGCCGTTGAGCACGCGACCAAACTGACTGGCATCACGGCCAAAAGCATCAGCGGCCTGCACGGCCGTTTCATCACCGGCGAGCACGGTATTGACCGAGCCGAGGATTCGCTCTGCGAGCAGCGCCTGACGCTGCGCCACCACCACCTGGGCGGCAGGCGCACGGCTTTGCAGCAGGTTTTCGACCACCTTTTCGTATTCGGCCTGCAACTGCGGGATGGTTTCGGCCAGCGTTGCCGCCACCTGATGCAGCGACAGCACCGTCTGTTCGCTGGCCAGAATCACGTCGGTGCTCTTGCGCAGCCCTTCCCAGTCGCGCTGGACGGCGCGCAACTCGTCGCGTATCAGATCGGGAGCTGCAGGCAGCCCGGTGGCCGGATCGCCTTTTTTCAGGTAGCCCCAGCGGACGTCGAAATCGTTACGCGCATCGGCCAGCAATTTGAACGCCTGGGTCTTGCCGGCCGCCGCTTCGGTGGCGTTTTTCGCGATGCGCTGGGATAACACGCGCAGCTCGCCGGCATGCCCGATGTACTGTTTGTCGTAGTTCGACTGGGTGTTGAGGTAGGCGAAGTTGGCGAACAGCAACATGATGAAAATAATCAGCGCAACGAACAGCAGAATAATCTGCGTACGGCTTCTTGCACCTTCCCTTGACCGGTCTGTACTACTCATTAATCAGGCCCCCGCCTGGATCAATTGTGAAACACACCAGGCCCGACATGCTAGGACGCCAGGTCCATGAAGTCGGCAGACTGCACCAGAGCCCACGGGCTGAATATCTGCCACGCCTGCTCGCGAATGAACTGCCCGCGCAGGAACGGCGCGATGCGTTGATCGGTGTCTTGCGACGTCTGGGGTATGAGGCTCAACTGACTGAAACGTTGCATGCCGAACACCTCATCGACCAGCAGACCGGCAAAAACGTCGTTGTGCTCGACAACCAGTACCCGTCGCTGCTTGCGCACTACAACCAGCTCGTGACCGAAAAATCCGCATAAATCCAGAAGCGGCAACAGTCGGCCACGCAGATTGGCGATGCCCGCCACCCAGAATTTCACACCTGGCATGACCGCATGATGGGGTTCGTGAAGGATTTCGGCGATTTCGCCGATAGGCGCCACGAAGCGCTGCTCACCCATCCGGAAACCGATGCCGACCCAATCCTGCTGATGGGCTTCCTGCAGCGGCAGGCCCGCCGCCAGCGAGCGACAGCGTCGATCCATATCCAGAAGCAGTTCGAAGGCGGTACGTGGCTCAGCCATGACGATCCCGGCAATCAGCCGGCGAGCACCGCATTCAGGGTCTTCATCAGGGTTTCTTCATCCACCGGCTTGGTCAGATAATCCCGCGCGCCCTGGCGTTTGCCCCAGACCTTGTCGGTCTCCTGATCCTTGGTGGTGATCATGATCACCGGAATCATGCTGGTGTCGGCATCCTTGGTCAGCTGGCGGGTGGCCTGAAAGCCGTTGAGCCCCGGCATGACGATGTCCATCAGCACTGCATCGGGCTTTTCCTGACGGGCCAGGGCCACGCCATCAGCGCCGTTTTCGGCTTTCAGCACATCATGACCGTGCTTTTCCAGCATGCCGGTGAGTTTGTACATTTCAGTCGGCGAGTCATCGACGATCAATATTCGAGCCATGGGTGTTCCCCGTCGGATTACGAGCGCGCTACATCAGGCGCGGGCGTCATGGTATGTGTTGTTCTGCTGCAACGAAGCCCGGCACATGAGCCTTGATCGCGCTGAGCAGTTCTTCCTTGCTGAAAGGCTTTGTCAAAAACTGATCGGAACCGACAATCCGCCCTTTGGCCTTGTCGAACAGTCCGTCCTTGGAGGACAGCATGATGACCGGCGTGGACTTGAATGCCCGGTTGTTCTTGATCAGCGCGCACGTCTGATAACCGTCCAGACGCGGCATCATGATATCTACGAATATGATTCGTGGGTGGTTATCGGCAATCTTGGCCAGCGCGTCGAAACCGTCTATCGCAGTGATGACTTCACAGCCTGCATTTTTAAGCAGCGTTTCGGCGGTGCGGCGGATGGTCTTCGAGTCATCGATGACCATGACTTTCAAGGCGGAGGCGTGTTGTTCCATAGCTGCTCTTCCATCGCCGCAGCGAATTTTTGCGCATTCTGCGAGGCACTGGGAGCCTGTCGGTATCGCTTCATTGATCCACAGGGATCGAAGACCGGATGCCGAGCCTTTTTAGCATACTCTCCAGACTCAATCCATAAAGCACACCGTGGCGGGCCTGCCCCTTGACCGGGAGCAAACGGAACGCCACCCTGATGCCAATTTTACGGCCGTTGCGGCCCTTACCGATCAGAGGATATTGCCCATGAGCGTTCGCCTAGGGATTGTCATGGACCCCATTGAGCGCATTTCCTATAAAAAGGACAGCTCGCTGGCCATGCTCCTTGCCGCACAGAACCGCGGCTGGTCACTGTTCTATATGGAACAGAAGGATCTGTATCAGAACGCGGGCCAGGCCCGTGCACGCATGAAGCCGCTCAAGGTGTTTGCCGACCCGGCCAAATGGTTCGAGTTCGAAGCCGAAGTCGATGCGGGCCTCGACGATCTGGACGTGATCCTGATGCGTAAGGACCCGCCTTTCGACATGGAATTCGTCTACGCCACCTACCTGCTGGAGCAGGCAGAGCGTGCAGGTGTGCTGGTCGTCAACAAGCCACAGAGCCTGCGTGACTGCAACGAGAAGCTGTTCGCCACCCTGTTTCCGCAGTGCACGCCGCCAACGCTGGTCAGCCGTCGCGCGGACATCATTCGCGAATTCGCCGAACAGCACGGCGACGTGATCCTCAAGCCGCTGGACGGCATGGGCGGCGCGTCGATCTTCCGCCATCGCGTGGGCGACCCGAATCTGTCGGTGATCCTCGAAACCCTGACGGCTCATGGCACCCAGCAAATCATGGCGCAAGGCTACCTGCCGGCCATCAAGGACGGTGACAAACGCATCCTGATGGTCGACGGTGAACCGGTCCCGTATTGCCTGGCGCGCATCCCTGCCGCTGGCGAGACGCGCGGCAACCTGGCCGCCGGCGGGCGTGGCGAAGCCCGTCCGCTGAGCGACAAGGACCGCTGGATCGCCGAACAGATCGGCCCCACCCTGCGTGAAAAAGGCCTGCTGTTTGTCGGCCTGGACGTGATCGGCGAGCACTTGACCGAGATCAACGTCACCAGCCCGACCTGCATCCGCGAAATCGACAATGCCTACGGCACTGATATCGGTGGCCTGCTGATGGATGCGATCGAGAAAAAGCTGCAAGCGCGCAAGGGCTGATAAAGCACTGAGTTGTTCGCGAAGACGGTGGTTCAGAACAGGCACTTTCAACGATTGTACCGACCCCTTCGCGAACAAGCGAAGCGTCGCCCGGTTCGCTCCCACGGCCTTCGGCCAGAATCAAAAGCGGACTGGTGTGTAGCGACGTTTGAACTACCGTTTCGTGGACAAACGAAGCGTCGCCCGGTCCGCCCCAACAAAAGCCCTGTTTTTCGGGTGTTTCAAGACGTGTGTATAACGATGAACGGTGTGCAGACGCATCACTTCGTCTGATCCGCAGCAAAGTTGCACCGTACATTGCGTTATCATGCGCCACCTGTAACACGACACGGATTTTGACATGCAGGCTGACGAGATACTGAACCGCCAATGACATCCATGGCCAGAAACGACCTGCCCCTCGAACTCGCCAATGTGGGTGTGCGTCCTGCCGATCGGCTGGGCTTTACCATGATGATCGCGGCGCTGATCCATCTCGCGGTGATCCTTGGCGTGGGTTTCACTTATGTAAAGCCGGAGCAGATCTCGCAGACCCTGGAAATCACCCTCGCCACGTTCAAGAGCGAAGAAAAGCCCAGGCAGGCCGACTTTCTGGCGCAGGACGACCAGCAGGGCAGCGGCACACTGGACAAGGCCGAAACGCTCAAGACCACCGAGCTTGCCCCCTATCAGGACACCAAGGTCAACAAGGTCACCCCACCACCGGCCAGCAAGCCGGTGGTCAAGCAGGAAGCACCCAAGACTGCCGTCGCGACCACCGCGCCCAGCCAGCAGAAAACCGTCGCCAAACGTGACGAGGTCAAGCCCGAGCCGACCACCAAGGCCGCACCGACCTTCGACAGCTCGGAGCTGAGCAACGAAATTGCCAGTCTGGAAGCCGAACTGTCGAACGAGCAGCAACTTTATGCCAAGCGCCCGAAGATCCACCGCCTCAATGCGGCCTCGACCATGCGCGACAAAGGTGCCTGGTACAAGGACGACTGGCGCAAGAAGGTCGAGCGGGTCGGAAACCTGAACTATCCTGAGGAAGCACGGCGCAAGCAGATCTACGGCAATCTGCGACTTCTTGTGTCAATCAATCGGGACGGCTCGTTGTATGAAGTGCTGGTGCTCGAATCCTCAGGGCAGCCTTTGCTGGATCAGGCCGCACAACGAATCGTGCGTCTGGCGGCGCCTTTTGCGCCGTTCACCGGCGATCTGGCCGACATCGACCGGCTGGAGATCATTCGCACCTGGAAATTTGCACGCGGCGACAAGCTGTCAAGCAACTGAATTTTTTGCCAACTGATGCCCGACATGTACAAGTGTCAGTTGTCAGGCTGGCAAGGCAACGCCAAACTAGGACTCATGAAAAAAGTCTCCCCGAGTTATCTAAAGCACCAGTTCCTGATCGCCATGCCCCACATGCACGACGAGAACTTTGCTCAGACCTTGACCTACGTTGTCGAGCACAACGCCAATGGCGCAATGGGCCTGGTGATCAACCGCCCGCAAAGCCTGACCCTGGCAGACGTACTCGAACAGCTTCGACCTGAGCTTCCTGCACCGAAACGCTGCCAGGAAATCGCCATTCATTCGGGAGGGCCGGTGCAGACCGATCGCGGATTTGTCCTACACCCGAGCGGCCAGGTGTTTCAGGCTACGGTCAATCTACCGGGCGGAATTTCGCTTTCGACCTCGCAGGATGTGCTGTTTTCCATCGCCGATGGTTACGGGCCTGATCAAAATGTAATCACTCTTGGCTACGCTGGATGGGACGCCGGTCAACTGGATGCCGAAATGGCCGACAACGCCTGGCTGACCTGCTCGTTCGACCCGGCCATCCTGTTCGATGTCGACAGCGAGCAGCGCCTCGATGCGGCGGCCAGACGTCTGGGCATCGATCTCAATCTCATCTCGACCCAGGCAGGACACGCTTGATGGCCGCTTTACGGCTATTGCTGGGGATTGATTACGGCACCCGCCAGATCGGCGTTGCGGTCGGCCAGGCGATTACCGGCCAGGCACGCGAACTCTGTACCCTCAAAGCGCAGAACGGCGTGCCGGACTGGGACAAGGTTCAGGCACTGATCAACGAATGGAAACCTGATGCGATTGTGGTCGGTCTGCCGCTGAACATGGACGGCACGCCCAGTGACATGAGCGCCCGCGCCGAAAAGTTTTCGCGCAAACTCAATGGCCGGTTCGGCGTAACGGTCTACACCCACGACGAACGCCTGACCACCTTCGAGGCCAAGGGCGAGCGCATGGCTCGCGGCGGGCAAAAAGGCAGCTACCGCGACAATCCGGTGGATGCCATTGCCGCTGCGCTCCTGCTGCAGGGCTGGCTGGACGAACACCCCGATCTGCTGAATGTGTGACTTTTTCAGCCCTTATCGCTTCGAGATACCCGGATTCCACGTTATCGCTTGAGCATCGCGCCATGGACCAGGCTGTGTAAAAACGTCACGAGCGAAGGCAAGACAAGGCAAAAACAGGCAAAAAACGGCCGGGGTCGCGATCGACTCCAGGTGTTCCAAATGAGCATTTTTCGCCTGTTTTTAACGCAGTATTGCCAAGCGCAGTAGTTTTTACACAGTCTGGGAAGGACGCTGCCCGAGCCTCAAAGGAGCAAATATGAGCCTGCCCGATCCCGCCGGACTGATTCGTCAGATGGCCACTGACCTGAACGCTCACCTGAGCAAGCGCGGCATCAGCGATCCTCGTTTCATCGGCATCCGCACGGGCGGTGTGTGGGTTGCCCAGGCGCTGCTCAAGGCACTGAACAACCCCGCGCCGCTGGGCACACTCGACGTTTCGTTCTATCGCGATGATTTCAGCCAGAACGGCCTGCATCCTCAGGTGCGCCCTTCGGACCTGCCGTTCGAGATCGAAGGCCAGCATCTGGTGCTGATCGACGATGTGCTGATGAGCGGGCGCACCGTTCGCGCCGCCCTCAATGAACTGTTCGATTACGGCCGACCGGCCAGCGTCACGCTGGTCTGCCTGCTGGACCTGAACGCCGGTGAACTGCCGATCCGCCCGAACGTGGTCGGGGCGACTCTGGCACTGGCACCGAATGAACGCATCAAGCTGTCCGGCCCCGAGCCGTTGGCGCTCGAACTTCAAGACCTCTCCACCGCCCTTTAAGAGTCCATTGCGATGACGCCTCTCGACGCCAAGCGCCCGCTGCAGCTCAACCACCTGGGCCAGCTTCGCCATTTTCTGTCTCTGGACGGCTTGCCACGCGAGCTGCTCACCGAAATTCTCGACACCGCCGACTCGTTCCTTGAGGTCGGTGCTCGAGCGGTAAAGAAGGTCCCGCTGTTGCGCGGCAAGACGGTGTGCAATGTGTTCTTCGAGAACTCCACACGCACCCGGACCACCTTTGAACTGGCGGCCCAGCGGTTGTCGGCCGACGTAATCTCGCTGAACGTCTCGACCTCGTCCACCAGCAAGGGCGAAACGCTGTTCGACACCTTGCGCAACCTTGAGGCGATGGCCGCCGACATGTTCGTCGTGCGCCACGCAGACTCGGGTGCAGCGCACTTCATTGCCGAACATGTATGTCCGGACGTTGCGATCATCAACGGCGGCGACGGCCGCCATGCTCACCCGACTCAGGGCATGCTCGACATGCTGACCATCCGCCGGCACAAGGGCGGCTTCGAAAACCTGTCGGTGGCCATCGTCGGCGACATCCTGCACTCACGGGTTGCGCGCTCCAACATGCTCGCGCTTCAGGCGCTGGGCTGCCCGGACATCCGCGTGATCGGGCCGAAAACCCTGCTGCCGGTCGGCGTCGAACAGTACGGCGTCAAGGTCTATACCGACCTCAACGAAGGCTTGAAGGACGTTGACGTGGTCATCATGCTGCGCCTGCAACGCGAGCGCATGACCGGCGGCCTGCTGCCCAGCGAAGGCGAGTTCTATCGCCTGTTCGGTCTGACCACCGCACGCCTGGCCGCCGCGAAACCGGATGCGATTGTCATGCACCCCGGCCCGATCAACCGCGGGGTTGAAATCGAATCGGCGGTGGCCGACGGCGCGCATTCAGTCATTCTCAATCAAGTGACCTACGGTATTGCGATCCGCATGGCGGTGCTGTCCATGGCCATGAGCGGACAAAACGCACAACGCCAATTCGAACAGGAGAACGCCCAGTGAAGCTCAGCATCCTCGGCGCTCGCGTCATCGACCCGGTCAGCGGGCTGGAT
Organism: Pseudomonas caricapapayae; assembly: GCF_001400735.1. Taxonomy (GTDB): domain Bacteria; phylum Pseudomonadota; class Gammaproteobacteria; order Pseudomonadales; family Pseudomonadaceae; genus Aquipseudomonas; species Aquipseudomonas caricapapayae. The sequence continues at coordinate 185,974 of NZ_LJPW01000144.1, forward strand.
CAGATTACCGACCTGCACATCGAAGCAGGCAAGCTTACCGCCCTCGGTGCCGCACCGGCAGGGTTTGAGCCGACTCAGACCATCGACGCAGCCGGACTGGTCGCAGCGCCCGGTCTGGTTGACCTCAACGTGTCCCTGCGCGAACCGGGCTACAGCCGCAAAGGCAGCATTGCCAGCGAAACCCGTGCGGCGGTGGCAGGCGGTGTGACCAGCCTGTGCTGCCCGCCCCGTACCCGTCCGGTGCTCGACACCTCGGCGGTGGCCGAATTGATTCTGGACCGTGCCCGCGAGGCCGGTTTCAGCAAGGTGTTCCCTGTTGGAGCCCTCAGCAAGGGGCTGGAAGGCGAGCAACTGGCAGAGCTCATCGCGCTGCGCGACGCAGGTTGTGTCGCGTTCGGCAATGGCCTGAGCAGCTTCAGCAACACCCGCACGCTGTGCCGGGCACTGGAATATGCCGCCACCTTCGACCTGACGGTGATTTTCAATTCGCAGGATCGCGATCTGGCCGAAGGCGGTCTGGCGCACGAAGGCCCGACTGCCAGCTTTCTGGGCCTGGCGGGCATTCCCGAGACTGCCGAGACAGTGGCGTTGGCTCGCGACCTTTTGCTGGTCGAGCAAAGCGGTGTCCGCGCGCATTTCAGCCAGCTGACCAGTGCGCGTGGCGCAGCATTGATTGCTCAGGCGCAGGCGCGCGGTCTTCCAGTGACCGCGGATGTGGCGTTGTACCAGCTGATTCTGACTGACGAAGCGCTCATCGATTTCTCCAGCCTGTATCACGTCCAGCCGCCGCTGCGCACCCGCGCCGACCGCGACGGCCTGCGTGAAGCGGTGAAGAGCGGTGTCATTCAGGCGATTTCAAGCCATCACCAGCCGCATGAGCGCGATGCCAAGCTGGCACCGTTTGGTGCCACCGAACCGGGCATCAGCAGCGTGGAACTGCTGCTTCCGCTGGCAATGACGCTGGTGGACGATGGCCTGCTGGACCTGCCGACCCTTATTGCACGCCTGAGCAGCGGCCCCGCCGCCGCCCTGCGCCTGCCGGCCGGCAAGCTGAATGCCGGCTCACCTGCGGACATCGTGCTGTTCGACCCGGCGGCCTCGACGGTTGCAGGCGAAACCTGGCTGTCCAAAGGTGAGAACTGCCCTTTCATCGGCCACTGCCTGCCGGGCTCGGTACGCTACACACTGGTGGATGGACGGATCAGCTACAGTCGTTGAGGTACCAGGCTCTGACCTACGGTGGACAAGGCTTGTGTAGGAGCGAACCGGGCGACGCTTTGCTTGTTCGCGAAGACAGTGTGTCAGTCGATGCATTCTCGGCGATCATAAAAACCCCTTCGCGAACAAGTTCGCTCCCACGCCCTGCGGGCAGAAGCCCTGACGCTCTGCGTCCGCCTCTGAGCAAGCCTCACCCGCGTCGGGCGTTCTTCATCGAGATCTGGTCATTCATTGTCCAGAAGTCATACAGAATACCCACCAGAAACAGCCCGCCGGTAAACAGGTAGATGATCCCGGTAATCCACTTGCCCTGGTACATGCGGTGTACGCCGAACAGGCCGAGGAAGGTCAGCAGCACCCACGCCACGCTGTAATCGGTGGAGCCAGGTGTAAAGCGCAGGTCAGCGTCACGGTCCATCGATGGAATCAGAAACAGGTCGATCAGCCAGCCGATACCAAACAGACCGAATGTGAAGAACCAGATGGTCCCGGTGACCGGCTTGCCATAGTAGAAGCGATGCGCGCCCAGGAACCCGAAAATCCACATCAGGTAACCCATGACCTTGCTGTGCGTGTCTGAACGATAGGCGTTCATTTTTGCCCTCTTTATGTCGATAGAAAAAAATACATAACAAATTTGTGACTTCGTTTCCCCTATCCGACGTATGGCACCCGAGGCATTTTTATGCCGCCAAGCCCTTGTCGTTAAAGGGATTAGCAAGAAAAAAGAAAGAGTCTGTCGCATAAAACGCAATGATGCCAGTGTGATGCGCTCGACAAATGGGGTCAGGTTTTCCGAAAAAGCTGTTATAAAGTTGCGCGCTGACCACTACGAGCCCTGCCGAATGCGTCCTTTTTTCAAGACATGGCTAACCATTTGCCTTTTTATGCCACTGGCCGCCCACGCCACCAATCGTGAGCAACAACTTCCTGCGAGCTTCACGGGCTACACCGCCAAAAGTCACTCTTCACCGGCACTCGCGACTCGCAATGCACCCCAGGAAGCCACACCAGTATCCAGCCACCCCAAGAACGTTCGCGCTGCCAAGCCGCTCTCACGCAAGAATGCCGGCAAGACCACCTTGCAGGCCTCGGCCGCCGTCCCTGTCAAACAGGGCAACGCCGTCGTGAAACGAGCCTTGCAGGCTGTCGGAACGCCTTACCGCTGGGGCGGCACGACGCCCGGTAAAGGTCTGGACTGCAGCGGGCTGGTCAAATATGCCTACACGGATGTCCGTGAAGTCGACCTGCCGCGCACCTCCAATGCCATGGCCCAGGGTCATGGACAGACAGTGGACCGCAAGGATCTGAAGCCGGGTGACCTGCTGTTCTTCAACATCAAGAGCCGCAACATCAATCACGTGGCCATCTATCTGGGCGACAACAAGTTCGTTCATGCGCCGCGTCGTGGCAAGGCTGTCACTGTCGATACGCTGAACAAACCTTACTGGAACAGCCACTACAAGATCGCCAAACGCGTTCTGCCCAAGCAGCCAGGGCAAATGCGCGTGGTTCAGCGCTGAGCCGATCCGGATCCGCACCTGAACCTGCCTTTGAAAACAGTATGAAAAAGGGGGCCTGAATTCGTTCAAGGCCCCCTTTTCATTCCTGCCACGGCTGCGGATCAGGGCCGCGTCAGAAATTGTCCGGCACCTTGGCCCGTTCCCTGGCGCTTTCGCGGGTGATCAGGCCCTTCTTCACCAGATCCGCCAGACACATGTCCAGCGTCTGCATGCCCACCGAACCACCGGTCTGGATCGATGAATACATCTGCGCCACCTTGTCCTCGCGAATCAGGTTACGGATCGCCGGAGTCCCCATCATGATTTCATGCGCTGCTACCCGTCCGCCGCCAACCTTCTTGAGCAGCGCCTGCGAGACGACTGCGTGCAGCGATTCGGAGAGCATCGAGCGAATCATCGATTTTTCCTGAGCCGGAAATACATCCACGATCCGGTCGATGGTCTTGGCCGCCGATGTGGTGTGCAGCGTGCCGAACACCAGGTGGCCGGTTTCCGCGGCGGTCAGCGCCAGGCGGATGGTCTCCAGGTCGCGCATTTCACCGACCAGAATCACATCCGGATCTTCGCGCAAGGCCGAACGCAGCGCCTCCGAGAAGCCCAGCGTATCGCGGTGAACCTCACGCTGGTTGACCAGGCACTTCTTCGACTCGTGGACGAATTCGATCGGGTCCTCAATGGTCAGGATGTGGTGGTGCTTATTGCAGTTGAGGTAGTCGATCATTGCCGCCAGGGTCGTCGACTTGCCTGATCCGGTCGGCCCGGTGACCAGAATCAGGCCACGCGCCACGTCGGTAATCTTGCGAAACACACTGCCCATCCCCAGGTCTTCCATGCTCAGGATTTTCGAGGGGATGGTCCGGAATACCGCGCCTGAACCGCGATTCTGGTTGAATGCGTTGACCCGAAAGCGCGCAACGCCCGGCACTTCAAACGAAAAGTCGGTCTCCAGGCGCTCTTCGAAATCCTGGCGCTGCTTGTCGTTCATGATGTCGTAGATCAGCGCCTTGACCTCCTTGGCGTCCAGCGGGGGCAGGTTGATACGCCGCACATCGCCGTCAACGCGGATCATCGGTGGCAGACCTGCAGAGAGGTGCAAGTCCGACGCGCCCTGTTTGGCACTGAAGGCCAGCAGCTCGGTAATATCCATACAGCTCCTCAATCACATAGAATGCCGCAGACTTTAGCCCTGCTGGCGCAAATCAATGTCCACGATAGCAGCGAACATTTCAACGCTCGAACAGCGAATTCGCGACGCAGCACTCGCTGCCCATCGCGAACCGGCGTCCGTCGGCCTGCTGGCGGTGAGTAAAACCAAGCCCGCCAGTGACCTGCGTGAAGCTTACACCGCAGGCTTGCGCGATTTTGGCGAAAATTATTTACAGGAAGCGCTGGGCAAACAGCTCGAACTGAGCGACCTGCCCTTGTGCTGGCACTTCATCGGCCCCATTCAGTCGAACAAGACGCGCGCTATCGCCGAAAACTTCGCCTGGGTACATTCCGTGGACCGCCTGAAAATAGCTCAACGCCTGTCCGAGCAACGCCCCGAGGCGCTTGAGCCACTGAATATCTGCATTCAGGTGAACGTCAGTGGCGAAGCCAGCAAGTCAGGCTGCGCACCCCAGGACCTGCCTGCACTTGCCGCCGCCATCATCGCCCTGCCGCGACTGAAGCTGCGTGGCCTGATGGCCATCCCCGAGCCCACAGACGATCCTGCGGCGCAGGACGCCTCGTTCGCTGCGGTGCGTACGTTGCAGGAGCAGCTGAATCTACCGCTCGACACCCTTTCAATGGGCATGAGCCACGACCTGGAAGCTGCCATTGCACAAGGCGCGACCTGGGTGCGTATCGGCACTGCTCTCTTCGGCGCCCGCGACTATGGCCAGCCCTAACCTTCCTCACAAGGACCCCTTCATGAGCAAGACTCGTATTGCCTTCGTCGGTGCCGGAAACATGGCCGCCAGCCTGATCGGCGGCCTGCGCGCCCAAGGCGTGGACGCAACATTGATCTGTGCCAGCGCGCCGGGCGCCGAAACCCGCGAACGCATCGCAAACGATCATGGCATCCAGGTATTTGCCGATAACATCGATGCGATCAAGGGCGCGGACGTCGTGGTGCTGGCGGTCAAGCCGCAGATGATGAAAAACGTCTGCCAGGCCTTGAAGTCCGGGCTCGAGCCTCACCAGCTGATTGTTTCGGTTGCGGCCGGTATCACCTGCGCCAGCCTGACTCAATGGCTTGGCGATCAGCCGGTCGTGCGCTGCATGCCCAATACGCCCTCATTGCTGCGTCAAGGTGCCAGTGGGCTGTACGCGACCGACAAGGTCACGGCCGAACAGCGCGAGCAGGCCGAGCATCTCTTGTCGGCAGTCGGGGTGGCTGTATGGGTCGAGCAGGAGAAACACATGGACGCCGTGACTGCAGTGTCCGGCAGTGGTCCTGCGTATTTCTTCTTGATGATGGAAGCGATGACGGCGGCAGGCGTGAAACTGGGCCTGCCGGAAGACATCGCCAAAAAGCTTACCCTGCAAACCGCACTGGGCTCAGCCTTGATCGCGACCGGCAGTGATGTGGATGCGGGCGAACTGCGTCGTCGCGTTGCCTCACCGGGCGGGACGACCGAGGCGGCAATCAGGGCGTTTCAGGCGGGCGGCTTCGAAGCACTGGTGGAAACGGCACTGAGCGCCGCAGACCATCGTGCAGCCGAACTGGCTGAGCAACTGGGCAAATAATTTTTGGGTTTTCTGGAGCAGATCGATGATCGGATTGAACACCGCTGCAATTTACGTCCTGCAGACGCTCGGCAGTCTTTACCTGCTGATCGTGCTGTTGCGCTTTGTGCTGCAACTGGTGCGGGCCAACTTCTACAACCCGCTGTGCCAGTTCATCGTGCGCGCCACCCAGCCGCTGCTCAAGCCGCTGCGACGCATCATTCCCAGTCTGTTCGGTCTGGACATGTCGTCGCTGGTGCTGGCGATCATCGTGCAGATGATCCTGATGGCCCTGACCCTGCTGCTGATGTTCGGCACTACGGGCGACCCGCTGCACCTCCTGCTCTGGTCGATCATCGGCGTAACGGCACTGTTCCTGAAGATATTCTTCTTTGCCCTGATCATCAGCGTGATTCTGTCGTGGGTAGCACCGGGCAGCAGCAATCCCGGCGCAGAACTGGTCAACCAGATCTGCGAACCGGCACTGGCCCCTTTCCGCAGGATCGTGCCGAACCTGGGTGGGCTGGACATCTCGCCGATCCTCGCATTTCTGGTACTCAAGCTGCTGGACATGCTGGTCATCAACAATCTCGCCGCCATGAGCGCCATGCCGGATGTACTGCGGTTGCTGATGTAAGCATTCCTGCGCCCACCGGAGCGTGAGGAACGATCACCCTGTAACTATCGTGCCCATGCTCCGCGTGGGCATGCATTTCTGGCCACTCTGCGTCCGATCCTGGTCGTGCAGAGCGGCGCAGATCTGTGACGCGGAGCGTCACCCAAAGCATTCCCACGCTGGAGCGTGAGGAACGATAGGCGTCCGCAAGAACACCGATAGTTCTGTCACTATCGGGCCGTTGATTTACGCCTCACAACATCCCTTATTGCCGCTGCACCCCGCGATCTTTAGACTTACGCCTCATTCACGCGAGAGCAGGGTCGATGCCCACGGTATTCCCCCACGATTCTGTCGGACTGGTCACACCGCAAACGGCGCATTTCAGCGAGCCTCTGGCGCTGGCATGCGGTCGTTCGTTGCCAGCCTATGACCTGATTTACGAAACCTACGGTCAACTCAACGCCGCACGCAGCAACGCTGTGCTGATCTGCCACGCGCTGTCCGGACATCACCATGCCGCAGGCTTTCACAGCGCCGATGACCGCAAACCCGGCTGGTGGGACAGTTGCATCGGCCCTGGCAAGCCGATTGACACCAACAGGTTCTTCGTCGTCAGCCTCAACAATCTGGGCGGCTGCAACGGCTCGACCGGCCCGAGCAGCATTGATCCGGACACCGGCAAGCCATTTGGTGCCAATTTCCCGGTCGTAACCGTCGAAGACTGGGTCAACAGTCAGGCGCGGCTGGCCGATCTGCTGGGTATCGATACGTGGGCCGCAGTGATTGGCGGCAGCCTGGGTGGCATGCAGGCACTGCAATGGACCATCAGCTATCCGGACCGTGTGCGCCATTGTCTGGCAATCGCCTCTGCGCCCAAGCTGTCGGCACAGAACATTGCGTTCAATGAAGTCGCCCGCCAGGCGATCCTCACCGATCCGGAATTCCACGGCGGTTCGTTCCAGGAACGCGGCGTGATCCCCAAACGCGGCCTGATGCTGGCGCGCATGGTCGGGCACATCACGTACCTGTCGGATGACTCGATGGGCGAAAAATTCGGCCGTGGCCTGAAGAGCGAAAAACTCAATTACGATTTCCACAGCGTAGAGTTTCAGGTGGAAAGTTATCTGCGCTATCAGGGTGAAGAGTTTTCCGGCCGTTTCGACGCCAATACCTACCTGCTGATGACAAAAGCGCTGGACTACTTCGACCCCGCCGCCAACTTCAACGATGATCTGGCCAAGACGTTTGCCAACGCCACCGCCCGATTCTGCGTGATGTCGTTCACCACCGACTGGCGCTTCTCGCCGGCGCGCTCGCGCGAACTGGTGGACGCACTGATGGCGGCGCGCAAGGACGTCTGCTACCTGGAAATCGACGCACCTCAAGGCCATGACGCCTTCCTGATCCCGATTCCGCGCTACCTGCAGGCTTTCGGTAATTACATGAACCGAATTTCGTTGTGAGGACGTCATGAGAGCCGATCTGGAAATCATCCAGGAATGGATCCCCGCAGGCAGCCGCGTGCTCGACCTGGGTTGTGGCGACGGCGAATTGCTGACCTGGCTGCGCGATCACAAGCAAGTCACCGGCTACGGTCTGGAAAACGACGCGGCCAATATTGCCGAGTGTGTCGCCAAGGGCATCAACGTCATCGAACAGGACCTCGACAAGGGGCTGGGCAACTTTGCCAGCAACAGCTTCGATGTCGTGGTCATGACCCAGGCCCTGCAAGCGGTGCACTACCCGGACCGGATTCTCGACGAGATGCTGCGCGTCGGCCGCCAATGCATCATCACCTTCCCGAACTTCGGCCATTGGCGCTGCCGCTGGTATCTGGCGAGCAAGGGGCGCATGCCGGTCTCCGAGTTCCTGCCGTACACCTGGTACAACACACCGAACATTCACTTCTGCACCTTTGGCGACTTTGAAGAACTGTGCCGTGAGCGGGACGCCCAGGTGCTCGACAGGCTGGCGGTCGATCAACAGCACCGTCACGGCTGGGCCAGCAAGCTCTGGCCCAATCTGCTGGGCGAGATAGGCATTTATCGCGTCACCAGTCCAGGGCTGACGGACCACAAGATTGCCGTTTAACCGAACGTTTTCAGGCACCATGACAGGCCAACCATGAACCTTGCACAACTCGTACTGGCCAGCCACAACGGCGGCAAACTCAAAGAACTCCAGGCCATGCTCGGCGGCAGCGTGACGTTGCGCTCGGTCAGCGAGTTCAGCCTGGTAGAGCCGGAAGAAACCGGCCTGTCGTTCGTCGAGAACGCGATCCTCAAGGCACGCAACGCCGCACGCCTTTCGGGTCTGCCTGCGCTGGCCGACGACTCAGGACTGGCGGTGAACTACCTCGGCGGTGCGCCGGGCATCTATTCCGCACGCTACGCCGACGGCCAGGGCGATGCTGCCAACAATGCCAAGCTGCTGGAGGCGCTGAAAGATGTGCCGGACGAGCAGCGTGGCGCACAGTTCGTCTGCGTACTGGCGCTGGTGCGTCACGCCGACGATCCGCTGCCTATTCTCTGTGAAGGCCTCTGGCACGGACGTATCCTGCATGCAGCCAGCGGCGGACACGGTTTCGGCTACGATCCGCTGTTCTGGGTGCCGGAGCGTAACTGCTCCAGTGCCGAACTGGGTCCGGACGAGAAAAACCAGCTCAGCCATCGCGCCCGCGCCATGGTTCTGTTGCGGCAACGCCTGGGCCTGCAATGACCCATGATTCGCCTGCGCAGCCGCTGTTTCCCGGCGCGAACGGTTTCTCGTCGCAGGGCCCGCGCCCTGCATTGCCGCACCTGCCGCCGCTGTCGCTGTACATCCACATTCCGTGGTGCGTGCGCAAATGCCCGTACTGCGATTTCAATTCGCACACCGCAAGCCCCGTATTGCCGGAACAGGAATACGTCGACGCCCTGCTCGCCGATCTGGACCTTGACCTGCCGCACGTCTACGGCCGCGAGCTGCAATCGATCTTCTTTGGCGGCGGCACGCCGAGCCTGTTCAGCGCCGACGCTTTGGGCCGCCTGCTCCAAGGTGTGGAACAACGCATTCGCTTCGCCAGCGATATCGAGATCACGCTGGAAGCCAACCCCGGCACTTTCGAGCAAGCCAAGTTCAGCGCCTATCGCAGTCTGGGGATCAATCGGCTGTCCATCGGCATTCAGAGCTTTCAGGAGTCCAAACTCAAGGCACTGGGGCGGATTCACAACGGTGACGAAGCGATTCGCGCCGCAGACATGGCGCGCCAGGCCGGTTTCGACAACTTCAACCTGGACCTGATGCACGGTCTGCCGGACCAATCACAGGATGAGGCGCTGGATGATCTGCGTCAGGCCATTGCCCTCGCACCGACTCATCTGTCCTGGTATCAACTGACCCTGGAACCCAATACGGTGTTCTGGAATCAGCCACCGGTGCTGCCGGAAGACGACATTCTCTGGGACATTCAGGAAACCGGACAGCAGTTGCTGGCCACTCATGGCTACGCGCAATACGAAGTGTCGGCTTATGCGCAGCCCGGGAAACCGGCGCGGCATAACCTCAATTATTGGGCGTTCGGTGATTTTATCGGCATTGGCGCGGGCGCACACGGCAAGTTGAGCCATCCGGACGGGCGCATCATCCGTACCTGGAAGACCCGGCTGCCCAAGGATTACCTGAACCCGGACAAGCCTTTTCAGGCCGGCGCAAAGCTGTTGCCGCTGGACGAATTACCGTTTGAGTTCCTGATGAACGCACTGCGACTGACAAATGGTGTGGAGGCTGCGTTATTTCGCGAAAGAACGGGTCTAAGCCTCGATTCGCTCGCCGAGGCACGCCGTCAGGCCGAACAAAAGGGTCTGCTGCATAGGGATCCGAGCCGTCTGATCGCCACGCCACAAGGCCAGTTGTTCCTCAATGACCTGCTGCAATACTTTCTGATCTAAGGACCCTGCATGGATTTCGTACTCGATCTGCTCGCCACCGTTTCGCGCTGGAGTCGCAGCAATCTTTCGGAAATCGCGCTCGCGCTGGTGGGCTGTTTGCTGGTGCTGTTCGGCTCGGACATAAAAGGCTGGCTGGAACAGCGCATCAGCGGCATTACAGGTGCCCTGCGCATCCCGCTCATTGCTCTGCTGTGCGCGGTCGGCAGCGGCGCGGCATTGATCTACGCCACACCGTGGGTCGTGCGCGGCCTCAGCCAGTTCAACAACTACAGCCTGGCACCGGTGCTGTTGGTGGTGCTGGTGTTGATCGGGGTGATTGCGGACCGCAAGTAAGCGCTCCCTTTCGGTCGCCTGCGTTAAATCAGCGGCCAACAAAAAGCCCGGCATCTCTGCCGGGCTTTTTGGTTTTTACGGTGCGGATCAAGGCACAAGCTTGTCCAGCAGAGCCTTGTCGCGCACAGCACCCTTGTCGGCACTGGTTGCCAGCAGAGCGTAGGCCTTGAGCGCGGTGGTCACTTTGCGTGGACGCGACTCGACCGGCTTCCAGCCTTTCTTGTCCTGTTCGGCACGACGCTCGGCCATTTCCGCATCGTCGATCAGCAGGTTGATCGAGCGATTCGGGATGTCGATCAGCACTTTGTCGCCATCGCGGACCAGACCAATCGCACCACCCGCCGCTGCTTCCGGCGAGGCGTGGCCGATGGACAGCCCGGATGTACCGCCAGAAAAGCGACCGTCGGTGAGCAGTGCGCAATCCTTGCCCAGCCCTTTGGACTTCAGGTACGAGGTCGGGTAGAGCATTTCCTGCATGCCCGGACCCCCTTTGGGGCCTTCGTAACGGATGATCACGATGTCGCCCGCCTTCACCTCGTCAGCCAGAATCCCGCGCACGGCGCTGTCCTGGCTTTCGAAGATCTTGGCGTTGCCTTCGAAGACGTGGATCGACTCGTCGACACCGGCGGTTTTCACCACGCATCCATCGAGCGCGATGTTGCCGTACAACACCGCCAGGCCACCTTCTTGCGAATAGGCGTGCTGAACGCTGCGGATGCAGCCGTTTTCGCGGTCGTCATCCAGGCTGTCCCAGCGGGTCGACTGGCTGAACGCAGTTTGCGTCGGGATGCCCGCCGGGCCTGCCTTGAAGAAGGTGTGCACGGCTTCGTCGTCAGTCTGGGTGATGTCCCATTTGGCAATGCCTTCGGCCAGCGTCCTGCTGTGTACCGTCGGCAGGTCGGTGTGCAGCAGACCACCACGGGCCAGCTCGCCGAGGATGCTGAAAATCCCGCCGGCACGGTGCACGTCTTCCATGTGGTACTTCTGGATGTTCGGCGCGACCTTGCACAACTGCGGCACCTTGCGCGACAGACGGTCGATGTGGCGCAGGTCGAAATCGATCTCGGCTTCCTGAGCCGCTGCCAGCAAGTGCAGGATGGTGTTGGTCGAACCGCCCATGGCGATATCCAGCGTCATGGCGTTTTCGAACGCCTTGAAGTTGGCGATGTTGCGCGGCAACACCGAGTCATCGTTTTCCTTGTAGTACTGGCGGCACAGATCAACGATGGTCCGGCCAGCCTGCAGGAACAGTTGCTCGCGGTCGCTGTGGGTGGCGAGCGCAGAACCGTTGCCCGGCAACGCCAGGCCCAGCGCTTCGGTCAGGCAATTCATCGAGTTGGCAGTGAACATGCCGGAACACGAACCACAGGTCGGGCAGGCGCTGCGCTCGTACTCCGCGACTTTTTCGTCGCTGGCAGTCGAATCGGCAGCGATGACCATCGCGTCGACCAGATCCAGGCCGTGACTGGCCAGTTTGGTCTTGCCTGCTTCCATCGGCCCGCCAGAGACGAAGATCACCGGAATGTTCAGGCGCAACGACGCCATCAGCATGCCGGGGGTGATCTTGTCGCAGTTGGAAATACACACGATGGCGTCGGCGCAATGCGCGTTGACCATGTATTCGACGGAGTCGGCGATGATCTCGCGGCTTGGCAGCGAATACAGCATGCCGTCGTGGCCCATGGCGATGCCGTCATCGACCGCAATGGTGTTGAATTCCTTGGCCACGCCACCGGCGCGTTCGACTTCACGAGCGACCAGCTGGCCCATGTCCTTGAGGTGGACATGGCCGGGTACGAACTGGGTGAAGGAGTTGGCGATGGCGATGATCGGTTTCTTGAAATCTTCATCCTTCATGCCCGTGGCGCGCCAAAGGGCACGGGCGCCGGCCATGTTGCGGCCGTGGGTGGAGGTTTTCGAGCGGTAATCAGGCATTGGAGCACTCCGGCAAAAATAAGGCTGATCAGGAAGGGAGTGAGCTTCTATTGACGTCGCAGGCGAGCGGCAGTGACCGCAGGCAGCGAAGAAACCGAACACCACGGGATCACCGTGTACTCGGCCTGAGCTCATAAACCCGCCGGGGGATGACTGGCGATGAATAGCGCCGATTCTACACCGCCGGGTCGTTTGGTGGGGTCCGAATATCGCTATCGGTGCTGCGCCGCAAATCCCGATGGACAAAATGCTATCAGGCCATTTATCTTCTCGGCAGGCCGCCTCATGTGGCCACGTCGCTCGGACGGTTCCGGGCGCTTACGTACGCGAGATACTCATGGCAGACCAAGGTTCGCCGCGCCGCTTTGCGCGCATCGATCGACTCCCCCCTTATGTATTCAACATCACCGCCGAGCTGAAAATGGCTGCGCGCCGCCGTGGTGAGGACATTATCGACCTGAGCATGGGCAACCCCGACGGGGCCACACCGCCGCACATCGTCGAAAAACTGGTGACCGTGGCCCAGCGCGAAGACACTCACGGTTACTCCACCTCACGCGGTATTCCACGCCTGCGCCGGGCTATTTCCAACTGGTATAAGAAGCGCTACGAGGTCGATATCGACCCCGAAAGCGAAGCCATCGTCACCATCGGCTCCAAGGAAGGCCTGGCGCACCTGATGCTCGCCACGCTGGATCAGGGCGACACGGTGCTGGTGCCCAACCCCAGTTATCCGATCCACATCTACGGTGCCGTGATTGCCGGCGCCCAGGTAAGGTCGGTGCCGCTGGTGCCCGGTGTGGACTTCTTCGCCGAACTGGAGAAGGCCATTCGCGGCTCGATTCCCAAGCCGAAGATGATGATCCTGGGCTTCCCGTCCAACCCGACCGCGCAGTGCGTAGAGCTGGATTTCTTCGAGCGCGTTGTCGCGCTGGCCAAACAGTATGACGTGCTGGTGGTCCACGATCTGGCCTACGCCGACATCGTCTACGACGGCTGGAAAGCCCCGTCGATCATGCAGGTGCCTGGTGCCAAGGACATTGCCGTCGAGTTCTTTACGCTGTCCAAGAGCTACAACATGGCTGGCTGGCGAATCGGCTTCATGGTTGGTAATCCCGAGCTGGTGAGCGCGCTGGCGCGGATCAAGAGTTACCACGACTACGGCACCTTCACACCGCTGCAGGTGGCGGCCATTGCGGCACTGGAAGGTGATCAGCAGTGTGTGCTCGACATCGCCGAGCAGTATCGTCAGCGCCGTAACGTACTGGTCAAAGGTCTGCACGAACTGGGCTGGATGGTCGAAAACCCGAAAGCCTCCATGTACGTCTGGGCAAAGATTCCCGAGGCCTACGCGCACCTGGGCTCGCTTGAGTTCGCCAAGAAGCTGCTGGCCGAAGCCAAGGTCTGCGTCTCGCCGGGCATCGGTTTCGGTGAGTATGGCGACGATCACGTGCGCTTCGCCCTGATCGAGAATCAGGACCGTATCCGCCAGGCCGTACGCGGGATCCGCAGCATGTTCAGGGCCGACGACAAACTCAAGTCCTGAGTTCGCCCCAGCAACACAATGCGTGCAAGGCCATGCCTGCTGACTGAATACGGTCGGCAGGCATGGACCTTGCGAGCGTTTCCCCGCGCCCCACCTGACCGACAGTCGCCTCGACAATTTTTCCTTACTGCAAATGGCCGCGGACCGGTATGATCGCGCGCCCCGATACACCCGGAATTCTGAAATAAAATGAAACCCACCTTGATCGCCGCCGCAGAACTCGATCGCATCGACACCTGGGCCAAATACTCCAGCCACATGTGCGGGGGCTGCGTGTCCAGTTGCTGCACGCTGCCGGTAGAAGTGAAGATCAAGGACCTGATCCGCATCGGTATTGTCGATGAGTTCGAACGCGGCGACCCGGCCAAGAACATCGCCAAGCGTTTGCAGAAGGAAGGCATCGTCGAGCGTTACAACCAGAAGTCGGAAATCTTCACGTTGCAGCGCATGAGTAACAACGACTGCCTGTATCTGGACCGTAAAAGCCGCTTGTGCACCATCTATGACAAACGCCCGGACACCTGCCGCAACCACCCGAAAATCGGGCCGCGCCCAGGTTACTGCGCGTACAAGCCCAAAGAAGTCGTGCGTCAGGAAAGCGGTTCGCTGAGGAACGCCACCAGCGCGCCAGTGCCGAAATTCTGACCCGTGAAGGGCGGCCGCCAGCGCCGACTGCCAACGCACCTCAATCAAGCCCCGGTCAGGGGCTTTTTTGTGCGCGATGGAAAAAGCCTATCGATGTTAATTTTTGTGAAAAATAAAAATACTTCACATTATTTACTCATTGATTCACTATCCGATTCACAGATCAGAACAATAACGCTCGAATGCCAGCTTCACAGGCATCGGCACTGACGTTGAGGATTACTGCATGACCGGCAAAAATGTTGGCGTTATCGGCTTGGGTGCAATGGGTCTGGGCATTGCCCGCTCGCTGCTGCGCAGCGGCTTCAAGGTGCACGCCTGCGATGTGCGCACCAGCGTGACCGAAGCATTCGCTCAGGAAGGTGGCGTTGCCTGTGATTCTCCGGCCAGCATGGCCGCTGCCTGCGATGTGATCATCACTGTCGTGGTTAACGCCGAGCAGACCGAAACCGTCCTGTTTGGCGAAAACGGTGCCATTGCCGCGTTGCGCCCGGGCAGCCTGGTCATCGGTTGCGCCACCGTCGCGCCAACCTTTGCGGTCGAACTCGGCGAGCGCCTGGCGGCACAGAACCTGCTGTACCTCGACGCGCCGATCTCCGGTGGCGCAGCCAAGGCCGCTGCCGGTCAGATGACCATGATGACCTCCGGTCCGGCTGAGTCCTACGCCAAGGCAGAAGCCATTCTCGACGGCATGGCCGGCAAGGTGTATCGCCTAGGCGACGTCCACGGGCTGGGCTCGAAAGTCAAAATCATCAATCAGTTGCTCGCCGGCGTGCACATCGCGGCCAGCGCCGAAGCCATGGCGCTGGGTCTGCGCGAAGGCGTCGACGCTGACGCGTTGTATGAAGTGATCACCAATAGTGCCGGTAATTCGTGGATGTTCGAAAACCGCGTGCCACACATTCTCAATGCCGATTACACCCCGCTGTCGGCTGTGGATATCTTCGTCAAGGACCTTGGGCTGGTGCTGGATACCGCACGCAGCAGCAAATTCCCGCTGCCGCTGTCGGCCACTGCGCATCAAATGTTCATGCAGGCGTCCAGCGCCGGTTTCGGCCGCGAGGATGACTCGGCCGTGATCAAGATTTTCCCGGGCATCGAATTGCCGAAAGCCAAGTCAGAAAAAGCCTGAGGAGCGATTGATGAGCCTGAATAACGCTCGCCCGCTGCTGGGCTGCATTGCCGATGATTTTACCGGCGCGACCGACCTGGCCAATATGCTGGTGCGCGGCGGTATGCGCACTGTACAGAGCATAGGCATCCCCGGAGCCGAAATGGCAGCGGGTCTGGACGCGGACGCGATAGTCATCGCCCTGAAATCCCGCACTACGCCAAGCGCCGAGGCGGTGGCTGAATCCCTCGCGGCACTGGAGTGGCTGCGCGAGCGCGGTTGCGAGCAGATCTTCTTCAAATACTGCTCGACCTTCGACTCTACGGCGGCGGGCAACATCGGCCAGGTCAGCGAAGCACTGCTGCAACAACTGGGCAGTGACTTTACCCTCGCCTGCCCGGCCTTTCCGGAAAACGGCCGCACGATTTTCCGGGGTCACCTGTTCGTACAGGACCAGTTGCTCAGCGAGTCCGGCATGCAGAACCACCCGCTGACACCAATGACCGACGCCAATCTGGTGCGTGTACTGCAAGCGCAGACCACCGGCAAGGTTGGCCTGTTGCGCTACGACACAGTCGCCAGCGGCGTGGACAGCGTGCGCAGCAAGATAGCCGAACTGCGTGCCGAAGGCGTGAGCATGGCGATTGCCGACGCCCTGTCGGATGCGGATTTGTACACCCTGGGCGAAGCCTGTGCCGACCTGCCGCTGCTGACCGGTGGCTCGGGTCTGGCACTGGGCCTGCCGGGCAATTTCCGCAAAGCGGGCAAGCTGCGTGACATCGACGCTGCCAGACAGATCGCCATCGGTGGCGGTGAGGTGGTTCTGGCCGGCAGCGCATCGGTTGCCACCAACGGTCAGGTTGCGGCCTGGCTGGAAGCGGATCGACCTGCGCTGCGCATCAATCCGCTGGAGCTGGCCGCAGGCAAGCCGGTGGTCGAGCAGGCGCTGGCGTTTGCCCGAGATGCCGGGCAGGCCGTGTTGATCTACGCCACCAGCACCCCGGAAGAAGTCAAAGCCGTGCAGAAAGAACTGGGCGTTGAGCGCTCCGGCGCGATGGTCGAGGCCGCACTCGGCGAAATCGCCAAGGGGCTGCTGGACGCCGGCGTACGCCGCTTCGTGGTCGCCGGTGGCGAAACCTCCGGAGCCGTGGTTCAGGCGCTGGGCGTGCAATTGCTGCAGATCGGCGCACAGATCGATCCGGGTGTTCCGGCCACCGTCAGCAGCGGCGCGCAACCGCTGGCACTGGCACTCAAATCCGGCAATTTCGGCGCTCGCGACTTCTTCGCCAAGGCCCTCAAGCAATTGGCGGGGGCAGCCTGATGATCGATGAAAACGCCCTGCGTCAGGAAATCTGCGACGTCGGCCGGCTGCTGTATGGCCGCGGCTACACGGTGGGCAGCGCAGGCAACATCAGTGCACGGCTCGACGATGGCTGGCTGATCACCCCGACCGATGCCTGCCTGGGCCGTATGGACCCGACAGAGATTGCCAAGGTCAATCTTGCCGGTGAATGGGTATCGGGCAGCAAGCCCTCCAAGACCCTGGCCCTGCACCGCGAAGTCTATGACCGCAACCCACAGGTCGGCGGCGTGGTGCATACCCACTCGACCCATCTGGTTGCTCTGACGCTGGCAGGCGTGTGGCGTGAAGACGACATTCTGCCGCCACTGACGCCCTATCAGGTCATGAAGGTCGGGCACATCCCGCTGATCGGCTATCAGCGTCCAGGCTCGCCGAAAGTCGCCGAGCGCGTGGCCGAACTGGCCAACAGCGTGCGCGGCGTGATGCTCGAACGGCTTGGTCCGGTGGTCTGGGAGAGCTCGGTGGCCAAGGCTTGCTATGCCCTGGAGGAGCTGGAGGAAACCGCCCGGTTATGGCTGATGAGCAACCCCAAACCTGCGCCGCTGGACCCGGCGGCGCTTGAGGAACTGCGTCAGGTGTTCGGCGCGAAGTGGTAACGGACACACATTGATCGAGGGGCGCACTGCGCCTCTCGGCCGAAAAACAATAACAACAGGAATCGAGAGCATGACTCACCCCTATCCCGCTGTTTCGTTGTCAGTCTTTATCACCATTGACCGGAGTGCACGGGCATGACGCCGCTCATGTTGATGGTTGTGGCCGGTGCGGGCATCGCACTGCTGTTGTTTCTGGTGCTCAAGTATAAATTCCAGCCCTTTGTTGCCCTGATGCTGGTCAGCATCATCGTGGCGCTGGTCGCAGGTGTTAAACCGGCCGACCTGGTTGCCACCATTGAAGGCGGCATGGGCAAGACGCTCGGCCATATCGCGATCATCATCGCCCTGGGCGCGATGATCGGACGCATCATCGAGCTGTCGGGCGGCGCAGAAGCGCTGGCCCGGACCCTGATCAACCGCTTCGGCAACAAGCGCACGCCGCTGGCGCTGACCGTTGCAGGCTTCATGGTCGGCATCCCGGTGTTCTTCGAGGTCGGCGTGATCATCCTTATGCCCCTGGCGTATGGCGTGGCCCGTGCGGCGCGCAAGCCGTTGCTGATTTTCGCCCTGCCGATGTGCGCCGCACTGCTGGCAGTGCATGCGTTTCTGCCGCCTCACCCAGGCGCAGTCGCCGCGGCCAGTCAGCTGGGAGCGGATCTGGGCCGAGTGCTGATGCTGGGTATTCCGATCGTGGCGGTATTGTGCGCAATCGGTTACTTCGTGGCAGGCCGCATGACCCGCAAGACCTACCCGATGACGGATGACATCCGCGCCGAAGTCTATGGTCCGCACATCACCAATGAAGACCTGGAAGCCTGGGCACGCAATGATTACTCCGGCGTGCGCGAGGCCACCGAAACCAGAACAATGGGCGTCGAAGAGAGCGCCAGCAGCCTGGCGGGCAAACTGCCGCCAGCGCCTGCACCCGGCTTCGGGCTGATCATCGCCCTGATTCTGCTGCCGATCGTGCTGATTCTGCTGGGAACCCTGGCCACCACCCTGCTGCCAGCAACGTCAACGTTGCGTGCCGTGCTGACCGTTCTCGGTGCACCCTTGGTTGCGCTGTTGATCGATACCCTGCTCTGCGCCTGGCTGCTGGGTTCGCGTCGCGGCTGGAGCCGCACTCAGGTGTCGGACGTAATCGGCTCGGCATTGCCGGGTGTGGCGATGGTCATCCTGATTGCCGGTGCCGGTGGGGTATTCGGCAAGGTGCTGGTCGATACCGGTATCGGTGCAGTGGTGTCCGAGGCACTGCGCAACACCGGTCTGCCGGTGCTGGCGCTGGGCTTCCTGCTAACGCTGTTGCTGCGTGCGGTTCAGGGCTCGACCACCGTAGCGCTGGTGACCACTGCCGGTATTCTCAGCCCGTTGATCGCCACGCTGGACCTGAGCGCCAATCACCTGGCCCTGCTGTGCCTGGCAATGGGCGGCGGCGGTCTGGCCATGTCGCACATCAACGATGCCGGCTACTGGATGTTCACCAAGCTGGCGGGCCTCAACGTCGCCGACGGCTTGCGCACCTGGACCGTACTGGTCACGCTGCTCGGCACGCTGGGCTTCGTGATCACCCTGCTGCTTTGGCCATTCGTCTGACCCTTTGAAGACTGGCCCTTTGAAGACTGGAGTTAACATGCCTCGTTTTGCCGCCAACCTCAGCATGCTGTATCCGCAGCATGATTTTCTTGAGCGCTTCGCCGCAGCCGCTGCCGATGGTTTCGGCGCGGTCGAGTACCTGTTCCCTTATGCCTACAGCCCTCAGGAACTCAAACAGCGACTGAGCGATAACGGTCTGGTGCAGGCGCTGTTCAACGCCCCGCCGGGTGACTGGGATGCGTGCGAGCGAGGCATTGCCACGTTGCCGGGCCGTGAAGCGGAGTTTCGCAGCGGTATCGAGCAGGCACTGGAATATGCGCAGGTGCTGGGCAATGACCGCGTGCATGTCATGGCCGGTCTGCTGCCGAGCGAAAGCCTGCGTGAACGTCATCAGGCGGTCTATCTGGAAAACCTGGCGTTCGCGGCTGAGCGCGCCAGGTCTGCTGGCATCACGATCCTGATCGAGCCGATCAACACCCGTGACATGCCGGGCTTTTTCCTCAACCGCCAGGATCAGGCACAGGAAATCTGCAGGCTGGTGGGCGCTGACAACCTGAAGGTGCAGTTCGACTGCTACCACTGCCAGATCGTCGAGGGCGACCTGACCACCAAACTGCGCCGGGATTTTGCAGGCATTGGGCATATCCAGATCGCAGGCGTACCGGATCGTAATGAACCGGATCTGGGCGAACTGAACTACCAACACCTGTTCGACGTTATTGACGAACTGGGCTACACAGGCTGGGTTGGCTGCGAATATCGCCCGAAGGGTGATACCAGCGAAGGCCTGGCGTGGCTGCGCGAGTTACAAGCCAAGGGCTGAAGCCGCTTTTATGGATGACGCGGAGCGTCATGAAAGGCATTACCACGCGGAGCGTGAGGAACGATCATTCTGTAACTGTCGTGCCCATGCTCCGCGTGTTCAGCGATCTGAGCGTCAGTCCTCTACGTCGAACTGGTCCTTTATGTAGCGGATTTCAGTACGACCATGCGGCACGGGCTGGCCGTCTTCGTCGAGGTTGACGAAGACGATCTTCTCGACCGTCAGAATGCTTTTGCGGGTGATCTTGTTGCGCATCTGGCACTTGAGTGTGATCGAGGTGCGGCCGAATTCTGTAGCCGTGATGCCCAGTTCGATGATGTCGCCCTGACGCGACGCACTGACGAAATTGATTTCCGATATGTACTTGGTCACCACCCGCTGATTACCCAGCTGGACAATCGCGTAGATCGCAGCCTCTTCGTCGATCCAGCGCAGCAGGCTACCGCCGAACAACGTGCCGTTGGGGTTGAGGTCTTCGGGCTTTACCCACTTGCGGGTGTGGAAATTCATGGTCACTCCTGAGCGTCTGGCCGATATAGACCAGCATGATGGCAGAGCCAGCGGCCCGCGCCCATGCCTGCGTCATAACGACTATGCATCTGCCCGATTACAGGCCAATGGCAATTGTATGGCCCTTAAACCGACAGAAAGCCTTGGGAAGAATCGCGAGCGCCGCTATACTGCCAAACGTTTCAAAACGGTCATCTACGCTTGATACCGTTCCCGCCACCTGTCCGAGGGGCGCTGCAGCAGGTTTTCCCTGTCAGGCTCGGATGGGGCGTTGTTTGCCAGGACGATTCCGACCGGCAAACCTTAAACGCACAACGGCGCCCATTCGCATTTTTATGGAATGGAGACTCTCAATGAGTGCTGTAATCACGCCCGCAGAATTCAACGACTACAAGGTTGCCGATATTTCCCTTGCTGCCTGGGGTCGTCGCGAAACCATCATCGCCGAATCCGAAATGCCTGCCCTGATGGGCCTGCGCCGCAAGTACGCCGGTGAGCAGCCGCTCAAAGGCGCGAAAATTCTCGGCTGTATCCACATGACCATTCAGACCGCCGTGCTGATCGAAACCCTGGTTGCCTTGGGTGCCGAAGTTCGCTGGTCGTCGTGCAACATCTTCTCCACCCAGGACCAGGCTGCTGCGGCCATCGCCGCTGCGGGCATTCCTGTGTTCGCCTGGAAAGGCGAAACCGAAGAGGAATACGAGTGGTGCATCGAGCAGACCATCCTCAAGGATGGCCAGCCATGGGACGCCAATATGATCCTCGACGACGGTGGCGACCTGACCGAGATCATCCACAAGAAATACCCGGCGATGCTGGACAAGATCCATGGCGTCACCGAAGAGACCACCACGGGCGTGCACCGCCTGCTGGACATGCTGGCCAAGGGCGAGCTGAAAATCCCGGCCATCAACGTCAACGACTCGGTGACCAAAAGCAAGAACGACAACAAGTACGGCTGCCGTCACAGCCTGAACGACGCCATCAAACGCGGTACCGACCACTTGCTGTCCGGCAAGCAGGCGCTGGTGATCGGTTACGGTGACGTGGGCAAGGGCTCGGCCCAGTCCCTGCGTCAGGAAGGCATGATCGTCAAAGTGACCGAAGTCGACCCGATCTGCGCCATGCAGGCCTGCATGGACGGTTTCGAGCTGGTTTCCCCGTTCATTGACGGTGAAAACGACGGCACCGAAGCAAGCATCGACAAGGCACTGCTGGGCAAGATCGACCTGATCGTGACCACCACCGGCAACGTCAATGTCTGCGATGCGAACATGCTCAAAGCGCTGAAAAAACGCGCTGTGGTGTGCAACATCGGCCACTTCGACAACGAAATCGACACTGCTTTCATGCGCAAGAACTGGGCATGGGAAGAAGTGAAGCCACAGGTGCACAAGATCCACCGCACCGGTCCTGGCTCGTTCGACGCGCAGAACGACGACTACCTGATCCTGCTGGCCGAAGGCCGTCTGGTCAATCTGGGCAACGCCACTGGCCACCCGAGCCGCATCATGGATGGCTCGTTCGCCAACCAGGTTCTGGCGCAGATCTTCCTCTTCGAGCAGAAGTACGCCGACCTGGCGCCGGCCAGAAAAGCCGAGCGTCTGACCGTTGAAGTGCTGCCGAAAAAACTCGACGAAGAAGTGGCCCTGGAAATGGTCCGCGGTTTCGGCGGCGTGGTGACCAAGCTGACCAAGACCCAGGCCGACTACATCGGTGTGACCGTCGACGGTCCGTTCAAGCCGCACGCTTATCGCTATTGATTGATAGCTGTAAGCGGTAAGTTTCAAGCTGCAAGCAAGTGCGCTTTTCTTGTTTGCAGCTTGGGCTTTAAGCTCGTTTCTTTATCGTTACTAAACAGCCGTGAGCGGCAAGCGTAAGACTGCGGAGCCAGGCATACAGCCCTCTTGCAGCTTGCAACTTGCAGCTAAAAGCTGGAGGTCTCCTCCCCCATGTCTCAAGAACGCCGCTTCAGCTTCGAGTTTTTTCCTACCAAGACCGACGCTGGACATGAAAAGCTGCTGACCGTTGCTCGTCAGCTGGCCACCTACAACCCCGATTTTTTCTCCTGCACCTACGGTGCCGGTGGCTCGACCCGCGACCGCACGCTCAATACCGTGCTGCAGCTGGAAAACGAGATCAAAGTACCTGCTGCGCCGCATTTGTCTTGTGTAGGCGACAGCAAGGACGACTTGCGCAGCTTGCTGACGCACTACAAGGATGCGGGCATCAAACGCATCGTGGCCCTGCGCGGCGACCTGCCTTCGGGTATGGGTATGGCCAGCGGTGAGCTGCGCCATGCCAATGACCTGGTGAGTTTCATTCGCCAGGAAAGCGGCAGCCATTTCCATATCGAAGTGGCCGCCTACCCGGAAATGCACCCGCAGGCGCGCAACTTCGAAGACGACCTGAAGCACTTCGTCAACAAGGCCAATGCCGGTGCCGACAGCGCGATCACTCAGTACTTCTTCAACGCCGACAGCTACTTCACCTTTGTCGAGCGCGTCGAGAAGATGGGCGTAAGCATTCCGATCGTGCCGGGCATCATGCCGATCACCAATTACAGCAAGCTGGCGCGCTTCTCGGATGCGTGCGGTGCGGAAATCCCGCGCTGGATCCGTAAGCAGCTGGAGGCCTATGGCGATGACGTGCAAAGCATTCAGGCGTTTGGCGAAGAAGTCATCACGCAAATGTGTGAGCGACTGCTGCAAGGCGGTGCCCCCGGTCTGCATTTCTACACCCTGAACCAGGCAGAGCCGAGCCTGGCCGTGTGGAACAACCTGCAACTGCCGCGCTGAAAACGGCCTCAGGACCGCGATCCAGCCGGGTATTCCCGGGAGATCGCGGCCCGATACACCGTTGGGCAGCAGGAAAGCGGCGTATTGCGTTCGCTCTGTTATACTCCAGCCTTCCCGCCAGGCTTACGCCCGGACGCCCGGTCTTGCAATCGTCACCCGTTCACGCCAACAGCGCAATTTTCATCAAGCGCAGACGTCACGGGATGCACTGAAGACCCGGCAGGACCGGACGGGATCGCGTTGTCTTTACACGCCATTCGCGCCAGGCAAGACATCCCTTGAGCTTAAGCTCCAACAGAACAGGATTACTCATGTCCTTTGCTTCCCTCGGTCTCTCCGAGGCTTTAGTCCGCGCCATCGAGGCAGCGGGCTATACCCAGCCTACCCCCGTGCAACAGCGGGCCATTCCCGCCGTGTTGCAAGGTCGCGACCTGATGGTTGCGGCACAGACCGGTACTGGTAAAACCGGCGGTTTCGCCCTCCCTATTCTGGAGCGGCTGTTTCCCAACGGTGTTCCGGACAAATCCCAGCGTCACGGCCCGCGCCAACCACGCGTGCTGGTCCTGACCCCGACCCGCGAACTGGCCGCACAAGTGCACGAGAGTTTCAAACTCTATGCCCGCGACCTGAAATTCGTCAGCGCCTGCATCTTCGGCGGCGTCGGCATGAACCCGCAGGTTCAGGCCATGTCCCGTGGTGTAGACGTATTGGTGGCCTGCCCCGGTCGCCTGCTTGACCTGGCCGGTCAAGGCAGCGTTGACCTGTCCCACGTTGAAATCCTGGTGCTCGATGAAGCAGACCGGATGCTCGACATGGGCTTCGTGCATGACGTCAAGAAAGTCCTCGCGCGCCTGCCTGCCAAGCGTCAGAACCTGCTGTTCTCGGCCACCTTCTCCAATGACATCACGTCGTTGGCTGGCAAGCTGCTGCACAACCCCGAGCGCATCGAAGTCACACCGCCAAACACCACGGTCGAGCGTATCGAGCAACGGGTTTTCCGCCTGCCAGCCAACCACAAGCGTTCGCTGCTGGCGCATTTGATCACTGTCGGTGCCTGGGAACAGGTACTGGTCTTCACCCGCACCAAGCACGGTGCCAACCGTCTGGCCGAGTACCTGGACAAGCACGGCCTTGCGGCGGTCGCGATCCACGGCAACAAGAGCCAGAACGCACGCACCAAGGCACTGGCCGATTTCAAGGCGGGTGATGTACGCATCATGGTTGCGACCGATATCGCGGCACGTGGCCTGGATATCGATCAGTTGCCGCATGTCGTCAACTTCGAGCTGCCCAACGTCGACGAAGACTATGTTCACCGTATCGGCCGTACTGGCCGCGCCGGTCGTTCCGGCGAAGCCATTTCGCTGGTTGCGCCGGACGAAGAGAAGCTGCTCAAAAGCATTGAGCGCATGACCAAACAGAAAATCGCCGACGGCGACCTGATGGGCTTCGACATCACTGCCGTCGAGGCTGAAAAGCCGGAAGTGCGCGAGCGTCCGGATGTTCGCAACTCCCGTAGTGCACGTCCTGCCGGCGACAAGAACAACGGTGGTCGTCGCGACAAGGGCAAGGACAAAGGCAAGGAAAAACCCGCCGCTGCGGCCGCTACTGGCGAACGCCCTGCCCGGCAGCCACGCGAAAAAAAACCTCGTGAGGGCACGCCTCGCAGCGAACAGCGTGCATCGCAGCCTGCCATACCGCGTCCGACGGCGGATCGTGCCCCGGATGAGTTCCGCGATGACGAAGTGGATAACTTCGGAAATCGCGCTGACTACGTCAGTCCTTACCAGGGCAAAGGGCAGAACCGTGGTCGTCGCCCGGCTGCCGCGCCTGGTGCTGCACCGGCTACCGGTGGCGCAGCTCGTCCGGCCAATCAGGGTCGACCTGCGGGCGGCGCTCGCAACGGCTCAGGCTCCGGCGCGCCAAAGCGCAACGGTTCGGGTTCGTCGGCACCGCGCTCACGTGATGGCCAGCCTCGTGGTCGTCGCCCGGCACGTGACGATCAGCCCTTGCCGCGTGAAGGTCAGGAGCCAGCCGTGCGTGCACCACGCGACGGCCAGCCCCAGCCAAAGATCGTGCACAAGGAATCAAAGATCGACCGCTTCCCGTCAGCCGAGCAACTGGACCAGTTGCCAAGCCGCCCGCGCGGTGAAAAACCGGCCCTGCTGACCCGCAACCGCGACAGCTGACAGCCACGCAACACTGAAAACGCCCCGACCTGCTCGGGGCGTTTTTGTTTGTTGTATCGTTTGTTGTGTCGATGATCGCTCCCACGCTCCGCGTCAGATATTGAGCGGGTGGCGCGGTGCCGATCCGTGACGCAGAGCGTCACGAACTGCATGCCAACGCGGAGCATTGGCACGATAGTCAGCTCAGGAAGTTTCATCGCACCAACAAAAACGCCGACCCAAAGGTCGGCGTTCTGTCGATCAAACGTGCAATTACTTCTTCTGCACGCCTTCGAAGGTGATGTCCAGGTCCAGCGTCTGCGATGTCGGGCCTGGGCCTTTGATGCCGAAGTCGTTCAGGTTAAGCGTCGAAGTACCGTTGAAACCGGCACGGTAGCCGCCCCACGGATCCTTGCCTTCGCCGTTGAAGGTTGCCTTGATCACGATCGGCTTGGTCACGCCGTGCAGGGTCAGGTCACCGGTCACGTCAGCCGTTTTCTCGCCGGTCGATTTGACGCTGGTGGAAACAAACTTGGCTTCCGGGTACTTGGCAACGTCCAGGAAATCCTTGCTGGCGATGTGCTTGTCGCGCTCGGCGTGGTTGGTGAACAGGCTGGCAGTTTTCAGCTCGACATTGATTTTGCTGGCCTCAGGCTTGGCAGCATCAAAGCTGAACGTGCCTTCCCAGTCCTTGAACGTACCGTGGATGAAGCTGTAGCCCAGGTGACTGATCTTGAAGTCAACGAATGCGTGTTGACCTTCCTTGTCGATAACGTAGTCGGCAGCCATGGCCTGGCCAGCAGACAACAGTGCGGTACCCAGAGCCAGAGCGGCGAGAGACTTCTTCAACATGCTTTTATTCCCGTTTTGGTTGAACAATCAATTACGACCCAGCATACGCTTGAGGGTCACATCGCGATCGATGAAGTGGTGTTTCAATGCTGCAAGACCGTGGAGCCCCGCGAATATCACGATGACCCAGGCCAGATACAGGTGAATCCAGCCAGCCGTTTCTGCCTGATCAGGAAGGCCCGAGACCAGCGCAGGCACATCGAACAGGCCGAATACCGGTATCCCCACGCCGTCGGCAGTGGAAATGAGGTAACCGGCGAACATCACGGCAAACAGAGCGACGTACAAAAACAGATGGCCAAACGCAGCCCCGATGCGCGTCAACTTACTGTAGCTGGTCAACGGCGGCGGTGGCGGGCTGAGCAGACGCCAGACCACGCGGATCAACATGATCGCAAACAGGGTGATGCCAATGCTCTTGTGCAGATCAGGCCCGGCCTTGCGCCATGTATCGTAGTAATCCAGCCCGACCATCCACAACCCCAGCGCAAACATGCCAAACACGACAGCAGCCACGCCCCAGTGCAGCACCATGCTGACCAGACCGTAGCGAGAGGATGAGTTACGTAGCTGCATTACCAGTACCTTGTCAGAAGTGTTACCAGACTAGCTTTTTATCTATCGAATGAAAGCGCAAAATTTTGCTTGGACATATCGAACAATACGATGAGTCCAATGGACATTTCGTCTGTCGATTCTGTTGGCTTTGCCAACACCTGACCTGCTCTTCAGCAAACCAGACTGTCCTCGCTGCGGCAGCATCTCGATAATTTGCCGTCAGTAACACTTTGCATTGACCATCGGCCGTTCGATACCGATGAACGGCATGATCCGCTCCACTGACGCCAGCCTGCTATAGAGAGAACGGATTCAACGCGCACAAAAAAAGGGACGCGGCCATGAGCCGCGTCCCTTTCATTCAGCTATCGCCGGGTCAGTTGTTGACGTCTGCGGGGGCTGTTTCAGCAGGTGTTTTGGCTGGAGACGGTTTGGTCTGGGCCTTTTTCGCCGCTTCTTTTTTGGCCGCTTCTTTCTTCGCAGCCTCTTTTTTGGCGGCTTCCTTGCTCTGCGGCTTTTTCGCAGGTTCGACCTTGGTCGCGGGCTTCTTCGCGGGCTCGGCTTTTACCGGCGGCCTGGCAGGCTGGACAGCCGGCGCAACCACAGGTGCTGGCGCGACAACAGGCGCTGGAGCTGGAGCCGGTTCCGCGGCCTTCTCTACCGGAGCAGGGGCCGGTGCGGGTTCTTCGGCACCACCAAACAGACGCGAGAAGAAGCCTGGTTTGTCAGCCTGAGGCTTGGCGGGCTCAGCCGGTTTGTCGGACGAACCACCGAACAGGTTACTGAAGAAATTGCCTTCGGATTTCTGCGAAGCCGACGTCGGCGCTTTCGGCGGTGCAACCTTGACCGGTTCGAACGATTTGCCCGCTGCCAGATCCTGCACTTGACCGGCCGCACGCTGACCACTGCGCAGCGCACCTTCCAGAGTGCCAGGGTACAAGGTGTCAGTGTGCTCGCCAGCGAACGCTACGCGCAGAATCGGCCGCTCCCACAGACGCCAGTATTTGCTGATCTGGCCAGGGCCGAACGCCAGGTAAGAGCCACCCGTGGACGGGTCGACGCTGTAACGACGGATTTCATAGCCGGTGTACGCACCGCGCGCTTCGGGATAAAACGCATGCAGCCGGATCAATACCTGATCGACCATCTGCTTGTCGCCGAAGGCCTGCATGATGCGTGCGTTGTCGCCGGACAGGTTGATCACCACATTGGCGCCGCCTTTGAGCGCTGGCTCTACCCACAACATGCCCAGACCGGTATTGCTGAACACTTCACCGGACATGCGCGCCTTGCTGTCCCAGACCGGGGTCTTGAACTTGAGCATGATCTGGTCGCGCCAGCCGTAGTTGGTGCTCTTAATGGCACCCATGTGCTGAGCGTCCAGCGCAGGTGTCATCTGGATCTTGCCCAGCGAGCGCAACGGCACGGCCATGACCACATAATCAGCGGTGTAACTGGTTGCGCCGGTTTTGACCGTGACCTTGTCTTTCTCCTGAATGACGGCTGTCACCGGGGAGTTGGTCTTGATGGTCTTGAGCTGCTTGACGAACGCCTGAGTCAATACCGCGCTGCCACCGGGCAGGCGTGCAGCGCGCAAGTCACGCTCGTCAACCGAGCGATACACCCGCGATTGCTGGGCAAGGTACAGCAGCGACAGGCGCGAAGGCTCGTCATAGCGCGTACGAATCTGCTGGTTGATCAACTGCCGCGCCGTGGCAGGCAGGCTCAGGCGGTCCAGCCAGTTGGCGACGTTGATCTGGTCCAGCGCGAACAGGGTGCTGTTGGATGCCGGGTTTTCCGGGTCATCGACGGATCGGGCCAGGTTGTCCAGAGTGTCGTTGTAGCGTTTGATGGCTTCAGCGGTCGCGGGCTGCTTCACGGCCAGGTCAGCCTGGGTGAAATACACACCGTCGATCAGGTAACCGGGCGTACGCACAAATTCAGGTGCCGGCACGGTAGGCAGCTTGAAGCTGTCCAGGTAGCGGTTCAGCACCGGCTGAGCCTTGGTGTTGCCGATCCACTCGCTGGTCGCCAGGCCGGAGCGTCCGCCCAGGCTGGATTTGGCCTCCAGCAGCGTCACCTGCCACCCCTTGGTTTGCAGTTCGTAGGCGGCAGTCAGACCTGCCAGCCCACCGCCGACGACAATGGCGGTTCGTTGTTTTTCATCGGCGAGCGTAAAACCGCTGACCACCCCCGCCACGATCAGCGCACACGCGCGCAGCCACCCAGAAAGCATTCGGCGAACTCCAGAAAACATAGGGAAGATTGGGCAAGTCAGCCCGGCACATCGACTTGCTGCGCAGGATACGCGAGCCATCAAATAG
The DNA here is from genome assembly GCF_001400735.1 of Pseudomonas caricapapayae. Classification (GTDB taxonomy): domain Bacteria; phylum Pseudomonadota; class Gammaproteobacteria; order Pseudomonadales; family Pseudomonadaceae; genus Aquipseudomonas; species Aquipseudomonas caricapapayae. The sequence goes on from NZ_LJPW01000144.1 coordinate 215,127, forward strand.
CCGCCAGCAATGTCCATCGGCCTTTAAAACTGCATCAAAGGTTGTCCCGCAGCCGGGCATTGCATAGGCTGGCGCGATTGTTCGTCCTCGCATCAAGCGAGTCGCTACCCGGAGATTGAAAATGGGCCTCAATGACCAGTGGATGCAACGTGACCTGAAGGTCCTGTGGCACCCCTGTACCCAGATGAAAGACCACGAAAATCTGCCGTTGATACCGATCAAGCGTGGCGAAGGCGTGTGGCTGGAAGACTTCGATGGCAAGCGTTATCTGGATGCTGTCAGCTCCTGGTGGGTCAACGTTTTCGGGCACGCCAACCCGCGTATCAACCAGCGCATCAAGGATCAGGTCGATCAGCTCGAGCACGTGATACTTGCCGGCTTCAGCCATCAACCGGTCATCGAGCTGTCCGAACGGCTGGTCAGCCTCACACCTGAAGGCCTGACCCGCTGCTTCTACGCCGACAACGGTTCCTCCTGCATTGAAGTCGCGCTGAAAATGAGCTTTCACTACTGGCTCAATCGCGGCCAGCCTGACAAAAAGCGCTTCGTCACCCTGACCAACAGCTACCACGGCGAGACCATGGCGGCGATGTCGGTGGGTGATGTGCCGCTGTTTACCGAAACCTACAAGGCGCTGCTGCTCGATACCATCAAGGTGCCAAGCCCCGATTGCTATCACCGCCCGGACGGCATGAGCTGGGAAGAGCATTCGCGCAACATGTTCGCGGCCATGGAGCAGACCCTCGCGGAACACCACGCCAGCGTTGCGGCGGTGATCGTCGAACCGCTGATCCAGGGCGCAGGCGGCATGCGCATGTATCACCCGGTCTACCTCAAGCTGCTGCGCGAGGCCTGCGACCGTTATGGCGTGCACCTGATCCACGATGAAATCGCGGTAGGCTTCGGCCGTACCGGGACGATGTTCGCCTGCGAGCAGGCTGGCATCCGTCCGGATTTCCTCTGCCTGTCCAAGGCGCTGACCGGGGGCTACCTGCCACTGGCGGCCTGCCTGACCACGGACGATGTATACGACGCGTTCTACGATGACTACCCGACGCTGCGTGCGTTTCTGCACTCCCACAGCTACACCGGCAATCCGCTGGCGTGTGCTGCTGCGCTGGCGACGCTGGATATCTTCGAACAGGACAACGTCATCGAGAACAACAAGGCCCTGGCGCAGCGCATGGCAACGGCCACTGCGCATCTGGCGGATCATCCGCACGTCGCGGAAGTGCGCCAGACCGGCATGGCTATCGCTATCGAAATGGTTCAGGACAAAGCCGGCAAGATCGCCTACCCGTGGCAGGAACGCCGTGGCATGAAAGTCTTCCAGCATGCGCTGGAGCGTGGCGCACTGCTGCGCCCGCTGGGCAGTGTGGTGTACTTTTTACCGCCGTATGTGATTACGCCGGAGCAGATCGACTTTCTGGCCGAAGTGGCCAGCGAAGGTATTGATATCGCGACGCGCAGCAGCATCAGTGTGGCGGTGCGGGAGAACTTTCATCCGGACTTTCGCGATCCGGGTTAGGGGCTGGAATTTGCGGCGTCGCGACTGATTTCTTCGCGGACAAGTCCGCTCCCACATGTGTAGCATCTTTGCGGACAACGCCGCCCTACTGTGGGAGCGGACCGGGCGACGCTTCGCTTGTCCGCGAAAGGGCCATCACAGAACAAACACCGGAACCGAGACACACCATGAGACTGTCGCGCTTTTTCACTGAGACGCCGCTGAGCCTGGGCGAACACGAACTGCCTGAGGCCCAGGCGCACTACATCAGCCGCGTGCTGCGCATGACCGAAGGTGACGCGCTGCAACTGTTCGACGGTTCGGGCCTGGAGTTTCGCGGCACCTTGCTCGAAGTCGGCAAGAAACGCGTGCATGTGCAACTGACTGAGCGCTTTGCCGGGCAGGTCGAGTCAGCCCTGCGCGTTCATCTGGGTCAGGGGTTGTCGCGTGGCGAGCGCATGGACTGGGCGATTCAGAAAGCCACTGAGCTGGGCGTCAGCGAAATCACGCCGATCATCAGCGAACGCTGTGAGGTGCGGCTCAAGGACGAGCGCGCCGAGAAACGCCAGGCGCACTGGCAGCAGATCGCGATCAGCGCTTGTGAACAGTGCGGTCGCTCTGTGGTGCCGGTGATTCATGCACCGATGCCGCTTGCCGAGTGGATCAAGCGTACCGAGGCCGACTTGAAGCTGGTTCTGCACCCGGTGGCCGAACCGCTGACCAGCCATGACAAACCAGCCAGCCTGGCCTTCCTGATTGGTCCTGAAGGGGGCCTCAACGATGCGGAAATCGATCAGGCGCAAGCCGCCGGCTTCCACGCCGCCCGCCTCGGCCCGCGCGTTCTGCGCACCGAAACCGCTCCGGTGGTCGCACTGAGCGTGGCACAGCAGTTGTGGGGCGATTTCTGATCGCAGATGATCGTCCCCGCGCTCCGCGTCATCTGCGCCACATTGCTGGCTCAAGAGCAGGCGCGGGAGCGTCCAGAACTGCATGACCACGCTGGAGTGTGGTCATGCTAATCGAGCCCAACGAAAGCCTGGCGTCAGCGGCCACTTTCACAGCACATAAAAGCAGATCGCCACGAAGTGCATCAAACTGCCGCCAATGACGAACAGGTGCCAGATACCGTGAAAGTGGCGAATCTGGTCGTAGGCGAAGAACAGGATGCCGACGGTATACAGCACGCCACCACCGGCCAGCCAGATGAAACCCGCCAAACCCAGTGCAGCCAGCAGCGGTTTGACCGCCACCAGAACGATCCAGCCCATCACGGCGTAGATCACGATGGACATTATGCGCGCTTCGGAACGGGGTTTTATTTCCTGCACAATGCCGATCAGCGCCAGCCCCCAGACGATGCCGAACAGGGTCCAGCCCCATGCGCCGCGCAATGTGACCAGACAGAACGGTGTGTAACTGCCCGCAATCATAAGGTAGATCGAAAAGTGATCGACCTTTTGCATGATCGATTTAGAACGGCCCTTCACGCTGTGATAAACCGTGGAAACGCTGTACAGCGTGACCAGGCAGGCGCCGTAGATCGCGATACTGACGACCTTCCAGACGTCGCCATGCAGGCTGGCCATCACCAGTAGCCAGATCGCGCCGACGGCGGCCAGCACCGCGCCAACCAGATGAGACCAGGCGTTGAATTTTTCTCCGTAGTACATCCGCTCACTACCCTCTTATGGCGAAAACACTTGGTGCAGAGGCTCCGGGTTATTGAAACAAAGTGCAACATCCGTGTCAGTGACGGATATTTTAAGCAGCTATCCGCGCATGAGTTGTGCACAATCAGCGCACGTAAATAACAAGCGCCACGACATGCAGATCGATGACGAACTGACGCTCAAGAAACTGGAAATATTCCTGGCCTTCATGCGCACCGGCAATCTGGCGCGGGCGGCGGAGGAGTTGCAGACCAGCAACGTCAGCGTGCACCGCGCCATCCACTCGCTGGAAAGCGCCTTGCGCTGCCCGCTGTTCAAGCACGAAGGCCGCAACCTCACGCCGCTTGAAAGCGCCTACGTGCTGGAAGAGCGCGCACAGAAGCTGGTGCAGGACGTGCTCGCCACGGTGGAGCTGACTCGTCAGGCGGCGGGCTTTTCGGCGGCGCGGTTCCGGCTCGGGGCCTTGTATTCACTGACGGTCAAGACTGTGCCACAGCTGATCATGGGCTTGAAGATACGCCGCAGCGAGCTGAATATCGACCTGATTCTGGGCTCGAACATGGACCTGCTCTACAAGCTCAAGAACATGGAAGTCGACGCCATGCTGGTGTCGCTGGATGAAAGCACCCACGACCCGGACTGCGAGCACCTGGCGCTGTTCTCCGACGATATCTTTCTGGCTTTGCCCACTGACTCGCCATTTGCCGAGCACCATGAAGTAGACCTGGCCGACCTGCGCGAGGCGACGTTCATCACCCTGACCCAGGGCTTCGCGACTCATCGCGATGGCATACGCGTATTTCAGCAGGCCGGGTTCGAGCCCAAGGTGGCGATGCAGGTCAATGACATCTTCACCCTGCTGAGCATGGTCAGCTCCGGCGTCGGCTATGCACTGCTGCCTGGACGGATCGCAGCGGTTTATGAGAACCGCGTGCGACTGATTCCGTTGCAGAGCCGCTACCGGATGCAGCAACACATCGGCATGGTCTTTCTCAAGTCCAGAGAGCGGGACCCCAACCTGCTGGCGCTGCTCGCCGAGTGCCGGATGTATGCGAATCGTCTGCTGGAGCAGACGACCTGACCTAGCCGACGATAGCGCGCACGATGAAATACAACACCGACGGCCCCAGCAGACAACCAAGCCCGGTATGGAAAGTGGCCGTCAACGCGCCATAGGGCACCAGACGCCGGTCTGTCGCGGCCAGCCCGGCGGTAACGCCGCTGACGGTACCCGCCAGGCCGCCGAAGACCATCGCCGAGCGCGGGTTGTCCAGGCCCATCCAGCGCGCAGCCACAGGCGTGCCGACCATCACCAGAATCGCCTTGATCAGGCCGGTGGCAATCGATAACGCCATGACGTCGGAAGTAGCGCCCAATGCAGCCCCCGTCACCGGGCCGACAATATAGGTCACCGCCCCGGCACCGATAGTGGTCATGCTGATTGCGTCACGATAGCCAAACGCCCAGGCAATGCTTGCACCGACGATAAACGGCAGAATAGTGCCCAGCAGCAAGGCAACGGCTCCGATCATCCCCGCCTTGCGCGCTTCGGTAGCTTGAACTTCAAAGGCGGTGGCGACGATGGCAAAGTCACGCAACATCGCGCCGCCCATCAGGCCGATGCCGGAAAACAACGCCATATCGGCCAGACCTTTCTGGCCTCCGGTCAAGGTCCCGCCCACCCAGGCCAGAATCAGCCCGATGACGATCGCGATGGCCGAGCCGTGTACCCGGCCAAACGTCAGCCGCCTGGAAAGCACCACCGAGACCCACATGATGATGCCGACAAAGGCAAATGCGGTGATCAGACCGTTGTGTTCAAGTCCCTGCTCGATCAGTGGCCACATGTCAGCGACCTCCAGCCGGAGCGACATCGGGCGTCAGCAACGGCTCTTCCTTGGGGAGAGGCTCGCCACGATTGGTGCGGCTGATCACTGCGATGGTGCAGGCACACAGCACCACCGAACCGACAGCGGCCAACACGGCGACCGGCCCGCCCTTGAGCGCAGTCACGACATTCTGTTGCGCAGCCATCGCCACCACGACCGGTATGTACAGCGCGCCCCAGAAACCGACGCCCATTTCACAGTCCTTGGTCATACCGCCGTGTTTCTGCATCCACAGACGCGCGCAGATCAACAGGATCATTGCGATCCCGACCCCACCCACATTGGATTTCACGCCCAGCAGAACGCCGAGCATATCGCCGAGAATCACGCCCGCAAGCGTGCAGATAGCCAGTAGTGCAACACCGTAGATAATCATTGTTGTTATTCCTCTGTTTGCATTGCTGAAGTTGTTGTTTTTGTCCTTCGTAGCAGCTGCACGGCGGCTCTATAGGGTGCGGCAGCCCTCCTCGCGCGACAGCGCGACCAGGCTGTCCAGACGCGCAGCCTGAAAGGCCAGCGCCGTTCCTTGCTGAAATACCTTGCGCGCCAGCCCGGTCAGCACCGCACCGGGTGGCAATTCGATGTGCAGGCGCACGCCTCGCTCCCAGGCGGTTTCCACGGTGCTGCGCCAGTCGATGACCCGGCACATATTGAAGGCCAGGTCGTCGCGCAGTTTCTCGGCACTTGGCACAAGTCGCGCGCTGCTGCCACTGAGGTAACGTATCTTCGGAGCCTGAAGCGCAACCTGTGAAAAGGCCTCGTCCAGTTGCTGCGCGGGCGCGTCCAGCAGTGCGCAATGCGATGGCACGCTGACTGCCAGACGCTTGACCGCAGCAGCGCCGGACGCCTTGGCCAACTGACCGACCTGATGCATGGCTTCGGCGCTGCCTGATATCACCATTTGATTGTCGGCGTTGATATTGGCGAGAAAAACCGGTGCCTCCGGGCTGTGAACCTGGCCGATCAGCGCCTCGACCTGAGCCTGATCCAGGCCGATCAGTGCAGTCATGCCGTAGCCTTGCGGCCATGCGTTCTGCATCAGTTCGCCACGCAACGCGACCAGCCGAACCGCATCGTCGAAAGCCAGCGCCCCCGCAATCACCGCTGCCGGATACGCACCGATGGACAGTCCTGCCAGGTAATCCGGCACACAGTCCTGCGCTTGCAACACGCGGGCACAGGCAACACCGGCGATCAGCAGACAGAGCTGAACGGCGCGGGTCGATTGCAGCGCCTGAGCGCTGTCCAGTGCCAGTACATCTTCGCCCAGCGCGCCGGCGGCTTCCTGCAGACAATCGCGAGCAACGGCATCGTCCGGCAACCGATGCAGCATGCCTGCCTGCTGAGCGCCCTGGCCGGGAAATACCCATAGACTGCTCATGCGTACACCTCGACCCGATGCCACGGATCTGCAACCAGCCGCGCGCCCTCGGAAGTCTTGAGCAGTACCCGACCCGTTGGCCGGGCCCATTCGCGCAGTGCCACGCCACCTTGATCGAGTTGTAACTGGACATCGACCCGACAGACCGATGTTTCCAGCGCTTCGACCAACTCGGCTGCGCAACGGCGACTCAACGGCTCGGGCGTGCGCAGAATAAGGTCCAGATCGCTGTCCTGATTCAGTGCCGCGATACCGCTGGCCAGTTCGAAACCGGCACTGCCACCGATGCCCCAGACCCGTTCCAAAGCATCCATGACCGGACGGACCTGGCGCAGCGCCCGCAACGCCGGCCAGTCCTGAATGTGCCCGGTAGGGCAGTCGACCAGCTGCTCGGGGCTGACTTGCCTGTAGACGTCCGCCAGCGACATGTTCGCGGCATAGCGCTGCTCACGCCCCCGGCCACGCAACCCCACCGCCACCTGACCAGCCGTCACTGCCTGACGACGCACGACCACCGGGTGCCCGGCCAGCACTGCCTCGACCGCCCATGCGGGCGCGTCGTCCGGCAAGCAAGACAGCGGCATGCCCCATAGCAAATCATGGGGCCGCGCTGCAAAGGCGCCGTCAGTCACCATTGCGCCCGCAACAACTGCCGCACAGTGGCCGATGCCGCACGGTTGCTCGCGCCCAGACGGCTGCTCAAGTCAACTCCGCCGGCCTGCACGTCGTTGATCGCGCTGCTCAGTACATTGCGCACCTGGGTCAGGTCATCCGCAGCGGGCTGCTCGATCTGGCTGACCGAGAGGGTTTCCCACAGCAGTCCCAGACTGGCGTAGCTGTCGATGTCGTAGGCCATCGGCGGGATGCTGGCGGCCAGCTTTTCCAGCTCGTCGACACTGCGCAGCGTTACACGCGCAGCCGAAGCCTTGCCCATTGCATGCACCATCACACCCGGATCACGTAACGCAATCAGCCGATTGGCCTGGTAACCATGGGCCAGAAACGCACCGGACATTGCCTTGCCGACCAGCAGGCCAATGACCGGATGACCGGCGAGGCGCGCTCGCGCGTAGCTGTCCACTGCCCCGGCCAGCGCCTGGTGAATGCCGAGCGCTTCCTCGCGACGGCCGTAGGCCTGGCTGGGCACGTCGACAATAGCGATCAGTGCGCGTTTCGCGGCGCGATCGCGATCCTCTTCGATGGCGTCATCCACCGCCTTAGCCAGGCCCCAGCCTTCCAGCAGGCCCACTTCGCCCTGACGCGCCCGGGGAAAACGGTTGGCGGTATCGGCAACTACTGCCAGAAAGCGCACCGGCTGCTCGCCCAGAACCCCGTCGGCCACTTTCAGCGAGGCAGGCAGGCCGCTCACTTCGCTCGCGCCTGCGCTCAGTGCGTTGAACCAGTTCAACCCCCGTTGTGAATAGCTCATGACCGGGCTCCTTGATAAAGGGTGCGCACGCCTTGCGCATCGATTTGCGGTTCGGTATCGAGGCTCGCCAGGCGTTGCAGGAACAACGCGTACTGGCTACTGCGATGCGTTGCGGGTACGCCCTGTTTGAGCCAGCCGCTGACCTGCTGCCTGACCGCGGCCACATCGTCTGCGGCAAAACCGTCCACCATATCGCTGGCAAAGCGTTGCTCGCCACCGGTCAGGCTCCAGATAAACGGACGGTCGCGGGAGTCGTATTCTTCGATGCCGGCTTCCTGCTCGATCACCTGCGGACCGTTCAGACCAAGACGGGCTTCCTGGGTCACCAGCAGATAGCTGCACAGCCCGGCAGCAATGGACATCCCGCCAAAACAACCGACACTGCCCGCCACCACGCCGATGACCGGCTGGTACTGACGCAGATCGACCATCGCGGCATGAATCTCGGCAATCGCCGCCAGCCCCAGATTGGCTTCCTGCAAGCGCACACCACCGGTTTCCAGCAGCACGATTGCCGCAGTGGGAACGCCGTTGCGGTTGTCTTCGGCAGCCAGCTCCAGGGCACCCGCCATTTTCGCGCCACCGACCTCGCCCATGCTGCCGCCCTGAAAGGAACCTTCAATGGCCGCGATGACTACCGGCCGTCCATCGACAGTGCCCTTGGCGACTACCACACCATCGTCGGCCTGAGGCACAACGCCTTGCCGGGCAAGCCAGGGCGACATGACACGGTCGAACGGGCCGAGCAATTCGCGGAAGCTGCCAGCATCCAGCAAGGCGCGGGCACGCTGGCGGGCACCGAGTTCGATGAAGCTGTGCTGGCTCAGCAAGCGTGCGGTATCAGTCATGGCCGATCTCCTCGAAACCCTGCTCCAGACGCAAGCGCACGACGCCGGGCGTCGCACCGAAGTCATGAATATCAATACTCAAAGCCGGTGGAGTCTGGCCGTCGAACATGCGCTCGAACAGGTGTTTCCAGCGCAGCGAGGCACCATTGACCGATGTCACCACCTGAATCGACAGGGTGCCCGGCTGGCCGGGCTGCAGCAGTACCTCCAGATCACCGGAGCCCACAACGCCCACCAGTGCACGGCCTTTGGGTGGCTGGCCGGCAGGAAATTCAAAAGACAGGGTTTCCATTTCAGACATTCCTCGAAACAGGGCCGAGCGCAGGCTCCAGGCCATCGATGAACAGGCAGGCAGCCAGCAGATCGGCCGCACCGCCAGGCGAAGCATTGAGTGCCAGCAGTTGTCGATCCAGTTCGTTCAGGGCGCGGCGACCGGCCAGGCTGGCACTGCCTCCCGCGTCAAGCACCCGCTGTGCGCCGTGCTGCATGGTGCGCAACCCTTCGATGCCGGCGCGATGCAGCACGCAGGTGTCGGCCAGGGTGGTCATGATGGCCAGCAGTGCATCCAGCCGGGCGTTCTGCTCGCCACCGCCAGCCGCACGGCTGCGCTGCAATTGCGGCAGAGCGAAATGCCTGACGGCCGGGAAGCCTTGTTGCGCCTGCTCTCTGGCCCCCATGACGCCGTAGCGGCGAACCACTGCATGACCGTGGCTGTTTTGTGCGATTACCTGACGATCCGTGATCTGTGCCAGACCGGCAGCGCGTGCGCAGACGGCATCGGCTGAACAATCCTGAACATCCAGCGCGACAGCCGTCACCAACAGGCCCAGCGCCCAGATCGCACCGCGGTGCGTATTCACCCCGGCGGTAGTGCGCAACATCGTGGCCTCGCCTTCGCGACCGAGACGCCCCAGCGCTTCACGCAATGGCTGGCCCACCACGCCGAATTGCGTTGCGGCGTCGGCCATCGACTTGAAGGTCGGCCAGAGTGACAGCGCCGAGGAATGCATCAGGCCCAGGTGAAGGTCGGTGTGCGCGCCGCTGCCACGCCGGTCTACCAAGGCAGGTTTGGGCGACAGGTCGGCTTCGTCGATCAGGGCATCCACGGCCAGATCGGCCAGTCGCTCGGCCAGCGAAGCCGGTTGCGGTGTCAATTGGAGTGCGCTCATTACCAACTCCTGAATTTGGCAGGCGGGTTATAGAGACCACCGGACCACTGAACCAGATCGGCAATGCTCTTGGCAGCCAGCAGTTCACGGTTGGCATCGGTACGCCGGATACCCAGGTCCTCCGGCAGCGCAATCAGCCCTTCACGGCGCATGCGTGCCGTGTCTTTGGGATTGTGGCGCAGGCCGATCACCGTCACACCGGCCACCGCCGCAATCATCGCCTGACGCTCTTCAAGGCTGCGCGCCTTGTACAGGTAGGCGATGCCTTCCTCTGTCAGCAGATGGGTGACGTCGTCGCCGTAGATCATGATCGGTGCCAGCGGCATACCGCTTTTTTTCGCCACCTCGACGGCATCCAGTGTTTCGACGAAGGTCGGTTTACCGCCTTCCTGGAACGTCTCGACCATCTGCACCACCAGCTTCTTGCCGCGTTCCAGATAGGCCGCCGGGCCATCATCATGCTGCTGGCGCATGTCGAGCCAGGCCGGTGTGGCGTGACGCCGTCCGCGTGGGTCATGGCCCATGTTCGGCGCACCACCAAAGCCTGCCAGACGGCCACGGGTGACGGTCGAAGAATGTCCGTCACCATCGACCTGCAGGGTCGCGCCGATAAACAGGTCCACTGCGTATTGTCCGGCCAGCTGGCAGAGCTGGCGGTTGGAACGCAACGAACCGTCGCGTCCGGTGAAGAACACGTCCGGACGGGCAGCGATGTAGTTCTCCATGCCTAGCTCGGTGCCGAAACAATGCACGCTCTCGACCCAGCCGCTTTCGATGGCCGGGATCAGCGTCGGGTGCGGATTGAGCGTCCAGTTGCGGCAGATCTTTCCTTTCAGACCCAGCGACTCACCATAGGTCGGCAGGATCAGTTCAATGGCGGCGGTGTTGAAACCAATACCGTGGTTCAGGGACTGGACGTTATGTTTTTCGTAGATGCCGCGAATCGCCATCATCGCCATCAGCACGTGCACCGGCTTGATATGACGCGGGTCGCGGGTGAACAATGGTTCGATATAGAACGGCTTGTCAGCGACCACCACAAAATCGACCCACGAAGCCGGGATGTCCACCCGTGGCAACTCGCTGACGTCGTCGACCAGTTGATTGACCTGGACGATGACGATGCCGTCGCTGAATGCGGCCGGCTCGATCAGCGCCGGAGTGTCTTCAGTGCTGGGCCCGGTGTAGATATTGCCGGCGCGGTCGGCCATGAAACCTGCCGCCAGGACCACGTTGGGGATAAGGTCCACCACCAGCCGTGAATAGAGTTCGATGTAGGTGTGGATCGCGCCGATTTCCAGCAGGCCGTCTTCCAGCAACTGACTGATGCGCAGGCTTTGTGTGCCGGCGAACGAGAAGTCCAGCTTGCGCGCAATGCGCTGCTCGAACAGGTCCAGATGCTCGGCACGGCCAACGCTGGGCATGATCATGTGCAGGTCATGCACCTTGCCCGGATCGACTTTGGCCAGCGCGCGGGACAGAAAGTCCGCCTGTTTCTGGTTATTGCCTTCAAGCACCACACGATCACCGGAAACCAGCAGGGCCTCCAGTGCCGCGACGATTTTGTCGGTCGGCAACACCACACCATCGGCCAACGTCCGCACTTGCTCCAGACGTCGCTGCTTCTCGCTGCGACGACGAGTCCAGCGTGCGTCGGGGGAAGTTGTTGTTGTCATGATCGCTCCACGATTTTGCTGTCGTGGGCCACCTTAGGAGCGATGGGGGGCGCGCATCAATCAAGCAGCGAGCGGAATCGTTACGGCTGGAGTAACGATGGGAGTCGTGATCATTTTTTGCCGGACTGCATAACATTTGCGAAACGCCCTGCTGATGTTTGCGTAGGACCGGTCTTTAACAGAGCTTTTGCACAATCGGGCAGCCGATTTTCGCCTAGCCTTGAGGCTTCCAGAACCCACAGGAAGCACTGCCATGTCGTTTATAGTCAGGGAAGGCGATCCAACCACCACCGGCGGGTTTGTGCTGAGCGGGTCTTCAAGCGAAGTCATCGACCAGCGCCGCGTTGCCCGCATGGGTGATCCGGTATGGTGCCCGATGTGCACGAGCATCGGTTTCATTGCTCAGGGCAATCCGACGTATGTCGACGATCTGGTGGCGGTTGCCACGCAGGGGCATGCAGTGGAGTGCGGCTGCAAACCCGGCAGCAACCGGCTGAGCGCCTCGCAGGAACACGTCCACGCCGACATGGACGCCGCTGTCACCATCTCCACCGAACGGGCCTTGGCCGCGCGGCTGCATGCCGAGCATCTGGCCTGCTCACTCAGAGACGGCAGCTACACTCCCGAGGTGCTCAGGTCGCGATGATTTCTGTGTCTGAGCGTTTTGCTGCCGGTTCCCGGCAGTTCGCGGACAAGCAAAGCGCCGCCCGATCCCCACATCATCCGGCAGATTCGGCTTCGGCCCAGAGGGCGTGGGAGCGGACTTGTACGCGAAGGGCTGCGAAGCGGCCCTGAGACAGGTTATCTCGGTCGCGCCTGATGTACCGCATGCATCGGTTTTGCTGCCGGTTCCCGGCAGTTCGCGGAC
>NZ_LJPW01000114.1 GCF_001400735.1 Pseudomonas caricapapayae
GACAGCGCCAGGACTCAGCCGTCACTCACGTCGCACTCTGCGTCGTCTGGGCCATCGTGGTTGAAAAGCACTTAGTTGACAGGGACTGCGTACAAGACATGACCTGATTATCGTGCCGACGCTCCGCGTCGGCATGCAGTTCGTGACGCTCCGCGTCACACGGCGGCTTTAGGATGTATGTGCCACCGTGGCTGAAAAGCACTGTGTTAGCCGCGGCCGCAGGGAGGCATGACGGGGTGTAGAGAGTCAAGCCAGCCCTATGACATTAGTGCCCGCCCCCCGCCGCAGGCCCGGCTTTGGCAGCGAATGGGGGTTTGGCCAGCCAGACCAGCAGGATCAGTCCTGCGAATATCCAGCCCAGCAGGTAGAAGTAATCCACGGTGGACATCATGTAGGCCTGAGCGTTGAGGGTACGTTCCAGTTGTGCGTAGGCCTGCGGGCTCGCGCCGCCCAGGCTGTCGAGGGCATGCCGGGTTGTAGGGTCGAACGTGCTGATGTTTTCACTCAGGTAGGCATGATGCTGGTTGGCGCGACGAATCCAGATCCAGGTGGTCAGTGACGCTGCGAAGCTGCCGCCGAGGGTGCGCAGGAAAGTTGCCAGTCCCGAGCCATCGGCGATCTGGTTGGGCGGCAGGTCGGACAGCAAAATGCTCAGGGTCGGCATGAAGAACAGCGCCACACCAATGCCCATGAACAACTGCACCATCGCCACGTGCTCAAAATCCACGTCGGTATTGAAGCCGGCACGCATGAAACAGCTCAGTCCCATCGCCAGAAACGCCAGCCCTGCCAGGAGCCGCAGGTCGAACTTGTGCGCGTACTTGCCGACAAACGGCGACATCAGCACTGGCAGGATGCCAATCGGCGCAACAGCCAGACCCGCCCAGGTCGCGGTGTAGCCCATCTGGGTCTGCAACCATTGCGGCAATATCAGGTTGATACCGAAGAAACCCGAATAGCCGCCGATCATGACCAGCGTGCCGATACGGAAATTGCGATAGGCAAACAACCGAAGATTGACGATCGGGTGCTTGTCGGTCATTTCCCAGATCACGAAGAACGTCAGCGCGATCAGTGACGTCAACGAGCCGAAAATGATGAAGTTCGACTCGAACCAGTCAAGATCATTGCCCTTGTCGAGCACTATCTGCAACGCGCCGACACCGACAATCAGGGCCAGCAAGCCGATGTAATCGAGCGGTTGATGAGCGGTGCTGACCGGCCTTTTAGCCATTTGCGAACGCACCACCAACACAGCGAACAGGCCGATGGGGATGTTGATGAAGAAAATCCACGGCCAACTGTAACTGTCAGTAATCCAGCCACCGAGAATTGGCCCGGCGATAGGCGCGACCACCGTCACCATCGCCAGCAATGCCAGGGCCATGCCCCTTTTGGCAGGCGGGTACACCGCAATCAGCAGGGTCTGACTCATCGGATACAGCGGGCCGGCCACCATGCCCTGCAACGCCCGGAAACCCACCAGTTCCGGCATGGACTGGGAAATGCCACACAAAAACGACGCCATCACGAACAGAATGGTGGCCCACAGAAACAGCTTCACCTCGCCGAAGCGGCGGCTGAGCCAGCCGGTCAAGGGCAAGGCAATCGCGTTGCTGACGGCGAACGAGGTGATGACCCAGGTACTCTGCTCGGAGCTGACCCCCAGGTTGCCGGCAATGGTCGGCAACGCCACGTTGGCAATCGTGGTATCGAGCACCTGCATGAATGTCGCCAGCGACAGACCGATGGTGCACAACAACAGGCTTGGCGGGGTAAAAGAAGCGGGGGCGTTGTTGCTCATCGCAAATCCCTGAAGACGAGTGCGACACCCCGGCCAGATGGCCGGGGTTCACGGATTGGCGGTTCAGCGCTGAACGGTAGCCTTGCTACTGGAAGCGCTGTTTTCGTGAATCAGGCGGGCAATCAACGCATCGGCATCGGCCAGTTGCGCGGCGTAGACCTGAGTGCTGAACGCTGCCTGCTTACGCGGCTGTTGCGCCAGGACCGGGCCGCTCTGGTCGTGCAGATTGACCTCGACCGTGGTCGACAGACCGATGCGCAACGGGTGCTTTACCAGCTCATCCGGGTTGATGTGCACGCGAACCGGCACGCGCTGAACAATCTTGATCCAGTTACCCGTCGCGTTCTGCGCAGGCAGCAGCGCAAAAGCGCTACCCGTACCAGCCCCCAGACTGTCGATGGTGCCGCTGTATTTGACATCGCTGCCATACAGGTCGGAGCTGATCTCCACCGGTTGCCCGATGCGCATCTTGCCCAGTTGGGTTTCCTTGAAGTTGGCATCGATCCACAACTGATCCAGCGGGATGACAGCCATGGTCGCGGTGCCAGGCTGAATGCGCTGGCCCAGTTGCACGCTGCGCTTGGCCACATAACCGGTGACCGGCGCTACCAGCGTGCTGCGTGCATTGGCCAGAAAGGCCTGGCGTAGCTGGGAGGCAGCAGCTTTGACGTCGGGATGTGAAGAAACAACCGTGTCGTCGACCAGCGCCACGCTGGTGCTCAACTGCTGCTGAATATTGTTCAGCGCGCTTTGCGCACTGGTCAGACTGTCTCTGGCATGCGACAGCTCTTCCTGGGAAATCGCCCCGCCCGCGGCCAGGCTGCGCCGCCGGTTGTAGTTGTCCTGAGCAGTCTGCACGGCGGCGCGCTGGGCAGCCAGTTGAGCTTTCATGCCGTCTACATTGCTGTACAAACCACGTACCTGACGCACAACCTTGCCCAGATTGGCCTCGGCGCTTTGCAGCGAGACTTCGGCGTCGCTTGGATCGAACTTGAGCAAGACCTGCCCTTCGTGCACCAGATCCCCGTCGTCGGCACCAATGCTGATAACGGTTCCAGTGACCAACGGAGTAATTTCGACCACGTTGCCATTTACGTAAGCGTCGTCGGTCTCTTCGCTCCACTGTCCATAGACCTCGTACCAGGCCCAGATGGCCAGACCAAGGATCACGACGATGACAGCAAGCCCGATCAGCAGGAACTTGCGCTTGCCCGGCTTCGGCGTTTGCTGTGAAGACGGGGCAGATGTGTTTTCAGCGGCGGCAGTGGCCATGGCAGTTACCTTGTAATCAGCAAAACGGCGGGACGACAGCGACAGGCAGGTTCATGCCTGCCGACAGGTCCGACGCTCAGCTTTTTGCTTTGGGGTTGAAGCTCAGACGAGTCAGGGTGATGTGGTCATCGGCGGCCACCAGCACTTTGGTGAGAATCCTTTTCAGAGTCTCGACCTCATCACTGTCGAGCGCCGCGAATGTATCGTTCATGGCGTCCGCGCCAATCTGCGGCAGCAGATCCGAAAGCGCCTGGCCCTGCTCGGTCAGGGCCAGGCGCACTTGACGACGATCAGTCGCTGATCGCTTGCGCACAACCAGCCCCTTCTGCTCAAGCCGATCGAGCATGCGGGTCATCGAACCGCTGTCGAGCGACAGGTGCCGACACAATTCGACGGGGGTATCCGTCGAAAACTGGGCAATGATGATCAGCACCTTGAACTGCGCGAACGTCACGTCATAAGGCAGCAGGTACTTGTCGAGCATGCGGTCTTTAAGCGCATTGGTGCGACCGACCAGCAGCCCGATCAGGCTGGAATCAAAATTGTCGGGGCTGAAATGTTTCAAGAATTCATCCAGATAGCTGCCTAGGCAGTGATTGCAAAATATTACTGCCTAGGCAGCCGTTGTCAAAGCATTTATTAGCTTGCTTGCTAAATACGCATAAAAAAAACGACCGCTGGCAAGGCGGTCGTTTTCGAAGTGCGCGCTACAGAAATCAGGCGGCGACAGGTACGCCACTGTGAAAGCGGAACTCTTCGTCCGGGGTTTCGATCAGCTCACGTTCGGCCAGACGGATCTCCTCGATCTTGGCATCGACATCAGCCTTGTCGCCGTAGCTGTAAGCCAGCTTCAGATAATCCTGAAAATGCCGCGCCTCGGACTTCAGCAGACCGCCGTAGAACTTCGCCAGTTCTTCATCCAGGTGCGGCACCAGCGCAGCGAAGCGCTCGCAGGAACGCGCTTCGACGATAGCGCCGACGATCAGGGCGTCGGTCAGCCGGTACGGGTTATGGTTGCGCACGAGCTTGCGCAGCGCTCCGGCATAACGCGCTGAGCTGATATTGGCCATGGGGATCTGGCGCTTTCTGATGATGCTGATCACTTGCTCGAAATGGCGCAGCTCTTCCCGAGCCAGACGCGACATCTTGCTCAACAGGTCAAACTTGTCGTTGTACTGGAACATGAACTGAAACGCCGCCCCGGCGGCCTTCTTCTCGTTGTTCGCATGGTCGATCAACAGGATGTCCAGGTTGCGCAGTGCAGCCTGGACCCAGCTGTCAGGCGTGCGGCAAAGCAGGAAGGCTTCGATTTCGGGGATCGGGTACATAGGCTCACAGAATGACGGAGAGACAAAGCGCGTGATTATACGAGGAGCGACGCTACCTCGCGACACAAATGCATGCGACCACCGGACAAGCCTGGTCAGGCTCCGAATGCGTCGCGCAGAAAGCCTGGCGCGATATAACGCTGATAATGCGCCTCGGACAGCAGGAAAAACTCGCGGTCGATCGCGTCACGTAACTCTGGCAGCGTCCAGTCACGAAACTCCGGCAGCAGCACGAAACCGTAAGCCTCGACCTGACTGATGACCCGCGCACCCCGTGCGATCAATTGGTAAGCCCAGCAATACTCGGACTGATGCGGCACAAAACGGATCTTGCGCTGGGTGAGCTGGGCACGCAGCTTGTCGGCGTCAAACACTTCAAGCTTGGCAGTCATCACCTGGACCAGCAATTGCTCCAGACGTAGCCAGACCGCTCTTTTTTCGTCGTCGTTGTAGCCGTTCCAGTGGATGACCTCGTGGTGGAACCGTTTGCAGCCACGGCACACCAGATCCCCGTAAACAGTGGAGCAAAGGCCGACGCAGGGGGTTTTGATGATGTAATCGGGCATGTCGGGCAAGGCTGCGGAAGGCGAAACAGAGGCTCATGTTAGCCCTTTGTCTAAGCAAGTTCACCCCCGAAGATGTAGGGGCTAACTTACCTTTGGCGAAGTTTTGGCGTAGAATCAGCGAGCCTTTTAAGGCGCCAATGTCCGTTGGAAGCTGTTTTCAAAGCGTCACGAGCACAGTCAGGTTAACCCCGCATTGCGGCGTCGACAGGCCATTCCCTCATCAAGAATGGTCGTGTCGACCGTCACTCCCCCCCGTTCTGCAGGCGTAAAACTTTGAAAACAGCTTCTGTTAGGAATCGCTGACACCCTGCCAACAAGGCTCAATAAGCCTTGCGTGGGTACAGACGATTTCTGGATGAGCGTCCCGGACACCCATTTGGGACCACTGATGAGGGTTAATACTGTGCTTGAAGCCTACCGTAAACACATCGAAGAGCGTGCCGCCCAGGGTATCGTGCCCCAGCCGCTTAACGCCGAACAAACTGCAGGCCTGGTCGAGCTGCTGAAGAATCCCCCGGCTGGCGAAGAAGCTTTCCTTGTCGATCTGATCACCAATCGCGTTCCGCCAGGCGTTGACGAAGCTGCCTACGTCAAGGCCGGCTTCCTGTCTGCCCTGGCCAAGGGCGAAGCCACTTCTCCCCTGATCGATAAAAAACGCGCCACCGAACTGCTGGGCACCATGCAGGGTGGCTACAACATCGTCACCCTGGTTGAGCTGCTCGACGACGCTACCCTTGCGCCGGTCGCAGCCGAACAACTCAAGCACACCCTGCTGATGTTCGATGCTTTCCACGACGTGGCCGAAAAAGCCAAGAGCGGTAATGTCCACGCCAAGGCTGTCCTGCAGTCCTGGGCTGACGGCGAGTGGTTCAAGAAGCGCCCGATGCTGGCCGAGAAGATCAGTCTGCGCGTGTTCAAGGTCACCGGCGAAACCAACACCGACGACCTGTCCCCGGCACCTGATGCCTGGTCGCGTCCGGACATCCCGCTGCACGCCCTGGCCATGCTGAAAATGGCCCGTGACGGCATTGTCCCGGACGTTCAGGGCTCCATCGGCCCGATGAAACAGATCGAAGACATGCGCGGTCAGGGTTTCCCTATCGCCTACGTCGGTGACGTGGTCGGTACCGGCTCCTCGCGTAAATCGGCAACCAACTCGGTGCTGTGGTTCTTCGGCGACGACGTTCCTTACGTGCCGAACAAGCGTGCCGGTGGTTTCTGCTTCGGCAGCAAAATTGCCCCGATCTTCTACAACACCATGGAAGATGCTGGCGCCCTGCCAATCGAATTCGATGTCTCGAACATCAACATGGGCGACGTGATCGACGTTTACCCTTACGCTGGCAAGGTCTGCAAGCACGACAGCGACGAAGTCATCACCACCTTCGAAATGAAGACCCCGGTGCTGCTCGACGAAGTTCGCGCAGGCGGCCGTATTCCGCTGATCATCGGTCGCGGCCTGACCAGCAAGGCGCGCGCCGAACTGGGCCTGCCTGAGTTCGACCTGTTCAAGACCCCGGACCAGCCAGCAGAAAGCACCAAGGGTTACACCCTGGCGCAGAAGATGGTCGGCAAGGCGTGCGGCGTAGCAGGCGTTCGTCCTGGCACCTACTGCGAGCCGAAGATGACCACCGTCGGCTCTCAGGACACCACTGGCCCGATGACCCGCGACGAGCTGAAAGACCTGGCGTGCCTGGGTTTCTCGACCGATCTGGTCATGCAGTCGTTCTGCCACACCGCGGCCTATCCGAAGCCGATCGACGTCAAGACCCACCACACGCTGCCTGACTTCATCATGACCCGTGGCGGCGTTTCCCTGCGTCCGGGCGACGGCATCATCCACAGCTGGCTGAACCGCATGCTGCTGCCGGACACCGTCGGCACCGGTGGCGACTCGCACACCCGCTTCCCGATCGGTATCTCCTTCCCGGCCGGTTCCGGTCTGGTAGCGTTTGCTGCTGCCACCGGCGTCATGCCTCTGGACATGCCTGAGTCGATCCTGGTTCGCTTCAAGGGCAAGATGCAACCCGGCATCACTCTGCGCGACCTGGTTCACGCCATTCCTTACTACGCGATTCAGGCCGGCCTGCTGACCGTAGAGAAGAAAGGCAAGAAGAACGCATTCTCCGGTCGCATCCTGGAGATCGAAGGCCTCGACAACCTGAGCATCGAGCAGGCTTTCGAGCTGTCCGACGCCTCTGCCGAGCGTTCGGCTGCCGGTTGCACCATCAAGCTGGCCAAAGAGCCGATCATCGAATACCTGAATTCGAACATCACCCTGCTGCGCTGGATGATCGAACAGGGTTACGGTGATCCTCGCACCCTGGAGCGGCGTGCTCAGGCGATGGAAGCCTGGATTGCCAACCCGGAGCTGCTGGAAGCCGACAAGGACGCCGAGTACGCCGAAATCATCGAAATCGATCTGGCCGACGTCAAAGAGCCTGTGCTCTGCGCGCCGAACGACCCGGACGATGCCCGCCTGCTGTCTTCGGTACAGGGCGAGAAGATCGACGAAGTGTTCATCGGCTCCTGCATGACCAACATCGGTCACTTCCGCGCTGCGGGCAAGTTGCTGGATCAGGTCAAAGGTCAGTTGCCGACACGTCTGTGGCTGTCGCCGCCGACCAAGATGGACGCTCACCAGCTGACCGAGGAAGGCTACTACGGCATCTACGGCAAGGCTGGCGCGCGCATGGAAATGCCAGGCTGCTCGCTGTGCATGGGTAACCAGGCACGCGTCGAGCCGAACTCGACCGTGGTGTCGACATCGACCCGTAACTTCCCGAACCGTCTCGGTGACGGCGCAAACGTCTACCTGGCCTCGGCGGAGCTGGCATCTGTTGCTTCGATCCTGGGTCGTCTGCCGACCGTCGAAGAGTACATGGGCTACGCCAACCAGATCGATACGATGGCAGCGGACGTATACCGCTACCTGAGCTTCGATCAGATCGCCGAGTTCCGTGAAGCCGCTGCAAATGCCAACATCCCGGCACTGCAAGTGTAATCACTGCGCAAAGCGTTAAAAGAACCCCGTCCTCGTGACGGGGTTTTTTTGGCCTGAATCATCCTCGTACATATATTTTTCACATTCGGATGGCTATAGTGGCGGCCCTTGTTGGGGAGTAGCCTGCTCTTGACTCCGGTCACAGAGCGTTCGCATCAACATTCTCGGCAGCATGCCGTGGTGCGGACACCTTCTGGTTGGCGAGACCAACGATGCATCCATGCCTAAAGTCGGGCGTGTGGTTGCGTCGTTGACTCATAGCCCGACTGGATATAACCGTGAACCCGATTTCCCTCCTCTTTCTCGCGCTTGCCATGTCCACGGACGCCTTTGCTGCGGCCCTCGGTAAAGGAGCAAGCCTGCATAAACCGCGCTTTCTCGAAGCATTGCGAACAGGCCTGATTTTCGGTGCCATCGAAACCATCACCCCGGTTATCGGTTGGGGCATCGGCCAGGTCGCCGCCCGCTTCGCTGAAAGCTGGGACCACTGGATCGCCTTTACCTTGTTGCTGGTACTGGGCCTGCACATGATCTACAACGGCATCAAGCACGATGACGATGAAGAGCAGGAAAAACCCGGCCAGCATTCTTTCTGGATTCTCGCCGTCACCGCGTTCGCCACCAGCATCGATGCGCTGGCAGTCGGCGTAGGTCTGGCGTTTGTCGACGTCAATATTGTGATTGCCGCTCTGGCGATCGGCCTGGCCACCACGGTAATGGTCACCATCGGTGTGATGCTGGGTCGGGTGCTGGGCACCATGGTGGGCAAGCGCGCTGAAATCGTGGGCGGCATCGTGCTGATCGCGGTGGGCGCAACGATTCTGTATGAGCATCTGTCAGCGGCTTGATCGACGCGATCAGGTTTGTAAGCGAGCACAAAAAAACCGCATCTTTCGATGCGGTTTTTTTGCTTACAGCCCTTGCTACAAAAGCGGTCAGACCGTCAGGGTCTGTCCACTCATGGCCAGGTCCAGCAGCTCGCGGTTGGCGACGGCATACATGGCGTAGTCCGTCCCGCTTGCTGCACGCAGTTCAACCAGCATGGCGCGCCAGCGCTCGACCATCAGCGAATGCTGCTCCAGCCACAAGGCCAGACGCGCATCGATCTCCGAAGGACCATCGGCCATTTGCAGGACCGAAACGGTGATCGCCCGCTGTTGCCAGTCGACATCGTCACGGAATGCTTCACGGGCCAGTGCCTGCCAGTTGTTTTCCACCGGCAGACTGCTGATCTGCTGCAAGTACCAGGTAATGTCCAGTGCGCTGCCCACGGCAAAGTATGCCTTGGCGACGTCGGCAGCGTTTTGCCCGGTCACATCGGAGGCTTCGATGATCGGCAGGAGTGTGTACAGGTGAGTCGTACCGGCCACCATGCGCGCCAGCAGTTCCGGTACACCGGCTTCGACATAAGCCTGATAACGCGTCTGCCAGATCTCCCGGGTAGGGCCTTCCAGCAGCTCATCGAGCTTGAGCCCCAGCGCGGCCAAGTGCGGACCGAAGTGAGCGACGTCACGCCCGGCATCCAGTTCATTGCGACGACTGCGCAGGAACCAGCGTGTCGCACGGCGTCCCAGACGCATCAGCTCATCCATCAGCGCCAGCTGGATTTCGGCAGAAACCTTGTAGTCCAGCGCCTCGATCTGGCGGAACCAGTGCGGCAGATGGAAGATGTCACGCACAATCACGTAAGCACCGGCCACAGCGGCGGCACTCATGCCGGTCGACTCTTTGAGCCGTTGCACGAAGGTGATGCCCATGTGGTTGACCAGATCGTTGGCGATCTGGGTGCTGACGATCTCGCGCTTCAGACGGTGACTGCGCATGGCCGTTGAAAATCTGGCGCTCAGCGACGGCGGGAAGGCGGTTTCCATATCGCGTGCCAGATAATCGTCGTCCGGTACACGGGATTCCAGCAGTGCTTCCTTGAGGTCGATCTTGCTGTAGGAGATCAGCACCGACAGCTCGGCGCGACTCAAGCCCTGCTTCGCCGCCACGCGCTCGGCAATCTGCTCTTCGGCCGGCAGGAACTCAATGGCGCGGTCAAGCTTGCCACGGGCTTCCAGGTCGCTCATCAGACGCTTGTATTCAGCAATCCGCTCGTAAGCGCGGCGCGCCGCCAGCGACAACGCCTGAGTCTGCTTGTAGTTGTTACCCAGCACCAGATGGCCGACTTCATCGGTCATGCTTTCAAGCAGCTGGTTACGCTGCTTCTCGGTCATGTCACCGGCCTGCACCACTTCGTTGAGCAGGATCTTGATATTCACTTCGTGGTCAGAGCAGTCCACTCCGCCCGCGTTGTCGATGAAGTCGGTGTTGGTCGCGCCGCCATTGAGGCCGAACTCGACACGGCCCAATTGGGTCATGCCCAGGTTGCCGCCCTCACCCACCACCTTGCAACGCAGCTCGTTACCGTCGACACGCAGCGCATCGTTGGCCTTGTCGCCCACATCGGCGTGCGATTCTTCGCTGGACTTCACGTACGTGCCGATACCCCCGTTCCACAACAGATCGACGGGCGCCTTGAGTAACGCATGCAGCAGTTCGGTCGGGGTCAGCTTGTCAGCCTTGATGTCGAAGCGCGCCTTCATCTGCTCGGTGATGGCGATGCTTTTGAGGCTGCGCGGGAAGATCCCGCCGCCAGCGGACATGATGCTGGTGTCGTAGTCGGTCCAGGACGAGCGTGGCAGATTGAACAGGCGCTGACGCTCGACAAAGCTGCTGGCCGGGTCCGGATTCGGATCGATGAAGATGTGCAAATGGTTGAACGCAGCGACCAGTTGCAATTGGTCAGACATCAGCAAGCCGTTACCGAACACATCACCGGCCATATCGCCGATGCCGATCACGCTGATGCTGTCCTGCTGGACATTGATGCCGCGCTCACGGAAGTGACGCTGCACGCCAACCCATGCGCCCTTGGCGGTGATGCCCATCTTCTTGTGGTCATAACCGGCCGATCCACCCGAGGCGAACGCATCACCCAGCCAGAAGCCGTAGTCGATGGCGATACCGTTGGCGATGTCGGAAAAGGTCGCGGTGCCCTTGTCGGCTGCAACTACCAGGTACGGATCATCGTCGTCATGACGCACCACATTGACCGGCGGTACCAGCACGCCTTCCTTGAGGTTGTCAGTGATGTCCAGCAGCCCCGAGATGAAGATACGGTAGCAGGCAATCGCCTCTGCCTGTACTTCATCGCGATTGCCGGTGGTCGGCAGGCGACGCGGCACGAAGCCGCCTTTGGCACCTACCGGCACAATGACCGAGTTCTTCACCTGCTGGGCTTTTACCAGGCCCAGTACTTCGGTACGGAAGTCTTCCTCGCGATCGGACCAGCGCAGACCGCCACGCGCCACGTTGCCGAAACGCAGGTGCACACCTTCGACACGCGGCGAGTAGACAAAGATTTCAAACTTGGGCACCGGCTTGGGCAGCTCGGGGATCAGGCGCGGGTTGAACTTGAAGCTGAAATAGCCCTTGCTCTGCCCGTTGGCATCGGCCTGATAGAAGTTGGTCCGCAGGGTGGCCTTGATCAGGTCCAGATAGCGACGCAGGATGCGGTCTTCGTTGAGCACCTGAACGTCGTCAAGGGCAGTCAGAATCGCCTGCTCAAGACGCAGTTGCTTGTCATCCAGATCGTCGGAACCCAGCTTGCGTGCCAGATAGAAGCGGGTCTTGAACAGACGCGTCAGCTCGCGGGCAATGTCGGTGTGGTTGTTGAGCGTGGTGGCGATATAGCCCAGATCGAAGCCCAGGCGGATCTGCTTGAGATAACGCGCATAGGCGCGCAGCAGCGCCACGTCGCGCCACGGCAGACCGGCGGTCAGTACCAGGCGGTTGAATGCATCGTTTTCGGCATCGCCGCGCACGATGTGCACGAACGCATCCTGCAGGGTGTCATTGAGCTGTTGAATATCGAGGTTCAGACCTTCGCCGTAGGTAAAGGCGAAATCGTGAATCCAGAACTCGCGACCATTGGCGTGGTGCAGGCGATACGGGAACTCGCCCAGTACCCGCAGCCCGAGGTTTTCCAGAATCGGCAGTACGTCGGACAGCGCCAGCGGTGTGTCGGCGTGATACAGCTTGCAATGCAACTGCTGACGGCCACCGGCCAGTGGCTGATAGAAGCTCATCACCAGCGGATTGGTTTCACTCAGGCTCAGCACATGCTGCATGTCGACGACTGCCGAATGTGCCGCAAAGCGCTCGCGGTAGCCGGCCGGAAAGCCTTTCGGGAAGTCGGCCAACACGTTGGTGCCGTGGGCTTCACCGAAGCTTTCGACCACCAGACTGGCGTAGTCGTCCTTCCAAGAGCGGCACGCCTGGATGACTTCGTTTTCCAGTTGAGCAACGTCGATGTCCAGATTGACTTTAGGGTCTACCCGTAGAATCAACTGCACGCGCGCCAGCACGGATTCGGAGAAGAACGTCCAGAACTCGCAATCGCTGGCTTTCAGGCGATCCATCAATACCTGCTGGATCTTCTGGCGCACTTCGGTGGAATACACGTCGCGCGGCACATAGGCCAGGCAGTAGCAGAAACGGCCATACGGATCCTTGCGCAGGAATACGCGAATCTTGTTGCGCTCCTGAATCTGCACGATGGACATGACCGTGGAGAACAATTCGTCCACCGGGGTCTGAAACAGGTCGTCACGGGGCAGAACTTCAACGACCTGCGCCAGCTCCTTGCCCAGATGCGCCTTGGCATCGAAACCGGAACGACGCTCGACCTCGGCGACCTTGCGCCGGATATACGGAATCTGCCGCACGCTTTCGCCATACACCGACGAGGTGTACAGGCCCATGAAGCGGCATTCCTTGATGACCTTGCCAGAGGCGTCGATCTGCCGGATCGAAACATAATCCGGGTAAGCCGGACGGTGTACACGGCTTGGATGCGCAGCTTTGGCAAACGACAGCAGCACCGGCTCCTGCAGGTATTTAACTGCGTAGTCTTCGATGTGCAGCTCTTCGCGGGTCAGGCCGGGACGCAGCAGTCGGGTCAGTCCCAGGAAGGACGACTCGTCATACACCAGCTGGCCGCCTTCGGCGTCGTTGCGCACTTCGAACTCTTCGTACCCCAGGAAGGTGAAGTGGTTGTCCACCAGCCATTGCAGGAAGACCTTGATCTCGGCCTTCTCTTCGACGTCGGTATTGGACTCGTTGGCATCGATACTGGCCAGCAGCTCATGCAGACGCGCCTTCATCGGCCCGAAATCTTCGACGGCGGCACGCACCTCGCCGAGCACCTGTTCCAGCTCGCGAGCCAGCACGTTCAACTCGCTGACGTTGGCGCAGCGGTCGATCTCCAGGTACATCAGCGATTCCTGCAGCACGTCCTCCCCTGCCGTGCCTTTGGGCAGCAGTTCCAGCAGTTCGCCAGCAGCGCCACGACGCACGCTCAGCACGGTGGTCTGCAGGGTGTGGATGCTATAGCCGCGACGGTTCAGCTCGGTACGGACGGAGTCGACCAGAAACGGCAGGTCGTGATGCAGCACTTCAACGGCAGTGTGAGTCGATTGCCAGCCGTGGCGTTCGTAATCGGGGTTATAGACACGGACCTGCGGGTGAGCATGTTCGAAACGCTCCAGCAGACGCCATGCGGACAAGGTGCAGCCTGCCAGGTCGGACAGACGCCGCTGGGTGAGTTCGTCGAGGGAAATGATGCCGAAGAATTGCTCGGCAAACAGCGCCACTTGTGGCAGTGCCTGTTCGCTGATGTGCTGAGCCAGTGCCGCTTGCAGTTGATGCTGGAAGTCGGCCTTGCTGGCTGCGGTGAAGAACGCCATCTGTGGTACTCCGCTTTGGCTTTTATTGGGGAGGCTTGAAGAAGGTGTTGCTACCGGTGTGCCCTTTGCATCCAATTGCGCGGGCATAACCTGATCGAGTGTAAAGCTAAAGTACTAACGCGCGCTGTGTCAGGGTAGTCACATTTGAATGCCGGAATAAAAAAAGCGACGCGCATCCGACACCGTACACCACTCGTCTGCCATGCAGCTTAACGAGAGCTGACGACGCGCTGCTTACGAGGCTGCGACATATTCGGTCATCAGGTTGCGGTAAAATCCGCACGAAGGTGCCAACATCGCCCGACAATCTTTGTTCGGGGCTGGCAGAATCCACCTCACGCCTCAGTAGCATTCACCCGGAGCCCCCATGCAAATCAAGACTGCCAGCCTCATCGCCAACCCGTGCGACGACGAATACGACGATATGGCACTGCTCTGCTTCCACGCAGAAAACGGCATGCTGTTTTCCCTGACCCGTTTCCCGGACGAGAACGAAGTGGAAATCACTGTCAGCGATGACACGTCACTGAGTGTGTCCAGCCTGAAAGTCACCTTCAGTGCCGAGCGCCTGTTGGTGGAAATCGACCCGCAGGACGCGAAGCAGCTCGATGGGCACCATCAGTATGAAATTCTCCACGCCACCGATGCAGGCGAGTTGCAGGATGTACACCGGACGTTACAGATCATTCTCGAAAGCGTGGGTGAGTACACCAGCACGATCAGTTGACGGCCAAAAAAAGCTAGAGTGAGCAACTACGCCGCACAGGAGACCGTCATGAACCGAATTTTCGACGCCCACTGCCACATCATCGACCCGCACTTCCCCCTGATCGCCAATGACGGTTACTTGCCGGAGCCGTTCGGCGTCAGTGACTATCTGGCGACGGTCAGGCCATTGGGCGTTCAGGGTGGCGCGGTGGTGTCCGGTTCCTTTCAGGGCTTTGACCAGGGTTATCTGCTTCAGGCGCTGCGCCTGCTGGGGCCGGGCTTCGTGGGTGTGACTCAACTGCCCGCCAGCGTCACCGATGCGGAGCTGGACACCCTCAGCGCTGCAGGCGTGCGCGCCTTGCGTTTCAATCTCAAGCGCGGCGGCTCGGAACAGCTCGACCAACTGGAAGCACTGGCCTTGCGCGTTCATGCACACGCAGGCTGGCATTCGGAGCTGTACATCGACTCCCGTGAACTGGCGCACATCGAAACCCGCCTGCGCAAACTCCCGGCGATCAGCATCGATCACCTGGGGCTGAGCGCAGAAGGACTGCCCGTGGTGTTGCGCCTTGCCGAACATGGCGTACGGATCAAGGCATGTGGTTTCGGACGTGTCGACTTCCCGGTACGCGAGGCACTCAGGGATATCAATGCCGCCAATCCGGATGCCTTGATGTTCGGCACCGATCTGCCATCGACACGGGCACCCCGCCCTTTTCAGCCAGACGACATCGAATTGCTGATCGACGCACTGGGCGAAGGCGGCGCCCGTCAGGCGCTGTGGGATAACGCAGCAAAGTTCTACCGGCTCTGACGCTGCTGCCTTTGACGGCCAGACCCCGATCGTCCTACATGGCACACATAGAACATGTAGGACAATTCCTAGTTAAATGACGTATGCGTCTCTAAATGCAATAAAAAACGCGGTAGTCATTAGTCGATACCTGCCTGGATGGATTAAAGTATCGCCCCCAGCTCAGCCGTCACCAGACACAGCTGATCACCATGCCAGGAACCGTCACCGATGGAACATCGTGAAGCGCTGATTGCGCTGCGAACATTTCTTTCAACGCAGATCCTTGGCCAGGAAAAGCTGATCGAACGCCTGCTCATCGCCCTGCTTGCCGACGGCCACATGCTGGTCGAAGGCGCACCCGGCCTGGCCAAGACCAAGGCCATCAAGGAACTCGCAGAAGGGATCGAAGCGCAGTTTCACCGTATCCAGTTCACCCCCGACCTGCTGCCTGCCGACATCACCGGTACGGAAATCTATCGTCCGGAAACCGGCAGTTTCGTGTTCCAGCAAGGGCCGATATTCCACAATCTGGTGCTGGCCGACGAAATCAACCGTGCACCGGCGAAGGTCCAGTCGGCGCTGCTCGAAGCCATGGCCGAACGTCAGGTAAGCGTGGGCCGCAGTACCTACGACCTGTCGCCACTGTTTCTGGTCATGGCCACCCAGAACCCGATCGAGCAGGAAGGCACCTACCCGCTGCCCGAAGCCCAGCTCGACCGCTTCCTGATGCACGTCAAAATCGGCTTTCCGGATGCCGCTGTCGAACGCAAGATCCTGCAGCAGGCGCGTGGCGAAGCGCTGAATGGCGAAACCAAGCCTGAACGCCGTGTCAGCCAGCAGGCGATCTTTGCCGCACGCAAGGAAATCCTTGGTCTGTACATGGCAGATGCAGTCGAGGAGTACCTGGTGCAACTGGTGATGGCCACCCGCACCCCGGCCAAGTTCGACCCGGAACTGGCCGAGTGGATTGCCTACGGTGCCAGCCCGCGCGGTTCCATCTCGCTGGACCGCTGCGCGCGGGCACATGCCTGGCTGGCCGGACGTGATTTTGTCAGCCCCGAAGACATCCAGGCGGTGCTGTTCGATGTGTTGCGCCACCGGATCATCCTGTCGTTCGAAGCCGAAGCTGCCGGTATCGATCAGGATCGCGTGATTCAGCGCATCCTCGACGTCGTGGCCGTCGCCTGACCCCATGCAACCCTACCTGATCCCCCAGCCGGGTATTCGCGTCAGCCTCAGCGAGCTGATCGAGATGCGTCATCGGGTACGGGAAGTACAACTGTTCTCCACCCCGAGCCAGCGCAGCCCCTTGATCGGCCTGCACCATTCAAAGCTGCGCGGTCGTGGCGTGGATTTCGATCAGGTGCGGGTCTATCAGGCCGGTGACGACGTGCGCAGCATCGACTGGCGCGTGACCGCACGCACCCAGGAGCCGCACACCAAGCTGTTCCATGAGGAGCGCGAGCGGCCGATTTTCATTCTGGTGGAACAGAGCCGCCGGCTGTTCTTCGGCTCCGGCCTGATGTTCAAATCGGTACTGGCGGCCCAGGCGGCCGCGCTGATCGGCTGGGCCGCTCTGGAGCACAACGACAGGGTCGGCGGGCTGGTGTTCGGCGATAACGAGCACTACGAGATCAAGCCACGACGCAGCAAGCAAAGCCTGCTGCAGTTGCTCAACCGGCTGGTGCGGGTCAATCAGTCATTGCACACTGAAATCCCGGCAGACCGCGATGCGTTCGGCACTGCACTGCGTCGCGCCCGGGAAGTGCTGCGCCCGGGCAGCCTGGTCATCGTCCTGTGCGACGAGCGTGCGTTGTCCGATGCCGCCGAACAACAGTTGAGCCTGTTGTCACGCCACAGCGACCTGCTGTTGCTGCCGCTGTCCGACCCGTTGGACCGAGCCCTGCCTGCTGCCGGCTTGTTGCGCTTTGCCGAGCGCGGCGCGCAGCTGGAGCTCGACACCCTCAACCCCGAACTGCGCCGCGCCTACCGGCAACAGGGCGAAGACCGCTCTGCGCGCTGGGAATTGCTGGCGCAGAAGCTGCGGGTGTTGCTGATGCCATTGAGTACCCAGGCGGAACTCGTCGAGCAACTGCGCGAATACCTCAATGCCCGGCGTCCGGTGAAACGCAAATGAATCCGCTGGATCAGCTGGAGCCGCTGATTGCCCCTCAGGCCGTCGGTTTGTGGCCGCTCGCGCCAGGGTGGTGGTTGCTGCTGTTGCTTATCCCTGCGGCGGGCTGGGGGCTGTGGCGTTTGCGTGGCTTGCTGCCGGTCAAGGCCCGCAAGGTTCGCAGCGAACAACCGCTGGACCCGGTGCGAATCGCCGCCCTGGCGGAACTCGCCAGCCTGCCCAAGCCCTACGATGGAGCACCGGCAGGTGCATGGCTGCAGCAGATCAACGGCTTGCTCAAACGCCTGTGCCGCAACCATTACCCGCACAGCCAGAGCCACACACTCAATGGCCGCAAGTGGCTGGCGTTCCTCGACAACCGCTGCCCGGCTGCAGGCCTGACACGCTGGATGATTCTGGTCGAAGGTGCCTACAAGCCCGAGTGCAAGCTGGACGACAAGGCCATAACCGGGCTGACCCAGGCGGTCGATACCTGGATCCGCAAACATGTTTGAGTTCGTCTGGCCCTGGGTGTTTGCCTTGCTGCCCCTGCCGTGGCTGCTGCGCGCCCTGCTGCCTGTGGCCGACAGCGGCGAGCCTGCGCTCAAGGTCAGCTTTCTCAGTGAACTCGAAGGGCTGAGCGGACGGCGCGCCAAGGCCAATCTACCGGTCTGGAGACAGCGTGCACCTGTGGTGCTGATCTGGCTGTTGCTGCTGATTGCTGCAGCGCGACCGCAATGGCTGGGCGAACCGCTACCGGTGGCTGCAAGTGGCCGCGATCTGCTGGTCGCGGTCGACGTGTCCGGCTCCATGGACTACCCCGACATGCAGTGGAAAAGCGATGAAGTCAGCCGACTGGTGTTGGTGCAGCAGTTACTCGGTGATTTTCTGGAGGGCCGCAAGGGAGACCGGGTCGGCCTGATTCTGTTCGGCTCTCAGGCGTTCGTACAGGCACCGCTCACCTACGACAGGCGCACCGTGCGGGTCTGGCTCGACGAGGCGAAGATCGGCATTGCGGGCAAGAATACCGCGCTGGGCGATGCCATCGGCCTGGCTCTGAAACGCTTGCGTCTGCGCCCGGCCACCAGCCGCGTACTGGTGCTGGTAACCGATGGTGCCAACAACGCCGGTCAGATCGATCCGATTACCGCCGCACGTCTGGCTGCTGAAGAAGGCGTGAAAATCTATCCCATCGGCATCGGCTCGGACCCCGACAAGGACGCGCTGCAGAGCGTGCTTGGCCTCAATCCGAGCCTTGATCTGGACGAGCCGACGCTCAAGGAGATCGCCAGTCTCAGCGGCGGTCAGTATTTCCGGGCGCGCGACGGCGACCAGCTGGAAAAAATCCGCGCCACCCTGGATGGCCTGGAACCGGTTGCGCAGCAGCCCACCCAGGCGCGTCCGGCGCAAACGCTTTATCAATGGCCGCTGGCGATAGCGCTGCTGCTGAGCGTGCTGCTGGTGCTGCGTGAACTGTGGCCGAACAACGCGCTGCAGCGCCTGCTGACTGTCATACGTTCCGTCAACTGGCGTGAGCGCATCCAGAGCCTGTGGAGGTCGCGATGATCGCCTCCCTGTGGCCGCACTGGTTTCGTCCGCAATGGCTGCTGATCTTGCCCTTGCTGGCGCTGCTGATCTGGCGACTCTGGCATCGGCAGAAACGCGCCGGACGCTGGCAAATGCTGCTGCCGACGCATTTTCATGCCGTGCTGCTCAACGGCGGACGCGGCAGCAACAGCAAACTGCCGTGGGTCGCACTCGGACTGGCCTGGCTGCTGGCACTTTTCGCATTGCTCGGCCCCAGCTGGCAGCGCGTCGAACAGATCAGCCAGAAGCCGGTCGACCCGCTGGTGGTGATACTCGAACTCACTCCGCAGATGCTCGCCACCGACACCCCGCCCACCCGTCTGGAACAAGCGCGACGCAAGCTGCTGGACCTGTTGCAAAAACGCAGCGATGCGCAGACCGCCATCGTTGTCTACGCGGGCAGCGCGCACACGCTGGTGCCACTGTCCGATGATCTGGTCACCAGCCATAACCTGCTGGAAGCCATCAGACCGTCGATCATGCCCATGACCGGCCAGCGTGCGGATCTGGCGGTCCAGAAAGCGCAACACCTGCTGCAACAGGGCGCACTGGGCCAGGGGCGGATTCTGCTGATCACCTCGTCGCTGAGCGAGCAGGAGCGCCAGGGCATCCGTGCCGCGTTGCGCGGGCCGTCACCGCCGTTGCTGATCCTCGGCATCGGCACCGCCGAAGGCGCGCCGGTCATGCAGGAAAACGGCAGCCTGCTCAAGGACGATCAAGGCGCGATTCTGGTACCGCGCCTGGACAGCAGCGGTCTCAACGACTTCGCCGATCAGGTCGGCGGCAGCTATCGTCAGGCACGAGGCGATGAAGAAGACTTGCGCAGCCTTGGCCTGCTGGACAGCCCTCAACACATGAGCAGCGACGGACAGATCGTGCAACTCGATACCTGGGCAGACCAGGGCCACTGGTTCCTGCTCCCGCTGTTGCTGATCGCCGCCGTGGCCGGTCGGCGCGGATGGCTGTTCTGTCTGCCGCTGCTGTTCATGTTTCCGCAGAACAGCCAGGCGTTCGAGTTTCAGGACCTGTGGCTGCGTCCCGATCAACAGGGCCAGCGCCTGCTGGAGCAGCATCGACCGGCAGAGGCCGCGCTACGCTTCGAAGACCCGCGCTGGAAAGGCGTGGCGTTTTACCAGGCCGAAGACTACGTCAGCGCCGCCCGGCAGTTTGCCGAAGGCAACAGCGCCGCCGACCACTACAATCGCGGCAACGCCCTGGCGCGCAGTGGCGAGTTGGCGGCGGCACTGGATGCCTATGAGCAGGCTCTGGACCGCCAGCCCGAGTTTCCCGCTGCACAGAACAACCGGGCGCTGGTGCAAAACCTGCTGGAGCAGGCCGATGCCCAGAAGCCTGCACAGGATGAGCAGAACAAGGCCGACCAGGGCGAAGAAGGTCAGCAAGCGTCGCAGGACCCCGGCAGCAGCGCATCGCCAGCCGATCAGAACCCGTCCCGATCGGATCAGCCCGGCACCAGCGAAAGCCTGCCTCCGGACGCCAGCGGTCAGGCCACCTCAGGCGAATCGATGGACGACGAGCCAACCACCCGTCCGCCGCTCCAGAACGCCGACAGCCCTATCACAGGCGAACGGCGTCAGGAGCTGGAACAGTGGCTGAGACAGATTCCGGATGATCCGGGCGAACTGTTACGGCGCAAATTTCGCTACGAACAGCAACATCAGGAAAAAACCCGATGAGTCGCGTGTACACCCTATTGATCGGCCTGCTGCTGAGCCTGATCAGCTTGTCGCTGCAGGCTGCGCAACTGACCGCCAGCGTTGATCGCACGCGCCTGAACGCGGGCGAAACCGTCGAGCTGACGCTGGAAACCGACGATGTGACCCAGTTCGGCAAGCCGGACATGAGCGCTCTGGAGAGCAGCTTCGAGGTGCGCGACACGCGTCAGCTCAACAGCCTGAAAACGCTGGATGGCAGCAGCCAGGCCACCACTCGCTGGATCGTTACCCTGCTGCCTCGCGAAACCGGAAGCGTGTTGATTCCGTCGCTGCAACTGGGCGAGCTGAAAAGCCAGCCCCTCACGCTCCAGGTTCTGCAGAGCGAGCCTCAGGACCCAGGCAACCATCTGGCGTCCATCTTCATCGAAGCGAGCCTGGATCAGGACAGCGTGTATGTTCAGGCTCAGACGGTCCTGACACTGCGCGTCTACCACTCAGTGTCGCTGTTCGACGACAGCAGCCTGAGCCCTCTGCAAGTACCGGACGCAAGGGTCGAAAAGCTGGGCGATTCGCGCACTTACGAAAAACTGATCAACGGCGTGCGCCATGGCGTGATCGAGACACGCTACGCGATCTATCCGCAGCAGAGCGGCGTGTTGAAGATACCGGCGCAAGTGTTCAGTGCCACGCTGGTGCAGACGTCTGCCGAAGGTTCGCAGGGCCAGGAGGCCAATCCGTTCGGGCCGCAACCGGGACGATCGGTGCGGGTCAAATCCGCCGAGGTCCCGCTGACCGTCAAACCCAAACCCGCCGACTACCCGGCCGATGTCCCGTGGCTGCCCGCGCGCAGTATCAGCCTTGAAGAAAACTGGAGCCCGGAACCCGGCACCACTCAGGTCGGAGATTCACTGACCCGAACCCTCATACTCAAGGCCGAAGGGCTGGCTGGCGCGCAGTTGCCGCCGTTGCCGGCCACCGAAGTGCCTGGCCTGAGGCGTTACCCGGACCAGCCACAACTGCGCAACCTGCCCAGCGAACGCGGCCTGATCGGTACACGCGAAGAACGCGAGGCACTGGTGCCGGGCCGTGCCGGGGCAATCGACCTGCCTGCCGTCGAAGTGACCTGGTGGAATACCCGCGAAGATCATCTGGAACACACCAGCCTGGCTGCCCGCACCCTGAAGATCAGCAACAATCCCGGCCTGGCAGTGGACACACCGGTGAGCAACGATACGGGCGTGACCGTGATCGGCCCGCCGGTCTGGCCGTGGCAACTGAGTACCCTCTTGCTGGCCTGCACCACCTTTTACGGCTTCGCCCTGTGGTGGCGGGCCCGTGGACAGCCGGCAGTCGCCCGGACCGTGCAGACCGGGCCAAGCCCGCGTAGCGTACTGGACGACCTCAAGCGCGCCTGTCTGGCCAACGACCCTCAGGGCACCCGTCAGGCACTCGACGCCTGGGCACGCCAGCAGCCGGAAACCCTGGCTGAAATGGCAGCGCGTTTCGTACCGCTGTCAGATGCGCTGGATGGTCTGAACGGCGCGCTGTACAGCGAAACCGGCAAGCTGTGGCTGGGGGAAGACCTCTGGCGCGCCGTGCGCAAGTTGCCCGCCGCCGAACATATTCAGGACCCGGCAGGTGATGCCGGGTTGCCGCCGCTGTATCCCAAGTGAGGATACGGCTCCGGCAACACCTCTACACGACAAGGTAAACCAATGCGTCTGTTTCACACCTCTGACTGGCATCTGGGTCAGAACCTGCATGGTCAGGAAAGGGATTTCGAACACGCCTGCTTTCTGACCTGGCTGCTGGCCCGTCTGGCCGAACGAAAACCTGATGTCCTGTTGATTGCGGGCGACATATTCGACACGGTCAACCCGCCGGTCAAAGCGCAGGAACGCCTGTACGACTTCATCGTCAACGCCCACGAGCGGCAGCCGCTGCTGACCATCGTGATGATCGCGGGCAATCATGACTCCGGCTCGCGTATCGAGCTGCCCGCGCCGCTGATGCGCC
Source organism: Pseudomonas caricapapayae (assembly GCF_001400735.1). GTDB lineage: Bacteria > Pseudomonadota > Gammaproteobacteria > Pseudomonadales > Pseudomonadaceae > Aquipseudomonas > Aquipseudomonas caricapapayae. Next base: position 22,660 of record NZ_LJPW01000114.1, read on the forward strand.
GTTTGCGTACCCACGCCCTGGGCAGAGTGATGTGGCTGGACGATGGCGTGCTGGATGCCGAACGTCTGCTGCTGCCGTTGCCAGACGCCGAAGGGCATATCAAAGCCTGGTGCCTGGCGCTACCCTTCCTGCGCCCCGCCGAAGTCACCGGCCCGACGCTTGGGGATGACTACCTGCGCGGAATCGGTCGAGTGCATGAGCTGCTGATCGAGGCAGCCAACCGCAAACGCCAGCCAGGTCAGGCTTTGATCGCCATCAGCCACGCCCACATGGCAGGCGGATCGGTCTCGGAAGACTCCGAGCGCAGCCTGATCATCGGCAATGCCGAAGCGTTGCCTGCCAGCCTGTTCGGGCCGAGCATCACCTATGTCGCGCTTGGCCACCTGCACAAACCGCAGCGGGTCAACGGTGAGGAGCGCATTCGCTACAGCGGTTCGCCGATTCCACTGTCATTTTCGGAAATCGGCTACCAGCACCAGATTCTCGAGATCAACTGCGACGGCGAAACGCTGACCAGCGTCGAGCCTTGCCTGATCCCCCGCGCTGTGAACCTGCAACGCCTGGGGCCTGCACCGTTGGCCGACTTGCTGGTGCAGCTCAAGGCATTGCCGGACATCGACTTGCTCGCCGACCCGGATCGTCAGCCCTGGCTGGAAGTCCGTGTGCGCCTGGATGAGCCACAACCGGATCTGCGCAACCAGATCGAGGCTGCGTTGCAAGGCAAAGCCGTGCGGCTGGTGCGCATCGGTGCCGAATATGCCGGCAAAGGCAGTGCCGACGGCAACGAGGGTGAGGCCGGGCTGATCGAACTGGACCAGCTTACGCCTCAGGAATTGTTCAGCCGTGCCTGGCAGGACAACTTCGGCAGCGAGGTCGACGAACAGACGCTGACCGATTTCGCCACGCTGCTGCGTGAAGTCCAGCAGGAGAGCGAACAACCATGAAAATTCTTGCCATTCGCCTGAAAAACCTCGCCTCGCTGGCCGGACCGTTTGAAATTGATTTCACTGCCGAGCCGCTGGCCAGCGCCGGACTGTTCGCAATCACCGGCCCGACCGGCGCAGGCAAAAGCACCCTGCTCGATGCCTTGTGCCTGGCGCTGTTCGGAGCGATTCCGCGGTTGAGCAATATCGGTCAGTCCAAGGTCCCGGACATCGACGGCGACATCACCACCAGCGACCCGCGCACGCTGTTGCGCCGTGGCACCGGCAGCGGTTACGCCGAGGTAGACTTCATCGGCATCGATCAGCGGCGTTATCGCGCCCGTTGGGAAACCAACCGCGCGCGCGACAACGCGACCAAAAAACTGCAGGCCAGCCGCCAGACCCTGACCGATCTGGACAGCGAGCAGGTGCTCAGCAATCAGAGCAAGCGTGAATTCGAGCAACTGGTCGAAAGCCGCCTGGGTCTTAACTTCGAGCAGTTCACCCGTGCCGTGATGCTCGCCCAGAGCGAGTTCAGCGCCTTCCTCAAGGCCGACGACAAGGAACGCAGCGAACTGCTGGAAAAACTGACCAACACTGCCATCTACAGCCAGCTCGGACGGCGCGCCTACAGCAAGAGCAAAGAAGCTGAAGACGCCCTGAAAACCCTGACCGCGCAGGCCAGCAACATCATCCCGCTGGCCCCGGAGCTGCTGGCCGAACTCGAGCAGCGCCTAAGTGATGCGCAGCAGCAGCTCAAGGCCCGTCAGGCGCAGCAACGGCGACTGGAAATCAAACAGCAGTGGCTGATCGAACTGCATCGCTTGCGTGACGAACAGCTCGCTGCTCAAGAAGCGCTCAGCGCAGCCCAACAGAGGTGGGACGATCAGAGCGAGGCACGTCAGACCCTCGGTCAGCTGGAACGCCTGGGGCCACAACGCCATCGGTTCGCACGCAGGGACACGCTGAACGCCCAGCTCAACCCGCTGGCAGAACAGATTCGCCAGCATCGGCAACAGCAGACTTCGTTACAAGATCAGCAGCAACAACTGGAAACCCGCCGTACTCAGGCGCAGACCAGCCTGCTCGACGCCCAGCAAGCCCACAGCGGCGCAAAACCGCTGTTGCAGCAGGCTTTTGACGTACAGAACACCCTAAACCACCTGGCCCGGGAGCTGGCCAAAGCGTCCGACCTGCACCAGCAAAGCGGGCAGCTCTGCGCTCAGGGCCACGCCAGCCTGCAAACCCTGCTCGACCAGCAGCAACAGGTGACCATACGCCTTGAGCGCATTGCCGAACAATTGCAGCGCAGTGACGACCTGGCACCGCTGGCCCAGACCTGGAGCGCATGGCGTGACCGGCTGAAATCCCTGACCCTGATCGCCAATCGCCTCAAGCACGGGCAGAGTGAACTGCCCGCGCTCCAGCAACGTGCCAGTGCTGCCGAGCAACAATTGACCGAACAGCGTAACGCTCTGGAACTGCTGTACCGCGAAGCCGACTGCGAAGTGGAGGCCGTGACCGAGCAGGTGCAGATTCTCGGCAGTCTGTTGCAGGACAACCGCAAGCAACAACGCGCCTTCGAAGAGCTGGCCCGTCTGTGGGCCAGCCAGCAGGAGGTCGACCGGCAGCTTGCCGATCTGGCGCAGCAGCAACAAGGCGCTCAGCAGCAACGCGAACAACTCAATAGCGAAGGCATTCGCGTTCGTGACGAACTGACCGTTGCCGAGCAGACCCTGACCGTCACCCGACAACTGCTGGAGCGTCAGCGTCTGGCCCGCAGCGCCAGCGTCGAGGAATTGAGTGTCCAGTTGCAGGACGACCAGCCCTGCCCGGTCTGCGGCAGCCTCGAACATCCCTGGCATCAGCCGGAAGCGTTATTGCAAAGCCTCACACAGCACGACGACAACGAGCAGGCCAGCGCGCAGAAAGCGGTGGACCATCTGACCGAACAGCGCAATCAATTGCGCGAACAGGTTGGCGGCGTGATCGCCCGCCAGAAAGAGCTGCTTCGCCAGCACGAGCAGCTTACCCAGCGTCATCAAGCCCTGGCCCCGGACCTCGCATCTCACCCCCTTGCCGCTCAATTGCTCGACCGCGACACCGGCAAGCGTGACGGCTGGCTGAGCCAGCAGTTGAGTCAACTGAACCAGGTCATTACCCGTGACGAGCAACGCCAGGAAGCCTTGCTGACCTTGCAGAAAGACGCTGCCCGCCTGCAACAGCAACTTCAGGCAGCGAGTGAAGCCAGCCAGACCGCTGCGGGCCATGTTACCGAGCAGCTAAAGCAACTGAAGGCCGACGAGCAGCGGCTGGAAGAAGAACTGACGGCATTCACGCCACTGGTATCACCCCAGGTGCTTGAAGGGCTGCGCAGTGACGCATCGGCGACGGTGATGCAGCTTGAGCAGCAGGTGACCCAGCGTCTCGATCAACTGGAGCAGCAACACGAAGAGCAGCAGGAACAAACCGAGCGCCAGCAGAAGATCGAGAAGCAGCAGGCGGAGCAGCAGACTCGCCTGCACCGCCAGACCGAACTGGCGCAAGAAGTCACCCGGCTCGACGAACAGCAGCAAGCCAGCCAGCAGACACTTGCCGGACTGCTCGGCGAGCACGCTACGGCGGAGCAATGGCAGCAGACCCTGGAGCAGACCACAGAGCAGGCCAGACAGGCTGAAAGCTCGGCGGCACAGGCTCTTCAGGATATCCATGACCAGTTGGTACAACGGGTTGCCGAACTCAAGTCAGGGCAGCAGCAACAACAGTCCTTGCAGCAGGAACTGGCTGAACTTGATGTACAGATCAGCGAATGGCGCGGCCAGCATCCAGAACTGGACGATGCGGCGCTCGACAGGTTGCTGACTTACGATGACGCGCATGTCGAGCAACTGCGCCTGCAACTCACTAGCACCGACAAAGCGCTGGAGCAGGCAAAAGTGTTGCTGCACGAACGCGATCAGCGCCTGCAACAGCACCAGGCTCAACACGCTGATGAAGGCGACAGTGCGCAAATGACAGCCGCGCTGCAACAGGCTAATGAACAGTCGGCACTCGGCGAACAGCATTGCGCCGATCTACGCGCAGAGCTCAGCGAGGATCAGCGCCGCCGCAACGCCAACAGCGAGTTGCAGGCGCGCATCGCCGAAGCCAACGGCGAATACCTGCGCTGGGCGCGTCTGGCGTCGCTGATCGGCTCGGCTGAAGGTGACAGGTTCCGCAAGATCGCCCAGGCCTACAACCTCGACCTGCTGGTTCATCACGCCAACGCCCAACTCCGCCAACTGGTGCGCCGCTACCGCCTGAAACGCGGCGGCAGCGTGCTCGGCCTGCTGGTCATGGACACCGAAATGGGCGACGAACTGCGTTCGGTTCACTCGCTGTCCGGCGGGGAAACCTTCCTTGTCTCGCTGGCACTGGCGCTGGGCCTCGCCTCGATGGCTTCCAGCACCTTGCGCATCGAGTCACTGTTCATCGACGAAGGTTTCGGCAGCCTCGACCCCGAGTCACTGCAACTGGCAATGGACGCACTGGACGGCTTGCAGGCGCAGGGCCGCAAGGTCGGCGTGATCTCACACGTACAGGAAATGCATGAGCGGATCCCGGTGCAGATCAAGGTGCGTCGTCAGGGCAATGGGTTGAGCACAATCGAGGTGGGTAGCTGAGAGACCTGTGACGCTGAGTGTCACAAACGGCATTCCCCCGCTGGAGCGTGAGGACCGACAATCTCGACTATCGTGCGGCGCTCCGCGTCGCACGATAGTTCTGGACGCTCTGCGTCCTGTCTTGAATGCGCCACCGCCATCAGCGCTTTCGCGAACAGGCTCGCCTGACATTCCGTGCATGGTCTGCCGCGCAGTGGGCAGTAAGTCGCAGGGACCTGTGTGGGCGAACATGCTCGCGAAAGCGTGACGGCTAATGAATCATCGAGCGGACTTGTGATCCAGCGCTGCGTAGAAATTAGCGCTCTGTTGCAGGTATTTAGCGGTGTAGGTCTGAGTGGCGTGAGTTTTCTTGTCACTGACGTCGACACTGGCACTGGCCGGAAGCGCGACGCTCGCCGAGATAGCGGATGCAGCGATGATGGAGAAAAGATTGAAATTCATGTCGGTCACCCCTCTAGTCTGTCTGTACGCTGGTTTGATGCCTTGACCGTCTTGGCCGTGACTCAAACTTACGCCCGAGGGTGATTCAGCAGAAATCTTTTGTAGCACTAACCCATATCATCAAGAATGATAACGGCCCCAGCCCTTGTATCGTGCGGGCTGGAGCCGAAGCGGATTACTTGTCCGTCAGAAAACGCAGGTAGGAAGGTGCATCTGCATCGAATTTCTGTACCGTTTCACCGATCTTGCCGCTCTGCGGATCACGGCGTACGGTCACGATCTGGTTGCTCTTCTGATTGGCGAACAGCATGAACTTGCCGGTCGGATCGAAAGCGAACTCGCGTGGTTCCTTGCCTTCCAGGGAGCGACGCTGAATTTCTTCAAGCTTGCCGCTGGCCTGATCGATGCGGAATACCACGACCTGATTCGCGTCACCGCGATTGGTCACGTACAAAAACTTGCCATCGGGTGAGGTGTGCAAGGCGCCTCCACCGTTTTTCTCCTCCACACCCTTGTTCTTCATATCAACCAGTTGGGTCTGCTTGAAGACGCCGTCGTGGTAGTCAAACACTGCGACCTGCGCGGTCATTTCCAGCACCAGCCAGGCATGCTTGCCATCACCACTGAACAGCGTATGACGTGGCCCGCTACCGCCAGGCAACTGCACGGTCGGTTCCTTGGCTGGCCGCAATGGCTTGGCCTGGCTGGCGTCGTACTGATAAACAAACAGCTTGTCAGCGCCCAGATCGGCCGTCACCACGTACTTGTCATCCGGGGTCGGCACGGCCAGATGCACATGTGACGACATCTGCCGCTCGCTGTTGACCTTGCTTCCAGGACCCAGCGGCAGCACCTGAACAGCCTCGCTCAACTGACCGTCCTTGCCCACCGGCACCACGGTCAGCGCGCCGCCCGGGTCCGGGTTTACGGCGTAATTGGCCACGAACAGGTAGCGACCGTCGTAGCTCAGGCTGGAGTGCGTCGGTTCTTCACCGCGGCTTTGAACCTGATTGATCGGCGTGATCTGACGGGTTTTCGGGTCGATTGCAAAGCTGCTGACCTTACCCACCACGTCTTTTTGTCCGGGACCGTTTTCATTGACCGCGAACAGGTAGCGCTGGTCTCTGGAGACAGTCAGCCACGACGGGTTTTCGGCTTTGACCACTTGCAGTGGCTTGGCATCGATCATCCCGGTTTCGCTGTTGAAGGCAAAACGGTAGATCCCTTCACTCTTTCCTTGTGTGTAGGAACCCATCAGCAATTCAGTGTCGGGCATGGTCTGGGCCTGCACGGTAAAGGCGCTCATGGCACTGGCAATCGCCAGCCATGGCAGAAGTTTATGGGGCATGGGGGCATCCCTTTTTGTCGAAATTATTGATGCCTGTTACGGCACTGTCGGGTCTATGACAGCGCCAGCCCGCATTTACTCACTCGTCCCCGGAATCATCTTCATCAGAAGGGGTGAAAGCGTCCAGGCAGATGATCCGGTGATCGGCGTTACCGTCATTGATCACCCAGCTTTGCAGCGATTCATCGAAGGTTGCAGCGTCGACTTGCGTTCTGGTGAAGCGCCATACCTTGCGCTCGCGGCCGTCCATGCATTCGATGTTCAGTTCATCGCCCAGAGAAAAGTCCCAGGCGTGCAGACCGTCGATTTCCAGCATGGTGGTGGCTTCGAGGGCGGCGAGCAGTGTGATGGGCGTGGTGGTCATGAGATTTATCCGGCCAGCAAAAGCGCGAATGATAGGGCAAAAGGCAGGCGCAGATACACTGATCTGCGCTGTCAGACAACCAGGAGCGGACGCAGAGCGCCCAGAAAGGCATGCCAACGCAGAGCGCCGGCACGATGAGCAATCAAACAGGTACTGCGCGCCGGCTCTCAGAGCTTGCCGATGCCGCCCGGCTGAAATACTGGCTCACTCGGTGCCAGACCGTTGACCAGCGGCTGGCCGAACTCGGCCTGGCTGACCTCGAAGCGATCCCCCGGCTGAGTGCGCACGCCGTCGGCAAACGACAGGGTCGCGGTGCCGAAAAAGTGCACATGCACATCACCGGGCCTGAGGAACTGGGCGTATTTGAAATGGTGATATTCAAGGTTTTCCAGGCTGTGGCACATATTGGCCTCGCCGCTTAGGAACTCTTTCTCCCACAGCACTTGTCCGTCGCGCCAGATCCGGCTGGTGCCCGTCAGGCTCTGGGGCAGCTCGCCAACGCGCAGCTCCGGCCCGAATGAACAGGCGCGCAGTTTCGAATGCGCCAGATACAGATAATTGCGACGCTCCATGACGTGGTCGGAATACTCGTTGCCGATGGCGAAGCCCAGCCGGTAAGGCTTGCGGTCATGACCGATCACGTACAGGCCACTCAGCTCCGGCTCTTCCCCGCCGTCCTCGGCAAAGGGTGGCAATGAAAACGAATGCCCCGGCCGCACGACAATGCTGCCGTCACCTTTGTAGAACCATTCCGGCTGAACACCCGCCTGCCCCGCCGCTGGCTTGCCGCCTTCCACGCCCCATTTGAAGATGCGCATGGTGTCGGTCATCGTGGCTTCGTCGCCGGACTGCTGGTGCATCTTGTCGCGCGCCGACGCGCTGCCCAGATGCGTCAGCCCAGTACCGCTGACCAGCAAATGCGCCGGGTCAGGATGGTCGAGCGGCGGCAGAATCCGCAGTTCTCTCAGCAGTTGCGGGTAATCGTGGGTCTCGCCCACGCCACGCTGTTCGACCTGACGCGCCAGCACAGAACCTGCCTCGATAGCCGCCAGAGCCAGCTCGCGAACACTCTCGACACCCAGTACCTCACGTACCTGATCACCGTCGACCAGCCCGACCCGGCGCTGACCATCACTCAATTCAAATTGCACTAACCGCATGAAATGCTCCTTACACAATCATTGAAAACGCCCAGGTCGACCGCTTCTTGCCGCTTCGCTTATAGCGTGCGGCTGTTCACCTGGCACTCGCCGCGAACTCGTCTGCCGGCAGCACATGCTTGCGCTCCAGCACGTGATAAACGATCCCGGTCAGCAGCAGCCCGAACACCATCACGCCTGACAGGAAGTACAGGCCCGACGCCAGACTGCCGGTGATTTCCTTCAGCGCACCGATCACGAACGGGCCGATGTAGCCGCCCAGATTGCCGACCGAATTGATCAGCGCGATACCGGCTGCAGCACTGGCACCGGCGAAGAACCGCCCCGGCAAGGTCCAGAACACCGCCGTGCAAGAGAACAGCGCAAAGGCCACGACACACAGCGCAGCCAGTTGCGCCACCGGCATGGTCAGCCAGGCACTGCAGAACAGGCCGATGGCCCCCAGCACATACAGCACCGCCAGGTGCCCGTAACGGTCATTGAGCCGGTCGGAACTGCGCGGCACGATCAGCAGGCCAATGATGCCGAAGATGTAGGGCACCGAAGATACGAAGCCTGTCGTCAGGTCACTGCCACCAAACTGTTTGATCAGCGTTGGCAACCACAGGCCCAGACCGTAGATGCTCAACGTCACCGGCAGATAGAAAAGCGCCAGCAGCAGCACACGCTTGTCCTTCAAGGCGTGCAACGGATTGCCGTGGCGAGTCTGACCGTATTCTTCCAGGTCCTTTTTCAGTTCGCCGGTCAGCCAGTCTTTCTCGGTCTGATCCATCCACTTGACCTGCTGCGGACCATCCGGCAGCCAGCGCAGCACTGGCCAGGTGAGCAGAATCGCCGGAGTACCGATCACGATGAACAGCCACTGCCAGCCATGCAGACCGAATATGCCGTCCATCCCCAGCAAACCACCGGATACGGGACCGGTGATCATCATGGCAATGGGTTGCGACAGAATGAAAAGGCCGAGGATCTTGCCGCGATGGCGCACCGGAAACCACTGGGTGATGTAGTACAGCACTCCGGGAAAGAAGCCCGCTTCGGCCGCCCCCAACAAAAAGCGCATCACATAGAAACTGTGAGGCCCCTGCACGAAGGCCATGCCAATGGTGATTGCGCCCCAGGTGATCATGATTCGCGCGAACCAGCGGCGCGCGCCGAAACGCTCGAGCATCAGATTGCTGGGGATTTCAAGCAGGAAGTAGCCGATGAAGAACAGCCCGGCACCCAGCCCGTAGGCAGCATCGCCGATACCAATGTCTGCGCCCATGTGCAGCTTGGCGAAGCCCACGGCAGAGCGGTCCACATAGGCGATCAAGTACAGCAGGATAAGGAAAGGAATCAGTTTGAACGTGATGCGGCGTATAAGCCGCAGTTCCTGGCTCATGTAGGCGGTCTCCCATTGTTTTTGTTATGGAACCTGCGGGGATCGCCTCTGTGCCTGGAGGCTGAATGAAGCTGCACATGCGCCAGGATGATCCCTCGTCTGCAATCGACTATATAGTAATACTATTTGAACTGACAACTCTTCCAATACGCGTTTTTTAGGCTTACCTTAGCCAGCAGCATCGCCATTAAGTCTTACAATAAGAGAAAGAGAGCCGATCATGTCTGACTCCGATAAAAAACCGACCCTCCGTTCTGCCCAGTGGTTTGGCACCGCCGACAAGAATGGCTTCATGTACCGTAGCTGGATGAAGAACCAGGGCATTGCCGACCATCAGTTTCAGGGCAAGCCGATAATCGGTATTTGCAACACCTGGTCGGAGCTGACCCCCTGCAATGCGCATTTCCGGCAGATCGCCGAGCACGTCAAGCGTGGCGTGATCGAAGCCGGTGGCTGGCCGGTGGAGTTCCCGGTGTTTTCCAATGGCGAATCCAACCTGCGCCCGACGGCCATGTTTACCCGTAACCTGGCGAGCATGGACGTCGAAGAAGCGATTCGCGGCAACCCTATCGATGGCGTCGTTCTGCTGACCGGTTGCGACAAAACCACGCCTGCCCTGTTGATGGGTGCTGCCAGTTGTGACATCCCTGCCATCGTCGTGACCGGTGGACCGATGCTCAACGGCAAGCATCAGGGCAAGGACATTGGTGCCGGAACCATCGTCTGGCAGATGCATGAGTCGTACAAGGCCGGGACCATCAGCCTGGATGAGTTTCTGTCCGCCGAAGCCGGCATGTCGCGCTCGGCAGGCACCTGCAACACCATGGGCACGGCCTCGACCATGGCCTGCATGGCCGAAGCGCTGGGTACTTCATTGCCGCATAACGCCGCCATTCCTGCTGTGGATTCGCGCCGTTACGTGCTGGCGCACATGTCCGGCATGCGTGCGGTGGACATGGTCCGCGAAGACCTGCGCCTGTCGAAGATTCTTACCAAGGCGGCGTTCGAAAATGCGATCCGGGTCAACGCGGCCATCGGCGGCTCGACCAACGCCGTTATCCACTTGAAAGCCATTGCCGGACGCATCGGCGTCGATCTGGATCTGGATGACTGGTCACGGATGGGCCGTGGCATGCCGACCATCGTTGACCTGCAACCTTCCGGACGCTTCCTGATGGAAGAGTTCTACTACGCCGGTGGTCTGCCTGCCGTCCTGCGGCGCATGAACGAAGCCAACCTGCTGCCCAACCCCGACGCACTGACCGTGAACGGCAAAAGCATCGGCGAAAATACCTGCAATTCACCGATCTATGGCGAGGATCAGGTGATTCGTGCGCTGGACAACCCGATTCGCGCCGACGGCGGCATCTGTGTCCTGCGCGGCAACCTCGCGCCACTTGGCGCTGTCCTCAAGCCTTCGGCTGCCACACCGGCATTGATGCAGCACCGTGGCCGTGCGGTGGTGTTCGAGAATTTCGAGATGTACAAAGCGCGGATCAACGATCCGGATCTGGACATCGACGCCACATCGGTAATGGTCCTCAAGAACTGCGGACCCAAGGGTTATCCGGGTATGGCCGAGGTTGGCAACATGGGTCTGCCGGCCAAACTGCTCGCTCAGGGCGTCACTGACATGGTGCGTATTTCTGATGCGCGCATGAGCGGCACGGCTTACGGCACGGTGGTTCTGCATGTGGCACCGGAAGCCGCAGCGGGTGGCCCGCTGGCCGTGGTTCAGGAAGGCGACTGGATCGAACTCGACTGTGCCGGCGGCCGCTTGCATCTGGACATCCCGGAAGCCGAACTGGCTGCGCGCCTCGCCGATTGGCAGGCCCCGCCACAATTGTTGCTGGGCGGCTATCGTCAACTGTACGTGGACCGGGTGATGCAGGCCGATCAGGGCTGCGATTTCGATTTCCTGGTCGGCTGCAGGGGTTCCGAAGTGCCACGCCACTCGCATTGAACGAAACGGCGGTCGCCTGACGCAGGTGGCCGCCGCAACCGTTTCGCGATGGTATGATGCCCAGCAATCACCGCCAGGACCGAATTGCGTTCTCATGGATTACCGAAAGCCTTCCGACCGTAAAAGCATGCACGCGCGCATTGTCCAGGAACTGGGCATGCAGATCGTATCCGGGCGTTTCAAGCCTGACGAAAAACTGCCTGCCGAAGCGCTGCTCTGCGAAGAGTATGCCGTCAGCCGTCCAGTGCTGCGTGAAGCCACACGGGTTCTGGTCGCCAAGGGGCTGGTTTACTCGCGTCCACGCGTCGGCACAGTGGTCAAGGCCCGACGCGAATGGCACCTGCTGGACCCGGATGTGCTGCATTGGGTCATGCAAAGCTCGCCACAGAATGAATTCTTCAACCTGCTGACCAGCGTGCGCGCAGTCATAGAGCCTGCGGTCGCAGCCTTGGCCGCGCAACATGCCACGGACGCAGAAATCGAGTCGATCCACGAAGCCTACCTGCGCATGGAAGCCGCACCGACGCCGGAAGACCTGCTGCAACCCGATCTCGACTTCCACAGCCGCATCGCCGACGCCACCCACAACGACCTGCTGGCACACTTGTGCAACATGCTCTCACTGGCGTTGCGCGAAGCGCTCAAATACTCCAACAAACGCCCCAATCTGCACGAACTGGCCATGCCCCGCCACAAAGCCATCCTCACCGCCATCCAGAACCGCGACGCACTGGGCGCACGCCATGCTTCGCTGGTGCAACTGGACGATGCGCGCAATGCGCTGAGTGTGGTGCTGGGGGGCGGTTGATCGACAGGTTCGACTGAATCGATAACCTTCAGGCCTGTCTACTCGCTGTGTTTATCAATCAGGCATCGCGAACCCTGACAATTGCTGAAACCCGACGCTTACTTGATATTTCCGTGGGAAATATCCAGCCCATTCGTAAGATATTTATTAGCCCGGCGTAAGCTCAGTCCCTAATCACTCCAGATAGCGATCTGCTATTTGCGAACATATAAAGTAATGATATCTCTCCCTGCACATTAATTAACACACCGCGCCTGTTCATACACGTCGATTAAACCTGTCGGACGTGAGGAATTCGTGCAACTGATAACAGTGTGCAGGGAGCATTGCATGAAACTTCTGGCCATCGTTCAGGGCGATACCACAGACCACGGAGGGTCTGTTATCAATGGCGATCAAACAAAGCTTATCAATGGTTTCCCCGTAGCGCACAGAGGCGGTGAAGTCATCTGTCCGCTGCATGGTGCCAGCAAAATCATCGGCGAAGAAAACAACTTCCATCTCGAAGGAAACATCATCGCACTGGAACGCGATCTGACCAGTTGTGGGGCTCGGTTGATATCCAGGCAACAAAACTTCTTTTGGATCGAAAGGCGGTCCAGTGCTGTGGGGGCTGCGCCCGACAGTTCGGCCGGCCTTCATCAGGAGGTGGCCAGCGACGAAGGTGGGGTGCACGGCTGCGTACAGGCCATTGATTCGTTGCTGAGCCCGCAGAACTCAATGGCATGCGACGAACGTTTTCGTCTGTTCAACCAACAGCGTTCCAGCCTTGGCCATCTGGGCTATGTGGTGATGCAAGACCAACGCTGCACTGCCTTCGGCGCGCTTGACCTGCAAGGCTACAGCCGCAGCCATACAAGCCCCGCGGTCACCGCTCTACAACTCGCAACCACCGCCCCTTGGCCGGTCATGGAGTAACCCCGATGTCCCTGAACGATTTCCAACGCACCAACGCCTTGGGCCCCGACACCTTCTACGCCTTGCCGCAAGGAGCATCACATACCTACGCCCCGACAGACACCCCGGCCAAAGAAGTCATTATCCAAAGCCTGGCCCTCTCCCGCATCCCCGGAGCCATGCGCAACATGGGTTGGAACACCGCAGCGGCGCTGATGCAGCGATGGTTTGACAGTCCAGCGTGGGAGATGCCGGAGGAGTGGAAGGAGCGAGAAACGCAGCCTGACCCAATGAGCCTGTCTCCCGCGCAGTGCGATGAAAGCATCGTGAAGATGGAATGGGCAATGCAGTTTGAGCGATGCAGGCAGGCTGTTGAAGTGGCTGAGTCAAGATTGAATACAGCTAACGCCGTCAATCGACTGAAAGAACTGCTAAAAGAAGCTGGCTGGCGTGATCACATTGACTGCCAACTGGGTTCAAACACGATGTCCGCCAGACAAATGGACGCTTGTTCTCAAGTAAACTTCGCTAAATTCGGTAGTGCATGGAGCACGCTGGATGATATGTACGGAGCATTAGGCTTTGCAACGATGAAAATTGGTGTAACAGGAAAAACCTTTAGCAAGGAAATTTCTGGCACCCAACATCGCCAGCATTACTTTCAAGTTGAGCAGGTAGGTCTTTATATCCGAGATCATTACGACTTCAATGGCATACAATACTTGGGCACATGGACAGAAGATCGCGTACTCACCAAATCGGAAACACTCATAACATTGCACCCTCAAGGAAACTTAATAATCAGATTGAAAGATGGGCCCTTTGCTGCAATAACAAACGCAAACTTTCGAAATTATCGTGTAGAAAAAATCAAAGGGGGCGACTTCATAATTTATTCGGACATCCTGTGGAAGAAATCCGATCAAATCATTGAGCTAGGGACATGGCTATGAAAAAATCATCTCGCACAATAGTATTTTTTTTGTCATACGTCATCATCGCAGGCGGTCTCTGGATAGCTTCTGAATGGTGGGAAAAAGGACTGGCTGAAAAATCGAGCGGCCCGCATATAAGTCCGGGCGGATGTTATCGGGTAGATATATTCAAACCATTTTGGGTCTTACCTATGATGTTTCATCGAGAATCCGATCCCAACGAAGATCGACCACCCACGTGGTTTCCCTGGTGGGGTTACCCAGCCTTTTTTCGACTTTATGATCACCGCACTGGCGTATTGATTTCAGAGACGAAGATTTACGATCTGGAATCAGCGGGCGATAAACTGTCGTGGGGAAGTGGATCGGGAGTGGTAATGTCCGGTTTGATCTTGATTGGCCCCAATCTCCCTGATTGCATGGGTGATCGCCCTACTCGCATGAACCCTCAATAACGAGGGCATCACGATGCTGGACATTTTTAACTGATCGTTCCAACGCTCCGCGTGGGAATGCCGTTCTGGACGCTCTGCGTCATGTGCCAAGTAAGCAGCGCG
>NZ_LJPW01000172.1 GCF_001400735.1 Pseudomonas caricapapayae
CTCGCCGAGGGGCGAAAAGCAGACCTGAGTCGAACCCACAATCCACCTGACATCCCAGAACCGCTTTGTGACGCAGAGCGTCACGAACTGCGTGTCGACGCGGAGCGTCGGCACGATAATCATCCGTGCCTTCAGCCCAACTGCTTTAAAACGCTTTTCAACCGCGATGGCACAGACGACGCAGAGTACGACGTAAGTGACCTGAGTCGAACCCCAATCCCCCTGACCTCTCAAAACCGCTTTGTTACGCCGAGCATTGGCACAGGTGTCAGTAAGATAATATCCACAGGGCGCGGCAAAGCCCCACACTGGGGCCTAAGCAAATCCGTGCTGGCGCCAGGCCTCATAAACCGCCACAGCGACGGTGTTGGACAGATTCAGACTACGGCAGCCTTCACGCATGGGCAGCCGCAGTCGGTTGTCGCTGCTCAGCGAGTCGAGAATATCGGCGGGCAGGCCACGGCTTTCCGGGCCGAACAGAAATGCGTCACCTGGCTCAAAGCTGGCATCGTGAAAAGGTCGCGAGCCCTTGGTGGTGAAAGCGAACAGCCTCGGATTGCCGATCTTCTCCAGACAGCTTGCCAGGTCAGCATGCGTCTGCAGCGTGGCATACTCGTGATAGTCGAGTCCGGCACGGCGCAAGCGCTTGTCGTCCAGCTCGAAACCCAAGGGTTCGATCAAATGCAGGGTGCAGCCACTGTTGGCGCATAGCCTGATGACATTGCCGGTATTCGGCGGAATTTCTGGTTGAAAAAGGATGACGTGAAACATGCACGGCTCCGAACGAAAGGACGGGATGCATTCTACCCCTGAAGAGGACCCGAGGCCGAAGCTGTGGCCGCGTGTTCTTGGTTCGATGGCAATTGTCGGCTTTACCGTGGGCACCATTATCGGTCGTCTGCAGCAACCTGACCCGGTTGAACTGGAACAGATCGAGGAGTTGCCAGCCGGGCTGGCGCTCTGGTTCAACGAAGAGCCGAAGTATCGCGGTGCCACTGTCGATGGTGCAGTGGTGCTCAACGTCGATGCTTCAGGGCAGCCGTGGACGGGCCAACTGAGGTTCGACAATAGGGTTGCACGCTGGAAGGTTGAACGAGGAGAGAAGGGGTTGGTGCTGACGCTCCTGGCAGCCCGTCCGCTTCATGGCGACTGGCGCACTGAGAAGGTGGACGGGCGCTGGAGACTGGAGGTCAGTCTCCGGGAGGAATAAAAGAGGGGAATCCCCGGCCTGCCTGTACCAAGGTCCCCAAAACTGGTGATGTAATACCTATTGCAGAGTGCGTGCCAGTTTTGAGAATTAATCCGAAAGAACAGGCTCGGCTAGTCATATCCGGTTAAGCACCGCTTGAGTCCTGAATCCCGAAAAATCAACAAACTACTGAATTTTATGGGTATTTTCTGAAAGTCAGGTGCCTCGGGTTGATTGCGGAAATACCCGATGTGAATCGTTGGTGCTGACGCCGCAAATCCTGCAAGCCGCGTCGGACGCGGTTGCCCATCGTCTGACGATGCACTCAATTTGCGCATCATCACGCCATACACACCCATACTGATGCATTAACGCGGTTGGTCCTGCCAAGGCACCAGCTTGCGTTGCAGTGCACGCAGGCCCAGTTCCATGGCAAACGCGATGACGGCAATCACCAGAATCCCCAGCACCACAACGTCGGTCACCAGAAACTGCGCTGCCGACTGCACCATGAACCCAAGCCCGCTGGTGGCGGCGATCAGCTCTGCCGCCACCAGTGTCGACCAGCCCACGCCCAGGCCGATGCGGATCCCGGTAAGGATGTCCGGGAGCGCGCCGGGCAGGACCACATGACGAATCAACTGCCAGCGTGTTGCGCCCAGTGACTGTGCTGCTCGCACTTTGGCCGGGTCAACGGTGCGAACTCCGGTGGCGGTAGCAATGGCAATTGGCGCGAAGATCGCCAGATAAATCAGCAACACTTTGGAGAATTCGCCGATACCGAACCAGATAACGATCAGCGGCAGGTAGGCCAGCGGTGGTATCGGTCTGTAAAATTCGATCAGAGGGTCGAAGATGCCTCGCGCAACGCGGTTGTGGCCGATGGCGATTCCCACCGGGATGGCCGTCACAATCGCTGCGCCCAGGGCCAGACCGATGCGTTGCAGGCTGGCATGCAGATGCTGCCAGAGTGTGGAGTCCATGTAGCCTTTGGTTGCCAGCAGCCAGCCTTTGCTCAGCACATCCGCTGGCGACGGCAGGAACAGCGGTTCGATCCAGCCCGCGGCAGTCACGGCCCACCAGAGGGTCAGCAACGCTGCGAGGGTCAGCACGCTGATCGCTCTGGTGCCTGGATACGAGGCAGCAGCTTGCTCGGCCAACGGTTTGGCGATGCTTGCCAGGTTGTGGCGATCCATCGGCTCATGGCCGCTTACAGGCTCATGGCTGCTCATAGACGCTGCTCCCGAGTGCGTTGGGAGAACACCCTGGCCAGCACATGTTCGCGGGTCTCGATGAAATGTGGATCGGATTTTATCGCACGGGCCGATTCGCCAGCGCTGTAGCGACGGCTGAAGTCCAGGTGCAGATGCTCGTCGACCCGACCGGGGCTGGGGGCGAGCAGAACAAGATCGGTGGCGAGGAAAACCGCCTCTTCTATATCGTGCGTTATCAGAAACACTGGCTTGGCGGTACGGTGCCACACTTGCAGCAACAGCTCCTGCATCTGTTCGCGGGTGAAAGCGTCCAGTGCCCCGAACGGCTCGTCCATCAACAGGATGCGCGGGTCGGCTGCCAACGCTCTGGCCAGACCGACGCGTTGTCGTTGCCCGCCGGACAGCTGCCATATTCGCCTTTGATCAAAGCCGACCAGATCCACCAGTGCCAACATCTCCCGTGCTCTTGCTTCGCGTTCTGCACGGCTGACACCTGCCAGTTCAAGACCAAATGCAACATTGGCCAACACATCCTGCCAAGGCAGCAAAGCATCGTCCTGAAACACTACACCGCGCTCGGCGCTCGGCCCCTCGACGACAATCCCGTCAAGGGTAATGCGACCGCTGTCGGGTTTGATAAAGCCTGCAATCAGGTTCAGCAACGAGGTCTTACCGCTGCCGGAGGGGCCAAGCGCGACCAGCAGTTGCTGCGGGCCCAGGCTCAGATTGATGTCCGCCAGCACCGGTGCCGCTGCACCGGGATACTGTGCGCCAATGCGCTCCAGCCGCAACAGGGCCATGCCGTGTCTCCTTTTAATCAAGGCGCTTAGCTAATCAAGGCGCTTAGCGAGGAATGAACCGGGTGCTGACGTAAGGCGAATAGTCAGGTAGAGGCGCGTCTACCTTGCCCTGCTCTTTAAGGAATGCTGCAGTTTTGCTCACGGCCTCAATGGTTGGTGCGCCCAGCAACGCCGTCTGTTCGGCAGCCAGCGGGTAGACGTTGCCTTGCAACAGCGCAGGAACGTCAGACGCCTTGGCACCTGACAGCCTGGTCAGCTTGTCGATATTGGCCGGGTTGGCGATCCATGCAGCGGGGTCCTGGCGATAGTGGGCATAGGCATCGAGCGTCACTTTGGCGAATGCACTGACAATCTCCGGATGTTTGCTGGCGAAGTCCTTGCGCACGATCCATGCATCGAAGGTAGGGGCTCCGACCTTGGCCAGTTCGCCGGAGGTGATCAGCACCTTGCCGGTTTCCTTTGCGACGCCCAGTGCGGGGTCCCAGACATAGGTGGCGTCGATGTCGCCGCGCTTCCAGGCTGCAGCAATGGCGGGCGGCGCAAGGTTGAGGATCGTGACCCTCGCCGGATCGATGTTCCAGTGTTTGAGTGCAGCGAGCAGGCTGTAATGGCCGGTGGAGACAAAGGGCACGGCTACCTTCTTGCCGATCAGGTCCTGCGGCGAGTCGATCCCCGAGCCATTGCGGGCGACCAGCGCTTCGGCAGCGCCAATCTGCGTTGCAACCAGGAATGCCTCAACCGGGAGTTTGCGCGTAGCGGCTGCTGTGAAGGGGCTTGAACCGAGATAACCGATCTGTACATCGCCGGAAGCGACTGCTGTCATGACGTCCGCCCCGTTATCGAATTTGCGCCAGGAGATTTTCGAGTCGGTGGCTTTTTCATACGCGTTATCGGCCTGGGCAACCTTGGCCGGGTCGACGGTCGTCTGGTATGCAACGGTAAAGTCGGCTGCTTGTGCGATGAATGTTGTGCCAGTCAACGACAGTGCAATCAGCAGGCGCAGGGGAAAATGCAGTTTCATGGTGGCGCTCCGAATCAGACGAGCCGGGTACTGGCTGGATTAGGAGCCTAAGTGATCTAAGAAATTACAAATAAATAACTTTTAGATATTAGCTTATGAAAGGTTTTTGTCCGCTTGTCTGCACATCAGGGGCTGTTACGCATCTGCCAATCGGCTCAGGTGGGAGACGCCGGACACCGAAATTGCTTTTTTGTTCACCTGGACTACCCTTGAGCGCGTGTCTCAGACGGTCGAAAACGCCAAAAAAAGCCTGTTTTAAACGGTTTTTAGAAATTATTTCACGATGGCATAGCGCCAGACGTCAAAGTGGTGACAACTGTCATATTTCTTCACTAACCTCTCTGAAGTGCCCGTTTTACAAGGCTTTTACTAGCAGGGGGATTACACCTTGCCGTTGGCGAGAGTGACCGGCTGGTTTGGATTTGACCGGTAAGTGGCACAAAACGAAATGATCTGACGAGCGGTACCAAAATAAATTTTGGGAATTACGCAATTAGGTCGATACACTCCGTGACGTCCTGGCTGACACGAGTTGTGACATATACCTGATTGTTATCAGGAACTGACAAACGGTTCCTTTTGGGCATGAAGAATTTTCACTAACGTTCGGCCACCGACATGCGCGGTCTAGTCAAAAGTCGGGGTGTACAGAATCCATTGACCTCCAGGTCGGGACTGTCGCCTATCGCAATATCTCTGGGTCAGGGCAACGCCCGGCACCAGAGACATAAAAAATTAGATTCACGAGGAGCGTAGTTAATGAAGAAGTCCACCCTGGCCTTGGCCGTAACCGTCGGTGTATTGGCCCAGCAGGCCGGTGCAGCTGGTTTCCTTGAAGACAGCAAAGCGTCCGTTAGTTCTCGTACTCTGTATTTCGACAACGATTTCCGCGAAGGCACTACCCACAACAACCGTGAGACGGCCACTGGCCTGAAATTCGACTACTTGTCGGGCTTCACTCAAGGCACTGTTGGTTTCGGTCTGGACGTCCAGGGATTGGTCGGTGTTCACCTTGATGGCGGTCGTGGTAACCACGCAGCTGCAGCAAACGGCGGTATTCTGCCTACTGACACTGATGGTTCTGCGGTCAGCGAGTGGAGCCGTCTGGGCGCCAACGGCAAGGTACGCTTCTCGAAAACCGAACTGAAAGTCGGTAACGCATTGGCACCTAACCTGCCAATCCTGGTCAGCAACGACGGTCGTCTTCTGCCTCAGGCTTTCCAGGGCGGCATCCTGACTTCCAAGGATCTGGACACCGTTACCTTCACGGCGGGTCAGTTGAACAAGTCCATCGGCCGTGCTTCGAGCAACTGGACTGACCTGTCCATCGCCGGTGCTTCCGAGACTGCCGATCAGTTCCGCTTCGCCGGTGCTGACTGGAAAGTTACCAAAGACCTGACCCTGCAGTACTACTACGCCAACCTGGAAGACTTCTACAAGCAACACTTCCTGGGTCTGGTTCATGTCTACCCGATCAGCGACAACCAGTCCTTCAAGACTGACCTGCGTTATTTCAACAGCAGCTCTGACGGCAAGAACAGCGACGCCGCGACGGGCTACCGTTTCAACAACAACAACGGCTATGCCAAGAACGCTGGCGAAGTGGATAACTCCACCTGGTCTGCCATGTTCACCTACTCGTTGGGTGGCCATGCATTGATGGTTGGCCATCAACAGGTTGGCGATGACGGCGGTATGGTTTTCCTGAACCAGGGCAACGTAACCAAGAACGGCACCAGCACTTCGAGTCTTGAAGGCAACGGCGGTTCCAGCTTCTACCTGTTCACTGACTCGATGATCAACGGCTTCAACCGCGCGGGTGAAAACACCACGTTCGGTCAGTACTCGTATGACTTCGCCAAAGTGGGTGTTCCAGGCCTGAAAGCAGCAGTTGCTTACCTGCACGCAGACGACATTCGCGACCGTACTACCGGCAAGGAAGAGTACTCGGAGTGGGAAACCGACATGCGCGTTGACTACGTGATCCAGAGCGGTCCGTTGAAAGGCTTCGGCACCACCCTGCGTCACGGTACTTACCGTGCCGATGGCGACCTGAACAACTCGACCAACACTGACCAGACCCGCCTGATCTTCAACTACACCTACAACTTCATGTAAGTGTATTGAGGTCCAGAGAAACCCCGCCTCGTGCGGGGTTTCTTTTGCCTGTTTTTTGATATTCCCGACAGCTATAGGAGGCGCATTATTTATTCTTTTTAACTTCCCTGGACAGGGTGCACAGTAGTGCTATACCAAGGCCTACCCGATACAGACAAGGAGCAACACCATGACACTGCGACTTGGCGACATCGCCCCTGACTTCGAGCAGAAATCCAGCGAAGGTCGTATCCGTTTCCACGAATGGCTCGGCGATAGCTGGGGGGTATTGTTTTCTCATCCTGCCGACTTCACGCCGGTCTGCACCACCGAGCTGGGCTTCACCGCCAAATTGAAAGACGAGTTCGCCAGGCGCGGTGTGAAAGCCATTGCGCTGTCGGTAGACCCGGTTGATTCGCATATCAAGTGGATCGACGACATCAACACCACGCAAAACACCCAGGTCAACTTCCCGATTCTGGCCGATGCCGACCGCAAGGTCTCCGACCTGTATGACCTTATTCATCCCAATGCCAACGACACGCTGACTGTGCGCTCGTTGTTCGTGATCGATCCGAACAAGAAGGTGCGCCTGACGATTACTTATCCAGCGAGTACCGGGCGTAATTTCCACGAGATTCTGCGCGTTATCGACTCGCTGCAATTGACCGACAACTACAAGGTCGCCACGCCCGCCAACTGGGTGGACGGCGATGACGTAGTGATTGTGCCGTCGATCAAGGACGAAGCCGAAATCAAACAACGCTTTCCCAAGGGCTACAAGGCCGTCACACCTTATCTGCGCCTGACACCTCAGCCAAACCGCTGATTTTCGATCTACCAAGCGTGGGGTTATTCGGGCCGATTTATCGGCCCTTTTTTATGGCGTTCGAGCACCTCTCGTTCACTTCAGTGCCGGACCATCAAGGCAGGACGCAGAGCGTTCAGAACGGCATGCGACGCGGAGCGTCGCACGGTAGTCGACGTGCCTGGCGCGGCGCACTCAGATTAAGCATCTCACGGTAGTCGAGACCATCGTTCCTCACGCTCCAGCGTGGGAATGCGGTGTGTGACGCTCTGCGTCACAAATCTTCGTCGCGCCGCAGAGCCAGGGTCGGACGCAGAGCGTCCAGAACGGCATGCGCCGCGGAGCGTCGCACGATAGTTGAAAAATAGTGCGGCCCTTCATATTCACTTACGGAATAACTAAATGAAAAAATAAGATTTATAGATATAAAAAAGTGCTGTTAAGGTCGTGCCTATTCCCGCCTTGTTCGTCTCCTACAGGCCGATCAGGCACTGGCCAACACCCCGCTAAAGGAGCGCATATGCGCACTGTCATTTTGCGTCGAAGTCTTGTCGCGCTGTTTGCTGCTGCGGTCGCTCTTGGTGCGGTCACGCAGGCCCAGGCGGAAGACCTGCGCATCGGTTATCAGAAATACGGCACGCTGGTGCTGCTCAAGGCCAAGGGCTCGCTGGAAAAGCGTCTGGCCGAGCAGGGCGTCAAGGTTCAATGGACAGAGTTCCCCGGTGGCCCGCAGCTGCTTGAAGGTCTGAACGTAGGCTCCATCGACTTCGGTGTAACCGGCGAAACACCGCCTGTCTTCGCCCAGGCCGCTGGCGCGGACCTGCTGTACGTGGCTTACGAGCCACCGGCGCCGACCAGTGAAGCGATCCTGGTGCCCAAGGATTCCCCTGTTACCTCGGTCAAAGACCTGAAAGGCAAGAAAGTCGTCCTCAATAAAGGTTCGAACGTCCATTACCTGTTGGTCAAGGCGCTGGAAGATGCGGGCCTGAAATACACCGACATCCAGACTGTCTTCCTGCCTCCGGCCGATGCGCGCGCCGCTTTCGAGCGCGGCAGCGTAGACGCCTGGGTCATCTGGGACCCGTACCAGGCTGCCGCGGAAAAACAATTACAGGCGCGGACCTTGAAAGACGGCACCGGCATCGTCGACAACCACCAGTTCTATCTGGCGACCAAGCCTTACGCGCAAAAGAACCCGAAGGTGATTCAAGCCCTGGTGGAAGAAGTTCGTGCAGTGGGCGAATGGTCCAAGGCTCATCCTGACGAAGTGACGCAACAGGTCGCGCCGTTGCTGGGGCTGCCCGCCGACATCACCCTGACTTCAGTAAAACGCCAAGGCTACGGTGCACTGTTCATAACTCCACCGGTTGTAGCGGCGCAGCAGAAAATTGCCGACACCTTCTATCAGCTCAAACTGATTCCAAAGCCGCTCAGCATCGCTGATGTGGTCTGGACACCTCCTGCTGCTGTTGCTCAAGCACAGTGATCGTCAGGCCCTTCGAGGAGACAACTCCATGAGCCTCAGTGCTTCGCAACGCATCGTTCACCGGCTGGCACCCTGGGCACTTCCAGTCCTGTTGCTGGCCGTCTGGCAGCTGTCGGTCAGCGCCGGGTGGTTATCCACACGTATTCTGCCCGCACCCAGCGCAGTCATCGAAGCGGGCATCAATCTGGTTGCCAGTGGCGAAATCTGGACGCACCTGGCGATCAGTGGCTGGCGCGCCGGGATCGGCTTCGCCATTGGCGGCGGCATCGGCCTGGCTCTGGGCTTTATTACCGGCCTGAGCAAATGGGGCGAGCGGCTGCTGGACAGTTCGGTGCAGATGATTCGCAACGTCCCGCATCTGGCGCTGATCCCGCTGGTCATCCTGTGGTTCGGCATCGACGAGACCGCCAAGATATTTCTCGTGGCGCTGGGCACCCTGTTCCCGATTTATCTGAACACCTACCACGGCATTCGTAACATCGATCCGGCGCTTGTGGAGATGTCACGCAGCTACGGCCTGTCCGGTTTCAGCCTGTTCCGTCATGTGATTCTGCCAGGTGCGATGCCGTCGATTCTGGTGGGCGTGCGCTTTGCGCTGGGCTTCATGTGGCTGACGCTGATTGTGGCGGAAACCATTTCTGCCAGCTCCGGCATTGGCTATCTGGCGATGAACGCGCGGGAGTTCCTGCAGACCGACATCGTGGTACTGGCCATCGTGCTGTATGCCGTGCTCGGCAAGCTGGCCGATCTGGCTGCTCGCGGTCTGGAGCGCGTCTGCCTGCGCTGGCACCCGGCCTATCAAGTAAGCAAAGGCGGTGCAGCATGACCAGTCTTAAACAGCAACCTCCGCATTTGCTGCGTGGCATCCCGCTGGCGGTACGCAACCTGAAAAAGGCGTTTGGCACTCGCGAAGTGCTCAAGGACATCGACCTGCATATTCCGGCCGGTCAGTTCGTCGCCATCGTCGGCCGTAGCGGCTGCGGTAAAAGTACCTTGTTGCGCCTGCTTGCCGGCCTCGACAAGCCAACCGAGGGTCAATTGCTAGCAGGTTCTGCACCACTGGACGACGCTCGTGAGGACACGCGTTTGATGTTCCAGGAGGCGCGTTTGCTGCCCTGGAAAAAGATCATCGATAACGTCGGCCTCGGCCTTAGCGGCGATTGGCGGGCGCAGGCGCTTGAAGCGCTTGAGGCCGTTGGCCTTGCCGAGCGCGCCAATGAGTGGCCAGCGGCATTGTCCGGTGGCCAGAAGCAACGCGTTGCTTTGGCTCGTGCGCTGATTCACAAACCGCGTCTGCTGTTGCTTGATGAGCCTCTGGGCGCGCTGGATGCTCTGACCCGGATCGAAATGCAGCAACTGATTGAAAAACTGTGGGGCCAATACGGCTTCACGGTGCTGCTGGTGACTCACGACGTCAGCGAGGCTGTTGCCATTGCCGACAGAGTCATCCTGATCGAAGAAGGCCAGATTGGCCTGGACCTGCTGGTCGACCTGCCACGTCCACGTGTTCGTGGCTCGCATCGCCTTGCGGCACTGGAAGCCGAAGTCCTCAACCGCGTGCTGGCCCTGCCGGGCTCGCCACCTGACCCGGAACCGTTTTCGCCACTGCCCACGCAACTGCGCTGGGCAAATTAACCCTGATCCCCAAAGGAAGACATGCCATGACTATCAAAGCCATCAACGTTCGTAACCAGTTCAAAGGCACCATCAAGGAAATCGTTCACGGCGACGTACTGTCGGAAATCGACGTACAAACCGCTTCCGGCGTTGTGACCTCGGTCATCACCACCCGCTCGGTAAAAGAGCTGGAACTGGTCGTGGGCAGCGAAGTAATCGCCTTCGTGAAGTCGACTGAAGTCTCCATCGCCAAGCTGTAAACGATGGGCAAAAAACACCCCGGACGGTTATAGCCCTCCGGGGTTTTCAGTTTTTTACCTGGCAGTTCTGTGAGGTAGGCGAACTATCGGTTTTGCCGAATGCTGGCGTCATGATGTTTCTTGCTTTAGCTACCCTGCTCATAATGCGGTCCTCTTCACTAAAAACATCGGCAAATACAACCCCAGATAAGCATCGAATACCCGCATGCCTTCCTCGGCCATGCGCGGTGTGATCGCGTCATGCAACTGCACTGACCGCGCATATACCCGATCCCCCAGTTCCATAGCCAGCGCAAACACGTCCACGTCATCCGGCAGCGCGGGCAGTTGAAAGTGGCGATCGAATACCTCCAGCATCAGTTGCCCCAGTTCTATGTCATGTTGCCGGTCGGCCTGGTTGATTTCAGTCAGGCCGTGCTGGGCGAGGATCAATTGGCGGGCGGCGGCGTCGGCGTTGTAGATGGCGAGCATGCGCAGTTCGACGATGCGTGACAGATCGCGCCAGGTGGTGAGCTGATCGTGATCGATGGGTGCTTGCAGCGATGCGCGGAAGGCGGCGTGGATATCGGCGGTCAGTGCTTCAAGCAGGGCCGGAACGCTGGCGAAGAAGTGATACACCGACGACGGCGGAATGCCGGCGCGCTCGGCAACGCTGTAGATCGACAGGCTGGCCACCCCTTGTTCGGCAAGCAGCGTGCGTGCGGCGTCGAGAATCGAGTCGATTCTGGCCTGGCTGCGTGCTTGAGGTTTACGAGGTGCGGCGGCGCGTGTCATGGGCGTGGCTCTTGGCTGGGCTGCTGGCATTGTAAGGGATTCTGACTGGATGGTTCGCTGTCGTCGCCAAACGATTATCGCTCCCACGCCCCGCGCTCATCGGTATACAAAAATCCAACTGTTTATCGTGCCAATGCTCCGCGTTGGCATGCAGTTCGTGACGCTCTGCGTCACAAATTCGGGCCGCACTGCATGTTCAAGATCGGACGCAGAGCGTCCAGAACGGCATTCCCACGCTGGAGCGTGAGGAACGATAGGTGTCCGGGGCATGCACGCCAAACAAAAACGCCGCAAGGCTCAAAGCCTGCGGCGTTTTGTGTCACTCGGCCTCAATCAGACCGTATGCAGATACCAGTTGTACTCGAGGTCGGAGATGGAGTGTTCGAACTCCTCCAGCTCGCTCTCTTTACAGGCCACGAAGATATCGATGTACTTCGGATCTATGTATTTGGCCATGACTGCATTGTCGTCCAGCTCGCGCAAGGCATCGCGCAAGTTGTTCGGCAGACTCTGTTCATGCTGCTCGTAGGAGTTGCCTTCTACCGGAGCGCCCGGCTCGACCTTGTTGACCAGACCGTGATGCACGCCCGCCAGGACAGAAGCCATCACCAGATACGGGTTGGCATCGGCACCCGCAACGCGGTGTTCGATACGTACCGCATCGGCAGTGCCGGTCGGTACGCGAACGGCAACCGTCCGGTTATCCAGGCCCCAAGTCGGCGAGTTGGGGACATAGAACTGGGCACCGAAACGGCGGTACGAGTTGACGTTCGGGCACAGAAAAGCCATTTGTGCCGGCAGGGTCTCGAGCACACCGCCGATTGCGTGACGCAATGCGGCGTTCTGCTCGGGATCCTCGCTGGTGAAGATGTTCTTGCCGTCGCGATCCAGAATCGAGATGTGAACGTGCAGACCATTGCCCGCCTGACCCGGATAGGGTTTGGCCATGAAGGTCGTGTCCATCTCGTGATCGTAGGCAATGTTCTTGATCAGGCGCTTGAGCAGCACGGCGTAATCGCACGCCTTGATGGCATCCGCGACGTGATGCAAGTTGACTTCGAACTGTGCCGGGGCGCTTTCCTTGACGATGGCGTCGGCAGGGATGCCTTGCTCTTTGGCACCTTCAAGGATGTCCTGAAGGCAGTCGACGTATTCGTCGAGGTCATCGATCAGGTAGACCTGTGTCGAATGCGGGCGTTTGCCGGAGATCGGGGAGCGTGGCGGTTGCGGGCGACCGTTCACGTTCTCCTGATCGATCAGGTAGAACTCCAGTTCGAACGCTGCGCAGATGGTCAGGCCCATTTCATCGAATTTGGCGACAACCTGACGCAATACTTCGCGCGGATCGGCGAAAAACGGATCACCTTCGATTTCGTGCATGGTCATCAGCAATTGCGCGGTAGGGCGCTTTTGCCACGGCTCGTTGCACAGGGTATCGGGGATGGGGTAGCAGATACGGTCGGCATCACCGATATCCAGGCCCAGACCGGTGCTTTCCACCGTGGAGCCATTGATATCCAGGGCAAATAAAGAGGCCGGCAGGTTGATGCCTTTCTCGTAAACCTTATGGAGGCTGGTGCGTTCGATGCGTTTGCCACGCACCACACCATTCATATCTGCAATCAGAAGGTCAACGTACAGAACCTCAGGATGTTCCTTAAGGAACGCGTTCGCTTCGTTAAGCTGAACGGCACGCGGGGGTACCGACATGATGCAACACCTTTGTTGTTAAAAATATCAATCATCAATGATTGCGGATCTCAGTCAATCCGAAAGCCATGATGAAGTCAATAGAGCCATTTTTGCCCTAAAACTGCGCCATATGGCCTTTTTTGCTGCTATTTAGGGCGTTTTATTCTGCTTCCTGGTAATGCTGGATACGGGCTTGAGCGGCCTGTCTTCTATTATTAACGGGCTGTTGTATAAAAAAATGAACGAGGCTAAGCTCGATCGCAACCCAATAGAGCAACAATAGCGGGGGTCCAATGCGTCACCTTCCATTGGTCGACACGCAGATATCCAGTCGGTACCGCGGCCATCATGCCTGTGATATCAGTGCTCGTGGTGGATTGACGCACATTGCGACACTCCCGGACGGCCATCAGAGCCCGTCTGCTCTACTCTCAAGGCTGGACATTACCACTATAACGGCGTCGTCAGTGTGACCGTCCCGTCTGGAAATCCGGCTCTGCAGCTGTCACCTTACCCCTATTCGGCTCTCGCCGAAACGAGTTGTACCCATGACGCCGATGCGTCTAGAAAACGCCTGATCACGGTCAGGACAATAAAACCCTGAGGTATTTATGAGTACCAACCTCGACCAGCTCACCGATTGGTTGAAAGAACACAAGATTACCGAAGTCGAATGCATGATGTCCGACCTTACCGGCATCACCCGCGGCAAGATCTCGCCGACCAACAAATTCATCGCTGAAAAAGGCATGCGTCTGCCTGAAAGCGTGCTGTTGCAGACGGTAACCGGTGACTATGTAGAGGACGATATCTACTACGAGCTGCTGGACCCGGCAGACATCGACATGATTTGCCGCCCCGACCAGAACGCGGTGTACCTGGTGCCCTGGGCGGTAGAGCCCACAGCGCAGGTGATTCACGACACCTACGACAAGCAGGGCAACCCTATCGAGCTGTCGCCGCGCAACGTCTTGAAGAAGGTCCTGAAACTCTACGCCGATCAAGGCTGGCAGCCCATCGTGGCACCCGAGATGGAGTTTTACCTGACCAAACGCAGTGATGACCCCGACTATCCGCTGCAGCCGCCAATCGGTCGCTCCGGGCGGCCCGAGACCGGGCGGCAGTCGTTCTCCATCGAAGCTGCCAATGAGTTCGACCCATTGTTCGAAGACGTCTATGACTGGTGCGAGCTGCAGAATCTGGATCTGGATACGCTGATCCACGAAGACGGCACGGCGCAGATGGAAATCAACTTCCGTCACGGCGACGCTCTGTCGCTGGCTGATCAGATTCTGGTGTTCAAGCGCACCATGCGCGAAGCCGCCCTCAAGCATGACGTTGCGGCGACCTTCATGGCCAAGCCGATGACCGGCGAGCCTGGCAGTGCCATGCACTTGCACCAGAGCATCATCGACATCGAGACCGGCAAGAACATCTTCTCGAATGAAGACGGGACCATGAGCGAGCTGTTTCTGAACCATGTCGGTGGTCTGCAGAAATTCATCCCCGAGCTGTTGCCGCTGTTCGCGCCCAACGTCAACTCGTTTCGCCGCTTTCTGCCCGACACTTCGGCCCCGGTGAATGTCGAGTGGGGCGAAGAAAACCGCACCGTCGGCCTGCGCGTGCCGGATGCCGTGCCGCAGAACCGCCGTGTGGAAAACCGTCTGCCGGGTGCCGATGCCAATCCTTATCTGGCCATCGCCGCCAGCCTGCTGTGCGGGTTTATCGGCATGGTCGAAGGCATCAACCCGAGCGCGCCGGTGGTCGGGCGTGGCTACGAGCGGCGCAACCTGCGCCTGCCGTTGACCATCGAAGACGCGCTGGAGCGCATGGAAAACAGCAAGACCATTGAAAAATACCTGGGCAAGAAATTCATCATCGGTTATGTCGCGGTCAAGCGCGCCGAGCATGAAAACTTCAAGCGCGTGATCAGTTCGTGGGAGCGGGAATTCCTGCTTTTCGCCGTCTGATCGCGCAGAGCGCTGCTGCGGCTGATGCACGGCGCTCTGACAACTGACCTGATCAAAGGAAGTGCTGCATGAGTGCCAACAACCCGCAAACCCTCGAATGGCAGGCCCTGAGCAGCGAGCATCACCTGGCACCGTTCAGCGATTACAAGCAGTTGAAAGAGAAAGGCCCGCGCATCATCACTCGCGCCGAGGGCGTTTATCTGTGGGACAGCGAGGGCAACAAGATCCTCGATGGCATGTCCGGCCTGTGGTGCGTTGCCATTGGCTATGGTCGCGAAGAACTGGCCGACGCTGCCAGCAAGCAGATGCGTGAGCTGCCTTACTACAACCTGTTCTTCCAGACCGCCCACCCGCCGGTGCTGGAGCTGGCCAAGGCTATTTCCGAGATCGCTCCACAAGGCATGAATCATGTGTTCTTCACCGGCTCAGGCTCCGAAGGCAATGACACGATGCTGCGCATGGTTCGTCATTACTGGGCGCTCAAGGGGCAGCCGAACAAGAAAACCATTATCAGCCGCGTCAACGGTTATCACGGTTCGACCGTCGCCGGAGCCAGCCTGGGCGGCATGACGTACATGCACGAGCAGGGCGACTTGCCGATCCCGGGGGTGGTGCATATTCCGCAGCCGTACTGGTTCGGCGAAGGTGGCGACATGACACCCGACGAGTTTGGGGTGTGGGCTGCCGAGCAACTGGAAAAGAAAATTCTCGAACTGGGCGTCGAGAACGTCGGGGCATTCATCGCCGAGCCGATCCAGGGCGCGGGCGGTGTGATCATCCCGCCCGAGTCCTACTGGCCAAAGATCAAGGAGATCCTTTCCCGCTACGACATCCTCTTCGCCGCCGATGAGGTCATTTGTGGCTTCGGGCGCACCAGTGAGTGGTTCGGTAGCGATTTCTACGGCCTCAAGCCAGACATGATGACCATCGCCAAAGGGCTAACCTCCGGTTACGTGCCGATGGGTGGCCTGATCGTACGCGATGAAATCGTTGCGGTGCTCAACGACGGCGGCGATTTCAATCACGGCTTCACCTACTCGGGGCATCCGGTGGCGGCTGCGGTTGCGCTGGAGAACATACGTATCCTGCGCGAAGAAAAGATCGTCGAACGGGTCAAGTTGGAAACGGCACCGTATTTGCAAAAGCGTTTGCGTGAGTTGAGCGATCATCCACTGGTGGGCGAAGTCCGCGGCGTCGGGCTGCTGGGGGCCATCGAACTGGTGAAGAACAAGGTCACTCGCGAGCGTTACACCGACAAGGGCGCGGGAATGATCTGTCGAACCTTCTGCTTCGATAATGGCCTGATCATGCGGGCTGTGGGCGATACGATGATCATTGCGCCGCCATTGGTGATCAGTTTTGTGGAAATCGACGAGCTGGTCGAAAAGGCTCGCAAATGCCTGGACCTGACGCTGGCGGTATTGCAGGACTGAATCCGCAAAAAAAGTGTCGATTCAAGCGCAATGTGCGTTGTTTTAGGGGCCTTGGCTTGTAAGCCTGCCCAGGAAATTGCCAGACTAATGGCTACACGCCGCTAACTGACGGTCAGTGATAAAAATACATTGGAGCTACGCATGAAAAAATTTGGCAAGACCCTTCTCGCGCTGTCCCTGATGGGCGTTGTGGCCGCCGCTGCGCAGGCCGATGACAAAGTGCTGCACGTCTACAACTGGTCCGATTACATCGCGCCGGACACCGTTGCCAAGTTCGAGAAGGAATCGGGCATCAAGGTGGTCTACGACGTTTTCGACAGCAACGAGACGCTGGAAGCCAAATTGCTCGCTGGCAAGTCCGGCTATGACATTGTTGTGCCGTCCAACAACTTCCTGGCCAAGCAGATCAAGGCCGGTGTTTATCAGGAACTGGACAAGTCCAGGCTGCCAAACTGGAAGAACCTGAACGAATCGCTGCTCAAGGCCGTGTCGGTCAGCGATCCGGATAACAAGCATGCCTTCCCGTACATGTGGGGGTCGATCGGTATCGGCATCAACCCGGACAAGGTCAAGGCTGCACTGGGGGCCGATGCGCCGGTCAACTCGTGGGATCTGCTGTTCAAGCCGGAAAACGCTGCCAAGCTGAAATCGTGCGGCATCAGCTTCCTCGACTCGCCGACCGAAATGCTGCCGATTGCCTTGCATTATCTGGGCTACCCGACCGACTCTCAGGACAAGAAGCAGCTTGCCGAAGCTGAAGCGCTGTTCATGAAGATTCGTCCGTCGATTGGCTATTTCCACTCGTCCAAGTACATCTCGGACCTGGCCAACGGCAACATTTGCGTAGCCGTCGGCTATTCGGGTGACATCTATCAGGCCAAGTCGCGTGCTGCCGAGGCCGGTGGCAAGGTCAAAGTTGCCTACAACATTCCGAAAGAAGGCGCTGGCAGCTTCTATGACATGGTCGCCATTCCCAAGGATGCCGAAAACGTCGAAGGTGCCTACAAGTTCATGACCTTCCTGATGAAGCCGGAAATCATGGCCGAAATCACCAATGCAGTACGCTTCCCGAACGGCAACGCGGCGGCCACGGCACTGGTCGACAAGGAAATCACCAGTGACCCTGGCGTTTATCCACCTGCCGATGTTCAGGCCAAGTTGTATGCAATCGCGGACTTGCCGGCTGCGACCCAGCGGATCATGACCCGCAGCTGGACCAAGATAAAGTCAGGTAAATAAGCCTGTCATCAAACCTGTGGATGCTGCGTAGCCTTGGCCACGCAGCCTCCAGCAGACAGGAATATTGCCTAAACCTTTGCTGGATGGACGCATAGACGGTAAGTTGCGCGCCGGTTTGGTTTTCCGGACGCCCTCCGGCGCTCAGGCCCCTCTGTTAAAAGGACTCATTCTTTGTCTATTTCTATTTTTTCCAAAACCTTGCTGGCGGCTGCCGGGCTGATGCTGACGATCAGTGCTCAGGCTGAATCCACCGTGCATATTTATAACTGGTCCGATTACATCGGCAAGACCACCCTGGCGGACTTTGAAGCGGCCACCGGCATCAAGCCGATGTACGACGTGTTCGACTCCAATGAAACCCTGGAAGCCAAGCTGCTGGCCGGGCGCACGGGCTACGACGTGGTGGTGCCGTCCAATCATTTCCTCGGCAAGCAGATCAAGGCCGGCGCTTTCCAGAAACTCGACAAGTCGTTACTGCCCAACTACAAGAATCTCGACCCGGCGCTGCTCAAGCGTCTGGAGAAGAACGACCCTGGCAACCAGTACGCAGTGCCGTATCTGTGGGGCACCAACGGCATCGGTTACAACGTCGACAAGGTCAAGGCCGTGTTGGGCGTCGACAAGATCGACTCCTGGGCAGTGTTGTTCGAGCCTGAAAACATCAAGAAGCTGTCCAGTTGCGGCGTAGCGTTTCTCGACTCTGCCGATGAAATGTTGCCGGCAGTGCTCAACTACATGGGGCTGGACCCCAACAGCACCAAGGAAGCCGATTACAAGAAGGCCGAAGCCAAGCTCATGGCGATTCGTCCTTACGTGACCTATTTCCATTCTTCCAAATACATTACCGACCTGGCCAATGGCGACATCTGTGTTGCGGCCGGTTTTTCGGGTGACGTGTTCCAGGCCAGGTCCCGTGCGGAAGAAGCAGGCAAGGGCGTGAAGCTTGCCTACAGCATCCCGAAAGAGGGCGGCAACCTGTGGTTCGACATGCTGGCGATCCCGGCGGACTCGAAGAACGTCAAGGCCGCCAGCGCTTTCATCAACTACATGCTTGACCCGAAGGTCATCGCCAAGGTCAGCGATGAAGTCGGCTACGCCAACCCCAATCCCGCCTCCGGCGAGTTCATGGACCAGAGCATCCGTACCGATGAAGCGGTTTATCCGCCTCAGGAAGTGCTGGACCGCCTGTTCGTGAACAGCGAGTTGCCACCCAAGGTGCAACGTCTGATGACCCGCAGCTGGACCAAGGTCAAGTCGGGCAAATAAAAATCCAGCTCCCGGCCGTATTGGCCGGGTTGCCTACCTGTTGGGAGTTTCACCCATGGCAGTTGCCTCCGGCGCCTACAAGAAAGCCCTCGAAGGCGGTCAGCAACCCAAAGAGGTGCTGGTCAAGATTGATCGGGTCACGAAAAAGTTCGACGAGACGATTGCGGTGGACGACGTGTCCCTGCAGATCAACAAAGGCGAGATATTCGCCCTGCTTGGCGGCTCCGGTTCCGGTAAATCGACACTGCTGCGCATGCTGGCCGGGTTCGAACGGCCTACCGAGGGCCGCATCTACCTCGACGGTGTCGACATTACCGACATGCCGCCGTACGAACGTCCGATCAACATGATGTTCCAGTCCTACGCCCTGTTCCCGCACATGACCGTGGCGGACAACATCGCCTTCGGCCTGAAACAGGACAAGCTGGCCAAGCCGGAAATTGACGCCCGCGTGGCGGAAATGCTCAAGCTGGTGCAGATGACTCAGTACGCCAAACGCAAGCCGCATCAACTCTCGGGTGGTCAGCGTCAGCGTGTGGCCCTGGCCCGTTCGCTGGCCAAAAAGCCCAAGCTGTTGCTGCTCGACGAGCCGATGGGGGCGCTGGACAAGAAGCTGCGTTCGCAGATGCAGCTGGAACTGGTGGAGATCATCGAGCGCGTTGGCGTGACCTGCGTGATGGTGACCCACGATCAGGAAGAGGCCATGACCATGGCCGAGCGCATCGCGATCATGCACCTGGGCTGGATCGCGCAGATCGGCAGCCCGATCGACATCTACGAGACCCCGACCAGCCGTCTGGTCTGCGAATTCATCGGCAGCGTCAACCTGTTCGAAGGCGATGTGATCGAAGACATGGAAGCTCACGCGCTGATCCGCAGCCCCGAGCTGGAGCGCAAT
Organism: Pseudomonas caricapapayae; assembly: GCF_001400735.1. Classification (GTDB taxonomy): domain Bacteria; phylum Pseudomonadota; class Gammaproteobacteria; order Pseudomonadales; family Pseudomonadaceae; genus Aquipseudomonas; species Aquipseudomonas caricapapayae. The sequence goes on from NZ_LJPW01000172.1 coordinate 19,765, forward strand.
ATCTACGTCGGCCACGGCGTCAGTACGTCGGTGGAAGACAAGCACATCACCTACGCGCTGCGCCCGGAGAAACTGCTGATCACCACCGAGCAGCCGGGCTTCGAATACAACTGGTCGCGTGGCAAGGTCCACGACATCGCCTATCTGGGCGGTCACTCGGTGTTCTACGTCGAGCTGCCGGGCGGCAAGCTGGTCCAGTCTTTCGTCGCCAACGCCGAGCGTCAGGGCGCACGGCCTACCTGGGGCGATGAAGTCTACGTCTGGTGGGAAGACGACAGCGGCGTGGTACTGCGCTCATGAAAATCCGCAAGATCAAGCGCGCGTTCGAGCGCATAAAGCCCAACGGGCGGCAGATGGTCATCGGCGTGCCGTTCCTCTGGCTGTTCCTGTTCTTTGCCTTGCCGTTTTTGATCGTGCTCAAGATCAGCTTCGCCGAAGCCGACGTCGCGATCCCGCCGTACACAGAGATTTTCAGTTACGCCGACGAAAAGCTGCAAATGGTCCTCAACTTCGCCAACTACACCTTGCTCAGTGGCGATGACCTGTACGTTTCGGCCTATCTGGGTTCGCTGAAAATGGCCTTTATCAGCACGCTGCTGTGCCTGCTGATCGGCTATCCGATGGCCTATGCCATCGCCAGCGCCCGTAAAGACCTGCAAACCGTGCTGTTGCTGCTGATCATGATGCCGACCTGGACCGCAATCCTGATCCGCGTCTACGCCTGGATGGGCATTCTCAGCAACAACGGACTGCTCAATGCCTTCCTGATGTGGCTGGGCCTGATCGACGCGCCGTTGCAGATCCTCAACACCAACCTGGCGGTGTACATCGGCGTAGTCTATTCCTACCTGCCATTCATGATCCTGCCGCTGTACGCCAACCTCGTGAAGCACGACACCAGCCTGCTGGAAGCAGCGTCCGACCTGGGTTCCAGCACGTTCAACAGCTTCTGGAAAATCACCGTGCCGTTGTCCAAGAACGGCGTTATCGCCGGCTGCATGCTGGTGTTCATTCCCGTGGTGGGCGAGTTCGTGATCCCAGAGCTGCTGGGTGGTCCGGAAACCCTGATGATCGGTCGCGTGTTGTGGCAGGAATTCTTCAACAACCGTGACTGGCCGGTGGCTTCGGCGCTGGCGGTCATCATGCTGCTGGTGCTGATCGTGCCCATTATCCTGTTCAACCGCAGTCAGGCTAAAGAACTGGAGGGCAAGGCATGAACCGCTTTCGATTCTCGAACCTGATGCTGGTCCTGGGTTTGCTGTTCATTTATGCGCCGATGGTGATTCTGGTCATCTACTCGTTCAACGCCTCGCAACTGGTGACGGTCTGGGGCGGCTGGTCGGTGAAATGGTACGTCGGCCTGCTGGACAACTCGCAACTGATGGGCTCGGTGATGCGCTCGCTGGAAATTGCCTGCTACACCGCCGTTGCGGCGGTGGCGCTGGGCACCATGGCTGCGTTTGTGCTGACCCGCATCAGCCGCTTCAAGGGCCGCACGTTCTTCGGCGGGCTGGTGACTGCGCCGCTGGTGATGCCGGAAGTGATCACCGGCCTGTCGCTGTTGCTGCTGTTCGTGGCCATGGCGCAGTTGATCGGCTGGCCGCAGGAGCGCGGCATCATGACCATCTGGATCGCGCACACAACGTTCTGCGCCGCCTACGTGGCGGTGGTGGTGTCGGCGCGGCTGCGTGAGCTGGACCTGTCGATCGAGGAGGCGGCCATGGATCTGGGTGCGCGTCCGTGGAAGGTGTTCTTTCTGATCACCATCCCGATGATCGCGCCATCGCTGGCGGCCGGGGGCATGATGTCGTTTGCGTTGTCGCTGGACGACCTGGTACTCGCCAGCTTCGTCTCCGGGCCGGGTTCGACGACCTTGCCGATGGAAGTGTTCTCGGCCGTGCGTCTGGGTGTGAAGCCTGAGATCAACGCGGTTGCCAGCCTGATCCTGCTGGCCGTGTCACTGGCGACCTTCCTGGTCTGGTTCTTCACCCGCCGCGCCGAAAACAACCGCAAACGTGCTATCCAGCAAGCCATTGATGAAAGCGCAGCAGATGCCTGGAAGCAACCAGACCCGAGGCGTGCTCCGACGGCCTGACAGCTGCGGCACGGCAGGACGCAGAGCGCCCGGGACTGCATGCCTGCGCAGAGCACGGGAACGATGACCTCGCTGGATTTGAGATCAGGTTATCGTTTCACGCTCCAGCGTGGGAACGCAGTTCTGGATTGCTCCGCGCCCGATCCTGATCTTGCGGCGCGGCGCCTTGGCACGATATTCACCTAACTGCTACGCGCCCGGCACCAGCCGCAAAACCCCTTCCGTATGCTCCGCCACGTCCTTCTCGCTGAAGCGCTGCGGTACGTATTCGCCGCTCACAAACGCCTTGGCCTGATCCGAATAATGCTTGTCGAACGGCACGCCACTTTGCCCTACCGGGTTGATCCCCAGGCTATGGGCCGGATCGGCGAAGTCGATGAGGCGGCGGGTCGAGGGACCGTAGCCGACCGGCCATGGGGCAGGGCGGATGCTGGATGACAGGTTATTCGGTACTTCATGCGTGCCCGGTGCGGCATAGGGGCCAACGTTGAAAATCATGTCCAGCGGCTTCTGTGAACCCATCGGGTGGCCCTGCGTGAGAGTGTGAGTCTTGCCCCACACCCATTCATCCGGGTTGTTGCCGTACAACGACTTCAAGTGCGACACACTGGCCCGCCACGCTACCTTGACAGTATTGGCGCGACTTTCTTCGTGAGGGGAATTGCGATTGTTCCACCACGGCGAATCGGCATCGGCTGCCAGGCGCGGCAGGGCGGCGTCCAGTACGCGGGTCGACAGCAGTGTTTCAAACATCGTGTCGCCCAGTTCGTCGTGGAAGGTCTCTTCGGTCAGGTCGAACAGGAACTGGTTGAACAGCGTGGCCCCCACCGAATCCACAGGGTAATCGCCTTTCCAGCTGGCCATGCGCTCCACAAGGGCGAGTTCGTCCGGGTCACTGACGACGCCGCGCAGCACCGGGATCAAGGGGGTGAGAATGCTCGGTGCATAGTCGGTCTGCGTACCCAACTGGAGCGCTTTGCTGGCTGCCAGGTCCCACTTGACCGTAGAGTTGCTCAGTTGCCGGTTCAGCTCCTGACCGCGCTCGGCCGGGTTGTAGTAACCGGGAATCTGCATGCCGGTCGGCGACAGGGGCTGGAAGTTGGCTGACACGATGTAGCCACGCGCCGGGTTTTCTTCGTGCGGGTTGGCGCTGAACGGGTAGAAACCGAGTTTATCGGCCTGCGCCGTGCTGCCATCCAGAATGAAGCCGGGGTTGACGCCTTCCGGGCGGATCGGCAATTGCGCCGCTGCCCACCAGCCGATGTCACCCTTGGCATTGGCCCAGACGATATTGAGACCCGGCGACTGGATTTTCTCGGCGGCGTTGCGCATCTTCTCCAGCGTATCGGCACGGTTGGCCTCGTAGAAACCATCCAGTACCGGGTTGGCCGACACCAGAAAGGACCACCACATGGCAATCGGCGTCTGGCCCGCGTTCTTGCCCATCACATTATTGACGATCGGGCCGTGCGGCGACTCCAGCAGCGTCAGAACGACTGGCGATTGACCCTTGACTGCAATCTGTTGCTCGGTGCGGGTCATATTGACCCATTGGCCGTGATACCAGACCTGATCGGGATTATCAGGATTGGTCTTCTCGGCGATCAGGTCCACGTCATCGTTCTGGAACATGGTCAGGCTCCAGCCGAAATCCATGTTGTGCCCCAGAAACGCAAACGGATTGAGCCCCGGAAAATGTCCGTACAGCTCAAAGCCCGGCGCAGACAGCTGCGCTTCGTACCACACAGAGGGCACCGAGAAGCGGATATGCGGGTCGCCTGCCAGTATCGGTTTGCCGCTTTGCGTGCGGCTGCCGGAAATCGCCCAGGCGTTACTGCCCTCGAACTGCGGCAGACCCGCGTCTTCCAGCGCTGTGTGGCTCAACCGGGCCAACTGCGCCAGGCCTTTCCAGTCGGCGCTGGCCAACGCCGGCCTGGCACCCAGAACGCCGTCCGGATGCCAGTCCAGGTCAAACACTTTCAAATAGTTCGGACCCAGCTGATCGCGCACATACGTCAGCAGTGGTTCGGTTCTGAACGCTGCCGCGAAGCTGTACGCCAGATAGCCACCGATGCTGACCGTGTCTTCGGTCGTAAAGCGTCGCTTGGGGATGCCCAGTGCGTCGAATTCCATCGGCCTCGCATGAGTGTCCTGATACTGATTGACGCCGTCGATGTAGGCTTCCAGTGCTTTCCAGGTGGGCGTGTTCTTGTCCTGACGTGCGACATAAGCGTCGGCATGCTGGCGAATGCGCAGGGTACGAAACAGTTTGTCGGTCTCGACCAGGTTCGGTCCAAGTATCTCCGCCAGTTCGCCGCGCGCCAGACGCCGCAGCATTTCCATCTGGAACAGCCGGTCCTGGGCATGGGCATAACCCAGCGCACGGTAAAGATCGGCTTCGTTTTCGGCCCGGATGTGCGGCACGCCACGTTCGTCATACCGCAGAGTAACGGGGGCCTGGAGACGACTCATGGCAATTTCGCCATCACGCACCGGTTGTTTGCTATTGATGTACCAGCCTGCGCCACCTGCAAGGACGGCGATGACAATAGCGAGAATGACGAGGCTGCGTTTCATCCGGTTTCTCTGTGAATGGCGTGAGGCATGGGTGAGTACTATGGTGAACTACATGGCAGCAGACTGACTGCCGGCCTGGCTGGATACAGCGCGAAAGCCTACCGCGATCAAGTGCAAAGCAGGCATTAAGATAGCGCTCGCTATCGTACAGACCGATGGCGATACGCCGATTCATGACTCAAACACGTGATTGCAGCGGCGCAGCTTGCCATGCCGGAGCATACAGAAGAATATCGTTACACAATTTTACTCACCGCCTGCCGGAATCTGGAAGCCACATGTCCGCCACGTTTGACCCCGATAAACTACGCGCCAGCCTGCTGCCGCTGAATGTCATCGACCCGCTTTCCATGGACGGACTGGCCTATCAGCGTTTCTACGGGCTGGCCGGGCTGGGCGGTGAAAAAGTCATACGCAGCTGGCTGGGGCGGCTTGATGTCGCGGGTTACGAGGTTGTCGGGCAAGTGTGGATGCCTGACAGTCCGGTCGCCACGCTGTTTTTGTTTCACGGTTTCTATGACCACATGGGGCTGTACCGTCATGTGATCGAGTGGGCGCTGAATCACGGGTTTGCCGTGATCGCCTGCGATTTGCCGGGGCACGGACTGTCCAGTGGCAGCCGGGCCTGTATCAATGACTTCTCTGAATACCAGCTCGTGCTGCAACGCCTGCTGCTTGAGGCCGAAGTCCTGGGGCTGCCGCATCCCTGGCACCTTTGCGGGCAAAGCATGGGTGGCGCCATCGTGACCGATCACCTGCTGCATCAGGGGCATGACACGCCAGCGCAAGGTGAGGTGATCCTCCTGGCGCCTCTGGTCAGGCCAAGGGCCTGGGGCTGGTCGCGGTTGAGTTATCAACTGCTGAAACCGTTCGTCAACGGCATTGCCCGGCGCTTCACGGAGAATTCCAATGCGCCCGCGTTCCTGCCTTTTCTATTGGCGGACCCTTTGCAGCCACGCCGCCTGCCCACTGCCTGGGTCGGCGCGCTGTCGAAATGGATCGTGCGTATCGAAAGCGCACCACGCAGCCTGCGCAGCCCGCTGATCATTCAGGGCGAGGCGGACATGACGGTGGACTGGTCTCACAACCTTGCGGTGCTGAACGGCAAGTTCAGCCAGCCGCAGATTCTGATGCTCGGCCATGCCCGGCATCATCTGGCCAACGAATCGCCGGAATTACGGGCAAGGTATTTTGACTTTCTGGAAGGGCGGCTTCGTTAGACTCTTGCAGCCTTGCCGGCCTGCCCCAGAGAACTCCAGAACAGCCAGGCTAAAAAAGCCATTGCGGTAGCGGTAGCGAGTAGGGCCAGAGAGTCCTTCATACGGTTGTTTCCGTTCAATTGGCCCGAGGCGCTTGAGAAATCGGGCGGTTTTACTGGCCGGGATTCAAACTCGACGCACTTTGCCCGACCGCCAGTCCGGCGCGAATCGCGGCCAGTGCGGCTTGATAATAGGCTTTGCCTTCGGGCGACTCGGCGAAGGTCGAGAACTCTTCGAGTTCCGGATCGGAGAGGTCGCGATAGACATACAGCAGCGTGTTATTGAGATCAGCGCTGATCTGCGCCATCAGGCGTTCGCGCTGGCCTTCGAGCATGCCCTGCGCCTGACCGCCGCCCAACAGACCGGGAATCATCTGGCTCAGACTGTCGGCGGCAACGCCGGCGATAGCCAGGCTGACTTCCGCCCCCGCCTGCCTGGCAGGCAGCGCTTGGGCGAGGTGGCCGATCAGCAACTGACGCGTTGCATCCGCTTCGATATGCGGCAGACCCTGCGCATGCTTGGCCAACTGGTCGGCGCGGGTAGCAGTCAGTTCTGCATTGACGATCTTGCGGCCCAGTGGCGATTGAAAGAATTGCAGCGCCGGGCTCGGATCCTTGAGGCCTTCGCGCAAGCGCTTTGATGCGCGCTGGTCCATGGCCTGGGGGGCGAAGCGCTGATTGCTGTTATTGACCAGCGCCTGATAAACAGCGGGCGGCAGGTTGTTGCTGTAGCGCTGCTGGGCGGCCTTGAGAGCATCGTTGAAATGCGCGCGCTGTTCCGGCCAGCCTGCAGCTTTATACAACTGATCGTAGCTGTCTGCCCAGGCAGGTGAGGTGCAGAACATCAACAGCAAAACAAACAAACGACGCATTGGGGACTCCTGTCGGCAGGCCGCTATTCTCCGGGTGTTGGCGGGGATTTGTCGAGTTATGAGTGCCTTTGGCGAATGAAATCTCCCGCGTGTGATGCGGCATGTATACGCCTCTGTCGGATTTCATGGCTTATGGATACTATGCACGCCATGCACATACCCTCTGACCATCCACTGCTGCTTCGAATCGTCGACGACCTGGCCGCCAACGGCTGGTCGCAGCAGAATATTTTCCTGCCCGAAGCTCTGACTCTGGAACTTGAGCAAGAGTGCCGAAAACGTGCTGCCGAAGGCGAGCTCGAACCTGCCGCTATTGGCAAAGGGCCAGCGCAGGAAATCCGCGAAGGCATTCGTGGTGATCGCATCCAGTGGCTTGAAGCAGGGCAGGTGCAATGCTGCGACAGTTATCTGCACCTGATGGAAAGCTTGCGTCAGGCGCTCAATCGCGGCCTTTTCCTGGGACTGGAAGACTACGAAAGCCATTTTGCGCTGTATCCTCCCGGCGCTCGCTACCTCAGGCATGTGGATCGTTTCCGCGATGATGACAAGCGCGTAGTGTCGGCGGTGCTCTACCTCAATAATGCCTGGCTGCCCGAGCATGGTGGTCAGTTGCGCATGTACCTCAAGGGCGATGTCGCTTACGACGTCCAGCCTACAGGCGGCTGCCTGGTGGTTTTTCTGTCCGGTGATATTCCCCACGAAGTCATGCCCGCCAGCCGAGACCGACTGTCATTGACGGGCTGGTTCAGACGCCGGGGCAATGAGCTGTTCCAGTGACGTTTATGGCCCGATCATGAAAACTGTTTCATGAATGCGGTGAGCCATTAAGCCAGACTGCGGTCTATCGTGAGCATTCCTGAACCGACGGATTTGTTGTGTGAGGGTCGACTTACGTCAACTGGAACCGGAGCAATCATGAAATCCTTATTTTCTGGAACGATGGTCGCGGGCCTGTTGCTCAGCGCATCCATGCTGGTCAGCGCCGCCGATATGCCACGCACCGCATCTCCTGAAGGGGCCGAGGTGTACATTATCTCGCCCAAGGATGGTGAAACCGTCACTTCACCGTTCAAAGTGCAATTCGGTCTTAAAGGCATGGGCGTTGCGCCGGCAGGTGTGGATGTTCCCGAGACCGGTCACCATCATCTGCTGATCGACGTGAAGGACCAGCCAGCGATGGATGCTCCGCTGCCGGTCAGTGACAACATTCGCCACTTCGGCAAAGGCCAGACCGAGACCGAAATCAACCTGCCACCAGGCCAGCACACATTGCAATTGCTGATGGGCGACAAAGGCCATATGCCGCTGAACCCTTCGGTCGAGTCGAAGAAGATCACCATCAATGTGAAGTAGGTGTGTCAGCGAGGTGGGGCGCCGGGCGTCACGAAAAGGCATTCGGGAGCACTGGGCTTTCAGGCTTCTGCCCAAAGGGCGTGGGAGCTTCAGGAGGTTACGACGGCTGCGATGGGCTGCGAAGCGGCCCTGAAACCTGCTACCTCCGGTGTGTCTGATGTTTGCTGCCGGTTCCCGGCAGTTCGCGGACAAGTCCGCTCCCACACAATCTAAGCGTCGCCCGGTCCGCTCCCACGCCCTTTGGGCAGAATCAGAAGCAGACTTAGTGGGGCGGTATTAAAACAAGACGCGGCTGCGGATGGTGCCTTTGATCTGTTGCAGCTTGGCCTGGGCGAGGTCCGAGTATTCGGCGTCGACGTCGATCACCACGTAACCGACCTTCTCGTTGGTCTGCAGGAACTGACCGGAGATGTTGATGCCGTTCTCGGCGAAGACCTTGTTGATCTCGCTGAGCACGCCCGGGATGTTCTCGTGGATGTGCAGCAGGCGGTGCTTGCCAGGGTGAGCCGGCAGGGCAACTTCCGGGAAATTGACCGAGGACACCGACGTACCGTTGTCGCTGTACTTGACCAGCTTTTCCGCCACTTCCAGACCGATATTGGCCTGCGCCTCGGCAGTCGAACCACCGATGTGCGGCGTCAGGATCACGTTGTCCAGACCACGCAGCGGGCTTTCGAAGATGTCGTCGTTCGAGCGTGGCTCGACCGGGAACACATCGATGGCCGCACCGATCAGGTGCTTGTCCTTGATCGCGTCAGCCAGGGCGTCCAGCTCGACAACCGTGCCGCGTGCCGCGTTGATCAGGATGCTGCCCTTCTTCATCGCGCGAATTTCTTTTTCGCCGATCATCCACTGGGTTTCCGAGGTTTCCGGCACATGCAGGGTCACGATGTCGGACATGCCCAGCAGTTCGTTCAGGCTGGACACCTGGGTGGCGTTGCCCAGTGGCAGCTTGGTCAGGGTGTCATAGAAATACACCTGCATGCCCAGGCCTTCGGCCAGAACCGACAGTTGGGTACCGATCGAGCCGTAACCGATGATGCCCAGCTTCTTGCCGCGGATTTCGAAGGAATTGGCCGCGCTCTTGATCCAGCCGCCACGGTGGCAGGAAGCATTCTTTTCGGGGATGCCGCGCAGCAGCAGGATCGCTTCGGCCAGCACCAGCTCGGCCACCGAACGGGTATTGGAGTAGGGCGCATTGAACACCGCAATACCGCGCTCGCGCGCTGCATTGAGGTCAACCTGGTTGGTGCCGATGCAGAAGCAGCCGACTGCAACCAGTTTTTTGGCGCAATCGAACAGCTCTTCGGTCAACTGAGTGCGTGAGCGAATACCGATGAAGTGCGCATCGGCGATCTTTTCTTTCAGTTCGGCTTCCGGCAGAGACTTGGTGTGGTACTCGATGCTGGTATAGCCGGCTGCCTTGAGGACGTCGACAGCGGACTGATGGACGCCTTCGAGAAGAAGGAACTTGATCTTGCTCTTGTCGAGGGAAGTCTTGCTCATCTGCGTAAACCTGTGTCCCGAAGAAAATTGGCAGGGGGTGCCCGGTTCGGCTCTGGGCACGACTCACGGGGGGCGTATGCTAGCATATGAGCCCCGCGAAACCTCATCCCGTAACGTGAACCGTTCTCAGGATGCCCATGAATTGTTCGAGAGTTGAGTCCATGACCGATCGCGCTTTGATTGATGAGCTGCAGACCGTGGTTGACACCGGCAAGGTGCTGACCGATGCCGATTCTCTGCAGACTTACGGCAAGGACTGGACCAGGCAATTCACCCCTGCGCCGCTGGCCATCGTGTTTCCGAAGACCACCGAACAGGTACAGGCCATCGTGCGATGGGCCAATGAACGGCGCGTGGCGCTGGTGCCATCCGGGGGGCGAACCGGGCTGTCTGCGGCGGCGGTGGCGGCTAACGGCGAGGTGGTCGTGTCGTTCGATCACATGAATCAGGTGCTGGAGTTGAATCTGACCGATCGAACGGCGGTCTGCCAGCCTGGCGTGATCACTCGACAATTGCAGGCCCTGGCCGAAGACAACGGCCTTTATTACCCGGTCGATTTCGCCTCTTCGGGCTCCAGCCAGATAGGTGGCAACATCGGCACCAACGCAGGCGGTATCAAGGTCATTCGCTACGGCATGACGCGCAATTGGGTCGCGGGCCTTAAAGTGGTCACCGGCAAGGGCGACCTGCTGGAGTTGAACAAGGATCTGATCAAGAACGCTACCGGCTACGACTTGCGTCAGCTGTTCATCGGAGCCGAGGGTACGCTGGGTTTTGTCGTCGAAGCCACCATGCGCCTCGACCGTGCGCCAAAAAACCTTACCGCGATGGTGCTGGGCACCTCGGACTTCAACTCGATCATGCCGGTGTTGCATGCCTTTCACGGCAAGCTCGACCTGACCGCTTTCGAGTTCTTTTCCGACAAATCCTTCGCCCGTGTCATGGCGCGCGGTGACGTACCGTCACCCTTCGACACGCCATGCCCGTTCTATGTGCTGCTGGAGTTCGAAGCAACCACCGAAGACCTGGCCGATCAGGCGCTGGCGACCTTCGAGCACTGCGTCGAGCAGGGTTGGGTGCTCGACGGTGTGATGAGCCAGAGCGAACAGCAGCTACGCAATCTGTGGAAACTGCGCGAGTACATCTCCGAAACCATCTCGCACTTCACCCCGTACAAGAACGATATTTCCGTCACCGTTTCGAAAGTGCCGGAGTTTCTAGCCGAAATCGACGCCATCGTCGCTGAACACTACCCGGATTTTGAAGTGCTGTGGTACGGCCATATTGGCGACGGCAACCTGCACCTGAACATTCTCAAGCCCGAAAGCCTCGACAAGGCTGAGTTCTTCGTCAAATGTGCGCAGGTCAACAAGTGGGTGTTCGAGACGGTGGAAAAATACAACGGCTCGATTTCCGCCGAGCACGGGGTCGGGATGACCAAGCGCGACTATTTGACGTACAGTCGCTCGCCGGTTGAAATCGAATACATGAAAGCGTTGAAAGCGGTGTTCGACCCTAATGGCATCATGAATCCGGGGAAAATATTCGCCGTTTGATGCCTGTTGGATCGCACACCGCGATGCCAACACAGCCACGCCACACTTACCAGACCCGGGAGACGTCATGAGCTACCAGCACAAATATGTCGATGGCACCAACATCCACTTCCCGCTGGGCAAAGTGGTCTGCATTGGCCGTAACTACGCCGAGCACGCCAAGGAGCTGGGCAACCCGGTGCCTACCGAACCGCTGTTGTTCATGAAGCCCGGCAGTGCGGTGGTTGCGCTGGAAGGAGGGTTCACCATCCCGGCAGATCGCGGCTCGGTGCATTACGAAGCCGAGATCGTGGTGTTGATCGGCAAGCCTTTGAGCAAGAACCCTTCCCGCGAAGAAGTGCTCGATGCCATCAGTGGCTTTGCGCCCGGCCTGGACCTGACCCTGCGCGATGTCCAGTCGCGTCTGCGTGAGAAAGGTCTGCCATGGGAGCTGGCCAAATGCTTCGACGGTGCTGCGGTGATCCCGCCGTTCGTTCCCGCCGAGACCTTTCCTGACCTGACCGACATCGGCATCCGCCTGACCATCAACGGCAAGGTGGTTCAGGATGGCAACAGCAACCTGATGCTCAACCCGATTGTGCCGATGATCCAGCACATGGCTGCCAACTTCTCGTTGCAGGCCGGTGACCTCATTATGACCGGTACCCCTGCGGGCGTAGGTCCGTTTGAAGCCGGTGACGAAATCGTCCTGGAGCTGGTCGGGCAAACGCCGTTCAGCAGCGTCGTTCGTTAAGCGCATACCCGCCTCATGCTTCATCCACAGCCACGCGGGTCATTCCCGGGTGGCTTTTGTTTATCCGGTGGTTGATAGTTCGGGTCGTTTTGCGTTTTTTTCACACCTGCTCTGGATAATCCCGCCGACCTGCGCGGGTGCGCACTTGCGGACGCCCAGTTGTTACGAACCGTTGTCACGAAGTCCAATTTGCTCAGGAACACTTGAATGGCCATTCCTGCCTCAACGCCGCCTCGCGCCAAAAAACGCTTTGCCTTTATACGTAACATGCGCTGGTATTCGTGGCTGCTACTGATCGCCCTGATGGGCTATGGCCTGGCGTTCGCAATGCACTGGGATGATCGTGCCTTGCTGTGGTTTCAGGAAAGATTCGAGAGCAAGGCGGGTCGTCACGCCAGTATCTGGCTGCCGGACTATCATGTAGATATCGATGCCAAGGTGTTACCGGGCATGGAAAAGGACGAAGCTTCGGATCTTTCCTACAACCCGGTTACCAAAACGTTGTTTGCGGTCATGGGCAAGAATGCATTTCTGGTGGAACTGACGCTCACAGGCGATGTGTTGCGCAAGATTCCTTTGGTGGGCTGGAGCAATCCGGAAGGGGTTGCAGTCATGAACGACGGGCTGATTGCGATTACCGACGAGCGTCAACACATGTTGACCATCGTCAAGGTGACCGCCGATACCGCCAGCCTGAACATTGCGGATTTTCCCCAGTACGATCTGGGCAAGTCTGCGAACCAGAACAAGGGTTTCGAAGGCATTGCCTGGGACCCGCGTCGTCAACAGTTGATACTGGGGGAAGAGCGTCCGCCGGCATTGTTTATCTGGCAAAGCAACGGCAGTGACGTGCTGAAAGGTGACAAGCAGCAACTTCCGAGTCGTGCACTGGACATGCGCAACCTGTCCTCGCTGAGTATCGACCCGCGCACCGGCCATATGCTTGCGCTTTCGGCCGACTCTCATCTGTTGCTGGAAGTCGACGAACAGGGCGAGCAGGTGAGCTTCATGACCCTGCTGGGCGGCATGAATGGCTTGAAGGATACGATCCCCCGTGCCGAAGGTGTGGCGCTGGACGAGGCCGGGACGTTGTACATGGTCAGCGAACCGAACCTGTTCTATTCGTTTCACAGGACGCCTCGCAAGCACTGAGCCAGGACGGCAGATACCTCAGTAGCCGATACACATTCGGCAAAAATATAGCACCATGCCATTAAGCTTGCTTTCAGAATGGCGTGGTATCAATGCCGCCCGCTCAACTTGCCGAGTCACCTCAATGCGCCGCTCCATCCGCTCTTTATTCCTGCTTGTCGTCCTTGTTCCGTTGGTTGTGCTGTTCATGCGCGCCAATGAGCGCTACCGCTACGTGGAGCGCGTATTGTTCGACTGGCAAGTGTTCTGGCAGTCCGACTCGCTTCAGGCCATTGGTCTTGATCAGTATCGTGCTGTGACAGAAGAGCAGGTTATCAAGGGGCTTGAGGACGATGTCTCGGGCCTGAGCTACGACCCGGACCGCAAGAGCCTGTTCACGGTGACCAACCAGAATCCTGAACTGGTCGAACTCAGCCTGGATGGTCGCGTGCTGCGCCGTATTCCGCTGGTGGGGTTTGGCGATGCAGAGGCCGTTGAATACATCAGCCCCGGCGTTTACGTCATCAGTGATGAGCGTCAACTGCGGCTGATTCAGATTCATGTGGATGACAACACCAAAAGTCTGAACGCCGCCGATGCCGAGCAACTGACGCTGGGGCTGACGACCAGTGGCAATAAAGGCTACGAAGGTCTGGCCTATGACTCGCGCGGCAAGCGCCTGTTTGTCGCCCGCGAGCGCGATCCTGTGCAAATCATCGAGGTGCGCGGCTTTCCCAGAGTCAATGCCGACGCACCGGGTAATCTCCAGGTGATCACTGACGGCAAACGTGATGGCAAGCTTTCCGTGCGCGATCTGTCCAGTCTGCAATTCGATGAGGCGAGCGGCCACCTGCTGGCGCTGTCCGATGAATCGAAACGCATTCTGGAACTCGATACCACTGGCCGGCCGATTGGCAGTGGTTCGCTGAAAAAAGGCGACATGGGCTTGAGCAGGAGCGTGCCACAGGCCGAAGGCATGGCCATGGACGACGAAGGAACGCTGTATCTGGTGAGCGAGCCGAACCTGTTTTATGTGTTCCGCAAGCCTTGAGTCTTTGAGGCACATGCCCACCTTGCGTGGGCATGTGCGGTTTTATCAGCGTGTCAGGGTCTTCACGCCTTCAGCGGTGCCCAGCAGCAGCAGGTCGGCCGGGCGGGCGGCGAACAGGCCGTTGGTGACTACGCCGACAATGGCGTTGATCTGTGCTTCCAGTTCCACCGGGTTGGTGATGCTCATGTTGTGCACGTCGATGATGATATTGCCGTTGTCGGTCAGGACGCCTTCACGATAGACCGGGTCGCCGCCCAGCTTCACCAATTGCCGGGCAACGTGACTGCGGGCCATCGGGATAACCTCGACCGGCAGCGGAAAGGCGCCCAGCACCGGCACCAGCTTGCTGCCGTCGGCGATGCAGATAAAGGTTTTGGCCACGGCCGCAACGATTTTTTCGCGAGTCAGCGCTGCGCCGCCGCCCTTGATCAGGTTCAGGTGCTCGTCGCTTTCATCAGCGCCGTCGACATAAAACTCCAGATCGCTGACCGTGTTCAGCTCATAGACCGGAATGCCATGACCCTTGAGACGCGCTGCCGTGGCTTCTGAGCTGGCAACCGCGCCATCGAATGCTGCCTTGTGCCTGGCCAGTGCATCGATGAAGCAGTTGGCCGTGGAGCCGGTGCCGACGCCCACAATGCTTTTGTCATCGAGCTTGGGGAGGATAAAGTCGACAGCTGCCTGGGCGACTGCCTGTTTGAGTTGATCCTGGGTCATGCGGACTCCACGGTGCCTGGTGTAGATAGAAGAGGGGATGCAAAAAGGCCCGCATTATAGCGGCGACTGCGTTGCAAAGCCCTGTCATTCGTATGGTCGTCTTTCGGCACGCAGGGTAGACTTCCCGGCCTTGCCCGCTTCGTCAGTGATGCCACCCCGATGCTTGAACAGTACGTCAAGAAAATCCTCACCTCCCGCGTGTATGACGTGGCCATCGAAACCCCATTGCAGGGTGCTCGCCAACTGTCCGGGCGACTGGGCAATCAGGTGTTGCTCAAGCGCGAAGACCTGCAGCCGGTGTTCTCGTTCAAGATTCGCGGGGCGTACAACAAGCTGGCGCAACTGACCCCACAAGAGGCCGCATGCGGCGTAGTCACCGCTTCGGCGGGCAATCACGCGCAGGGCCTGGCGCTGGCGGCGCGTGAACTGGGCATTCTGGCCACCATCGTCATGCCACGCACCACCCCGGAAATCAAGGTCGAGGGCGTGCGCTCACGAGGTGCCACAGTGGTGCTGCACGGCGATTCATTCCCCGAAGCGCTGGCTTACTCGCTGAAACTGGTCGATGAGCAGGGCTTCGTTTACATCCATCCCTATGACGATCCCGACACGATTGCCGGGCAAGGCACCGTGGCGATGGAAATCCTCCGTCAGCAGCCGGGCCGGCTGGACGCCATTTTCGTGCCGGTCGGTGGCGGCGGTCTGATTGCAGGTATCGCGGCTTACGTCAAATACCTGCGCCCGGAAATCAAGGTGATTGGTGTCGAACCGGACGATTCCAATTGCCTGCAGGCCGCAATGGCCGCAGGTGAGCGCGTGGTGTTGAGCCAGGTCGGTCTGTTTGCCGATGGCGTGGCGGTGGCGCAGATCGGCCATCACACCTTTGAGGTGTGCCGTCATTATGTCGATGAAGTGATCACCGTCAGCACCGACGAGATTTGCGCTGCGATCAAGGACATCTACGACGACACCCGCTCGATCACCGAGCCTGCGGGCGCGCTGGGTGTGGCCGGGATCAAGAAATACGTCGAACAGCGCGGCATCAGCGGCCAGACGCTGGTGGCGATCGACTCTGGGGCCAACGTCAACTTTGACCGCCTGCGTCACGTTGCCGAGCGCGCCGAGTTGGGCGAAGGCCGCGAAGCGATCATTGCCGTGACCATCCCCGAGCAACCGGGCAGCTTCAAGGCGTTCTGCGAAGCCATCGGCAAGCGCCAGATCACCGAATTCAACTACCGCTACCACACCGACCGTGAAGCCCACATTTTCGTCGGCGTGCAGACCCATCCGGAGAACGACCCGCGCAGCGCGCTGATCACCAGCCTGACCGGCCAGGGTTTTCCGGTGCTGGACCTGACCGACAATGAACTGGCCAAACTGCACATCCGCCACATGGTCGGCGGGCATGCCGAGCGCGTCGACGATGAGGTGGTGCTGCGTTTCGAGTTCCCGGAGCGGCCGGGCGCGTTGTTCAACTTTCTCAACCGCCTGGGCGGGCGCTGGACCATCTCGATGTTCCATTACCGCAACCACGGCGCAGCCGATGGCCGCGTGGTTGCCGGGCTGGTCGTGCCCGAAGAGGAACGGCATCTGGTGGGGGCGGCGCTGGACGAGATCGGTTACCCGTACTGGGACGAGAGCGAGAACCCGGCGTACCGGTTGTTTCTGGGCTGAGGCCGTGGATACTTCTCGTCCTTACGCTCCGCGTCACACGAGGACGCAGAGCGTCCAGACCGGCATGCCCTGCGGAGCATGGGCACGATAGTGTTATCCCTGACGACTATCGTTCCTCACGCTCCAGGGAATGCAGTTCACGACGCTCTGCGTCGCGAGGGGACGCGGAGCGTCCAGATCGGCATGCCCACGCGGAGCATGGGCACGATAGTGTTATCCCTGACGACTATCGTTCCTCACGCTCCAGCGTGGGAATGCAGTTCACGACGCTCTGCGTCGCAAGAGGACGCAGAGCGTCCAGACCGGCGTACCCAGCGAATCATGAGCACGATAGTGTTATCACTGACGACTATCGTTCCTCACGCTCCAGCGTGGGAATGCAGTTCACGACGCTCTGCGTCGCAAGAGGACGCTGGGCGTCCAGATCGGCGTACCCTGCGAAGCATGGGCACGATAGTGTTATCCCTTACGACTATCGTTCCTCACGCTCCAGCGTGGGAATGCAGTTCACGACGCTCTGCGTCGCAAGAGAACGCGGGGCGTCCAGATCGGCATGCCCACGCGGAGCATGGGCACGATAGTGTTATCCCTGACGACTATCGTTCCTCACGCTCCAGCGTAGGAATGCAGTTCACGACGCTCTGCGTCGCAAGAGGACGCGGAGCGTCCAGATCGGCGTACCCACGCGGATCATGGGCACGATAGTGTTATCCCTGACGACTATCGTTCCTCACGCTCCAGCGTGGGAATGCAGGTCACGACGCTCTGCGTCGCAAGGGGACGCGGAGCGTCCAGATCGGCTTACCCACGCGGAGCCTAGGCACGATAGTGTTATCCCTGACGACTATCGTTCCTCACGCTCCAGCGCGGGAATGCAGTTCACGACGCTCTGCGTCGCAAGAGGACGCGGAGCGTCCAGATCGGCGTACCCACGCGGATCATGAGCACGATAGTGTTATCCCTGACGACTATCGTTCCTCACGCTCCAGCGTGGGAATGCAGTTCACGACGCTCTGCGTCGCAAGAGGACGCAGAGCGTCCAGACCGGCGTACCCAGCGAATCATGAGCACGATAGTGTTATCCCTGACGACTATCGTTCCTCACGCTCCAGCGTGGGAATGCAGTTCACGACGCTCTGCGTCGCAAGAGGACGCTGGGCGTCCAGACCGGCGTGCCCACGCGGAGCAAGGGCACGATAGATATTCTCCGGACACCCGTGCCTATCGTACACAAGCTCTGCGTACGCTGTTGAGCCTGCCGTGCATGATCATGACAGCCATTATTGAGCGGGCGCAGCCTCGGTTGGCGTGACGCCTTCTGCTGGCTCGGCTGCCGGTGTTTCGAGTGTTTCCGCCTTGAACGATGCAGGCTCGGCAGGTGCTGGCATGGGCTCGCTCGCGGCGGGCGGCGCGGCCGGCTCTGCAGCGGGTTCAGCCTTGGCGGGCGACTCCTTTTCTGCTGGAGCCGGTTTGGCGGGCTCTTCGGCCGCCTTGCCTGGTTCGGCTGCGGGAGGGGCTACATCAGGAACACCGAGGTCGGCTTTTGGCTTCTCGACAATATGTGCAGCCTTTTTCACTTCCGGCGGGAGGAAATTCTCTACCAGGCCAAAAAAGCGCTCATAGAACTTCGCCGAGGAAACGGTTTCGCTGGCGACCTTGACCATCGAATCGTCCGTAGAGCCTATCGGCATCGAAACAGAGCCCAGCACACCGACCCCGAGACTGGCCGAGTTATTGGTTTTCTTCAACGCATAGCGGTCCTGCAGGGCGTTGGCGAACATGGTTGAGCTGCCATCCTTCGCATCGGCGGCGCACACAAGATTGAAGCTGATCTCGATATGCGTGTCGCCGGTCTGTTGAAAGCTCTTGCGACCGGCAATCATCTTCGGGTCGCTGCTGGTGATGATATAACCCTGACTCAACAAGGCGCGCCGCCCCGCCTCACAATAAGCCAGGTCGGTCGCAGGATAGCTTCGGGAAAACGTCCCGGCATCATCGAAGTGTTCATGGTCGTAGACCGCCTGCTTCGGCGAGGAACAGCCAGCTGCCATCAACACGGCAGATATCCAGAATGCGGTACGAACGTTCAGTAGCTTAAACATCGAAAATCCTGAGGAAGGAAAAGACTGCCAGCAAGACTGCGAACTGGGAAATGGCGGTAAGTCTGCAACAAGGCCGACGCTGGATCAACGCACAGTTCAAAAGGATTTGAATACAACACGTGTTCAAGCGAACTAGGCCTGCTCGCAAGCAGACAAAACACAGGCAACAAAAAAGCGACCCTCAGGTCGCTTTTTTGTTTGCTTCAAGGAGTTCAAGGGCCTTGAAGCGATGTATGGCGCAGCGGACGGGACTCGAACCCGCGACCCCCGGCGTGACAGGCCGGTATTCTAACCGACTGAACTACCGCTGCGTATCGCTGTAAACCTGTTTGAAACAAACTTTCGGTAGTCTGTTTCCTGTACACCTGACTGAAACCCTTAGGCTTTTCAATCGCAAACCGGGAAAACCCGATCCGTACAAATATGGCGCAGCGGACGGGACTCGAACCCGCGACCCCCGGCGTGACAGGCCGGTATTCTAACCGACTGAACTACCGCTGCGCATTGTGGACTTGCGTCCGTATAACCTTTTTAGAGTCACATTTGAAAGCCCTCGTACTTCAGCCTTCAAACTCAACGATGGTGGGTGATGACGGGATCGAACCGCCGACCCGCTGCTTGTAAGGCAGCTGCTCTCCCAGCTGAGCTAATCACCCTTTGCTTCGTTGAGGCCGCGAAATTTACGCACCTAACGAACCTAAGTCAATAGCCTGATTGAAGTTTTTTAAAAAACAGGCTCAATCGCAAAACCGCTACCACACATCAAAAGCACAACAAAGAGTCAATGTCGGCAGACTGCACAAAACTATTCGGCGTAGACCATCTTGCGTGTCATGCCACCATCGACCACAAACTCCTGCCCGGTAACGAAACCGGCGTTCCTGGACAGCAGCCACGCCACCATCGCAGCAACGTCTTCCACTGTCCCTACCCTGCCGGCCGGATGCTGGGCATGATCGGTCTCGGACAACGGCTCGGCCTTGCGCAACGAAGGGTCACGCGCGTCGATCCAGCCCGGGCTGACGGCGTTGACACGGATCTCCGGCCCCAGACTGATCGCCAGCGCGTGCGTCAGCGCCATCAGGCCGCCCTTGCTGGCCGCATAAGCTTCGGTATCGGCTTCGGACTGGCGGGCGCGAGTGGACGTCAGGTTGACGATACTGCCGCAGTGCGCACGCAGGTACGGCGCGCAATGCTTGGCCAGCAGCATCGGGCCACCGAGGTTGACGGCCAGCACACGGTTCCAGTGCGACAGCTCGAGGCTTTCCAGCGTGGTGTTGTGCGGATCGGCGATCGCGGCATTGCACACCAGGGCGTCCAGACGCCCAAATTGCCGGAGCACTTCGGCCACGCCCGCTGAAACCTGCTCTTCACTGGCCACATCCATGGCGATGAACAAGGCGTTTTCACCCAGCGCACCCGCCACTTTAGAACCTCTTGCACGGTCCAGGTCAGTCAGCACCACTTGCCAGCCCTCGGCAATCAGCCACGCTGCGATGCCGAGACCAATGCCGCGAGCGGCACCGGTCACCAGAGCGACACGACCGTTGTGAGTGCTGGCAAACTTCAACGCCCACTCACCGCCCGCCTCGCCACCGGCCCCGTCACGCGTCTTGTCGTTCACAACGCCGCCAGGCCGCGAGCCAGGTCGGCCTGCAGGTCAGCCACGTCTTCCAGCCCCACTGCAACCCGAATCAGGCTGTCACGAATACCCGCCGCTTCGCGCTCCTGCGGCGCCAGACGGCCATGAGAAGTGGTGCTCGGGTGAGTGATCGTGGTTTTACTGTCGCCCAGATTGGCTGTAATCGAAATCAGTCGCGTGGCATCGATGAAGCGCCATGCGCCATCCTTGCCACCCTTGACCTCGAAACTCACCACTGCGCCAAAACCCTTTTGCTGACGTAGAGCCAGCTCATGCTGCGGATGGCTCTTCAGCCCTGCGTAATGAACCTTTTCGACACCGTCCTGCTGCTCAAGCCACTCGGCCAGCGCCTGGGCATTGGCGCAGTGAGCGCGCATCCGCAAATTAAGGGTTTCGAGCCCCTTGAGGAAGATCCACGCATTGAACGGGCTGAGCGTCGGTCCGGCCGTACGCAGGAAACCGACCACTTCCTTCATCTGCTCGCTGCGTCCGGCAACCACGCCGCCCATGCAACGACCCTGGCCGTCGATGAACTTGGTGGCCGAGTGCACGACAATGTCGGCACCCAGCAACAGCGGCTGCTGCAAGGCGGGTGTACAGAAACAGTTATCGACGATCAGCATCGCGCCTTTGGCATGCGCAATTTCAGCCAGTGCAGCGATGTCGACCAGCTCGGCCAATGGATTGGACGGGGATTCGACAAACAGCATTTTGGTGTTGGACTTGATCGCCGTGTCCCAGCCAGCAAGATCTGCAAGCGGAACGTAGTCCACCTCGATGCCAAAGCGCTTGAAGTACTTGTCGAACAGGCTGATGGTCGAACCAAAGACACTGCGTGACACCAGAACATGGTCCCCGGCACTGCACAGGCTCATCACCACCGCCAGGGTCGCCGCCATGCCGGTGGCCGTGGCGACGGCCTGCTCGGCACCTTCCAGCGCAGCGATACGCTCTTCGAAAGAACGCACAGTCGGGTTGGTGTAGCGCGAGTAGACATTGCCCGGCACCTCGCCTGCAAAACGCGCGGCCGCATCGGCGGCCGTGCGAAATACGTAGCTGGAAGTAAAGAACATGGGATCGCCATGCTCACCTTCCGGGGTGCGGTGTTGCCCGGCACGTACGGCAAGGGTATCGAAACCCACGCCCTCAAGGTCGCTGTCCAGCCGACCTGCATCCCATTCCTGAGTCATGCCGCCCACTCCTTGTCCAATTAGTTGTTGTACAGATCGATGATCGCGCTCACGGCCTGAGTCTTGATCTTGGAGGCGTCGTTACGCGCGCTCTCGATCCTGTTCAGATAATGCTCGTCGATGTCGCCGGTCACGTACTTGCCGTCGAAAACCGAACAATCGAAGTTGTCGATCTTGATTTTCTTGCTGCCACTGACCGCCTCGATCAGGTCATTCAGATCCTGATAGACCAGCCAGTCGGCACCGATGAGGTCGGCAACGTCCTGAGTGGTACGGTTGTGAGCGATCAGCTCGTGAGCGCTCGGCATGTCGATGCCGTAGACGTTGGGGTAGCGCACGGCCGGGGCCGCTGAACAGAAATAGACATTCTTGGCACCGGCTTCGCGGGCCATCTGGATAATCTGCTTGCAGGTCGTACCACGCACGATGGAGTCATCCACCAGCATCACGTTCTTGCCGCGGAATTCCAGTTCGATCGCGTTCAGCTTCTGGCGCACGGACTTCTTGCGCGCTGCCTGACCCGGCATGATGAAGGTCCGGCCGATGTAACGGTTCTTGACGAAACCTTCGCGGAACTTGACGCCCAGATGATTGGCCAGTTCAAGCGCAGCGGTACGACTGGTATCCGGAATCGGGATGACCACGTCGATGTCGTGATCAGGACGTTCGCGCAGGATCTTGTCGGCCAGCTTCTCGCCCATGCGCAAACGCGCCTTGTAGACCGAGATACCGTCGATGATGGAGTCCGGACGTGCCAGGTAGACGTGTTCGAAAATGCACGGCGCATACCTGGGGTTGGCCGCACACTGACGGGTGTGCAGCTTGCCGTCTTCGGTGATGTAGACCGCTTCGCCCGGTGCCAGGTCGCGAATCAGGGTAAACCCCAGCACGTCCAGCGACACGCTTTCCGATGCGATCATGTACTCGACACCTTCGTCGGTATGACGCTGGCCGAACACGATGGGACGAATGGCGTCCGGGTCGCGGAAACCGACGATGCCATAACCGGTGATCATGGCCACGACCGCGTAACCACCACGGCAGCGATTGTGCACGTCGGTTACTGCCGCGAAGATGTCCTCTTCGGTCGGCTGCAACTTGCCACGCACCGCGAGCTCATGGGCGAACACGTTGAGCAGCACTTCCGAATCGGAATTGGTGTTCACATGGCGCAGGTCGGATTCGTAGATCTCCTTGGCCAGTTGCTCTACGTTGGTCAGGTTGCCGTTGTGCGCCAACGTGATGCCGTAAGGCGAGTTGACGTAGAACGGCTGAGCTTCGGCCGAAGTCGAGCTGCCCGCAGTGGGATAGCGCACGTGACCGATGCCCATGTGCCCGACCAGCCGCTGCATATGGCGTTGATGGAACACATCGCGCACCAATCCATTGTCCTTGCGCAGGAATAACCGGCCATCATGGCTGGTCACGATACCGGCAGCGTCCTGGCCGCGGTGCTGGAGGACGGTAAGCGCGTCATACAGCGCCTGATTGACGTTCGACTTGCCGACGATACCGACGATGCCACACATGCGACACAACCCCTACTTAGTGGAACTGGATTTACCGAGCACATCCTGCGGCATTGTAGACGGCAGGATCTGTTCCTTGAACGGCATATCAGCGGGTACGCTGATGCCGCTGGCGAGCCACTTGCTGGACATCCCGAGAATCAGGTTTTTCGACCAGTCAGCGACCATGAGAAATTGCGGCACCAGCCTGGACTGCTGCCACCATTGATCCTGTTGCACCGGACCCAGGCTCAACAGCCCTACCGCCACAACGACAAGCAGGCCTCCGCGCGCTGCGCCGAAGACCATGCCGAGAAAACGATCGGTCCCGGAAAGCCCGGTGACGCGAATCAGCTCGCCTATCAGAAAATTGACCATGGCGCCTACCAGCAAGGTGGCGACAAAAAGAATGGTGCAGCTCGCAATCACGCGGGCCGAGGGTGTTTCTATGTAATTGACCAGATACTGCGACAGCCCTGCGCCAAACATCCAGGCCACAACACCTGCAATGATCCACGTCGTCAACGACAATGCTTCTTTTACGAAGCCGCGTTTCAGACTGATCAGGGCGGAGATGGCGACAATTCCCAGAATTGCCCAGTCAACCGGAGTAAATGGCACGTTGCAGCCTGCAGACGGATAAGGCGGCGCATTTTAGCAGAGCGCCCGCCTGCCGGTAAGCAGGGATTACCGGCGCGAGGCATTTTCCTTTGACGCAAAGGCACAAGGTGCCGAACGGTCAGCCCCGTTCAGGCTGAAAGCGCACCACAATGCCCTTGAGCTTTTGCTGCTTGTCGAGCTGATCGCGCAGCCGGTCAGCCTCGGCGCGCTCGATGAGCGGGCCGACAAATACCCGATTAACGCCATCGGCAGTGCGAATGTAGGCGTTGTAGCCCTGCGTTCGCAGGGTCTTTTGCAGATTGTCGGCATTGGCACGGTTGGACATGCTTGCCAACTGCACCGACCAACTGATCGACAGACCATTGGCGTCGACGCCAGCAGGAGCCGCAGGTTTCGCAGGGGCCGCAGCTGTCGCTGGTGTAGGTGCAGGTGCAGGTGCAGGTGCAGGTGCAGGTGCAGGTGCAGGTTTGGCAGCAGGCTTCGAGGCCGGGGCGCTAGCAGCCGGAGGCGCAGCGGGTACGCTCGGGGCGGACGCGATCGGCGTGGATGGCGGCTGGCTGCTGCTCATGTCATCGTCGTTCGGCACCGGCTCCTGGGGCAGGGCCTGAGGCTCCGGAACAGGCACTGGATCGACCCGGACCTGGGAGGCAGAGGGTGCCTGGGGTGCGGACGGTGCCTCGACCTGCACCTGGCGCGTTTCATCTTCACGCGTGAAGAGCATGGGAAGAAAGATCACCGCCACGGCGATCAGCACAAGCGCTCCAACCATCCGCTGCTTGAATACGTTATCCAGCAAAGCCATTTGCAGCGTCCTCATCGGTGTACCGGGCCAACCACTCCAAGGCCTCGGCAACACAGTAAAATGATCCGAACAGCAGTATCTCGTCATCGGGCGTGGCATGCGCGCACTGAGCCTCCAGCGCCAACGCAACACTCTGATAGGACGTCACGCGAGCGCCAAGGTTCTGCAAGGCCGAATGCAACTCTTCTGCCGGACGACTGCGCGAGGTAGGCAGCGGTGCTACAGCCCACTCATCGATAAACGGCACCAGATGTGCGACAACACCTTCAAGGTCCTTGTCACTCAGCAGACCAAACACCGCGCGACGTTTGCCGACAACCGGCTGACGCGCCAGACACTGCCCCAGAAATTGAGCAGCATGGGGGTTGTGCCCGACGTCCAGAAGCACCCCGAGCTGCTTGCCATGCCAGCTGACGGTTCTGCGATCGAGTCGACCGGCAAGCCGGGTCCGGACCAGAACCTGCGCTATGGCATCCAGTTGCAGTGGATACCCCAGCAAGGCAAACGCCTGAAGCGCCAACGCTGCATTCTGCATGGGCAGGTCCAGCAGCGGCAGACCGCGCAGTTCGACTTGCTCGCCATGAGCAACACCACGCCAGTCCCAGCTGTCATTGCCTATGGCAAGGTCGAAATCCTGACCACGTATGAGTAACGGGGAGCCCAACTCGCGAGCCTTGGCCAGCAGCGGCTCCGGCGGTGCCGGATCGCCGCACAGCGCAGGACAGCCCGGGCGGAAGATCCCTGCCTTCTCGAAGGCCACCGACTCACGGGTATCACCCAGATACTCGGCATGATCGACACCGATACTGGTTACCAGCGCGACATCTGCATCGACAATATTTACCGCATCCAGACGCCCGCCCAGACCGACCTCCAGGACGACTGCATCCAGCCCGGCCTGCTCGAACAGCCAGAATGCCGCCAGCGTGCCCATTTCGAAGTAAGTCAGGGTGACATCGCCACGTGCCGCTTCGACCGCAGCGAACGCATCGCATAATTCGAGATCGGTTGCTTCGACGCCCTGCACTTTCACTCGCTCGTTATAGCGAATCAAATGCGGTGAGCTGTAGACACCGACCTTCAGGCCCTGAGCCTGCAACAAGGCTGCGACAAAGGCACAGGTCGATCCTTTGCCGTTGGTGCCTGTCACGGTGATCACCCGGCGTGCCGGGCGTGTCAGCCCCAGTTGCAGCGCCACCTGCCGGGAACGATCCAGCCCCATGTCGATGGCTGACGGATGCAATTGTTCCAGGTAAGAGAGCCAGTCGCCCAGGGATGTAAAGGTCATAGGCTGGTCGGTGCCGGTGGGACGACGATAGGCTCGATGACGGGTGCTACAAAGCGAGGCGTAGGCAGGTTCATCATTTGAGCCAGCAGGTTGCCCAGACGCGGACGAAGCTCGCTACGCGAGACGATCATGTCGATAGCGCCGTGATCCAGCAGGAACTCGCTGCGCTGGAAGCCCTCAGGCAGTTTCTCGCGAACGGTTTGCTCGATGACGCGAGGGCCGGCGAAACCGATCAGCGCCTTGGGCTCGGCAACGATAACGTCACCCAGCATGGCCAGACTGGCGGAAACGCCGCCATAGACGGGGTCGGTCAACACCGAGATAAAGGGCAGCCCTTCTTCGCGAAGACGCGCCAGAACCGCCGAGGTCTTGGCCATCTGCATCAGCGAGATCAGCGCTTCCTGCATGCGCGCACCGCCCGAAGCAGCGAAGCAGATGAACGGGCAACGGTTTTCCAGGGCGTAATCGGCTGCACGCACGAAGCGCTCGCCGACAATGGCGCCCATCGAACCGCCCATGAACGAGAACTCGAACGCCGAGGCGACCACCGGCATGCCCAGCAACGTGCCGCTCATGGAAATCAGCGCGTCCTTTTCGCCCGTCTGCTTCTGCGCAGCGGTGAGACGGTCCTTGTATTTCTTGCCGTCGCGGAATTTCAGACGGTCGACCGGCTCAAGATCGGCACCCAGCTCTTCACGCCCTTCGACGTCCAGAAAAATGTTCAGGCGCGCGCGTGCGCCGATGCGCATGTGGTGATTGCACTTGGGGCAGACGTCCAGGGTCTTCTCCAGCTCCGGCCGATACAGCACCGCCTCACAGGACGGGCATTTGTGCCAGAGGCCTTCGGGAACCGAGCTCTTCTTGACCTCGGAACGCATGATCGATGGGATCAGTTTGTCTACCAACCAGTTGCTCATGCTTTATATCTCCAGTACCGGTGTGGCTCGAACGACTGGCAGTCAACACGCCAATCGCATGCCCTCAGATAAATTCGTGTATGGACGATGATGAAGGATAGCGATCGACCACGGCCGGACCTGCACATCCTCATCCCGATTTTTCACAACGACGGCGTTGCGCATCGGCACCACCGCTTACTTGATTCGACCCGCATGCCTCATGGCAGGGACAGGCTTATGGACGGCGGCCGACAGGCAACCGTCACATCAGGTGCCGTGCACCGAACTCATGAACGCAAGGATCTTTTCCCGATCCTTGATACCCTTGCTCTTTTCGACACCACCGCTGACATCTACAGCGTAGGGCCGTACTTGAGCAATGGCCTGTGCCACGTTGGCCGACGTCAGACCGCCTGCCAGAATCACCGGTTTGTCCAGATCGCCAGGAATCAGCGCCCAATCGAAGGTTTCGCCGGTACCACCGGGGACCCCCTCTACATAGGTGTCGAGCAGCACGCCTCGCGCATTGCGATAGCTGCGACAAGCCTGGGCGATATCATCACCCGCCTTGACCCGCAGGGCCTTGATATAAGGGCGATGGTAGCCATCGCATTCATCCGGCGTTTCATCGCCATGAAACTGCAGCATGTCCAGTGCAACCGCATCCAGCGTCTCGTTGAGCTCGCAGCGACTGGCGTTGACGAACAGTCCGACAGTGGTGATGAAAGGCGGCAGCGCGGCAATAATGGCACGAGCCTGCAACACCGTCACCGCACGCGGACTTTTGGGATAAAACACCAGGCCAATTGCATCGGCTCCTGCCTCGGCAGCAGCCAGAGCATCTTCTATGCGGGTAATCCCGCAGATCTTGCTGCGAACGGCTGACATGTCGTGAGTAACCTCAGACCTTTCGGAAAGTCCCGGATGTTAGCAAATGCTGCTCGGGACGTCAGCCGTCCAGTTCCGCAAAGCCAGTAAGAAAGTGCGGACCGATGAAGCGCTCGGGCAGCGGAAACTCATCACGGTATTCGACCTGCACAAGATACAGCCCGTAAGGATGAGCCGTCACACCGCCGGTGCGTCGAACCCGGCTTTCCAGCACATCACGGGCCCACTCGACCGGGCGCTCTCCGGTACCGATGGTCATCAAGACGCCAGCGATGTTGCGCACCATATGGTGAAGGAAGGCATTGGCGCGCACATCGATTACGATCATCTTGCCATGACGGGTCACGCGCAGATGGTGGAGCTGCTTGACGGGCGACTTGGCCTGGCACTGGCCAGCGCGAAAAGCACTGAAATCGTGGGTACCGACCAGGTACTCGGCTGCCTGTGCCATGCGCTCGACATCCAGCGGGCGGTGGTTCCAGGTAATCTCCTGATTCAGGTGCGCCGGGCGAATCTGGTCGTTGTAGATCACGTAGCGATAACGACGAGCGATGGCCTTGAAACGCGCATGAAACGTGGCAGGCATGACCCGGGCCCAAGTTACACTGACGTCATGGGGCAGATTGATATTTGCGCCCATGACCCACGCCTTCATGGAGCGCTCGGCCTGGGTATCGAAATGCACCACTTGCCCGCAGGCATGCACGCCAGCGTCCGTACGCCCAGCGCACATCAATGAAACCGGTGACGCAGCTACCTTCGACAGAGCGTCTTCCAAGGTTTCCTGCACGGTCAGCACACCGGACGCCTGGCGTTGCCAGCCGCAATAGCGCGAGCCCTTGTATTCAACGCCCAGCGCGATTCGGGAAAAGCCCTCGGCCGCCATCTCGGCGGCCGGGTTATCTATGTTCGCCAAAGTGGTACAGCCTGTCGGTTCGCGAAAAGTCGGTCATTATACGGTCGCAAAAAAAACACGCTACTCAAGCCGGGCAACTGAAACGCAAACGGCCGCGTATGCGGCCGTTTGCAGGTTGCCCATGTGGAGTCAGGCCAGCCGCGAAAGCATCTCCCGCGCTTCGCTTTTCTGCCCGTCATCGCCCTCGGTGACCACCTCGTCCAGAATATCCCGGGCGCCGTCTGCATCACCCATGTCGATGTAGGCACGCGCCAGGTCGAGCTTGGTCGCCGCTTCGTCAGTACCGGCCATGAAGTCGAAGTCAGGCTCATCGTCCAGTGCCGCTGCATCTTCGGCTGTGAACCTTGGCTCATCGAGCGGCGGGTGCTCGAGATTCTGCGACAACCGGTCAAGCTCGGCATTGACGTCATCGATTTCGGTGGCGAATGCCTGACTTGCCTGATCGGTTTCAATCTCGTCAGCCAGCGAAAGATCAAAATCTTCCGGCAACTCCAGGTCGTCACTGATTGGCGGCGCAGGCGGGGTTTCGCCCAGATCAAGCGGATCACTGCCAAGCCCCAGCAGGAAGTCATCTTCATTCTTGAGCGCCGGATCTTCCTCGGACAGGTCCAGATCGAAATCGGCAAGGTCCTCCGGCGTTGCAGCTGCGCGGGCCTCTTCCTGCTGCTGCATGATCGACTCAAAGCTCAGCGGCTCATCATCCGCTGCTGAGACCTTCGGCTCGTCCAGCATCAAGTCATCGAGATTATTCACCGTGGCGACGTCAGGCGCGGACGTTTCTTCGAACTCGTCCAGGCTCAAGTCAAAATCGTGATCGAACGGATCTTCCTCTGCGGGCTGAGCGGCCAATGGAGTGACCGTCTCAGGTTCAGGCTCGGGATCCGGCGTAGCCGCAATTTCAGGTTCAGGCTCAGCCTTTTGCTCTGCCGAGTCGTCGGCCAGCAGTTCTTCGACATATTTGGCATCAAGCTCTGCTGCCAGAGCTGCGGCACTGGCCGCTGCAGCCCCTGCGACCACCGCAGGGGCAACCGACGCGGTTGCAGATTCAGAAGCCAGCGGTGCGGCAACAGGTGCCACCGGCTTCAGGGTCGAGTTGAATTCTTCCTGCTGCTCGACCTCAGCTTCACGCTTTCCCGCTGCCACCAGTTTACGCTCGTGCGCGGCATAGGCTTTGTTGTTGCCCTGCTCGGCGTAGATTTCCATCAGTTTCAGGCGAATATCATCGCGCTTCGGATCTTCCTTGACGGCTTCCTCAAGCAGCTCGACAGCCTGGTTCATGCGCCCGTAAGCAATATGAATCTCGGCCTGAAGCAGCGGATCGGCAGGACGTTCGCGAGCAGCAGTTGCGGCGGCTGCGGCAGCCCCCATGCGCACGCTGGGTGGTGGCACATCAAGACCATCGAAGCTGGCTGGAGGCGCGTTCATGTCCATGTCTGAAACAAAATCTGACTCTTCAGCCAGCGCACGCGCCATGCGCTTGTGCTTCTCGGCTTCAGCCTTCGCAGCGCGACGACGCGCCAGGAACAACAGCAGCAAGGCCAGAATCAACAATACAGCGCCGCCGATCAAGCCAAGCAGTACCGGGTTGTCGAGGATTTTCTGCAGCGCATCCTGATCTTCTGCAGGGGCAACCGGCTCCACGGCCAACGGCTGATCGGCCGCTGGGGTCGCAACCTCAGCGGCACCTGCCGGCAATGCATCTTCCGGAGCGATCTCGCCAGCCGGTTTGACCGGAGTACCGTTGGCATCCACAAGCGATGCAGGCACTGCCGCATTGGCAGGCGTCGCAGCTTCCGGGGTGGCAGCAGCCGAAGCAGGAGGCACGGCTGCACCGGCTGCCTGCATTTTGGCCAACTGACCGTTTTTCAGTTCGATAATACGCTGCAGCTTGTCAAGCTGGCTTTGCAGGTCGTTCATGCGGCTTTTCAGCTCGGCATTGTCACGACGCGTGGTGTCCAGTGCCTCCTGAGCCACCGCCAGCTTGTTGCCAAGATCACTGTCGCCCGCTGCGCCTTTTGCCGCAGGCTTGCCGCTGGCCGAAACCAGACTCAGGTTGTCGGAAGTTTCGACACTGGAAGGCGCCGCGCCAGCACGGTCACGACGAGTGGCGTCGACTTGACGTGTGCCGGCAGGCAGACGACGACCTTCACGCCAGGCGCTGTACTGCCGGGAAACTTCCGCAACTGCCTGCGGTTGTGGCAGTGCGGCGGTTTGCTGAGGCGTCGGAAGACGCAGCACCTGCCCCTTCTTCAAGCGGTTGATATTGCCGCCGATGAAGGCCTCCGGATTGAGTGCCTGTATCGCCAGCATGGTTTGCTGAACGGTTCCGCCATTACGCACTTTGGCGGCAATTTCCCACAAGGTGTCGTTATTGGCGGTGACGTATTGCGCCGGCTTGTCTGCGGCTGGCGGCGGCAATGCAGTTGCATTGGTCGCAGGCGCTGGGGCTTCAGGCGTGGGAGCCTCTGCCGAAGGCGCTACCGTTGCCAGTTGTGCGGGTGCTGCGGGTGCTGCAGCTGGGGCCGGAGCGGCTGCTGCTGCTGCGGCGGCCTCGGGAGAAAATTTTGGCGGGTCGAGCAAAAGACTGTATTCACGCAGCAGCCGACCGTTTGGCCAGAGCACCTGAACCAGGAACTTTACGTAGGGTTCACGCACCGGTTTGCTGGAGGTAATGCGCAGAACGCTCTTGCCGCTGGCGTTGATAACCGGGGTAAACGTGAGGTCGTTGAGAAACGCCTGACGGGTAACGCCCGCCTGAGCGAAATCCGCGGTGGTTGCCAGACTGGGCACAACTTGCGTTGCATTGAGCCCCTGTGCTTCGGTCAACTCGATTTCCGCTACCAAAGGCTGATTCAGGGTCGACTTGACCGACAATTCCCCGAGCCCCAGCGCCTGCGCCATACCCGATGACAGCGCTGAAGCCGCAGCGATTGCTAATACCAGTTTACGAACCTGAACCATAGCCCATCCCTTGTTTAAAGATTCCCCGATATCCGGAGAGGTAGTCCTGCAGTTGGGTGTAAGGCGTATCGCCGCTAAAACAATTATTCAAATAGTTGCCAAGTATCTTTTACACATAGTCTTTTATCAACAATTCGCCAACCTGCACAGCATTCAGCGCAGCACCTTTTCGCACATTATCCGATGTCAGCCACAGATTGAGCTGCTCCGAATCGTCAGTTCCCAATCGAACCCGCCCCACATAAACCACGTCCTGACCCACGGCATCACCCACCGCTGTAGGGTAATCGCCGGCATCCACCAGCTCGATCCCGGCTGCCGACTCGAGCGCTGCATTGATCGCTGCCACGTCGACCGGGCCGGCGGTGCGCAACGCTACGCTGAAGCTGTCACCAAAGAACACCGGCACCTGAATGCAGGTAGCCGACACTTTGAGCGACGGCAGCGCCAGCAGTTCGCGTATTTCTTCGACCAGACGCTTTTCAAGCGCCAAGTGCCCCGACTCGTCAGGCGTGCCCACCTGGGCCAGTACATTGAATGCCATCTGACGATCGAAAAAGCGTGTTTCCAGCGGACGGACGTTCAGCAGCTCGGTAGTCTGGCGCGCCAGCTCGCTGACGCCTTCGCGGCCCAGTGCAGATACAGCCAGACACGCTGTTACCGTCACGGACTGGATATCGATCAGCGTGCGCAGTGGCGCAAGGGCCAATGCAACCGCAGTGGCAGAAGCGCTCGGGCTGGCCACCAGACAAGGCGCGACGCCGTAGTTGTGCAAAAGCGTAGCATTTATTTCAGGCACGACATTCGGGGCCTGCGCAAACGGAAAGGCGCCCGACAAATCCACGACCGAGCAGCCCGCCGCTACGGCCTTGTCGGCGTAACTGCGACTGACGGCCGGGCCGGCAGCAAAAAACGCCATGCGCACCTTGCCGAAGTCGAAACTGTCGACTTCGCGTACGCGCACATTCTTGCCCCGAAACGGCACCGAGTGGCCAGCAGACTCTATACTTGCCAGCAGGTGCAGATTGCCCACCGGGAAATTGCGCTCCTCGAGCACCTGGACAATGGTTTCGCCGACAGTACCGGTTGCGCCGACGACGGCGATATCAAAGGACTGGCTCATGCAAAAACCTCAGGAAAATCAGGGAGCGGCACTTTAACTGCCGCACTGCCGACAGGCAATTCAAGCCGGAAAATAGCCGTGTCGTTCAAGGCTCGAGCCCCACCGGGAAAAATACGCCGTGGCTCCAGACCCCCAGCCAGCGCTCTCCATCGATCTCGCGGGAAACCGCCAGCTCGACCAACTGATAGAAAACATTGCGATGAATCAGCGCCTCAAGATTGCTCCGTATATGGATATACGGCGCTGGCTCCTGAGTATCGGGGTTTGTGACAACACGCAGAGGGTGCTCCGGCCCTGCTTCAGCCTGATCTTCGACGTTGGTCAGGAAACGCAGCACCTGACCTTCGCCCTCGCCCAGCACCTCAAGGCTAACGGCGACAAAAGGCGCGTCATCAACCCTGATGCCGACCTTCTCGACGGGGGTAATGAGAAAATAGTCATCGCCGTCACGGCGCATGATGGTCGAAAAAAGCCTGACCATTGGTTTACGGCCGATCGGCGTACCCTGGTAGTACCAGATGCCATCGCGGGCGATGCGCATGTCGATATCGCCACAGAAATCCGGATTCCACAGATGAACAGGCGGCAACCCCTTGGTTTTGGGGATCTGTGCAAACAGATCACCCGCCTTGTTTGAATCGGTCACTCCACTCTCCTGACGCGGGCTTTAACGTTCGACGCCCAATAAGGTACGAGCGTAGTCCTCAAGAGGCGGACCCAGCAAATCCTCGGGACTTTTGTCGTAAAGCGTCAGCAATCCGCCACGGCTGCGAATGCGCGCGCTGTCGATGAGATAGCGGGTGCTGGTTTCGATCAACATTAGTTGAATGACGCCGCTGTCGACGCCCAGGCGGTCCACCGCTTCCTGATCGGACCACTGATCGCCATTGCCAATACGGTCATCGGCCTTGGCAAAACGGGTATAGAGCAAATAATGTGCGCCTGCGCTGCGCGCCTCGATCATGGCTTCATCCAGGCCCATGGGCCCTCTGGCACGGCGGACCATCGGGAAGTATTCGACAAAGCCCTTGAAAGCCTCCTCGGCCACCACATTGGGTCGCGGGTAAGCATTACCCGGCGGAACGAAGGCACCCTGCGCGATATAAATGAACGAGTCGGGCTGCACGCGCCAGTTGGCAGTACGGCGGGTGTCGCTGTGATCGAGCAGCCCTGCATCGCTGAATTGCTCGCGAACACCTTCACCCATGTCACTGACTTTCATGCAGCCGCTCAGCGCCAACAGCGCGAGCAGCAGAACCAGGCTACGCATTATCCCCTCCCAAAGACCGGTGACGGAAAACCGGCGAATGGTCGTCGGATGCAGCTTCCGCGCCATCTCTGACGCAGCCGGCACCAAATCCTTGAAGCGAGCGCTCAAGACCCTAACGGGGTCTTATTCGGCGGAGGGCTCGGGCTTGAGCCTGGGCTCGGCAGTGACATCGACGTCACGCTTGCGCTTGTTGCCCATGCGTACGCCAATGTCCATCAGGAAGTGGAAAAAGCCTTCCTGATCTTCCAGCACATTGCTCCAGAACGGCGAGTGGTACAACGCAACGGCGCCGTGCACCAGCGCCCACGCAGCACAGTAGTGGTAATAAGGCGGAACATCTTCAAGCTTGCCTTCGGTAATGCGCCCCTTGATCAGCAGTGTCAGGTGTTCGAAGTTGGAGGCGCGGATCTTGTGCAGTTCTTCGACCAGTTCGGGCACCTGATTGCCCTTGACCACTTTTTCTTCCAGTCGGTCAAACAGACGATAGCGCTGCGGATCACGCATGCGGAACTCAAAATAGGCACGCGAGAGCGCTTCCTTGTCCTTGTCGACATCGGCGGAATGCAGCAGCGCGTTCAGGTCCCGCTCGTAATCGAGCATCAGGCGCAGATAGATCTCTGCCTTGGACTTGAAGTGCTTGTAGATGGTGCCTTTGCCAATGCCGACAGCGTCCGCGATCATCTCGACAGTGACGCTGTCTTCGCCCTGCTCCAGGAACAGCTTTAGCGCGGTGTCGAGAATTTCCTGCTCGCGGCGGCGAAATTCACGGACCTTACGAGGTTCTTTCTGCATAGAGAGGTCTGTCAGGATCGAAATCGAAGCCGGGTATTATGCCCAATCGGCGCTAAATTGCACGGATCATCCTTACTTGTCGACCTATACGAACGAATCGGGCGAGAAAAATCTGCCGGTCGTCGACAGCCCGGTAAAGCGGATACCGGACGGCACGCTAAGACGCAGGCCCCACCGGTGCTGCAACGACAAACTCCAGATACCCCGTGATCACCACATACAACGTGAAATAGGCAAAGATGAGCGCAGAGGCAATGTAAGACCAGCGCAGCATCCGCTCGCCCATGAAACGCCCGCCCTGGTGTGCCAGCGCGCACAGCGAGATCGACCAGACCACCCCCGCTGCGACGAACCCCGCAAGGAAGGTCGAGGCACTGGCGAGGTCAGAGCCCTGCCGGGCAATCAGCGCGCCGCCGACGGCAGCAAACCAGAGAATGGCGCTAGGTGAAGACATCGCCAGAAAGATCCCGCGCAGAAACAATGCCAGGCTGGACTTTTCCGAGTGAACGTCCTGATTCTCCAGACCAGCGCTAACCGTAGTAGCACTCATGACCATCCTGAAGCAGAACCACGCCAGCACGGCCGTACCGCCAAGCCAGAGCACGTAGCGTACAGCTTCGTATTGCAGCAACACCGCCATGCCGAGCATGGCCAGAATCGCGTAGGCCAGATCGCCGACACAGGTTCCCAGCCCCAGCCATAAGCCCTTGGAAAAGCCGCGCTGCATGGACAGCGTAATCATCGCTATGTTTGCCAGACCGATGTCCAGGCACAACGACAGACTCAATAGAAAACCGTTGGAAAACTCCACCCGACAACTCCGGCCAGACACTGAATAACGCTCGGCATGCCTGATCTATCGGCGCACGCGGGCAACATTGATACAACCGCCTTGCATCCGGTTCGGCAAAAAAACGCCTGTAGAGGACTCAAGAATCGCTTTAGTATTCCAAAACTGTTTAAAAAACGACCAAAAGAGACTGGACGGTGCGCCATGCTGGGCAATACTTAATCCGCTGACGCGTCATAATTCCCCAAATGACTCGCCAGTAAAGGTGCCGAGGGACCAGCGTGCCTTTGTTTTACTCCTAATGGTCTTAACCCGGCTTCACCCCCCAGAATCCGGGTTTTTTTTGCCTGCGATTTGCCCTTGCACCGACCTGTAGGCCAATCAGCGCTGAACATGTGCCAGCGGGAACAGGCGAGCGAAGTTGGCAGTGGTCTGTTCGGCAAAACGCTCGTAGGAGTCGCCTCGCAGCATCGCGAGAAATTCGGCAACTTCACGCACATACTGCGGCAGATTCGGCTTGCCCCGATAAGGGATAGGCGCAAGGTAAGGCGAATCGGTTTCAACCAGCAGCCGGTCTGCTGGGACTTGCCTTGCAACATCCCGCAATGCGTCGGCATTGCGGAAGGTCACGATGCCGGACAGCGAGATGTAATAGCCCAGGTCCAGCGCAGCCCTGGCCATCTCCCAGTCTTCGGTGAAGCAATGCAGGACGCCTGCCTGTGGCAGTGCCGCCTCACCCAGAAGGCTCAATGTATCGGCGCGTGCGCCACGGGTATGGATGATCACCGGTTTACCCGTGACACGGGCTGCCTCAAGGTGCAACCGGAAAGAAGCCTGCTGCAGCTCGGCGGCCTCGGGCTCGTAGTGATAGTCCAGACCGGTCTCGCCGATCGCCACCACGCGCGGATGGTCCAGCTCCTTGAGCAACCAATCCAGAGGGGGCATTTCACCCGGCTTGACGTCCAGCGGATGGATGCCTACCGAGCAGTCGACGTCGGCGTAGCGTTCGGCGAGCGCTTTGACTGCGCCGGCATTGTCGGCGCTGACACCGATGCAGAGAAAGTGCCCGACGCCCCTGCCCCGCGCGGCGTCAAGGGCGGCATCCAGAGAACCATCGTGCAGGGCGAGGTCAAGGCGATCGAGGTGACAATGGGAATCTACAAGCATTGGTTAAAACACAACTACATCGTATGGGTTGGACGATCGGACTTGAGAGCACCGACCAGATGAGTTTCGATCAGATTACGTGCGGTATTGTCGCCGTCATTGAATTGCACGCCGACACCGGCAGTCCGATTGCCCTGCGCGCCTTTTGGCGTAATCCAGGCGACGCGGCCGGCCACCGGAACCTTTTCCGGCTCGTCCATCAGGTTGAGCAGCATGAACACCTCATCACCCAGCTTGTAGCTTTTGCTGGTGGGAATGAACAGCCCCCCGTTTCTGATGAAAGGCATGTAGGCAGCGTAAAGGACGGATTTGTCCTTGATGGTCAGCGACAGAATGCCATTACGTGGACCTGTGTTCAGCGGCAGACTCATGACAACACCTCAACGGTTCCGGATAACGCAGAGTCTACGCCTGTCCTGGCAGGCCTGCCCACTGCACCAGCAATGCTTCAAGCAGCAAGACCCGGTTGAGATTGGCCTTGGACATGACTTTTTGTCGCTGCGCCAGAATCCAGTCCTGAATATCCAGCACTTTGGCGCGAGAGGATTTCTGTGCCAGGTACTGAACGACCTTGCGCATGTCGCCAAGACCAAGGCCTTCTTCATCCTGCGTCATCTGATAGCGCAGGATCAGGTGCGACCAGTCGCAGAACCAGTCGAACAGCAGTAAAAGCGGAATATCCTTCCAGCCCTCGGCCAATTGAGTCGCCGATTGCTGTTGCTTGAGCAGCTTCTTGACACCGTCCACCACCTGCGCGCGTTGCTCGCGAACGCCTTGCGTATGGAGCGCCACGGCCGCCAGCGGCGATCCGGCCGCCAGCGTCAGCAACTCAAAACGCTCGTCCTGCGTGCAGTCAGGCAAGGCATTGCTCAGCCAGTCCAGGCTCATCTGCTCGCCTGGCAGCGGGCAAGCCTGCTGAACACAGCGGCTCTTGACCGTCGGCAGCAACCGGCTCGGCTGATGACTGACCAGCAACAGAACGGTATTGCCCGAAGGCTCTTCCAGACTTTTCAGCAAAGCATTGGCAGCGTTGATGTTCATTGCCTCTACCGGCTCGACGAGCACCACCTTGCGACCGCCCATCTGTGCGGTCTGCACGACAAAGCTGACCAGATCACGCACCTGATCGACCTTGATCGGCTTGTCCGCCTCTTCCGGCTCCAGGACATAATTGTCCGGGTGGCTGCCAGCTGCCAGTAACAGGCAGGACTTGCAATGCCCGCAGGCCTCAAGCCCTTCGGGGGCCTTGCACAGCAGGCTGGCCATCAGGCGTTCGGCCAATGCCCGCTTGCCGATACCGGCCGGACCGTGCAACAGATAGGCATGCGCGTGCTGGGCACGACCGGCCATTTGTTGCCAGAGCGATGCCTGCCAGGGGTAGGCTTCAGCCACGTCGCAGCTCCAGCAACCGAGGCAGTAATGTATCCAGGGAAGCCTGCACGTCGGCAAGCGTCTGTGCGGCGTCTACCAGTCGATAACGTGCAGGATCAGCTTTCGCCCGCTCCAGATACGTTGTGCGCACTGCGTCGAAGAACACTCTGCCTTCCTGTTCGAATCGATCCAGTCGGCCGCGTGCGGCGGCGCGTGACAGACCGATTTCCACCGGCAGGTCGAACACCAGCGTCAGATCAGGGCGCAGATCGCCTTGAACAAACTGCTCCAGCACCGCAATACGCTGATGGGACAAACCGCGACCGCCGCCTTGATAAGCGTAGGTTGCATCGGTAAACCGGTCACAAAGCACTACCTCGCCACGCGCCAGCGCAGGACGAATGACCTCGGCCAGGTGCTGTGCACGCGCAGCAAAGACCAGCAGCAACTCGGTGTCGGCGCTCATGGTTTCGTCACTGGGGGCCAGCAACAGCTCGCGAATGCGCTCGGCCAACGGAGTACCGCCCGGCTCTCGGGTCAGCAATACCTCAACGCCCTGTGCACGCAGCTGTGCCGCCAGGTACTCGCGATTGGTGCTTTTGCCAGCACCTTCAGGGCCTTCCAGGGTGATAAACAAGCCAGTCACAGGCAATCCTTAATAGTCATCATTGCTCATTCGGCTCGGGCTGCGGCGTATCCGGTGTGGTTGCAGGCTCGGGCTCCGAAGCGGGCGAGTCGGCTGACGGAGGTGTCGCAACAGGTGCCGGGCTGGAGCGATAATCGGCACGGCGCTTGAGCTGGTAATCACGCACAGCTGCGTTATGGGCATCCAGATCGTCAGAGAACACATGGCTGCCGTCCCCCTTGGCAACGAAATACAGGCTGCTGCCCGCAACCGGGTTCAGTGCGGCATGAATCGCTTCTCGCCCCACCAGCGAGATCGGTGTCGGCGGTAGACCCGCTATCACATAAGTATTGTAAGGCGTGGCTTCCTTGAGGTTGGCGCGGGTCAACTTGCCGTTGTAGCGCTCGCCCATGCCATAGATCACGGTCGGGTCAGTCTGCAATTGCATGCCCAGTTTAAGACGCCGTACAAACACGCCGGCAATCTGCCCGCGCTCCTGAGGCACACCGGTTTCCTTCTCGACCAGCGAAGCCATGATCAGGGCCTGATAGGGGTTCGAATAAGGGGCCTCTGACGATCTGGCGTTCCATTCTTCATCCAGCACCTCCTCCAGACGGCCGTAAGCCTGCTTGAGCAATTCCGCATCGGTCATGCCGCGCACATAGCGGTAGGTGTCAGGAAAGAAACGGCCTTCAGGGAATACGTCGGGATGACCGATTTTTGCCATCAGTTCGCTGTCGGACAAGCCTGCCAGCGTCTGATCGAGCTTGACCTGCCTGGCAAGCGCGGCCCGCACCTGTCGGAAATTCCAGCCCTCGACCAGCGTCAGGCTGTATTGCACGACTTCCTTGCGCTTCCAGATATCGAACAGACCTTTGACGTTCATGCCTGGCACCATGCGGTACTCGCCGCTGTGCAAGGCCTGCCCCGACAAATTGAAGCGCCAGTAGAGACGCAACCAGAAAGCATCCTTGATGACACCATCGGCCTGCAGCCGATTGAGCACACCGGTCGGCGTCGAGCCGGCCGGAACATCCAGCAGTTGCTCCTGCGTCACTTCAAGCGGCTGGTTCAGCGCCTGATATTGCTGCCAGAATGCAAGGCCGAGCAGCAGCCCCGCCAGAACGACAGCTGTTTCCAGCAACACCAATATTTTTCGGATCACAAATCAGATATCCAGAAGGGTGCGAGCAATGCCTTGCAGTTTACGGGTGAGCGGCCCGACCGGCCAGTTCGACGCTGCAAAGCCGCAAACCGGCCAGACGCCGTAGACGCTATTGCATAGAAACACTTCGTCCGCCGATTCCAGGTCGGACATGTGCAAATCACGGATATCGACAGCCAGTTCCAGATTTCGTGCCTGATCGAGCAGCTCGGCGCGCATCACCCCTGCAACCCCGCAGCGGCTCAGATCGGCCGTCAGCAGACAGCCTTTGCTGATCAGAAAAAGATTGCTGTAGACACCCTCGATCAACCGCCCCGAGGTATCGCGCATCAAGCCTTCGGCATGCTCGCTATCGCTCCATTCGGAACGGGCGAGCACCTGCTCCAGGCGATTCAGATGCTTGAGCCCGGCAAGCAGCGGCTGTTCGGCCAGACGAGTCCGGCAGTCGAACAGGCGCACACCCCGCTCGGCATGTGCACCGGGATAAACGGGCGTCGGGCCGCCTTGCAGGATTCGGCGTGACGGAGTGTCCAGAGCCGGAGCATAGCCACGCTGGCTGTCGCCACGGGTGAGTATCAGCTTCATGACCCCGTCGCCAAGTTCTGCGGCGAAGCGGGTCATTTCTGCGCGAAGCAGCGCATGATCGGCAGCAATCGAAAGTCGCTGGCATCCGCTTTCAAGACGCTGCAGGTGACGCTCGAGCAGCACTGGCTGCCCGGCCTTGACGGCAATGGTTTCGAACAGCCCATCGCCGTAGGCCAGCCCGCGGTTCTTGAGGGACAAGGCATCTGCCGGGCAGCCATCGACCCAGCCAGGCATTACTCGGCGAACCGACGGAATACCAGCGAGCCATTGGTGCCACCAAACCCGAACGAGTTGGACAGGACGACATCGATGGGCATCCGGCGTGCTTCGTGAGGCACGAAATCCAGATCGCAGCCTTCACTCGGCTCATCCAGGTTGATAGTCGGCGGAGCCACCTGATCAACCATTGCCAGCACGCTGAAAATCGCTTCGACAGCCCCGGCAGCACCCAGCAAATGGCCTGTCATCGATTTGGTCGAGCTGACGGCCAGCTTGTAGGCGTGATCACCGAATACCGATTTGATGGCAGACGCCTCGGCCAGATCGCCTGCCGGCGTCGAAGTACCGTGTGCGTTGATGTACTGCACCTGATCGGGATTGACCCTGGCATCACGCAACGCGTTGACGATGCAGCGCGCGGCACCGGCACCATCGTCAGGCGGTGAGGTCATGTGATAGGCATCGCCACTCATGCCGAATCCGACGAGCTCGGCATAGATGGTCGCACCGCGCGCCTTGGCGTGCTCAAGCTCTTCAAGCACCATTGCCCCGGCACCGTCGGACAGGACGAAACCATCGCGCCCCTTGTCCCAGGGACGACTGGCACGGGTCGGGTCGTCATTGCGTGTCGACAGCGCACGCGCCGCGCCAAATCCGCCCAATCCCAAGCCACAGGCGGCCATTTCAGCGCCACCGGCAATCATCACGTCCGCTTCGTCGTAGGCAATGTTGCGAGCTGCCATGCCGA
Organism: Pseudomonas caricapapayae; assembly: GCF_001400735.1. Classification (GTDB taxonomy): domain Bacteria; phylum Pseudomonadota; class Gammaproteobacteria; order Pseudomonadales; family Pseudomonadaceae; genus Aquipseudomonas; species Aquipseudomonas caricapapayae. The sequence goes on from NZ_LJPW01000172.1 coordinate 60,960, forward strand.
TGCAGTGGGTTGCAGTGGTGCAGGCTGTGGCGATCGAGTAGTTAGGCCCCTGCGCACCCAGATGGATAGACAGGAAACCGGAAATCATGTTGATGATCGAGCCCGGCACGAAAAACGGTGAAATCCGCCCCGGACCTTGCTCGTGCAGCAGACGGCTGCTGTTTTCGATATTGGTCAGACCACCGATGCCCGAACCCATGGCAACGCCAATGCGCTCACGGTTTGCATCAGTGACTTCGAGGCCTGCGTTACGCACGGCCTGAAAACTGGCCGCAAGACCATACTGAATGAAGAGATCGAGCCGACGCGCTTCTTTGGGCGCGAGGTATTCTTCAACGTTGAAGCCCTTGACCGAACCGCCGAAGCGGGTGGTGAAGGCTGACAAGTCCGTGTGCTCGATAAGGCCAATGCCACTGCGGCCCGCCAGAATGCCTTGCCAACTGCTGGGCACGTCATTGCCCAGTGGCGAAAGCATACCCATCCCGGTGACCACGACGCGTCTACGCGACACAGGACTCTCCTTCTCTCTTGTTTACGGAACAATCAGTTACGAACAATCACAGCGTTTTTTAAAGAAAAAACCGCACGCCGGTTAAAGCAGTGCGGTTTTCCCGTGACAGCAGTCAGCGATTACAAATCTTAAGCCTGATGGCTGGTGACGTAGTCGATTGCTGCTTGAACGGTAGTGATCTTTTCCGCCTCTTCGTCAGGGATTTCGGTCTCGAATTCCTCTTCCAGAGCCATTACCAGCTCGACGGTGTCCAGGGAGTCAGCGCCCAGGTCTTCAACGAAAGAAGCAGTGTTGACAACCTCTTCTGATTTGACGCCAAGTTGCTCTGCAACGATTTTCTTGACGCGCTCTTCGATGGTGCTCATACCTAGTTTTAACTCCTAGTGGAAATGTTCAGGCATCTGGCCAGTGGGTAAGTGTATAGAAGAGGTTTTGCGAATTTCAAGCTTAACGCTCTCCCCTTGTCGCCAACCGTACCTTTGCCCATTCATAGATTGCAGCTTTATAACGGATTTTAGACAGCTCGTATGACATTTTTTTGAAACAGATCGTCACATTAGCTCATGTACATGCCGCCGTTAACAGGGATTGTGGCCCCGGTAACGTAGCCTGCGCCTTCGGACGCAAGAAAAGCGACTACATGCGCAATCTCTTCAGCCTGCCCCAAACGGCCCAGGGGTATCTGGGTAATCAGTGACTCACGCTGAGCTTCAGGCAGCTCACGTGTCATGTCAGTGTCGATGAAACCGGGCGTAACCGAATTGACGGTTACTGCACGCGAGCCCACTTCACGAGCCAGAGCCCTGCCGAAACCTTCCAGCCCGGCCTTCGCGGCAGCATAGTTTACTTGACCGGCGTTGCCCATGGCACCCACAACCGAACCAATGCTGATAATACGGCCCCAACGCGCCTTGGTCATGCCGCGCAAAACACCCTTGGAAAGGCGGAAAAGGCTGTTCAGGTTGGTGTCGATGACATCGGACCATTCGTCATCTTTCATGCGCATCATCAGATTATCACGGGTGATACCGGCATTATTGACCAGAATCAACGGTGCACCGACGCGCTCCTGAATGGTCGACAAGACCGAGTTCACGGAATCGGCATCGCAGACGTTGAGCATCAGACCAAAGCCTTCGATGCCGTTTTCCTTGAGCGTCGCGCTGATGCGCTCGGCACCGGACTCGGACGTTGCCGTGCCCACAACGACAGCACCATTGCGCCCCAATTCCAGGGCGATGGCTTGACCAATACCGCGACTTGCACCGGTTACCAGTGCAACTTTACCTTGAAGGCTCATGCAGGCGTCTCCTAATCAGGCCAGTGCCGCACGCGCGGCGGCAAAGGCGTCTGGGGTATCAAGGTTGTAAGTAATCACGCCTTCGGCGCAACGCTTGTTCAGACCGGCCAGTACCTTGCCCGGCCCACACTCCACAAGCTGGGTCGCTCCGCGGCTCGCCAGACATTGAATGGATTCAACCCAGCGTACCGGTTTATACAGTTGCTCCAGCAGATCACGTTTGAGCGTCGCCAGATCACTGACTGCGCTGGCACTGACGTTCTGTACCAGCGCGATTTCAGGCGCTTGCCATTCGATGGCTTCGACAGCTTCGGCGAAACGCTCGGCGGCCGGGCGCATCAGCTCGCAGTGCGACGGCACACTGACCGGCAACGGCAATGCACGCTTGGCACCGCGCGCCTTGCACAGCTCCATGGCGCGCTTGACGGCCTCGGCAGCCCCGGCAATCACGACCTGGCCCGGCGAGTTGAAATTCACTGCACTGACGACCTCGCCCTGCGCCGCCTCGGCACATGCGGCGATGACGTCGGCGTCATCAAGCCCCAGAATGGCGGCCATACCACCCTGACCGGCCGGCACCGCTTCCTGCATCAACTGGCCGCGACGCTCGACAAGCTTCACCGCGTCAGCCAGGCTCAGGCTTTGCGCAGCTACCAGCGCGCTGTATTCACCCAGACTGTGGCCTGCGACAAAAGCAGGAACTGCACCGCCCTCTGCCAACCAGACATGCCACAACGCTACGGAAGCAGTCAGGATCGCAGGCTGGGTCTTGTCGGTCTGATTGAGCGATTCGACAGGACCGTTCTGGGTCAACGCCCACAGGTCATAGCCAAGGGCCTCGGAAGCCTGCTCGAAAGTGTCGAGGATCAACGGATGCTGCGCGCCTTGCTCGGCGAGCATGCCGAGCGATTGCGATCCTTGACCCGGAAAGACGAATGCGAGGGATGCAGACATTTGACAAGCCTCTGAATTATTGTCGCCAAAATGGGCGTCCGGACAAGCCGAACGCGGGAATTCAAATTTACATGACTGATCGGTTGGATGACTGACCAGTCTGGTGCGTCACATTTTCAGGTCCGCCCGTTCTGAAACAGCGTCTCAAGTCGCCCTTTCAAACGCTGCGGCAGGTTTTCACGGGATTCTACAATCGCTCGCTGAATCGCACTCTGGAATCCTGAGACACTGGCAGAGCCATGGCTTTTCACCACAACCCCCTGCAACCCGAGCAGGCTCGCACCATTATGACGAGCGGGTGCCAGATCCGTCTGCAGTCGCCTGAGCAACGGCAACGCCAGCGCCCCGACAGCCCTGCTCAGCAGGTTACGATTGAACAGTGTATCGATTCTGGCAGCAATCATGCTCGCCAGCCCTTCACTCGACTTGAGCAGCACGTTACCGACAAAGCCGTCGCATACCACCACATCAGCCTCGCCCCGGTACAACCCGTCGCCTTCCACATAGCCAACGTAGTTAAGTCCCGAGGCAGCCTGCAGAAGACCGGCGGCACGCTTGACTTGCTGGTTGCCCTTGATGTCTTCAGTGCCGACGTTGAGCAAGGCCACTCTGGGCGTTGCGACACCAAGGATCTCGGCGAGCACTGAGCCCATCACGGCAAACTGATAGAGCGCTTCGGCGCTGCAATCGACATTCGCCCCCAGGTCCAGTAATTGGCAATGGCCTGATCGAGTGGGTATGGCCGCGACCATCGCAGGACGATCAATCCCCGGCAAGGTCTTGAGGACAAATCGGGAAAGCGCCATCAGCGCACCGGTATTACCGGCACTGACACACGCCTGGGCCTGCCCGCCTGCCACAAGCCCGAGCGCCACGCGCATTGAGGAATCAGGCTTGCCACGCAGAGCCTGGGAAGGAAGTTCGTCCATCGCGATGGTCTCGCCGGCATTCACGACACGCAGGCGAGAGCGATCCACAGCATCATGGCGGGCAATGAGTTCTTCAATCAGGGAGGCTTGGCCGACGAGGACCAGATGAAGCGAGGGCGTAGCTGTCAGGCACGCAAGACTTGCCTGAACAATGTTGCGGGGACCGAAGTCCCCGCCCATTGCGTCGATCGCGATGATCGGAGCGGACAAGAAATTACTCGTCAGCGCCCTTGTCGATCACTTTACGACCACGGTATACGCCTTCTGGCGATACGTGGTGACGCAGGTGGATTTCACCAGTGGTCTTTTCTACCGACAGAGTGCTTGCCTCAAGAGCGTCGTGCGAACGACGCATGTCACGGGCAGAGCGGGATTTTTTGTTCTGCTGAACAGCCATAATTGATTAACTCCTAAACGTTTGGGTCACGCTTTAACTGCGCCAATACACTGAACGGGTTGGACCGCGTTACCTCGTCCACGCTCGGTTCGGGCTCATCGAGACCCGCCGGTTGCTGGCATTCTTCAGGATGATGAGCAGGCACAATGGGCAAGGCGAGCAATAGCTCCTCCTCGATCAATGCCAGCAGATCCAAAGGATCTTCGCCCAGTTCCAGCACGTCATAACCTTTCGGTAACGACTGGGTATTCGCACCCTCCTTCACCACGGCGTAACTGCATTCGCTGTGGATCGGCAGGGTCACCAGCTCAAGACAACGCTGGCAAACCATCTTGACCGGAACGTCTATCGAACTGTGGATAACCACCGAACGACGTTCGTCACGCTCAAAAACGAATTTCGCCTGCACCGTACCGACAGTGTCGGCAAGCGGGTCGCAGAGTCTCTTCAAATCGCCCAGCAGCACTTCACCCTGAAGGGTAGTGCCGCGATCAGACAATTTGCGCGGGTCAACGTGAGATGGAATCGGGTCATTCAACATAGGCGCAGCATTCTAGGGATGCCCCCTTGGCATGTCAAAGGAAATTCAGGCCTGTTCGTCACTCCGACCACTCTTTAGAATCAACACTCAGCCTACGGAGAATCGCATGCCATCCCTGCTACTTGCCTCCAGCTCTTCTTACCGCCGCGAGTTGCTCACTCGCCTGCGCCTGCCCTTCGCCTGCAAGTCTCCGGACATTGATGAAAGCCACCGCCCCGGCGAGACTGCACACGACCTCGTACGGCGCCTGGCCCGAGAGAAGGCCGAGGCGCTGGCGGACGAGTATCCGCGCCACCTGATCATTGGCTCAGACCAGGTCGCCGCGCTGGATGGACAGGTACTTGGCAAGCCCCACACCTTCGAGCGCGCGCTTGAGCAACTGACGGCCGCCAGCGGCACAAGTGTTACGTTCCTGACCGGCCTGGCACTGCTCAACAGCACCACAGGCGAGTGCCAGGTCGATTGTGTGCCTTTTACGGTACACATGCGTGAACTCGACCGCACCAGCATCGAGCGCTATCTGCATGCAGAAGAGCCTTATGACTGCGCAGGCAGTTTCAAGGCAGAAGGCCTTGGCGTCAGCCTGTTTCGCAGCACCGACGGCAGCGATGCGACGAGCCTGATCGGCCTGCCCCTGATAAGACTGGTGGACATGCTGATAAAGGAAGGCGTCAGCGTGCCCTGACCCCAGACAAAAGAACCCGGCCAATGACCGGGTTCTTTTATCGACAACAGACCATCAGCGCAGGCTGGGCCCATTGAAACCGACCAGCATGGCTATTCGCTCGGCGATACTGGTGCCGAGCTTTTTCGAAAAACGATCAAATGGCGACTCTTCGACAGTATATTCGACGATGTCCTTTTCCTTGATCACATCCCGCGCAACATAGCTTGCACTGCCCAGACCATCCACCAGACCGAGCGCAACGGCCTGCTCACCAGTCCAGATCAACCCTGAAAACAGCTCGGGATGATCCTTGTCCTTCAGACGCTCACCACGCCCCTGCTTGACGCTGGCGATGAACTGACGATGAGTCGTGTCCAGCACGCCCTGCCAAAACTGCGTTTCTTCAGCTTTTTGCGGTTGAAACGGATCAAGGAAGGCTTTGTGCTCGCCCGATGTGTAGGTGCGTCGATCAACGCCGAGCTTATCCATGGCACCGACAAACCCGAAACCGGCTGCCGTCACACCAATGGACCCTACAAGACTGGCCTTGTCGGCATAAATCTGGTCGGCGGCGCTGGCGATATAATAAGCCCCGGAAGCCCCCAGGTCAGTAATGACGGCATAGACCTTGATGTCCGGCTTTGCGGCGCGCAGACGACGGATTTCGTCATATACGTAACCCGACTGCACAGGACTGCCACCAGGGCTATTGATGCGCAGAATCACACCCTTGGTTTTTTCATCGTCGAATGCCTTCTGCAACGCGGTGACGATATTCTCGGCACTGGCCGACTCCTTGTCGGCAATCACGCCCTGCACATCAATCAACGCTGTGTGGCTGGAGCGCCGCGATGTGCCGCCATCGAAATCCAGCATCGGCACAATCACCGCAACAAACAGAAACGCGAAGGTCAACAGCTTGAAAAAGATCCCCCAGCGACGCGCACGACGCTGCTCCTGAACACTGGCCAGCAGCGTCTTTTCAAGAAGTTTCCAGCTTTTTGCCTCTTCCCTGTTATTGATGCCCTCGTCTGCGCTCTGCGAGACAGGTGCCTTCCATTCGTCAGACATGTTCCAATCACTCCAACCCTGAAACTAGACGCCGCGACCGTTCAACCAGGTACGCAGCTCGGAAAAATGCTCGATAGCCAGCCGCGGCTGGAACTGGCGCAACGACTCAAGCGGCTGCGCGCCGTACCCCACGGCAACCGAATCCATACCCGCATTGCGGGCCATCAGCAGATCGAACGATGCATCGCCGATCATCAACGAACGCTGCGGCGCAACATCGCAGTGCGCCATGATCTCGTTCAACATCAATGGGTCAGGCTTGCTGGCTGTTTCGTCGGCAGCCCGGGTAGCATCGAAGTAATCCAGCCAGCCGTTGGCCTTCAGCACCCTGTCCAGCCCGCGACGCGCCTTGCCGGTTGCAACCGCAAGACGATAGCCATCCTCGCGAAACGCCTGCATCGACTCCAGAACGCCTTCGAACAGCGGCGAGGGCACATTATCCATTGCCATGTAGCTGTCAGCATAGCGCTGCCGGAAATCGATCAGTTGATTGCCGCTGATCTGTGGATAGAGGGTCCGGATCGCCTCGGGCAGCCCCAGGCCGATAATGCCCTTGATCGCCAGATCGTCGCGAACTTCAAGATCGGTCTCGATGGCAGCCGTGCGCATGGAAAGGACAATGCGTCCGATCGAGTCGGCCAGCGTGCCGTCCCAGTCGAAAATCAACAGATCGTAATCACGACGCACTCAGACGCTCCACTGTTTTGGCCCACATCTCATCGACAGGCGCCTGCACATTCAGCTTGCTGCCATCGGGCATCGGCACGGTCAGCATGTAAGCGTGCAAAAACAGGCGCTTGCCGCCCAGATCGCGAATTTCGCGACTGAAATTCTCGTCACCGTACTTGGTGTCGCCTGCAATGGCGTGCCCCGCATGCAGCGTATGCACGCGGATCTGATGGGTGCGACCAGTGACTGGCTTGGCTTCGACCATGGTGGCAAAGTCACCGAAACGACGCAGCACCTTGAAAATCGTCAAAGCCTCCTTGCCCTCTTCATTGACCTCGACCATACGTTCGCCGGAACGCAGATTGCTTTTCATCAGCGGCGCACGCACCTGCTTCAGCGCTGTCGCCCAGTTACCGCGGACCAGCGCCATGTAGCGTTTGTCGACGCCGTCGCCACGCAAGGCTTCGTGCAGATGACGCAGCATGCTGCGCTTCTTGGCAATCATCAGCAGCCCGGACGTGTCGCGATCAAGACGATGCACAAGCTCAAGCTCCTTGGCATCGGGACGCAACTGGCGGAATGCCTCGATCACACCAAAGCTCAGGCCACTGCCACCATGCACGGCGATACCCGCAGGCTTGTTGAGCACGATCAACGCCTTGTCTTCGTAGACAATCGCCGCTTCAAGGCGCTGCAACAAAGCCTGCGCGACCGGCACCGGCTCGTCGCGCTCGGGCACGCGCACAGGGGGAATACGCACGATATCGCCTGCCTGCAGCTTATACTCGGGCTTGATCCGCCCCTTGTTCACACGCACTTCGCCCTTGCGCAAAATGCGGTAAATCAAGGTTTTGGGCACACCCTTGAGATAAGTGATCAGAAAATTATCGATGCGTTGACCGGCAAGTTCCGGGGCAACCTCGACCAGCTGGACGCCGGGGGTTGGAGGGGCAATATTCGTCATGCCGCAAATGATAACAATTTTTTATGGATTTGAAGCACTTAATGATTGCTGCTATAGTCGCGAACGCCGCCAAAAGCGGCCGGACAGCGGACCAACGGTTGACAACCGGCCCTGACCAACGCAATTCACAAGGACGGGAGGCCGTCCTACGCAGTGTTCGGTGACAACGGAGCACGCTGGAAACGTAACGAGCGCAGGTGACATGAGGCCGGAAACACGCCTGACAGCAGAGCAGACAGCTCGCGGCCAGTGCGGACAGTTCATGGCCAGTTCACAAAGTGCAGTCGCTTCCAGACGCTACGAGCGAATGCTTCGGGAACAACGCCTCAAGCCATGATGCGCGACCTTCCCTATCGAAGATCGCGGTAAATGCCAACCCGCTGCGGATTCTGCGCGCGGCAGCACCCGAATTATCAGGGATACGTGTAGGGTGGAGACGCACAACCATCGGACTGTGTAGCACAAGGCTTGTTCTAGACGCTTCATCTCGTCCGCTACCGATGGTCGATTCCTCCTCCTGACAAAGCTTTTGCTGAAAGGGTGTCTTACGCCACCACAGCAAGCAGGAAACGTCGTCGCGACCCTCCGCCCCCTCTGGGCGAGGACCTCGCTAGACACTGGAGTGTCCAACCACTCCTGACGCGCCCTGACACCGACCGTGAGAAGTCGTGTGTGCCGAACGCCGTTTCCGGCAGCCCGGAAACCGACGGTACTACATGAAAAGAATGCTGATTAACGCAACTCAACCCGAAGAGTTGCGTGTTGCACTGGTAGACGGCCAGCGCCTCTACGACCTGGACATCGAGTCAGGTGCACGCGAGCAGAAGAAGGCCAACATCTATAAAGGCCGAATCACTCGCATCGAACCCAGCCTTGAGGCTGCCTTTGTCGATTTCGGCTCTGAGCGCCACGGCTTTCTGCCACTCAAGGAAATCTCCCGCGAATACTTCAAGAAAGCTCCCGAAGGCCGCGTCAACATCAAGGATGTCCTGAGCGAAGGCCAGGAAGTCATCGTTCAGGTCGAGAAAGAAGAGCGTGGCAACAAGGGTGCCGCCCTGACCACCTTTATCAGCCTTGCAGGCCGCTATCTGGTCCTGATGCCGAACAACCCTCGCGCCGGCGGCATCTCGCGCCGTATCGAAGGTGAAGAACGCAACGAACTGCGTGAAGCGCTAAACGGCCTGATCGCTCCAGCCGACATGGGCCTGATCGTTCGCACTGCCGGCCTGGGCCGCAGCAGCGAAGAAATGCAGTGGGACCTCGATTACCTGCTGCAACTGTGGACCGCCATCAAGGAAGCGTCCCTGGACCGCTCGGCTCCTTTCCTGATCTACCAGGAAAGCAACGTCATCATCCGCGCCATCCGTGACTACCTGCGTCAGGATATCGGTGAAGTCCTGATCGACAGCGTTGAAGCCCAGGAAGAAGCCCTGACCTTCATCCGCCAGGTGATGCCGCAGTACGCCAGCAAGATCAAACTGTACGAAGACAGCGTCCCCCTGTTCAACCGCTTCCAGATCGAAAGCCAGATCGAAACTGCCTTCCAGCGCGTGGTCGAACTGCCTTCCGGCGGCTCCATCGTCATCGATCCGACCGAGGCCCTGGTGTCCATCGACATCAACTCGGCGCGCGCTACCAAAGGCAGCGACATCGAAGAAACCGCCTTGCAGACCAACCTTGAAGCGGCTGAGGAAATCGCCCGTCAACTGCGTCTGCGTGATATCGGCGGCCTGATCGTCATCGACTTCATCGACATGACGCCAGCCAAGAACCAGCGCGCCGTGGAAGAAAAAGTCCGCGAGAGCCTGGAAGCAGACCGCGCCCGCGTTCAGGTCGGTCGCATCTCGCGCTTCGGCCTGCTGGAGATGTCCCGTCAGCGCCTGCGCCCATCGCTGGGTGAAAGCAGCGGCATCGTTTGCCCTCGCTGCAACGGCACCGGCATTATCCGGGATGTCGAATCGCTGTCTCTGGCCATTCTGCGCCTGATCGAAGAAGAAGCCCTGAAAGACCGCACTGCAGAAGTGCGCGCCCAGGTCCCTATTCCGGTTGCGGCTTTCCTGCTCAACGAGAAACGCAACTCGATCACCAAGATCGAACTGCGCACCCGTGCGCGCATCATCATCCTGCCGAACGATCAGCTGGAGACTCCGCACTTCGAAGTTCAGCGACTGCGTGATGACAGCCCGGAAGCGCATAGCAGCCAGACCAGCTACGAAATTGCTGCGGCGGCTGCCGAAGTGGAAGAGATTGCCCCTCTGGCCGCGGCAACCCGCACCCTGGTTCGTCAGGAAGCGGCCGTCAAGACTGCCCCTGCTCGTGCCAATGCCCCCGTTCCGGTAGAAGCCGTTGCGCCCGCACCGACGCCTGCACCTGCCGCTCACGAGCCAAGCCTGTTCAAGGGCCTGGTGAAATCCCTGGTCAGCCTGTTCGCGACCAAGGAAGAGCCCGCCGCCCCGGTTGTGGTTGAAAAACCTGTTGCAGAACAGCGTCCGGCCCGCAATGAAGAGCGCCGTAACGGTCGCCAGCAGAGCCGTGGCCGCAACAACCGTCGCGATGAAGAACGCAAGCCTCGTGAAGAACGTGCCCCGCGCGAAGAACGTGCCGAACGCGCACCGCGTGAAGAGCGCGCACCTCGCGAGGAACGTGCACCTCGTGAAGAACGCGCCGCTCGCGAACCTCGTGAAGCCCGCGAAGACTCGACACCACGCGAAGAGCGTCCGGCGCGCACCTCCCGCGAGCGCAAGCCGCGTGAAGCACGCGAAGATCGTCCGGTCCGCGAGCTGCGCGAACCTCTGGACGCGGCCCCTGCCGTGAACCTTGCCCGTGAAGAACGTCCTGAACGTGCTCCACGCGAAGAGCGCCAGCCACGCCAGCCTCGTGAAGAACGTCAACCACGTGCCGAACAGGCCGCGGCCGCCGTGAGCGAAGAAGAGGAAGTGCTGCTCAACGAAGAGCAGGTCAACGACGAGAACCAGGAAGGCAACGACGGTAGCGAAGGCGACCGCCCTCGCCGCCGCTCGCGTGGCCAGCGTCGTCGCAGCAATCGTCGTGAGCGTCAGCGCGATGCCAATGGCAACGTGATCGAAGGCTCCGAAGAGAATGGCAACGAAGAAGAAGGCAGCGCCACCGACCTGTCGGCTGGTCTGGGCTTCACCGCCGCCGCCTCGGCTGCAAGCAGCGTGATCAGCGCGCCTGCCGAAGCCGATGCGCATCAGCAGGCCGAACGCGCCAACAGCAATGCAGTCACTGCAGACGCCGAGCCGGTGCATCAGGCACCTGCTGCCGAAGCACATACGGCTGAAACGCCAGTAGCTGAAACACCAGCCAACGAAGCACCGGTTGCCGAAAAAGCACCGACTGTTGCCGAGGCGACTGTCGAAGCGCCTGCCGTTGAAGCCCCAGTGGCAGACGACGCTCCTGTAGTGCAGCCAGCTCCAGAGGTTGAAGTTCAGCCGGCAGCGGTCGAAGCACCTGCCATTGCTGCGCAGTCCGAACTGTTCGAAGCACCTCACGCAGAACGCGTAGTGCCGTTCAAGCCAACGCCAGAGCCAGCACCACAGGTGCAGTTCGAAGCAGCGGCTCATGAGGAAGTGCCAGCCACTGAATCATCCGAACTGCCAACGCCTGCACCTGCTGCTGTTGTCGAGCCGGTAGCGGTAAAAGAAGAGCCTGCTCCTTACGTCGCGCCTCAGCCGGTCGTTGAAGAACAGTCACCTGCCCCACAAGAGCAGGCACCTGCAGTTGTAGAAGCAGCGCCTGCACCAGTGGTCAGCAGCACGGGCCGCGCACCGAACGATCCTCGTGAAGTTCGTCGCCGCAAGCGTGAAGAAGAAGCACGCCGTCAGCAGGAAGCTGCTGCCAGCACTCCAGTCGTCGAGGCAGCGCCTGCTGCTGAAGCAGAATCGGCAAAGCCTGCACCGGCAATCGAGGAACAGGCTGAAGAAGCGGCAACCGAGCAACCAGCAGTCAAACCGCAACATGAAGCCGAGAAAGAAAACGAGCCTAAACCCCTCGTTTAACCCCGGCCCATGAAAAAGCCCCGCCTGTGCAGACAGGCGGGGCTTTTTTACAGCTGCGATTCAGCATCACTCTCTGGTCACGCTGCAGTCTCAGTAAAGATTGGGCTCCATTTCCAGCTCCACACCAAAACGTTCGGTGATGTCGGTCTGAATGCGGCGCGCCAGGTTCAATAGCTGCAAGCCGCTGGCATGTCCGTAATTGACCAGCACCAGAGACTGAAGCCTGTGCACCCCGGCGTCACCGTCACGGTACCCCTTCCAGCCAGCCTGCTCTATCAGCCATCCGGCCGCCAGCTTCACACGACCATCGTCCTGCGGGTAGCCGACGATGCCTGGATACTGCTGCTTGATCGTCGCGTACAGTTCGGCAGGGATAATCGGGTTTTTGAAGAAACTGCCGGCATTGCCCAACACCGCTGGGTCAGGCAGCTTTTCACTGCGAATGGCGCAAATCGCACGGCTGACATCGAACGGGGTTGGCTTATCGATACCTAGCTCGTCGAGACGCTGACGAACCGGACCGTATTCAAGGTGCAGAGTGGCTACGCGACTGAGCTTGAAGCGCACGCGCAAGATCAGCCAGCGCGCGGCCTGATGCTTGAATACGCTGTCGCGATAGCCGAAGGCACAATCCTGCAGAGAGAACTCGCGCAACTCGCCTGTTTCACGATCCAGCGCAGTCAGGCCATGGAATACATCCTTGATCTCGACGCCATAAGCACCGATGTTCTGCATCGGTGCAGCGCCAACGGTGCCTGGAATCAGGCTGAGGTTTTCAAGCCCCGCCAGCCCCAGTTCCAGGCAGGACTGCACAAACGGGTGCCAGGGCTCGCCAGCCTCTGCCTCGACAATCGACTCGAGACAGTCCTCATGCACGATGCGAATGCCGCGGCTGGCCATGCGCACGACCAGTGACTGCACGTCACCACTGAGCAGCAGGTTACTGCCACCGCCAATCACCAGCAGCGGTACGTCGTGCTCGGCCGAATATGCCAGAGCCTCGCGAACATCGTCATCACTGTGCGCCTCGGCAAACAGCAGAGCCTGAACATCCACGCCGAACGTGTTGAACGGCTTGAGCGAAATCGCGGATTGCACCTGCAAGGTCATACCCTCGCCTTCCCGAACCACTGGACGAAGTGCATCAACCCTCCAGCAAGCGCCTTACGCGCTCCAGGTCTTCAGGCGTATCGACGCCACCGGGTGGCGCCTCAAGTGCATCGGCAACGTGAATCCGCACGCCATTCCACAGCGCACGCAATTGCTCCAGGCTTTCGGTGTTCTCCAGCCAGCACGGGCCCCAACTGACAAAATCGTGAAGGAAGCCCGCACGGTAGGCGTAGATACCGATATGGCGGCGATAAGGCACGCCGGCAGGCAGTTCGTCCCTGCTTGCGGCCAGCGCATCGCGCGCCCACGGCAAGGGAGCCCGGCTGAACGTCAGTGCCAGGCCGTTGATGTCCGTTGCGACCTTGACGATGTTCGGGTTGAACAACGCCGCCACGTCATCGATAGGCTCGGCCAGTGTAGACATGCCGGCTTCGGGGTGAGCCGCAAGATTGGCCGCCACCTGATCGATTACCGCAGGCGGGATCATCGGCTCGTCGCCCTGCACATTGACGACAATCGCGTCGGCGGCCAGCCCCAATTGCGCAGCCACCTCGGCCAGACGGTCAGTACCGGAATTGTGATCCTGGCGAGTCAACAGCACTTCGGCACCGAAAGCCTGACAGGCTTCGACGATGCGAGCATCGTCGGTGGCAATCACTACGCGCCCGGCGCTGCTCTTGCAAGCTTGCTCCCAGACGAGCTGAACCATGGGCTTGCCGGCAATGGTTTTCAGTGGCTTGCCGGGGAAGCGACTGGAGCCGTAGCGCGCAGGGATGACAACGGTAAACGCTGCTGTCATTTGTCCAGCCGCTCATCGGTGCTCAAGGTACGGGCTTCACTTTCAAGCATTACCGGGATGCCGTCACGCACCGGGTAGGCCAAGCCTGCCCCCTTGCTGATCAGCTCGGTCTTGTCGGCGCTGAGCTTCAATGGTCCCTTGCAGACAGGGCAAGCGAGGATATCGAGTAGTTTGGTGTCCATAGGAGATCCTGAAGCAATCATGGAGAAAGACGTAGCAGTTGCTCATCGAACCAGCCGACAAAAGCGTCGGACGGCACTGCATCCACTGCCAGATACCACCAGTCATCGGCTGCAAAAGCCCGACATTTCACTGCATCCTTCTCGGTCATGACCAAGGGCAGGGACGGTGTGAAAGTCAGCGCCTGGGCACTGTAGACCGCGTGGTCGGCGAAGGCGTGAGCCACTGGTCGCCAGTGTAATCCTTCGAGGGTATTGAAGAAACGTTGAGGGTTGCCGATTCCGGCTACCGCATGCAACGCCTGCCCGCTCGGAAAATAGTCCACCGGCTGGCGTTCACCACTGCGCAGGCTGACCAGCGCCGACGGCTTGAGCGTAAATGCGTACCCATCGTCGCGATCAGCCGTCGCGCCGTTATAAAGCAAGGCGTCGACACTGTTCAGCCGTTCGACCGGCTCACGCAATGGCCCGGCAGGCAGGCAGCGACGGTTGCCCAGGCCACGGGCAGCATCGATCAGTACCAGCTCCAGATCGCGGGCCAGGCGATAGTGTTGCAGGCCATCGTCGGAAAGAATCAGATCCAGCGGCTCGTCAGCGAGCAAGGCCTGCACGGCACGACTGCGATCCGGATCGATCATCAGCGGAACACCGCTGCGCTGCACGATGAGTAAAGGCTCGTCGCCTGCCTCGCCGGCACTCTGGCCTGCCCTGACGCGCCAGGGCAGGCTGGGAGGTTTGGCACCGTAACCGCGACTGACTACACCGACGCGCAAGCCACGACGACGACAGTGCTCGATCATCCATAGAATCAATGGCGTCTTGCCAGTGCCGCCAACTGTAATGTTGCCCACCACGATGACCGGCACCGGAGCCCGGTAGATGCTGCCCTCACCCGCCAGAAAACGTGCACGCTTGCTCTCTACCACACGCCTGTAAAGCGCTTCGAGCGGACGCAAAAGCGCCAGCGCAGGGTGGCCCTTGTACCAGGCATCAAGCAGGCGGTCGGTAAATGCCATCAGTTAGCCGGTGTGGCCTCGACAGTGGTCATGCGCAAATGGCTGAAGCCCAGCTTGCCCGCCGCATCCATGGCCGTAATGACCGATTGGTGCGGGGTCTTGCCGTCGGCACTGATCGACAAAGGAAGGCTGGTATCGCCAGCCGATTCGCGTTGCAACGCTTCGATCAGCGTGGCCAGATCATTCTTGGGCAGCAGCTGATTGTTCAGGGAAAAGATCCCGTCGGCATTGATCGCAATGTCCAGGTGCTTTGCACTGGCGTCCACTTCCGGCGTACCGGTGACGGCCTGTGGAAGGTCGACCCGCAGCTGCGTTTCACGGGTAAAGGTGGTCGTCACAATGAAAAACAGCAGCAGGATGAACACCACATCAATCAAGGAGACCAGATTGATATCGATGTTTTCCCGGGGTCTGCGACGGCGAAATTTCACTTCTTCTTGCCCCCGCCCGCTCTGGCCAGCGACTTAAGGTCGATCCTGGCGTCGATCAGATCGACATCGCGGTCGCCCTGCACCACTTCAACCAGACGAATGGCCTGTTGCTCCATGCCGACCACCAGCTCATCGACGCGGCTTTGCAGAAAGCGATGAAAGAAAATCGCGGGAATCGCCACGATAAGCCCTGATGCGGTACAGATCAGCGCTTTGGAAATACCACCTGCCAGCACACCGGCATTGGCAGTGGCACCTGAGCTGTTGAACGAGCCGAAAATATCGATCATGCCCAGCACGGTGCCCAGCAGGCCAAGCAACGGAGCCATCGCAGCAATAGAACCCAGCGCACTCAGATAGCGCTCCAGGTCGTGGATAACCCGGGCAGCGGCTTCTTCGATGCATTCTTTCATGATCTCGCGACCATGCCTGGAATTGGCCAGCCCGGCAGCGAGGATTTCACCCAGTGGCGAGTCGGCACGCAGTTGCTTGAGCTTTTCGCTGTCCAGCTTCTTTTCCTGAATCCACTGCCAGACCTGTCCAAGCAGATGCGGTGGCGTGATGCGGCTGGCACGCAACGTCCACAGGCGCTCGATGATAATGCCCGCAGCGGCGATGGAGCTCAGAATAATCGGCAGCATCATCCAGCCGCCAGATTTGACCAGTTCCCACACAGTGATCACTCCCTCGAAAAATTGGCGCCACTCTATCATAGGGTCGCCAAGTGCCGAACGCCGAGATCGATATCCATTCACTCAGTCACGCCAGAAACGCCGTTGTGCACGTTCTGCCTGCGGCGCACCGAACGTACCCAGTTGCAGACGCACAGCGCCCAGCTCGGCACTGTCGTAATGGGCGATGCCCAACCATCGATAGCGCGCCATGACCAACGGATGCGGGTGGCCGAAAGAGTTATTGCGGCCACGGGAAATCAGCACACCGACAGGCGCAACGGCCTGCAGAAACGCTTTGGATGACGAGGTCCGGCTGCCGTGATGCGGGGCCTGCAGCCAGTGAGCACGAAGATCGAATCCACTGTCGATTGCCGCCCGCTCAGCGTCGACGTCGATATCGCCGGACAGCAAAAGACGCTCGCCCCCGGCATCGACACTCAGGATGCAGGACGCCGGATTGCCGTCAGGCCCCTGCTCCCAGCGCCACGTGGAGAACACCACGCCATCCCACGTCCAGCGTGCGCCACTCTCACACAGCCGGGCATCGAGCTGCGGAGCAAGTCTGGCCAGCTCGCCACCCAGCACGCGGGCGACCGGAAATGCCTGATGAACTGCCACTGCACCACCGGCATGATCGGCGTCGGCGTGACTGATCAACATCAGGTCCAGATGACGGATACCAGCCTTGCGCATGGCAGGTACGACCACACGCTGACCGATGTCGAACTCGCCAAAACGCGGACCGGCGTCGTACAAAAGTGCGTGATTACGAGTGCGCAGAAGAATGGCAAGGCCCTGCCCTACGTCCAGTTGTAAGACCTCTACCTGCCCCGCAGGTACTGAGTCGAGCGGCGGAAAAACGCACAGCAACAGCAGTGGCCAACCCATCGGGCGCATCGGCACGCCTTTGGGCAGCAATAAAAGCAAGGCTCCGAACAGACTCAGCAACCACGCCCAACCCGGCATTGCACTGGGCAGCCAGGCAGGCAAGAGTGCGGCAACCCGACCGAGAAATACGAACAGCCACTCCAGCGCGCCTCCGGCCAGCCAGAGCAGGCCTTCGCCTGCCACAGGAACCGGCAGCAACAGGGTTCCGATCAACGCGGGCGGCAGGACGATCACGCTGACCCACGGCACCGCAAGCAAATTGGCAAACGGGCCACTGAGACTGACCGGCAGGTTCAGCGCCAGCAGAATCGGCAGCAAACCAATCGCGATCAACCACTGCGCACGTGTCCAGCTTTGCCACAGGCTCCAGGTCCCGAGGCGGCCACTGAAAATCAGCACCAGAATGGCAACCGCCGCAAAAGACAGCCAGAAACCCGGCTGCAGCGTCACCAGTGGCTCGAATACCAGCACTGTGTTGAATGACAGCAGCAAAGGCCAGACCACGCCCAGATGGCGAAAACGCAAACGCCACAGCAGCACCATCGCGACCATCACACAGGCACGTCGCACCGGCACCTCGAAACCGGCCAGCAGTCCGTAGCCCAATGCCGCGCTGAACGCCAGCACACAGGCCCAGGGCAGCCAGGGCAAGCCCCGTGGCCACAGTCCCCAGCGTGCGAGAGCTGCGACCAGCGCATAGACCACGCCGGCCAGCAGTCCGATGTGCTGACCGGAAATCACCAGCAGGTGCACGGTGCCGGTGTCCTGCAACACCTGCCAGTCGGCGCTTGTCAGCCCGGAGCCATCGCCCAGCACCAGTGCCGCCAGACCGCCCTCCCGGCCCTGCGCATCGACCGCCAGCAAACGCTGACGAATACCGTCGCGCCAGGCCCCACGCGCAGGTGCCAGCCGCTGGCCATCCACCACCGTGCCGGTCGCCCCGATGCGCTGGGCCAACAGCCACGCCTCGTAATCGAAGGCATCGGGATTGACCAGTCCACCCGGCCGCTTGAGCTTGACCGCCAGGCGCCAGCGTTCCCCGCTGCTGACCTGCGGACCGTCATACCATGCCACACGGATTCGCGCGGGCAACGTCGCTCGCCGCGATCGGGCCCCTTGCAGTTCGAAACGCACCACACCTTCGGCGACACTGGGCAAACCGACCACCTTGCCCTGCAGCCACAGCGTCTGACCATCCAGACGATGCGCCAGACGATCATTCAACGCCCATTGCGCCGACACGCATGCCCATGTGAATCCGAGCAGGAAGAAGGCCAGCGGATAACTCCGAAACGGCAACAGCATCAATGCCAGTATCGGCATCAGCAGCAATAGCCAGGTGGGTGGCAAGGCTGGTAGAAAACGCAGGGCAAGAAGCCCCAGCGCGAGCGCGATCATCCCTGTGCGCATGGTGACTCCTTGAAGCTGAAAGCCTCAAGGATCGACGCACTGCCGAAATGTCGAAAGCGATGGTGTGTTGCTGAATCTGAAAAATCTGTTCTGGCAGGCAGCCGACCCGCCAGCCTGACGGGTCGAAAACCAGTGTGTTACTGACGCATACCGCGGCCGCTTACCAGCAGCCTTGCGCAGCCGATATAAAGCACAAAGGTTGCCACGATCATGAACGCCAGAGCGATGCTGATCTTGATGTCGGAGACGCCCAGAATGCCATAGCGGAAGGCGTTGACCATGTGCAGGACCGGGTTGGCCAGCGATACGGTCTGCCAGAACGGCGGCAGCAGGTTGATCGAGTAGAACACGCCACCCAGGTAGGTGAGCGGGGTCAGGACGAACGTCGGGATGATCGAGATATCGTCGAAGTTACGGGCGAACACCGCGTTGATGAAACCCAGCAGCGAGAAGATCGTTGCGGTCAACACGACCACGAGGATGGTAACGCCCAGGTGGTGTACCTGCAGGTCGGTGAAAAACATCGACAGCAGGGTGACGATGAAACCGACCATCAGGCCCCGTAACACGCCGCCCAGGGTGTAGCCGATGAGAATGGTGTGCGGTGAGACCGGCGAGACCATCAATTCTTCGATGGAATGCTGAAATTTGGCACCGAAGAAGCTCGAGACCACGTTGCCGTAAGAGTTGGTGATCACCGACATCATGATCAGCCCCGGCACGATGTACTGCATGTAGGTAAAGCCGCCCATGTCGCCGATCTGCCGACCGATCAGGTTACCGAAGATCACAAAGTACAGAACCATAGTGATGGCCGGCGGCAGCAGGGTCTGCGGCCAGATCCTCATGAAGCGGTGGACTTCGCGATAGACAATGGTTTTCAGCGCGACCAGGTTCGGGCGCAATTCGCCGTTATGCACTGTCATAGCGCCACCTTCGCGAGGTTTTTTTCCACCAGGGACACAAACAACTCCTCAAGGCGATTGGATTTATTACGCAGGCTCAAGACTTCGATGTTCTGAAAAGCGAGTTGACTGAACAGCGCAGTGATACCGACGTTCTTGTCGACCTGAACTTCAAGGGTGTGGCTGTCGAGCAACCGGCAGGGAAAACCCGGCAGTTGTGGCGCGGTCTGCCATGACGCCTTGAGATCGAGCACGAAGGTTTCGACGGTCAAGGTGCTGAGCAACTGCTTCATGCCGGTGTTCTGCACGATCACACCGTGATCGATGATGCCGATGTTGCGGCACAGCTGCTCAGCTTCTTCCAGATAGTGAGTGGTGAGGATGATGGTGATGCCCTTCTTGTTCAGCTCGGTCAGGAACGTCCACATCGAACGGCGCAACTCGATGTCCACACCAGCGGTCGGCTCGTCGAGGATCAGCAGGCGCGGCTCGTGAATCAATGCACGAGCAATCATCAGACGCCGCTTCATACCACCGGACAACGAACGTGACGGAACGTCACGCTTGTCCCAGAGCCCCAGTTGAGTCAGGTACTGCTCGGCGCGCTCCTTGGCAATTTTGGCCGGAATGCCGTAGTAGCCGGCCTGAGTCACAACGATGTCGAAGGTTTTTTCGAACTGGTTGAAGTTGAATTCCTGCGGCACCACGCCAATGGAACGCTTGAGCGCGGCGGGCTCGCGGTCCAGGTCGTGATCGAAGATATTCACTGTCCCGCTGGTCTTGTTGACCAGTGTCGAGATGATACCGATGGTGGTGGATTTGCCTGCGCCATTAGGGCCCAGCAAAGCGAAGAAATCACCTTCGGCCACGTCCAGATCAATGCCACTCAGGGCCTGGAAACCGTTGCCGTAGGTTTTGGTTAGCTGCCGAATGGACAGAGCTGAAGACATATCGGAAAGAGTACTCATCAGGAAATGGGAATGAAACTGGTCGGTAACAGCAGTCTGTCGTGAACGCCCAGCCTCGCAATGGTGCTTGGCCGGGTCGATCAAGTACAGACACATCTGTTAATAGTAAATATCGAAAGCCGGACATGCGTCCGATCAACCCTTGTTACACGTGCAAATGATGCACTCAGGTCAATGGCGTCATGACGGCCTTGCGATAAGCCGGCCGCATCTTGAGGCGTTCGTACCAGGCTTGGAGGTGGGGCAGCGGCGGACGTTCAATCGGCATTTCGAACCAGCCATAGGCGAAGCACCCCAGCGGAATATCGCCCATGCCAAAAGCTTCCCCGGACAGATAAGGTTGCCGGGACAACGCCTCATCAGCGACCAGCAACAGGCTGTGCAGCGTCTTGATGCCCTGCTCGATGGCAGGCCAGTCCTGTTTTTCAGGCGGGGTGCGCACCACGCCCCAGAATACCAGGCTGAACGGGGCGGCAATGGTCGAAGTAGTCCAGTCCATCCACTTGTCCGCGTTGGCGCGTGCCTGGAGGTCAGCGGGGTACAAGTCAGAATCCGGGGCGTGACGGGCAGCCAGGTAGCGTACGATTGCGTTCGATTCCCAGAGCACGAAATCGCCGTCTTCAATCATCGGAATACGGCCATTGGGGTTTTTCGCGCGGTAGGCTGCTTCATTGACCAGACCGAATGCACCACCCGCGTCCTGCGTCTCGTAGCGCACGCCTGCTTCTTCGGCAATCCAGAGTGCCTTGCGTACATTGCTGGAATTCTTTCGCCCCCAGATCTTGAGCATTGCGTTCCCCTCGCAGTGGCTGAAAAATAATCGCTCACAGTCTACTCCGAACCTGCGGCAACTTCCTCGTCAACCGGGGGTCACTATCGATGTCGCCTCACCACTGCCCGGCGACCAGTTCTTGATCGCTGCCACGGCGGCTGTCATCACGGAGGAATTCTTATGCTGTTGTTGTGGATTGTAGTGCTGGTCGTCGGCATTGCCTGGCTGGCTCATCGGCGTACCGCCCCGCTCCCGGCGCTTGGCGTGGTAGCGGCCTACCTGCTGGCCATGGGCATTTTCAGTCACGCGCCAGGATGGCTGCTGACGGTGTTCTGGGTGCTCTGGCTGGCCGTGTTCGTCCCTATCGTGCTGCCCGACCTGCGCCGCAAGCATTTCACTGCGCCCATGTTCAGCTGGTTTCAGAAAGTTCTGCCACCCATGTCGGAAACCGAGCGCGATGCGATCGATGCCGGTACGGTCTGGTGGGATGGCGAGCTATTCAGCGGTCGCCCGGACTGGGACAAGCTGCTGGCCTATCCAAAAGTCCAGCTGACCGAAGAGGAGCAGGCTTTTATAGACGGGCCAGCAGAAGAACTCTGCGCAATGGTCAGCGACTGGGAGATCGGTCAGGCAATGGACCTGCCGGCCGAAGCCTGGGTGCACATGAAAGAGCACGGATTCTTCGCCCTGATCATTCCGAAAGAATTCGGTGGCAAAGGCTTTTCCGCTTATGCCCACTCTCAGGTGGCAATGAAGCTGGCCACCCGCAGCGGTGACCTGGCGTCCACCGTGATGGTGCCCAATTCTCTCGGTCCTGCCGAATTGCTACTGCACTACGGCACCGAAGAGCAACGCAATCATTACCTGCCACGTCTGGCGCGCGGTGAAGACATCCCCTGCTTTGCGCTGACCGGCCCGTTGGCAGGCTCCGATGCAGGCGCGATGCCTGACACCGGAATCATCTGCAAGGGTCAGTGGCAGGGCGAAGAAGTCATCGGCCTGCGCCTGACCTGGGAAAAGCGCTATATCACCCTTGGCCCCGTAGCCACCCTGCTCGGCCTGGCCTTCAAGGCTTACGACCCTGAACACCTGCTCGGTGAAGAAGAAGACCTGGGCATCAGCCTGGCCTTGATTCCGACCGACACACCCGGTGTCGAGATCGGTCGTCGCCACCTGCCACTGGGTGCAGCGTTCATGAACGGCCCCAACTCGGGCAAGGATGTCTTTGTCCCGTTGAGCTACCTGATCGGCGGGCAGCCGATGCTCGGCAAAGGCTGGATGATGCTGATGAACTGCCTGTCGGTAGGTCGTTCCATTTCGCTGCCTGCAGTCGGCACAGGGGCCGCCAAGTACACCAGCCTGGTTACCGGCCAGTATGCAAAGGTACGTGAGCAGTTCAACGTGCCGCTGTCGGCGTTCGAAGGCATTCAGGAAGCGCTGGCCCGCATCGGTGGCAACGCCTGGCTGATGGACAGCGCACGCATGCTGACCGCCAATGCGGTCGATCTGGGCGAGAAGCCCTCGGTGCTCTCAGCGATCCTCAAGTATCACCTGACCGAACGTGGCCGCGAGTGTATCGGTCACGCCATGGACGTGCACGGCGGCAAGGGCATTATCATGGGCCCGAACAATTATCTGGGTCGCAACTGGCAAGGTGCGCCGATCTTCATCACCGTCGAGGGGGCCAATATCCTTTCGCGCAATCTGATGATCTTCGGCCAGGGTGCGATTCGTTGCCATCCGTTCGTACTCAAGGAAATGGCCCTGGCCGGGCGTGAAGACAAGCAGCAGGCGCTGGTCGAGTTTGACGCGCTGCTGCTCAAGCACATCGGTTTTGCGGTGAGCAACGCTGCCAGTACGCTGATCCTCAATCTGGGCTTTGGGCATTTCGAAAGAGCACCGGGCAACAGCCTGAGCCAAGGCTATTTCCGCGCGCTGAACCGCCAGGCAGCCGCGTTCGCAATGCTCGCAGACTTGAGCATGATGCTGCTGGGTGGCGAGCTCAAGCGCCGCGAACGTCTGTCGGCCCGCCTGGGTGATGTACTCAGCCATATGTACCTGGCCTCGGCGGCACTCAAGCGCTATCACGACCTGGGTTCCCCCGACCACATGAGCCCGCTGTTTCGCTGGGCCATGGAAGAAAGCCTTGGGCATTCCGAGCGTGCAATGGACGAAATCCTGAGCAATTTCCCCAATCGGGTGTTGGGTGGACTGTTGCGCGCTGTGGTATTTCCGTTCGGTCGTCGCCATAAGGGCCCTTCGGACAAGCTTGACGCCGAAGTGGCACAGGTATTGGGCCGCGCCAAGGGCGATCCGACGCTGGAAGAGTTGCTGGCAGGTTGTTATCGCCCGCAGTCGGCAGAAGATGCGGTCGGCGCACTGCAACATGCTGTCGACTTGCTGAGCGCTGCTTATCCGCTGCACAAGAAGCTGCAAGTGGCGCTCAAGAGTGGTCAGATCAAACCGACCGCAGGCGAGCATGCGATAGACGCTGCGTTGCGCCTTGGTGTGTTGCAGGCAGACGAGGCGCAGACGCTGCGCACAGCCGAAGCGGCTCGCCGCAAAGTGATCGACGTAGACGATTTCGACAAGGAAGAACTGACCCTGGCAGCAGGCAAAATCCGCTGACCATCAGGTCACTCCACACAGCAGGCGCGTAGAGCTTTATACTCTCGCGCCTGTTTTTTGCATTTGAGGATTACCCGATGGCCGACGCCACTCTCGATCACCAACTTGGCCTGCTGGCACACCTGCGCAGCATTCTGGTCGCGCTGGGCGAGGCCGAGCAGGTTCCGGAAGAAAGCCACGCGCTGTTCATGGAGCGCTTCGACGAACTGGTCGAGCAACTGCCACAGGACCCTATAGAAAGCCAGTATCTGGGACAGGACATTCTGTGTCAGGTCATCCAGCGCTACCCGCAAATCGCTCATCTGGTACCTCGCGATCTGCTATGGTTTTTTGCCGGTGACTGTCTGCATTTCATGCCGGACGATGAAATCGAGCTGTATCAGGCGCTTGAAGAGCGCCGCTACGAGGCCGAGCAGAATGATGAACCGTTCGACTGGAATCAGGAGAAGCAGCTACTGGCCATGTCGACGCAGGGCAGCAAGCACTGATCACTCGATGTATTGAAGCCTGCCTTGAAGGCATTCGGGCGGCTTGCCTCTTCATCTTTGCCCATCGGCTAAAAACCGTGACATATCGATAAATACGATCATTCCGTTCCGGGATTCGAATCAGTTTATCGAACAGCCCGGCATACCATGACACTCCCTATCATCTGATAAGGCCACCTGATAAGGAGTGTTCACCTTTCATGACTCAATTTCGCAAAGTCCTGTCGATTCAGGCAGGTCAACCTGCCTCTGACGGCGCGGGTGTCAAACTGACGCGCGTTTTCGGCGGTCGGGGCGTAGAGCAATTCGATCCTTTCCTGATGCTGGACGAGTTCGGGTCAGATGTGCCTGATGACTACATCGCAGGCTTCCCGCCCCATCCGCACCGTGGCTTCGAAACAGTGACCTATATGCTTGAAGGTCGCATGCGTCACGAAGACCACATGGGTAATGTCGGCCTGTTGCAGGGCGGCGGCGTACAGTGGATGACCGCAGCGCGCGGGATCATTCACAGCGAAATGCCTGAACAGGAAGAAGGCACCATGCGAGGTTTTCAGCTGTGGCTGAACCTGCCAGGCAAGAACAAGCTGAGTGATGCCAGCTATCAGGATATCCAGCCGGAAAACGTTCCTCACCTGACCACCGAAACCGGTGTGCGAGTGGTGGTATTGGCCGGGCATTTCGACGATGGTCAGGTTCGACAGGCCGGTGCGGTACAACGCCCGGACACCGAGCCCCTGTACTTTGATTTCAACATGCCCGCTGGCAGTCGTATCAGCCCGCTCTTGCCTGAAGGGCATCTTGCGTTGCTGTACGTATACGAGGGCAGTATCGAACTGGAAGGCAGCGAACACCTAGTGGGCAAACGCCATCTTGCGCGCCTGTCTGACACAGGTGATTTGCAGATCAGCAGCGCTCAGGGCGCGCGGGTCTTGTTGATTGCCGGCAAGCCCCTGCGCGAGCCAATCGTGCAGTACGGACCGTTCGTGATGAACACCCGTGAAGAGATTGATCAGGCATTGCGTGATTTTCGGGAAGATCGTCTGACGGCCTAGGGTCGATTCAGGCCGTCAGATTTTCCGCTTGCCTGACTGGCCATCGTGAGCAATGCGCAGCACCGCATTGCTCACCAAGTTGCCTGTCAGACGACATCTGCGTGACAGATGACAACCGGACTCAGACCAGCACCGGGTTCTGCTTTTCAGGATTGATCTTGTAACGCTCGATGGCACTCGCCACGACCTTGCGCTCGATCTTGCCGTCATCGGCCAGCGCCTTGAGTGCCGCCACAGCCACGAAGTAGCGGTCTACCTCGAAGAAATGGCGAAGCGACTCGCGCGTATCGGACTGACCAAAGCCATCCGTACCCAGCGCCACGAAACGACGCATGGGGACAAACGGGCGGATCTGGTCGGCGAAGATCTTCATGTAATCCGTCGCCACGACAACTGGCCCTTCCCTGTCGGCCAGACAGCTTTCCACATAACTCTGGCGCGGCTCCTGCTCGGGATTCAACAGATTCCAGCGCTCGACGTCCTGGCCTTCACGGCGCAGCTCGGTAAGGCTGGTGACACTCCAGATTTCGCTGCTTACACCAAAATCGTCCTCCAGCAATCTGGCGGCCGCGATGACCTCCAGAAGGATCGACCCGCAGCCCATCAATTGCACATGCTTGCCGGTATTGATCGATGCACTGGCCTGCAACGGGTACATCCCCTTGATAATGCCGGACTCGGCACCCTGGGGCAGATCGGGGTGCGGGTAGTTCTCGTTGAGCAAGGTGATGTAATAGTAGATGTCTTCATTTTCGGCAAACATGCGCCGCATGCCGTCCTGAATGATCACCGCCAGCTCAAAGGCAAACGTCGGGTCGTAAGACACGCAGCACGGTATCGTCGACGACATCACATGGCTGTGCCCGTCGTCATGCTGCAGGCCCTCGCCCATCAGCGTGGTCCGGCCAGACGTGGCTCCCAGCAGAAAGCCTCTGGCCCTTGCATCCCCTGCCGCCCAGGCAAGATCCCCCACTCGCTGGAAGCCAAACATCGAATAGAAGATATAGAACGGCACGGTCATCACGCCATGGTTGGCGTAGGACGTACTGGCCGCGATCCATGAAGAAATGGCACCGGATTCGTTCAGCCCTTCCTGCATGATCTGCCCGTCGGTGCTTTCCTTGTAGTAACTCAGTTGCCCTGCATCCTGTGGCGTGTACAACTGACCGACGTGGGAATGAATACCGATCTGACGGAACAGGTTCTCCATACCAAAGGTTCGGGACTCGTCCGGCACGATCGGCACGATCAGTTTGCCGATGTTCGGATCCTTGAGCAGGGTCGAGAGGATGCGCACAAAGGCCATGGTCGTCGATATGCCGCGATCACCGGTGTTTTTCAGCTGGGTATCCAGTACCGAGAGCGGCGGTATCTGCAGGGTGGCTGCGTCACTGAAACGCGCCGGAATATAGCCGCCCAGTTGCGCACGGCGGGCCTTGAGATACAGTGCTTCGGTGCTGCCCTCGACGGGTTTCAGATAAGGCATGTCGCCCAACTGGTCGTCAGTGATATCCAGAGCGAACCGGTCGCGGAAGGCCTTGATCGCCTCGGCACCGAGCTTTTTCAATTGATGGTTGATGTTCTGCCCTTCGCCTGCCTCGCCCATGCCGAAGCCTTTGACGGTCTTGGCCAGGATCACGGTCGGCCCGCCCTTGTGGCGCATTGCGGCAGCGTAAGCGTTGTAGACTTTTTCCGGATCGTGCCCACCACGCGACAGCTTCCAGATATCGTCATCGCTCAGGTCGCTGACCAGCTCCAGCAACTCCGGGTACTTGCCGAAGAAGTGTTCACGCACGTAAGCGCCGTTCTGGGACTTGTAATTCTGGTACTCGCCGTCCACGCATTCCATCATGCGCTGACGCAGCAGCCCGCTCTTGTCCTTCTCCAGCAACGCATCCCAGCCACTGCCCCAGATCACCTTGATCACGTTCCAGCCAGCGGCGCGATACAGGCTTTCGAACTCCTGAATTACCTTGCTGTTACCTCGCACCGGGCCGTCAAGACGCTGCAGGTTGCAATTGACCACAAAGATGATGTTGTCGAGTTTTTCGCGCCCGGCCAGCGCAATGGCCGCCTGGGACTCGGGCTGATCCATCTCGCCATCGCCGAGGAAAGCCCAGACCTTGCGCCCCTGATGCTCCTTGAGCCCGCGATTCTCCAGATAGCGCATGAAGCGCGCCTGATACGCCGCAGTGATCGGTCCCAGCCCCATCGAAACCGTAGGAAATTGCCAGAAATCCGGCATCAGGCGCGGGTGCGGATAGGAAGAGATGCCGTCACGGTCGGTTTCGCGACGGAAGTTGTCCAGCTGCTCTTCGCTCAGGCGACCTTCCAGATACGCTCTGCCGTAAATGCCCGGCGATGAATGGCCCTGAATGTAGACCAGGTCGCCGGCAAACTGCTCGGTACGTCCCCGGAAGAAATGGTCGAACCCGACGTCATAGAGCACGGCTGCTGAGGCATAGGACGCAATATGACCACCTACGCCGGAATGCTTGCCGGCACGCAGGACCATCACCAGTGCGTTCCAGCGGATGAACGCGTTAATACGCTTCTCGACCTGGAGGTCACCCGGATAAGGCTGCTGACGGTCGCCGGGAATGGTATTGACGTAGGGCGTTGTGACCCGACCATAGAAATCGCCATGTTGAGCGACATCGAAGTCCAGCAACTGATCGATCAGGTAGTGCGCGCGCGGGCGCCCTTCACTGTTGAGTACTGACTCAATCGATTCGAGCCATTCGCGGGTTTCTTGCGGATCCTCGTCAAGAAACCGGGGTTGCTGTGCCATCGTCGTCTCCTACTGTGATGCGGCATTGGACGCCGGACAGGCGTCTGCCCTGAAAAATATTATTGCAATTGCAATCATATGCCGGAATTTATCCCGCGCTCGGTTACTATTGCAACCCTCAAGAATTTCAGACAAAGGTGACTCATGCCGTCAGCCGAACCGGATACGTGGTTCAGATTCGTCAGGGCGCACCGCTGTCTGATTCGCGAAATCGAGCGACGCCTGGCGGAGGCCAAGCTGCCTCCCTATGCGTGGTATGACGCACTCTGGGGTGTGGAAAGCGGCCCTCGGGGCATGCGCCGGATGCATGAACTGGCCGATGTCATGGCCATCGAACGCTACAACCTGACCCGCCTCATCGACCGTCTTGAAAGCGAAGGGCTGGTGGAGCGCCACAGGTCGGACAGCGATGGTCGAGGCGCTGTGGCAGCGATCACCGACAAGGGCCGGGCACTGCGCAAACAGATGTGGCAGATCTACGAAAAGGCAGTCGACGAGCTGTTTCTGACGCAATTCGACGACGCGCAACGTCACCTGTTCGCTGACGCGCTCGAGCGTGCTGCGCTCGCAGCCCGGCAAAGCGGCGGCAAGGGCTGACATCAGACCAGCCGATAGCGTTGCAGGGCGAGCTTCAGCGGCTCGTAGCCCAGTTGTCCGCCCTCCGCAAGCGCGGTCAAGGCCTGAACAACGATCCACTCCGGCCGGGTTGCAGACGTGCCTTGCGGCGCGGCAGAGTCGGCTCCCACTGCAACGAACCGTCCGGGAACATGTTCACGCAACTGTTCGACCACAGCTTGCGGATAACCGGTAACAGCGACCACGGCATCCTGTCCTTCGCCCAGGCAGTCACGCAGGTGCCAGGAGCGTCCGATCTGTGCAGGATGGAAACGATTCCAGCGTCGGGCCGAGTCGGCATCGCGCGCCAGCCGGGTATAGCTGGGGCAACTCCAGATTTCACAATCGACATCCCAGTGCTCCTTGAGCAGGCCGGCAGCCTGACGTACCGAGCGCAGCGCCAGGCCCGCACCCAACAGGCGTACGCGACGGCCCTCATGACCGGAAACGGCATTGCCAATCCGATACATGCCTTTGACGGCAGCCGCGGCCTGCGTCTCGCTCAACGCACTGACCTCATCATTGAATTCGTCATGCAACGCCATGTAATAGAAACCGGCGCGGCCTTCGACATACAGACTGTGCAGGGCGTATAGCGTGATGGCCCGCGCTTCCGCGGCATCCGCCGGGTCGTAAGGGTGGCACTTGTGATTTGAAAGCAGCCATAGCGGCAGCCACGGATGAGCCCCTTTGGGCCAGCGAGACGGCAGTGTTTCGATGTCGTTACAGAAAATTCCGCGCTGGGACGACTCTGACGCGAGCGCGCTCAGTTCGGCCGAGGTTTCGCTGCTGATCATGTAGATCAGAGGCAACTCGACCCTGCCAGCCTGAGCTGCAAATCTCAAAGGCCAGGCGCTGGCGAGCATGCCCTCCTGTGCACAGGACATGTGCCTGCTGGCTCGTATTACGGCTATCCGCCGTGATGTATAAGGGTCTCTGGTCAGACGCTCGACGATATCGGCCATCGCAAACAAGGGTGAGCAGCACCCGCGCAGCGCAAGCCCCGCAACCGCCTGAATCTTTTCCATGCACGCCAGCGCTGCAACCCGGGTTTGCGGCGCCAACTGGTGACCCTCTGCGCTGTTCATCACTACTCCTTGCTGTCGGACAAGCGTCCTTGCACCTTAATGGAACGAAGAATATGATTGCAATCGCAACAACACTGCCTTGTTGCAGCGCAGGCCAAGCCCCGACTGCACGTCGACTCGCATGCCAATGCCTCGATAAACGTTTTTTCGCGGCCAAGCCGTTGTTAAAGAACAAAAGACACAGGAAGTCCATGTTTTTATGTACGACCTGGAATACAAATGGGGATAATGAATACGGCAAGGCCGGGAACAAAACAATAAACAAGGTATTACATGGAGGTTCGTACCGTGAAAGCCCAACTTGACTGCCCACCGTTCAAGATCAACGGGGCGCCCGCCCCTCTCCGTCAATTGATCGAAGACTTTGAAAATGACCTGCAGCACATCGGCGATTTCACGTACGCCTACTTTTCCACGCCCAAGACGCGTAACGCCAAGCCCGTCATTCTGTCCAATTATCCCGATTCCTGGTTGAAATCGTATGTAGCCTCCAACTATCACCTGATTGATCCGATTATCAAACATGCCTGGCATAGCATTACGCCATTCTTCTGGAGAGAGGCTCGCAATGCCGTTCAATGTGTAGAGACCGATGATTTCCTGAAGCGGTCGGCCAAATACCAGTTGTCTTCAGGAGCCACGTTCACCCTGCACGATGCCACTGGGCTTTTCGCCGCATTAAGTCTTTGCAATACCAGGCAACAGAACGACTTCGATCAGAGAATCCGCGAAAAAGCCGCCGATATCCAGATGAGCCTTATCCGCTTCCATGATCGCCTGATCAAGACCCGGGCACCCCATGAACTCTTTCCGCCGCCTTCCCAGTGCAAGCTGTCCAGTCGCGAAACAGGCGTGCTGAAATGGGTGGCCATGGGCAAGTCGTACAGCGAAATCGCTGAAATATTTTCCATCTCGGAACGTACCGTGAAATTCCACATGTCCAACGTCTCAAGCAAGCTTGAAGTGCGCACGGCCAAACAAGCCGTCTACAAAGCTATCAATATGGGCATGGTCTGACTCAGGCAGCGCTGTCCATGCAGGCTCGCGCGGAGGCATCCGCTGCGAGCGTCACCGGCCAGCGCAGCAGGTCATCCGTGACTTGCTGCCTGAGGGCAATGCTCTCGAGTAGCCGTTGATGATTGTCAGCCGTTACCGGCATTTCCAGCAGCAGCACCGTTTCCCCAGGTGACGCTTCCCCGCTTGACAGCACTCGGTGCTCCCATCCGGATTTTCGTACGATCCGCGCCATCGCCTTGCTGACTACCGTAATGATCGATTGCAGACCGGACAATGCAGCATGGTTGTGCATGGAAAACAGCAGCATCTCGGTCAGTGGCGCATGCAAGATACCCAGCGAGCGGGCACGGGCTGTGTCGACAAAGAACCGGCTCGACTCTGCCATGGCAGTATTCTTGGGCGCAGGGTAGTCGAAAAAACAGCGAAACGGACCTTCCAGCATGTAGGGATCACAGGTATTTATCAGCCGCAGTCCGGCCAGCGGAATTCCGTTCCAGCGTCCGATCAGGTAAGTAGCAGTGGCACTGTCATACTCATCGAACTCAAACGCATGACTGACACGAACATTCCATTCAAGTCGATCTGAAAAAATCTTTTTGCGCATGGAATACAGTGTTTCCAGCAATGTAACGGGCATCGTGTTGTAACTGGCTATCTGAAATTCAAACCCGCTCGACATTATTAAGCTCCCCCTGCGCAACCAGCGTGAAGCATCGCCTACTTAAGCGTTCAAATCTACTGTACCTAAGAACAGGTCAACCGCCCGAAACACTATTAGCGTACGGTTTGTACTTAGGTACAGTGTTATTTCTGCCGAAAATAAGGAAACCTGCTCCGGCGTTCTGGACAACCAGAACGGCCGCTCCCAAACAATAATGACTCCATAGGGATAATGGTATGAATAGTTTATATGCCGGTATCGACACCTCGCACGCTGTGCCTGTTCTGGACGATATTACCCAACACGAAATCTCTGCCCTCAAGACCCGCTTCAATCTGGCCGATGCCCATACTCATCAGGACCAGAGCGCCACCCAACGCCTGATTGTCGCCAGCCTGCCCGAACTGTGGTACAGCGCACAGAACCAGACTCAATATCAGAGTGAGCAGGCTTTCATCCGTGCTTTTTTCACCTTCCATGGTCAGCACCACGCCCTGAAACGCCATGACGAAATCTATCTCGTCTACGCGGCGTCCGTAGCCATGCATATCACCGCGACCTACCTGCGCAAAAATAACATGAGCGTCGGCCTGATCGAGCCCTGCTTCGACAACCTGCACGACCTGTTGAAACACATGGAAGTGCCCATGTCGGCACTCGATGAACGCCTGTTCACCTCCTCGACCCAGGTGTATGCGAACTTGCAGAAAGCGGCCATCGGTCTGGATGCGATCTTTCTCGTCGACCCCAATAACCCAACGGGGTCCAGCCTGTTCGCCGAGGGTCCGGATACCTTTGTGGAGGTGGCCAGATACTGCCGGGATCACAACAAGCTGCTGATACTCGACTTCTGCTTCGCCTCGTTCTTCAAGGCCACTGGCCGGGAGCGCATAGATGCCTATGCGATTCTCGACGACATCGGCACGCAATACCTGGTCATGGAAGACACCGGCAAGACCTGGCCCTTGCAGGACACCAAATGCGCCACACTCATGGCCAGCCAGGACATCAATGCCGATATCTACAGTATCGTCACCAGCGTCCTGCTGAACGTCTCGCCTTTTGTCCTCAATGTCGTGACCCGCTATATCGAGGACAGCAGCGACGACGACTTCAATTCAGTGCGCTCGGTGCTGGACGTTAATCGTCGCAAGGCACGAACCTGTCTTGAGGGCAGGATTTTGAAGTATGTGGAGCCGATGATCGACACCAGCGTGGCGTGGTTCGAAATTCTGCCCGCCGGTATCAATGCCGACGAGTTGCAGGCTTATCTGCTGCAATCGGACGTTTACGTACTGCCGGGTAAATATTTCTACTGGAGCCAGCCTGAAAAAGGCCAGCGTTACATACGTCTGGCGCTTGCGCGCAAACCGGACGAATTCGAGGCCGCCGTCAAGGTCATCGCACGAGCGCTGGAGAACCTCCATGTCTGATTTCGACCTGCCGATGATCGACGCGACGGTTTTCATGGGCATGCACCATGCAGACCCCGGTGTGCGTGACAAATCACTCGGGGTTTTCTCCCGGTTCTATGAAAGCAGTGTGCAGATGAATTTCGCCCAGATAGGCATTTGCGACGCCATTATCTGGAAGAAAAGCCGCGCCTTGCAGGACGTGTACTACCCGTTCATGGATGTATTGCACACCGACATGGCCATTCAGCGTCAGGGCTGCAGCGAACAGGTACTTCAACGAGCCGCGAACGACACACTGTTCAAAGGCCTGCCCGCCGAAAAGAAACTCTTGGCGGCGCAGGTGATGGAGCAGGAAATCCCGTTTTATACCCACGATCCGGAGCTGCTGCGCCTGCAGGTCCTGCAGCCTTTTCTCCAGCCTTTCGAAGGCCTCACCAGACAGCGTGTGTTCCCGGAGATGCTGCAGCGTCTCTACGACCAGTCGCGTGCCATGGTGATCCGTCACGAGGACTTTCAACATGTCTGGTAAAACCATTCTGGTGCCGCTGGTAACGCCCCTGAACGAACAGGAGCAAGTCTGCGAAGCCAGCCTCGAACGCCTTTTGAGCAGCCTTGCCCCCCATGTCGATGGCTATATTCCATGCCTGACCTCCGGAGAGGGCTGGCGACTGTCGCGTCGGCAATGGCTACAGATGTTGCAACTGACCCTGAAGCATGCGGGCGACAAGGTCGTCATCGCCGAGATTGAACGCAGCTCTACCCAAGAGGTATTGGACCTTGCCCTGATGGCTCAGGATACGGGCGCACAAGCGGTCATGTTTACCTCCCCATTCACACCGGGTATCAGCCAGCAGGCGATCATCGATCACTACCAGACCGTTCATGACGCGACGCACCTGGATATCTTCATGTACAACGAAGCCGGCCTGTCAGGCAACGAAAAGTCCTTCGCCACCCTCAAGGTCATCGCACAGTTACCCAGGGTGATTGGCCTGAAGGACTCGCCGTCGGTGCCTCGCTCACAGGATCAGGTGGATGCCATCCGGCAACAGGGCGTCGATTACTTCATCGGCTGGGAGATGCAACTGGCCGGCGAGCTGGAATCCGACGGCAATGTGGTCTCTCTCGCCAACCTCGAACCGCTGCTCTGCCGGCAAGCGACCGTCCGGCAGCAGCCGGCGCTCAGTCACGAAATCGCGACGCTCAACGAACGGTATCTGCTGAACGCGTCCGACTGGTACGCCCAGGTCAAGCGCGAGCTTAAAACCAGAGGCGTGATCGACAGCGACCGGGTTCTGACCGAGGAGGCAGCCTGATGGAAAGCATGCAAAAGCAACTGTTTCTGGCCAATCGTGCACTTATCGAAAAGCTGGTGCCTGTCCCACAGGAGATTCTTGCCTTCGAGCAGCGCTGGATCGAAGACGCCATCGAGCGCAGCATGACCGCTCAGACCCCTGCTGATCTCGCCGGTCTGCGCAGGATGCTGGCTGAACTGGTTGAGCACGAAAGCAGCGAAGTGCCGCCCAGCGCACAGTATGTCGCCAGCGACATGACGCTCGACGAGTTCAGGATTCTGGTTCAGGAGTTTGCGCTGGATGGCCTGACCGAAGCGCAGGTTTTCTATCACCTGATGCCCAGGCTCAGCCTGCCCGCGCAAATGCCCATGCTGCGCATGATGATCGACGAGTTTGGCTCGGGAAACCTCAAGCGCTCGCATACCACGCTTTATCAGGATCTGTTGCGCGAGCTGGAAATGCCGCTGGAGCTGCAGTTTTATGTAGAAACCAACTCCAGCGCCGGCTTCACCTTTCCCAACATGTTCTGCTGGCTGGCCATGCGCGCGGACGATCCATCGTGGTTTGCCGGGGTCATCACCTACTTCGAGACCGTGGTGCCGTTCTTTTTCGAATGCTACACCCGGCTCTGCGAGCGTCTGCAGATACAGGCTCACACTTACTACTCCGAACATGTCCATATTGACGTGTTCCATGCAATCGAGGGGCAGCGCCTGCTCAAGGCCATGGACGCCAGTGGGGACCTCGACGCGGAAAAAGCCTGGCGAGGCATCTGCATGGGACGCGAAATCACCAATCTGGCATTCGACCTGGCTGTAGACAAGGCCCGCCGACTCAAGCGTTTCAGCAAGGAGGCCTACCTTGAACGAGCCTGCTGAGTTTCGTCGCCCCGACACCTTCACCGTACGTGTCGGCAAGGAGGAATACCTGGTACCGAGCAGTTGCCCGCATCGTGAGGGATGGCTGGAACACGGGGTGATCAACGTGAAACGGCGATCCATAACCTGCCCCCTGCATTTCTCGGTGTTCAGCCTTGAAACCGGGGAGCAATTGAGTGGCCCGCCATGCGGCAGCCTGCAAGTAAGGCGACTGAGGTAAAAGCACGTTCCCCGGCAGAATCAGCGCCTGCCGGGGACGGGTCAGGGCAAGCGCAGGAAACGTTTCAATTCTGCGCCCTGGGCAACGGCATCGTGTCGACCCAACTCGATCAATTCGCTGCAGTAACCCGATTCGAACAACAGATAGCTCAGAACACTGGCGCCACTGCTTTTGGTCGCGCCGGGGCCGCGCAGAAACGTACGTAATGCAGGGGGAAGTTCGCGGCGATGACGGGCAGCGATTTCATCCAGCGGACGGCTCGGGGAAATCACCAGCACTTCCACCGGCTCCATACCCGGCTGCCTGATCTGATCGTCGGGCAGCAACGCACTGGCGATGTTCAGGCGTTCGAGCAACTCGATATCGCTTTCCAGATTATCAATGAACGTACTGTTGAGCATGTGGCCGCTGATCTGCGCCAGACTCGGCTGAACGCCGCTTGGCGGGCGTGGTGCCGGCCTTTCGGCTTTGAGCCCGCGCGGATTGCCGCTCACACCGACGACCAGAACACGATTGGCACCCAGGTGCAGCGCCGGACTGATCGGTGCCGATTGCCGCACAGCACCGTCCCCAAAGTATTCCTGATCCAGCATCACCGGTGCGAACAGCAAGGGAATCGCCGAGCTGGCCAGCAAGTGATCCACCGTCAGTTGAGTCGGCCGACCAATGCGCCGATGCCGCAGCCAGGGTTCAATGGTGCCGCGGCCCTGATAAAACGTGACCGCCTGCCCTGATTCGTAACCGAATGCTGTCACCGCGACCGCGCGCAAGTGATGGGCATCGATAGCGGCTTCGATTCCGGACAGGTCCAGCCGCTCGTTGAGCAGCTCACGCAAGGGTGAGCTGTTGAGCAAGGCAACCGGGATGTTTCTTCCGAAGCCCATCAGGCTGCGCCCGAAAAAACGGCTGGCCTGATGAATCACGCCGGACCAGTCGCTGCGCAACACTTGATGGCTGCGGAACGACTGCCAGAACTCGGTCAACTGATGAATGGCAATGCGAAAATGCAGCGCGCCGCTGGCCAGCTTTACTGCGTTGATCGCCCCGGCCGATGTACCGACAATGACTGGAAAGGGGTTGGGAGAGCCGGGCGGCAACAAGTCGGCAATGCCTGCAAGTACGCCAACCTGATACGCAGCACGCGCACCGCCACCTGACAAAATAAGCCCGGTCACGGGCTCGACTTCGGTTACAGCACGGTTCACTACGGCGGTATCTGGCATCTACGACTGGCCCTCGATGGTCAACGACGCTTTTTATCTACGTTTTTCATACAGCTTCGGTTCGCCGGGCGGTCGACTCTTGAAGCGCCGATGGGCCCAAAGATACTGTTCCGGACAGTCAGTGATAGCACTTTCTACCCACTGATTGATACGCAGGCAATCGGCTTCGTCGCTTTCGCCGGGAAAGTCCTGCAGCGGTGGGTGAATCACCAGTCGATAACCGCTGCCGTCCGACAGACGCTGTTGAGTGAACGGCACCACCTGAGCACGGCCCAGGCGAGCAAATTTGCTGGTGGCGGTCACCGTCGCAGCCTGAATGCCGAACAGCGGCACAAAGACGCTCTGTTTAGCGCCATAGTCCTGATCCGGCGCATACCAGATGGCCCGGCCGGCACGCAGCAACTTGAGCATGCCGCGCACGTCATCACGCTCGACAGCCAGCGAATCGAGGTTGTGCCGCTCGCGTCCGCGACGCTGGATGAAATCGAACAGCGGGCTCTTGTGTTCGCGGTACATGCCATCAATGGTGTGTTGCTGGCCCAGCAGCGCAGCACCGATCTCCAGCGTGGTGAAATGCAGCGCCATCAGAATCACGCCCTCGCCTTTCTGCTGAGCGCTCTGCAAGTGTTCAAGCCCTTCGACGTGGGCAAGCCTGGCCAGGCGTTTTCTGGACCACCACCAGCTCATGGCCATCTCGAAGAAGGCAATCCCGGTGGAGGCGAAGTTTTCCTTGAGCAAACGCTTGCGTTCGGCTGCGGACAGGTGCCCAAAGCACAGTTCAAGATTGCGCGCTGCGATTTTTTTTCGATCAGTGGCCACGCAATACATGATCGCGCCGAGTGCCCGACCGATGACCAGCAAGGCACGGAACGGCAACTGGACAATCAGCCACAAGAGCCCCAGCCCCAGCCACAATAGCCAGAAACGGGGGTGAAGGAAACTGGATTTAAAGCGCGGGCGATCCATTTGGGCTTCCGTCAGAACAAAGGCCGCGCATTCTACAACGGTTCTAGCTGCTTGCGGCTCGCGGGCGTTCTCGCTATAAGTCTCGGCACTTTTAGCGACAAGCTGTTGTGTATATCAACCATGAGCCAGATTGAATCGCAAAACCCGGAACCTGTATTTCAGCTCAAGGGCAGCATGCTCGCCATCACTGTGATGGAGCTGGCCCGGACCAACCTTGAAGCGCTCGACAGGCAACTGGCGGCAAAAGTGGCACAGGCCCCCAATTTCTTCAGCAATACGCCGTTGATCCTGGCTCTGGACAAACTCGCGCCCAACGAAGGCCCGGTCGATCTGCCCGGGCTGGTGCGCATCTGCCGCCAGCACGGCCTGCGCACTCTGGCGATCCGCGCCAACCGTATCGAAGACATCGCTGCGGCCATTGCCGTCGACCTCCCGGTTCTGCCGCCGTCCGGCGCACGTGAGCGTGTCATCGACCCGGTTGAAGCCGATGCACCGAAAAAGACTCCGGAAAAACCACCCGAACCGCTGATCAAGCCGACCCGCGTAATAACCGCACCCGTGCGCGGCGGTCAGCAGATTTATGCGCAGGGCGGCGATCTCGTTGTGGTCGCGCCTGTCAGTCCCGGCGCGGAACTTCTGGCCGATGGAAACATCCATGTGTACGGCCCAATGCGCGGCAGGGCACTGGCAGGAATAAAGGGCGACACGAAAGCGCGAATCTTCTGTCAGCAGTTGAGTGCAGAGCTGATT
The DNA here is from genome assembly GCF_001400735.1 of Pseudomonas caricapapayae. Classification (GTDB taxonomy): domain Bacteria; phylum Pseudomonadota; class Gammaproteobacteria; order Pseudomonadales; family Pseudomonadaceae; genus Aquipseudomonas; species Aquipseudomonas caricapapayae. The sequence goes on from NZ_LJPW01000172.1 coordinate 99,224, forward strand.
TCGATTGCCGGGCAATACAAGGTTTCCGAGGATCTGCGCAGGGACCCGCTGTGGGGCTCGCCGGTTCAGGTAAGCCTGTCCGGGGATGTGTTGAACATCATTCGTCTTTAACGGATACTGCCGCAATTTTCAAAGCATCTCTGATTCGTCGCGAATTGTCGTGAAGGCGGCAGGAAGTTCTGACAAGAACTGTTTTTTCAGTGGGTATATGAGCCGAAAGTAATAGCTTAACGCTACCTTTCAAGGATCGGATCTCATGATTTCCAGAATGCTTCGACAAACGTGGCGTCAAGAAATGCTCTTCAGGGACTAAACGTCCTTTTCCTCTAGGGGTGATACACCTTGGCCAAGATTCTCGTTGTTACATCCGGCAAGGGTGGTGTGGGCAAGACCACCACCAGCGCCGCTATCGGTACAGGTCTCGCACTGCGCGGCCACAAGACAGTCATCGTCGATTTCGACGTCGGCCTGCGTAATCTCGACCTTATCATGGGCTGTGAGCGTCGCGTCGTGTATGACTTCGTCAACGTGGTCAATGGCGAAGCCAACCTGCAACAGGCGCTGATCAAGGACAAGAAGATCGAAGGCCTGTTCGTGCTGGCCGCCAGCCAGACCCGTGACAAGGAAGCACTGACCAAGGAGGGCGTCGAAAAAGTCCTCATGGAACTGAAGGAATCGTTCGAATACATCGTCTGCGATTCGCCGGCCGGTATCGAAACCGGTGCTCACCTGGCGATGTACTTTGCCGATGAAGCGATCGTCGTGACCAACCCTGAAGTATCGTCGGTGCGTGACTCGGACCGCATGCTGGGGCTGCTGGCCAGCAAATCGCGTCGCGCCGAACGTGGCGAAGATCCGATCAAGGAACATTTGCTGCTGACTCGCTACAACCCTGAGCGCGTCAGCAAGGGCGAAATGCTCGGTGTGGAAGACGTCAAGGAAATCCTTGCTGTCACCCTGCTCGGCGTGATTCCCGAATCCCAGGCGGTGCTGAAAGCCTCCAACCAGGGCGTGCCGGTCATTCTCGATGACCAGAGCGACGCGGGTCAGGCCTACAGCGATGCCGTGGACCGCCTGCTGGGCAAAGACCGGGAACATCGCTTCCTGGATGTGCAGAAGAAAGGATTCTTTGAACGTCTGTTCGGGGGTAATTAATGAATATTTTTGACTTCTTTCGTGACCGCAAAAAAGAAAGCACGGCCTCGGTAGCGAAAGAGCGTCTACAGATCATCGTTGCGCACGAACGCGGCCAGCGCAGTACCCCGGACTACCTTCCTGCCCTGCAGAAAGAACTGGTGGAAGTGATCCGTAAATACGTCAATATCGAGTCTGATCAAGTGCAGGTTGCGCTGGAAAGCCAGGGCAGCTGTTCGATTCTGGAACTCAATATCACCCTGCCCGATCGCTGATCAGGCAGTCGCTTGCGGCGGTATCGGCGTACTTCTCAGGAAGCTGCGCCCTTACCGCCGTTGGCGTTTCTAGCGTTTCGAGGCCGTTGCATGCCGTTGTCGAACATCCGCATCATTCATCAGGACGCAGCCGTTCTGGTGATCGATAAGCCTACCCTGTTGCTTTCCGTCCCCGGCCGTGCCGATGACAACAAGGATTGCCTGATTACCCGCCTGCAGGAAAACGGTTATCCCGAAGCCCGTATCGTCCATCGTCTGGACTGGGAAACGTCGGGTATCATCCTGCTGGCCCGCGATGCCGACACGCATCGTGAGCTGTCGCGTCAGTTTCATGATCGCGAAACCGAAAAAGCCTACACCGCGCTGTGCTGGGGCCAGCCTTCGCTGGACAGCGGCAGCATCGATCTGCCGTTGCGCTACGACCCGCCCACCAAGCCTCGGCATGTGGTGGATCATGAGGCAGGCAAGCACGCGCTGACGTTCTGGAAAGTTGTCGAGCGCCACGACACATACTGCCGGGTCGAGCTCACGCCGATCACTGGCCGCTCGCATCAGTTGCGCGTACACATGCTGTCAATCGGACATCCACTGTTAGGTGATGGCCTGTACGCGCATCCCGAGGCGCTAGCGGCTTCCCCCCGTCTGTGTCTGCATGCAAGCATGCTGAGCTTCACGCATCCAGGCACCGGTGAGCGACTGACCTTCGAGTGTGCTGCACCGTTCTGATCTGAATGACACGCTGACTATCGTGCCGATGCTCCGCGTGGTAATGCCGTTCGTGACGGCCGAACCCACTGCCCCCGATATCGCAGAACCGCCGTCTGACGCAGCGCGTCGGCACGATAGCCGGGGTTGTGTACCGGCAATGAGCGCAACCGAAGGCAGCAAATCATCCAATACGGTAAACTCGCACCATTGCTGTCTGGAGCTATTTATGCGCGCAGAGTTGAACAAAGGCCTTATCGACTTCCTGAAGGCTTCTCCCACCCCGTTTCACGCCACCGCCACCCTCGTGCAACACTTCGAAGCCGCTGGCTTTCAACGGCTGGATGAACGTGATACCTGGGCAATAGAAACCGGAGGTCGTTACTTCGTCACCCGTAATGACTCTTCTATCGTCGCCTTCCGCATGGGCCGGCAGTCGCCACTCACAGGCGGTATTCGCATGGTCGGCGCACACACCGACAGCCCTTGCCTGCGGGTCAAGCCACAACCGGAACTGCAACGCCAGGGCTTTTGGCAACTGGGTGTAGAAGTATACGGCGGTGCGCTTCTGGCACCGTGGTTTGACCGTGATCTGTCGTTGGCTGGTCGCGTTACCTTCCGCCGCGACGGCAAGGTCGAAAGCCAGTTGATCGATTTCAAACTGCCGATTGCCGTGATTCCCAATCTGGCCATTCACTTGAACCGCACCGCCAATGAAGGCTGGGCGATCAATGCGCAAAACGAACTGCCACCGATCCTCGCGCAAGTGGCTGGTGACGAACGTGCAGACTTCCGTGCGCTGCTGACTGATCAACTGGCTCGCGAGCACGGGCTAAACGCGGACGTGGTGCTCGATTACGAGTTGAGTTTCTACGACACCCAGAGCGCCGCAGTTGTCGGCCTCAATGGTGACTTCCTGGCAGGCGCACGTCTGGATAACCTGCTCTCGTGTTTCGCCGGAATGCAGGCGCTGCTCTCTACCGAGAGTGACGAAACCGCTCTGCTGGTATGCACTGATCATGAGGAAGTCGGCTCGTCGTCGACCTGTGGCGCAGACGGTGCAATGCTGGAGCAGATCGTCCAGCGCCTTCTGCCGAGCAGCGAAGACTACGTACGAACCATTCAGAAGTCGCTGCTGATATCGGCCGATAACGCCCACGGCATACACCCCAACTATGCTGACAAGCACGACGCCAATCATGGTCCAAAGCTCAATGCTGGGCCGGTGATCAAGGTAAACAGCAATCAGCGTTACGCCACCAACAGTGAAACCGCCGGTTTCTTCCGCCATCTGTGCATGGCTGAAGAAGTTCCGGTGCAGAGCTTCGTGGTACGCAGTGACATGGCGTGCGGCTCGACCATCGGACCGATTACCGCCAGCCATCTGGGTATCCGCACGGTAGACATCGGCTTGCCGACATTTGCCATGCACTCGATTCGCGAACTGGCCGGCAGCCACGATCTGGCGCACCTGGTCAAAGTATTGAGCGCGTTCTATGCCAGCCACGAGCTGCCATAACGGAGCCCATAGCCACTGAGGCAATCATCGACATTGCGGGGCGCGGCCAACAGCCCCCGCATGTGGGTGCTCATGCGCGGTAAAATGCGCGTCGAATACACTACAATTTTGCCAATGACCTAAAAAAGAAGGCAGACGTTATCTGCTTTTTGCTCGGCATTATTGCAAAGGGCATCACGTATTCGTTATAAAGGGACTTCATGTCCCGCGCCACCGACGTACCCTGTCGATGTTTCAGTCGTCGATTATTCGTCTTCTCCAGCGACGTGACTCAGGTATCGTCCTCGTCGGTTTTATGGACAATATCGTCATCTTCATTCATGTAATACGGGAGATCGGCTTCCACACCGTTTTCTCCGGTTTTGGCAACCAGCTGCCGATAGCGCTTACCATCCCAACGTCTGAACACGAGGGTAGAGTCTTCGCCCGCCGAAAGCGTTGAACCTTCACTGCCAATAAGTCTGCTGCGAGCACCCGCCGTCAGAACACTGTTCTTGCCGGCGGTCAATCTGCTTTGGTCACCCGCCATTAACGTGCAATCGTGCCCACCGGTCAGTTTGCTTCTGTCACCCGCAGTCAGATAACTGTTATTACCAGCCAGTAGTTTACTGCGGTCACCTGCCGTCTGATGACTGTCCGCACCGGCAATCAATCTGCTGCGATCACCGGCCAGTTGTACGCTGTCCGCACCCGCGATAAGTGTGCTGCGAAAACCGGCAGTCTGCGAACTGCCCTTACCGGCGATCAACATGCTTTTATGCCCGGCCACCTGAATACTTTCATGGCCTGCAATCAACGAACTGCCATAACTTGCAATCTGATTACTGCCGTAGCCTGCCGTCAATGTGCTGCGGATGCCCGATGTAAGACTGCTGCCATACCCCGCAATCAAAACACTGCGAAGTCCAGCGATCAGCGTACTGCCATAACCTGCCGTCAGAAAACTTCTGATCCCGCTGGTCAGGGAACTGCCATAACCAGCGATCAATGAGCTGTCCTGCCCGGCCGTTGCCGTACTGCCGTAACCCGCGGTCAGTGAACTTCCATGCTCTGCCGTCTGCGTGCTGCCGTAGCCCGCTGTGAGCGTACTGTTATAGCCCGCCGTCTGCGTACTCCCATAACCCGCGATAAGCGAACTTTCGTAGCCCGCGGTGGAGGTACTTCCATAGCCGGTGGTGAGCGAGCTTTTTTCCTGCGCGGTTTGCGTACTGCCGTAACCGGCGGTCAACGTGCTCTCGTAACCTGCCGTTTGCGTACTGCCATAACCCGCGATCAGGGAACTTGCATAACCAGCGGTGGACGTACTTCCGTAACCTGTTACGAGGTCACTGCGCTCCTGCGCGGTTTGCGTACTGCCGTAACCGGCGGTCAATGTGCTTTCGTAACCTGCCGTCTGCGTACTGCCGTAACCCGCGATCAGGGAACTTGCATAGCCTGCGGTAGAGGTACTGCCATAGCCGGTGGTGAGCGAACTGCTGTCCTGGGCGGTTTGCGTACTGCCGTAACCGGCGGTCAATGTGCTTTCGTAACCTGCCGTCTGCGTACTGCCATAACCCGCGATAAGCGAACTGGCATAACCCGCGGTGGAGGTACTTCCGTAACCTGTAACCAGGTCACTGTGCTCCTGTGCCGTCTGGGTACTTCCATAACCGGCGGTCAGTGTGCTTTTGAAGCTTGCGGTCTGGGTGCTTCCATATCCGGCTATCAGTGAACTGTTCGAGCCTGCCGTTGAAGTGCTGCCGTAACCTGCGACAAGATCACTGTATTCTCTGGCAGTCTGTGTACTGCCATAACCGGCGGTCAGCACACTTTTATAACTCGCAGTCTGGGTGCTGCCGTAACCTGCGATCAGCGAACTGCTTGAACCTGCTGTTCCGGTACTGCCGTAGCCCGCAATCAGGTCACTACCGTCCCTGGCCGTCTGAGTGCTCCCATACCCAGCAGTCAGGATGCTTTTATGCCCCGCTGTCTGTGTGCTGCCATAACCCGCGATGATGAAGCTCTCATGACCCGCCGTGCCGGTACTTCCATAACCTGCCGTGAGATTACTGGCAGCCCCGGCCGTTTGCGTACTGCCGTAACCTGATGTAAGCACGCTGCCCTGCCGGGCAGTCTGAGTACTGCCATAACCCGCCGTGAGCGAGCTATCGCTGCCTGAAGTCTGCGTGCTGCCAT
>NZ_LJPW01000141.1 GCF_001400735.1 Pseudomonas caricapapayae
GATGTTATCGAGCCGCTACAATTAGGGGGGGACTCGGACCGCGCCGTGCTTGCTCGATTAGGGGCGGTCAGTGACGATGAACTCCGGCGCCTGGAGTTCCTGAAGCGGACATTGCTGGAAACCGATCCTGTGCCGCAGGCGCTGGCATTGGAACGTTTGGCGACACGCTTAGAACAGGCTCAGCGCAGAGCCGAGGAAACCCAGCGTTGGGTGAGTGATCGTGCCGTAGCACGGGCAAAGGAACTGATTACAAAGCAAAAAACTGCGCATCTCGCCATGCAACTGGCGCAAGCGCGTCTTCAAGGTCAAGACGTACTGAACGCCATGGAGCCGCAGGTAACGTCCTCACCCACCGCTACACTGCTGGAAGGTACAGGGGATGAACTCTGGCAAACAATGTACCGAGCCGCTGAAGCTTTCTCTCAGCAGACGGCATACCCTGAACATCCCTTCCCGCACTTGGAACCCGACGCTTACTGTGTACTCTGCCAACAATCTTATTCAACGGATGCCTCGGATCGCATGCGGCGTTTCGCGGCATTTGTCGCCGACAATGCCACGGCGGATGCTGAAGCCGCCAAGCTTGCGCGCACAAACGCTTTAAAGAAGGTGCAGGCTGTCGATCTAAACATTCTGGATGTGCCAACACGAGCTGACGTGGAGGAGCGACTGCCCGACCTACATGCTGCCATCACCGCAGCGGCATTGATCTGGGCCGCTCGGCATACTTGGGTCAGCCAAACCCTGCAAAATGGCCACTGGTCCCTAGAGTCCGAGTCGCTTCCTATCGAAGCAAACCTCGATAACCTCTTCTCTGCCAAAGCTGCTTCACTCCGAGTTGACGCCAATACCCTGCGTACCTCTGTCGATCCCGCTGTACGCTTGGCGCTGATCCAAGAACTGGCAGAGCTAGAAGCCCGACAACGCCTCGCCAACCAGCTTGGCGCGGTGGAGCGCTTCGTTCAGGACAGTCAGACCAATACCACGTTGAGCCGTTGCCATGCCGCTCTTAACCCAGCGGCCGTGTCACGCAAACTGACGTCCCTGGCGGCGACGTATGTTACTGAGTCTCTGGCCGCCTCCATGAATGCTGAGTTGAAAGCCTTGGGCTATAAGCGACGCGTGCAACCCGACCTAAGCGGGCGCACAGAGCTGGGAGTGACTAAAGTCACGCTGCGCTTGCAGGAAATTGCTGCGAAAGCCTCCAAGGTGCTGTCGGAGGGGGAACAGCGCGCGTTAGGTATGGCTATGTTCCTCGCCGAGCTCGAATCACTGCCACATAATTCGACCGTCATTTTCGACGATCCATCTACGTCGCTGGATCACGTATATCGTCGGGCCATAGCTAGGCGTTTAGTAGCGCTGGCTGAGATCCGTCAAGTACTGGTGTTCACCCATGATGCGGTTTTCCTGACCGAGCTAGCGATGGCGCTTCAGCACGCTGATCGTTCGGCCAGCTACAAGACCATCGGTTGGGACGAGTCGCCAGGACTGGTGAGCGAAGGGCTGACATGGGCAACGATGGACACCAAGGCACGTCTAAGCGATCTTGAAAATCGTGCAAAAGCGCTGAACGTTCCAGTCGGCAGCGACCCAGACGACGAACTTGAACGTCAAATTGCATCGGGATATTCAAGCCTCCGAGGCACTGTCGAACGCGCAATCCGCGAAGTTTTTCTGAACAATACCGTCCAGCCGTTCAGCGATGTCGTGAGCGTAGAAGCATTTGGTGCTGTCATTGGCCACCCCGCAGAGGAATGGGAGCAGTTGCTGGCAGTGTATGCGCGGGCCTGCGAAGCGACTGAGGCCCACGACACCCCAGGCGAACGCCAACTGCCGCTCCCCGCGCGTGAAGAACTTCTCAGGGATATTGCCCAGGTCCTAGAATTGATTAAAAACGCGGCTAAACGCCGAACTGCCTACGAGAATTCACGTCGGGATCGGACTATGCAACGCAAGAACCTCTTCGGCAGCTAGATCGACATATTGTACCGGCTGGTCGGATATGGTCGTATTCCTTTCAAATATTTCGAGCTGACAGGCCCTCGCTGGACGAGGGGCTGTTACTGCGAGAGTAGGTGACGGCGTCCAGCTGGTGCGCCAGGTGGTGGGGAACGAGAAGAATCCGTTCTAACGTCGCCATTCAATGCCTCAGAAAGAAACAAGAATGTCCATGGGTGCACTATCTAACTTTGGGTGTCCACAGTACGTATCTTATTCTTATCGATGCTGTATACCTCGACGGCAGGGACCATGGATTCAATGATGGCCATCACGCGCTGGCTTATGTCGCCGTAGAGTGCAAAATTACTGCTGAACGACTGGATTCCGTGTCGACGCAAAACATCCTTGATCTGGAAATAAGGCGCGCCCATTTTCACGTAGGGTTTTGCATCGTAGCTGCGGGCAATAACGCAGCCATCGTTATTGCTGAGCACCACAATAGGCACCTTGGCCAAGTCAGGTCGGAAAACGCGCTCACAGCTGGCGTAGAACGAATTGCAATCGACCAGGCCAAAGACCGGCGCTGGCTTGTTACTCAAAGCTTGTGACGCCATGTCGCACAACGCCCCATATCGACAGCTCTTCACCTTCCAGGATATGCCGAGGCGGATAGGCGGGGTTGGCTGACTTCAACACCACATGATCGCCCTGCAGGATAAGGATTTTGCACAGCGGCTCGTTGTTCAGTGCCGCAATCACAATGCTGCCACTGGATGGCTTTCGCGAACGATCTACGACGACCAGGCTGTCATGAAAAATCTTCGCACCCTCCATGCTGTCGCCATCGATCTTGGCCACGTAGATGTGAGGCGCACGCAAATCCATCAGCCGGTCGAATGAAAAGTCCTGCTCGATGTGATCCGCTGCTGGGTTAGGAAAACCAGCAGGGATTTTAAAGGAGTAGAGCGGGATGACCTTTCCGGACTCGCACAACCGACCAAGTATTTTGACGTTCATGACGCGAACCTGACTGAGAACAGAGCTTACTGTATAGACGCACAGTTAACGGCGCGCTGCGGATTCCCGTCAACTCAAGCCGACCAACAGCACATAAGCCGTTCTCTTATCGCACCAAACTCATTCAACCACGCCCCATCATGAGCAATCGTCATGTTCTTTTTTTAAGGGCTCTCCGGCTTGCGGCCCCTGCGGGACCGCAGATATCTGATGTACACCGGATTGCACACCCGGAGCACTGCGATTAGCAGCCCGAGCCGGAGCGGGTTGGGGGGTAGTTGAATCGACTTGGCCAGGTGCACCAGACGCAGCCATAGCAGGCTGACGGGTGACCCTGAGAACGCTCACAGTGGATGGTTGAGAGACTTCAGTGAGAATGTGCGTGTAGCTGGCCACCGTTCTCACCGAAACGCCGGCGACTGTCGCAATGGCAGAACGTACCAATGCCTTGCCCTGGTCTTGAAGCTGCCTGCACGCAGCACGGATCTTCGATTCAGTGGCTTTGTGCCGCAGCTCATTGGTGCGCTTCGCAGCCAGGCTCTGCCGCTCGGTGAGCGACAAGCTGCCATCGAGCTGCATTGCACCTCGATGGCAACGACGATCACCGGTGTACCGATCCCACGTCCAGCGACCTACGGATTTGACCGTGGCGCGTATCGACGACAGCGGCAAGTTTTCCGAAAAACCCTGTTTTAGAAAGCTGTTGTGGTTGTACGCATACGCATCGAGCGAGCGCATGAAAGACTCAAACGACCCCAGCTCGCGCTCGCGATTGACGATGCTGTACGCAAAATAACGCAGCTGCTCGAACAGGATGCAGTGCCGCGAATGGCTGACCTGGTCAAGCTTGGGACCTGTGGCCCAGGGTTTGACGGTCAGTTCTACCGCGCTCGCCAGTTCACCCAGTTCATAGACGTGGCTGTGGAATTCGGTCGTCTCCCACCAGGGGTGACCGGGTGTTTTGGCCACCGGGCCACCGTGGTAGTCCACGTCCGCGTCGAGGCGAGCGGCAAACGCGGCATAGATCGCTTTCATGTACTGAATCGGCTTGGCCCGTGCGTTCTCGGTGGTGCACACGGACGGCACGGCATAGAACAACTGGGAATGGCCGCTTTTTCGGTTACGCACCATCAGGTTCGGCGCGGGCAACCCGGCATCGTCCCAGGCCAGGGCATTGACGTGGTCCAGGTCGAACACCAGCCAGGACACCATGCCAGGACGATTGACCTGCATGTAGGGGTAACGCAGCGCGTATTCACGAGGACGAACGCGGGTCGCGGTTTTGTCGTCGCTGCACCGCGCCAGGTACGGCGCTTCCAGCAACAACCGGTTGAGCGCAGTGCCGTCTTCGAAGAAACGGGCCGGTGGCATGTGGGTGCTGGTGGCCAGCGGATCGGCGTTGGCCGTGGGTGAGGTCGCGAGGGCAAGAGTGATCGCGTTGTCGTGGCTCATGCTTCACCGCCTTGGCCAACGCGGTGAAAGGGTGTGACGCAAGGGGCCAACTGGGAGGGCAGGGTGCTGTCATCGAGGACGCGCAGCCGCTGAAGAATCTTTTCCATAAGTCCACCGTTCAGCGGTGAACTGAAGGCTTCACTTTTGACGGCTTGCACAAAGCCGTAGTGAACGCCATAATCAGCTCACGTTATGTGTGTTGAACAGGTACTCCGCAACCAAACGGCCTGTTCAAGTTTTTCCAAAAAGCCCCGGCGCCAACCGGGGCTTTTTGGTTTCTGCTATTTGGCTAAATCGTTAGAAATTTTCCCGTCTACGCTCATTCGAGCATGAAAAATGTGGCATGCCAGCAACAGTGGGCAGGCAAAGTGCGTGAACACTACCACCCGGGTTCTCCATCCGCAATGAAAATGCCATTTTTTACAGCTGATATTGCACAGATTTTTATCATAGTGCGAATGGCTATAGGCCTTGCGGCACGTGGCTCTCAGCAATACAAGTGAAGTAATTTATGCAACTGAAATAACTTACGTAAGTTAAGACACTTACTCGTCTTCCGTAAAATCGGTGATGGGTTCAGCATTCGATGCATTCTCTAGCAACGCAATCAGATCAGCCTTATCCAGCTCCTGGAGGGCCATGATCCCAGCCCGAATTACATCGGATCGAGATATGCGGAAGGTCCGTGGCAATAGAGAAATCTTATCTATCTGCTTGTTGACGTCTTTGGAAAGGGAAAAAGTAGTACGCACGAACGTAGAAGCTTTCTTACGCTTACGCTTAGGCTCGGGGGTGGCACTAACAGGTGCAGCAGATATAAATGCCAGTGCTGCTTCGTCGTTGGTCTCCGAAGACGGGGAGACCTGCTCTGGCTTACGAATCAAATCTTTCAATCCCATTTTGCAGCCCCCCAAAGCTCTGCTGCCAGCGTCTCTATTTCTTCTTTAGCACGTGCGTCAGAGTTGCTTTCCAAGACCGAACATCCGTCTTCATCCGCATCGTCGTAGACATTGCGAGCTGTAGTAATAGCGTCAAGAGGTTGAATGCCGAAGGAGCGGCATGCTTCTTTGGCATCCAATATCCGTTGTATCTGGCTAGGAAGGGCAGGGCATTGGGTGATCACTGCACGCACGTTCAATGCTGGGTTCACTGCAGTAGCCAATCGTGCCAGGTTGTCGACCTTTGGAAGGGTCTTAAGATCTCGTCGCTTGGGCCGGAAAGGGATCAACATATGAGTTGCTACCGTCATAGCTGACCGCAGTGCCTCCGAATCAGATCCTCCAGCATCGACCACAATTTGCCTGTACCGGCCCCGAAGGTCTGTCAGCGTTTGACGAATATTGCCGTGTGCTTGCACAACAGGAATCGCAGGGAGGTCTCCCTGTGCAGAGCGTTCAGCAGCCCAGTCTGCGGTTGTGCCCTGAGGGTCGGCATCTAGAAGCAGGACGTCACCTCCGCGAGCCTGCAGCCAGACGGCCAGGTTTTGAGCCAGACAGCTTTTACCGCTGCCGCCTTTTTCACCACCTAAAAGTAAGATCATGAACTGCCCTTGATACTGATTATTGAAGTGACATAACTTACATAAGTTATGAAATATTTGCTACGAGGAATCTGCTGAGTCGCCTGGAAAGGACCCACCTCCATACAAGGAGGTGGGTTTTCACTCGGTTCAATCCACACTCATACCATCATCTTCATCAGGGGATGACAGCTCCGGTGTACCTGCTGCTGCGGCCTGCCCCTTGGGCGTGGTCTCGGCCACTTCCCGTTCAGGCGCGACCGGCTGCGCTGACCATTCGCGGCGGTTGACCGTTTTGTCCGTCACAGTGCCGTTCTCTTCGATGACCTGCACCACGACCGGCTGGGTGCCCAGGTCTTGCAAACGGACCTGGTCGCCTTGCTTCAGATCTGCGTCGCTCATGGCCTCTGCCAGCCCTACGCCCCACACCGTGCGAGGCTTACTGCCCTCTGGTTTGAGCGTCACGAAGTAGCTCATCTGGTTGTCGTCATTGTGCTGATACGGTGCTTCCCCATGCTCGATAAGCGTGCCCTCGATGATCTTGTTCGTGGACTCGGATGACGCTTGAGGGGCCGGGTACAAACGCTCTTCCACCTCATTGACTATCTGGGCAGCCATCGCCGTGAGGTGGTCCAGGTCGTCGACCAACTTAGGCGAGTTTTCGACTTGCTTGTAAGCAGCTACGATGCTGGCTTTAAACGCTTCACGATAGCTGTCGTTTTCCATGTAAGCCGTCAGCATGGCAGCGGCTTCAGGCGTCTTGTCATTCGTCGCAATGATCCAGACGGCATGGTCTTCACCTCGCAAGCCCATGACCGTATCAGAGGCCCTGACATCCGCTTCGGGCATCGGAAAATCCCGACGCCATTGCGCTTCAAGCCTGACCAGCTCGCTGGGGCTCTGCAGGGCCGGGTCGGTGGCAAGAGCAGGCTTCGCAGCTTCTGGGATCACCGGTTCAGGCGCAGCGCCTGAAGGCGTTGGCACGCGGGTCTGCGTTTCTGCTGTAGCCGTTGCTGCGGAATCCGCTGCCGGTTGCGCACGCTGCGCCTGCCATTGCGCAAACGCCTGGTCGCCTTTGGGCTCGCCACGCACTGGAATGGCCAGGGTGATGGCCACCGTCTCCACGAACGCAATGCGCTCCGGTTCTGGCACGGTGTCCAGCTGCGCGGCGAGCGCCTGGCTAACCTGGTCAGCCGTTTTTCCTTGGCCATACAGTGCTTCGATAGGCACGGTAACGCCCAGGCGATCCGCCTGGTCCCGCACGTCCCGTGTGGCGTCATCAACGTGCCGAGGCAAGTCGGTGGCAGGACCAATGCTCTGGCCACCGCGCTCGATGTCCAGCTCTGCACGGCGGTCCGCCAGGCTTTGGTTCATGGCCTTGTCGGTGAAATGCACGTCCAGGCCATTCTTGGCCACCGCCTCGATCACCAGCTTTTTGAATTCGGCAGTGCCGTTGATCGTCAGTGTGCTGCCGAACCTTTCCCGGGCCAGCTGGAGAGCTACGGACACACCGGCTTCGGTGATGCCCGTGCGGCGCATGGAAATGGTGGTACCCGTGTCGACAAACAAAGTCTTGTCGGTCTGTTTGTCCAGGTAATGCACGTTCTGACTGAACTTGGCCTTGCGCGTGTAAAGATCCTTGGCGCTGAGGTCGCGGGCCCGCTCACTGGCGGCGGCTGGATCAACCTGTTTGGCGAAGCGATCCATGACCCGCTTCACCTGGTCACGCACGCCTTCTCGGCCTGGGCCCCTCGCACCGCTGATGCTGAAGCCTGGGTCTTCCTTTTCATCGTCTAAGAGATTGCGTATGGCTGCACTGCCCATGAGATTTACCTCGATGTTGGGTTGGGGGTTGTGGAACTGTTCACGTGCTTTGAGCCGTTCAAAGGTCAGCACGGAAACCAGCTGCGCCTTGTCCTGGCGGGTTAAGCGTTGATCGGAGAACACGGCGCGCCTGAGCGCGAAATACTGCTGATCGAGCCGACGTATGGCCCGGCGGTGGGCCGGAGCGATCTGGTTGTGCTGCGCCTGCCGCGTGAAATACGCGGCCACCGTGGAGGCGTGTTTGTTAACGGTCAGGGCCTTGATCGAAGCCCGCTTGAACACCAGCGCCTTGTCTGCAGGTCGCTTGAGCGGATCGAACAGCATCCGGGCGCGCTGCTCGATGTCAGCCACCGTCGCGACCCGAAGCGGGTTCTTGGCGTAAGGCGGGACAGCACCAGGCCGCCATTGACGGGGAGGGCGGGGCTTGCCTGAACTCCGGGGCCTGCGTCCGGCAGTAGATTGGACAGGCGTTGTCGTCGCAGCCGTCGCCTGGGGCAACTGGTCGGCCAAGTGTGGGTGGCTGGATGATCGATAGAACACCAGCGCGTTGTCAGAAGGCCGCTTGAGCGGGTCAAACAGGCGTCGGCCCCGCTCCTCGATGTCAGCGATGGTGGCGACACGGTGGGGGTTCTGGGCATAAGGCGGGACTACACGTCCAGCTCGTACTCGGGTGTTTCGGGGTTTTCCAGCTCCGGCTCGTCGTCGGCCTGTTGCGCCTGCAGGCGTTGCTGTTCCCTTTGTTTCTTGAGAAACGGCGGCAGGTTGGCTTCCTCCTCTTCCTCGCTCAGCTGTGGACCCGACCCGCCTTCCTCGTCCTCCTCCTGGTACAGATGATCGCAATCCAGAATCTCCTCCTGGTTGCGACTGTCCCACGTGAACGTGTGCATCACTGGGCAGTAACAACGCACCGTCACGGCTTCGGGTCGGTCCGGCTTGCCTGTGATCTGCCACATCGCTGACGGACAGGTCTTGCAAGCCATCGGCAGGTGCCGCAGTGCGTCGCCCTGTAGTTTCAGCAGGACTTCGCTGGTGATCTCTCTGTCGTTGCCCGGTGTGTACGTTGTCATGGGATTCTCCGTAAGTTTTATAAAATTTCTGTTCACATTCGTTTAGGATTCGCACCCGATCTTCAGGTGAAGACGCCACATACAGTTTCCGAAAGTCGGGCCCTGCTTTACTGACATACTTAATTTCTTTGGCTCGTTGCGGCCATTCCAGCAAGCGATCACGAATAACATTTGGATCAAGCGGGGGTTTCTTCAACTCTCGACGGACGATGAAATCATCTTGAAAAATCGTATCTTTAAGATTGGTAAATTTCGCATCGCCAGGTAACTTGACGGCAATATATTCATTTGGCTTGCCTTCATTGCGAACGCGAGTTTCCCCATGCTCTCTAACCAACTCATAGAACCCAACACGGGTTTGTACACCTTGCTCAATAACCTGTTTTACCAGGTCTTGTTTGAACTGGCGATTTTTCCCATAAAAGTCGTCGCCCTTGTAGCGTGATAACACACTGGCGGCGTCTTTAATATCAGCCCGCACATGTTCCCGTGGCGAAGAAAGGTTATACTTGTGGTTTACATACTCCTGAAACGCTTCCAAATGCTTTTCAGATTGCGAGTAATTTGACCCGACAGGGTCAAATATATTTCCAGACAAAAGATTCTTCTTAGGGATGACAATATGAATGTGCGGCTTGCGCTCTATTTGCTCGCCTGTTTTTTTATCTGCGAGCGTTTTTATTTTGGGCAGATGAGCCTCTGCGTAAAAATTAAATTCCTCCTCTTTATAAGCGTACATCATGAACTGCTGAAATTCCTGCGTAATACTATTAAGCACATTGTGCGGAATATGATCCTCACGAAACGCGAGGGTAATGGTCAAGTAGCGATCTTGGCCTTTGTCTTCAATGCTTTCGTACACCACGCGGGTCAGGTCAAGATCGCCGTAGAGAATAACGCGATGATCAAGTTCATCTCGGGTAAATTCACGGCCAGACTTTGTCCCTTCCTCCAAATACTCTTGAACACCAGCGTTGTAGCCTCTAACTCTTATCAGCACGGTCCACCCCAGCTAAAAGCAAGTCTCGAATCGACATGAGGGTATTTGAGATTTTCAAGAACAACCCCTCTGAAACAATGCCTCTGTGGTGGGCCTGGTGAACTCGCTTGGCAAGTTGGTTGAGGTTGTTACTGGACTTGTTGAAGATGAAAACCAGCCGCTCCTGGTCCACCGAAGCCGCTTTGAATACCGGAGTTTTGTTGAGCAGCAGCTCGCGGAAGAACACCGAAGACTTGGTGCCCGACTGCTGCATGATTTTTTCAAAGGGTGCGTACTGTTCTTCGGTCAGCCGAAAGGACACTACGCGATCCTTGTTGCGTTTTTTGAGCATGGGACCACCTCTCGGATACCAACCGACAACAACAAATGACAGACGACGCTTTCCCGCTTTGCGGGGTTTCAAAGGGGTATCCCCTTTGGCACGGACGATGTTTTCAAAAAGGCGAAGCTCTTTTTGTAAACAATCGTCAACGTGCCTGTTTAGCGAATTCGAGATAGGGGGTCAGCAGGGTGAACCCACGGGTTACATCAGAATTGCATCAGAAATGCTCGCTATTACGTCAGGAATGCTTGGCATTGCGTTTTTATGCATCAGTGTTACGCTCGAATACGACAGATTTACATCAGAATTACATCACTTTGTACGCAGCAAGGGGCAATCGTGGCTCAAGAAACCGAAAACCGGCGTGAGGCGTTGGCAGAACTGGCACAGGACAGCAAAGCCAGGTCGTACACTGCGCAGATCCGCGACCTGTATGACGTGATCGAAAACGCCCTGGACTCAGGTGTAAGCAGGACGGTGATCCACCAAAAACTGGTTGATACCGGACTTGCAGTCAGCCTTCGTCACTTCGACCAGGCGCTGTACCGAATCCGTAAAAGCCATAAACGAGCCAGACAGGTTAAACACCCCCTCCCTGAAAAAAACGACAGCGCAGCGGTCAGCAAACCCCCATTGCTGAATGGCGAAAAAACCACGCCAAGAGCCAACATCAGGCAAAGCATGAAGGAGATCAGGGAGGAGGTGGAAAACACGGACTGGGCCAAAGTCATCAGTGACGCGAACAGAACTTCAAAGCCATGACAGGGTATGGTTGCTAACTCCGTAGTTACGGCGCGAACTGTTTCTTAATGGCGGATGGTAGCGTATCAATGACAGCCTGCTGTTTTTTGTATTCGTGGTAGAACCATCGATTGGTTTCATTAACGTCCTGAGCCTTTATCGCTACCCAACCCATTGCGGACACTACCACGATGCTTAAGGCCACAAATCCCGCCAAGACGATGTAATTGAACCGTGAAGCCTGCGTATCACGGAAATTACCGGATAAAGCACTTACTCGCTTTTCCAAGTCATCGATTTTGATCGCTGCGCGCTGCAATGCAGGTTCGAACACTCGCTCTAAACTCTGGTGAATGGCCGTGGACATTTCCAAAGCAACGTCCACACCTGCTTTGGCGGCAGTCGCTTGAATGACTTCCTTTGTCGTTTCTTGCAAAAGCAACGCCGTGTCTTCCGCATCCTCTACAGCGTCGGCCACAATATCCAGAGAATCTCTCATCGATAGCTCAAGCAACTGCGGTATGCGTTTTACATCATCGTGCAAACGACCAACATCGCTCAGAAGCTCAATGATCAAAGCATCACGCGCAGTAGTTGGGACAGCTTCAAGTTCACTCATTTGATCACCTCAATACCAAACAGCGCTGTGAACACCGCATCAAGCTTGCGATTGACGCCTTTACACAAGAGCTTGAGTCCGTACATGTCAGACCAACGATCACGCTCTTGTGCGCTAGCGTCTTTGTCCTTAAGAAGTGCTTTGTAGTCGATGTCATCGTCCATGACGCTTTGCATTGAAATGCGGTGGATAGACAGAGCGTCAAATAATTCTGATTCGAACACGGCACATTCTGGATTCAACGTGAATGCACCGGCGCGCTGGTGATAAGCAAAGATAATCGGAAACTCTGCATTAACATCCTTTTTGACACGATTGAACAATACAAGAATCTTTTCAGGAGGTACGCCCAGAGAGGCCAGGCTGCCGATCATGCTGACCGTTTCTTTTTGCTCTTTGGTGCCCGAGGTGACCGGGATCACGAAGTAGTCGACTTCTTCATGAGCTTCGTCAAACTCCTCCAGGTTGGCCATGAAGTCTTCCACATTGGATGCTCCGACATCGATGATGGCCTGATCCTCAAGCATGAGTCGTTTGAACAGCTCACGGAATGCGTTGCCACGTAGCTTCTCTACATCCAGGCCAAGGTTCTCCGCCGTTTCGTTGATGGACTCAATGGCATAGAGCGGAGCGCCGCCCATACGTGGCCACAGCAGGTTGGCAGCAATGGTAGTTTTGCCTACGGTGCCGGTGTAGTTAATGACGACGACTTTCTTTTTAAACCAACTGATCGCTTTCATTTGGGTATTCCTTGAATAGAGGGGTTCGCACCGGGTAAACACCACCCGGTGTGCTTGATCTGAAAAATGTTGATGTCGGGCGGTTTGAACACCAAGGGCGCGGCCCTTGTCATCTCGCAACGGCCGCGTTGACCTCGGGAGCGCGGGGTGGTGAAGCTACCCCACACTCCCAAGGTGAGCCTTTTCTAAACGAGGTAGCGTCAAGTGTGCGCTGCGCCCGTGCTTCCGTTCGCCGCGACGATAAAGCGCGTCACGACGAGCCGGGAGCGCGGCACCTGACTTGGGGCAAGATCGCTGTGCGGATGGGTCAGACCAGCATCCAGTTGAACCGATAGGGGTCCATGAACGGGATCTTGTCATCACCTCCGTCAAAATCCCCAGCGGGTTGCGGTTCGGGCGCTTTGGCCTGTGCCTGCTTGCCTGATGCACGTGGCGGTTTTGGTGCCGCTTTGCCCTTGCCGGACGGTTTTTCCGGTGCCGCCTGCTGGGGAGCTTGCTGCCGAGGGGGTTCCTGGTGATCACTGCCGCCGCTGCCATGGCTGTTCTGCCCTTGTGGGGCGTCGCCCTGTGGACGACCACCCAGCAGCTGCATGGTGCCCTGCATGTCCACGACGATTTCCGTGGTGTAGCGTTTGATGCCGTCCTTTTCCCATTCGCGGGTTTGCAGCTTGCCCTCGATGTAGACCTGCGAGCCCTTGTGCAGGAATTCGCCGGCGATTTCTGCGACCTTGCCAAACAGCGACACTCGGTGCCATTCGGTCTTTTCGACCTTCTGACCGGTCTGTTTGTCGGTCCGTTGCTCGCTGGTGGCCAGGCTCAGGTTGGTCACCGCAGTGCTATTGGGCAGGTAACGACAGTCAGGGTCTTGTCCGCAGGTGCCTACTAGGATCACTTTATTGATGCCACGCGCCATGATTGCGCTCCTTCTTCAATGAGGTCGTTAAGGGGTGTCTTCGTTCGGGTCAAACACGAATATCGTGCTCAGAAGCTCTCGGCCACAGGTTGTGGTCTGCTCAGCTGGGCCCAGCAGCAATGCCGTTGAACCGTCTGCCGACAACTCAAACTCTGCAAAACAGTGGTCGCAATCCACCGGACGCCAGGTCATTTCCCACGCTTTGACGTTGACGATGTCCACCGTCGCAGGGGTTTCGCAGTTGGGGCAGTGCGCCGTCATCGTTTCGCCGTCTGGCCACTGCGCCGTCTTGGGCTGTTGTTCCTCTGGCATAGCCAAAGCCTCCTTTGTAGAGGGGGTCATGCGCGCGTGGGTTTGCGGCTGTATACGAATTCCAGCTTGGCTTCGTGGTTGAGCTTTAGAGCCGCATCAAATGACTTGCCGGTTTTCTTGCTGCGAAAACCCTTCAGTACACCCGTCTTGCCCGTCGTCAGCAGTGTCCCGATCTGGCCGGGGGACAGCATCTTGCCGCTGACTTCCGGGTAGAACTTGAAAGCGCAGGCGCGACATCCGATCACTCGCGGGGTGACGGCCAGGTCACTGCCGCACATGGGGCAATGGGCGTTCAGGCTATCCAGCACCGGCTTACCGTCACCCTGCACGTTGCCCAGATCGACGTTGTGCACCTGGTGGGCAATGAAGTCCTCCAGTTCGTCCAGGAACGCGTCCACGGTCAGTTCACCTGCCTCGATCATCTGTTGCTGTTCATGCCAGAGCGCGGTCATGTCCGGCGTGGTGGCAATCGCTGGCAACGCGGCAATGAACTCCAGCCCCAACTGGGTGGGGATCAGTTTTTTCTTCTCGACCGCGTAAAAACCTCGCTCCTGAAGCTTGGCCAGCACTGCGCCTCGGGTCGCCGGGGTGCCGATGCCGCCGTTCTCGCCTTCCTTACCTTGGTCGCGGGCGATCAGCAGCTGTTTGATGCGTGGGTCTTGCACATACTTGGCGACACGCCGTAGATCCTTGAGCAGCTCAGCTTCGGTGTAGAGCGGCAGGGGCTTGGTCTTCTCCTTCGCGACAGTGATGCCGTCGCACACCCCGGCGTCACCGACTTTCAAGTCCGCCAAGGCATCGAAAACCAAGGGGTCACAGTCTTCCTGGCTGTCTTCCTCCTCTGTTTCCTCGGCCATCTGAGCAGTCCAGCCGAGCTGCGTCACTTTGGTGGAGCGCGCCACGAAGGTGTGGCCGTTCACGCCAAAACACACTTTGGCACTGAGGTAGCGTTTTTCGGGCAAGAACAGCGCGACGTAGCGTTTGACAATAGCCAAGTACACCGCTCGTTCATCGGCGCTCAGCTGGGCAACGTCGATCTTCACCGCTGTGGGGATGATCGCAGTGTGGGCAGACACCTTGCTGTCGTTGAACGCCCGGCTTTTGCGTTCTGAGTTCACCTCGGTAAACATGCCGGCAAGGTCCGGCAGGGCTTCGCTCAGCAGGCTCAAGGTCTGCGGAGCCTCACCAAATTGTTCGTCGGTCAGGTAACTGCAATCGGACCGGTTGTAGGTGATGGCCTTGTACTTCTCGCGCAGCGCCTGGGTCAGGGCCAGGGTTTTCTCCGCATCGATGCTGTGGGTCTTGCTCATGTACACCTGCAGGTTCAGCAACGCGAACGGCAAGGGTGCCGCTGTTTGCTTCTCTTCCACACGGGCTTCGGTCACATCTGCGGGCTTCATTCTGCACGCGTCTGCCACTTGGGTGGCATAGGCCTCGTCGATAATGCGGTTCTTGTCATCGATCGGGGCATCCGCAGCCACCACGAGTCGGGCCTGGGGACGACTGCTGCCAACGGCCAGGCTTGCCGCCACCGTGTAGAAATACGCACTGGTATGACTCTTGTTGGCCAGGTAGCGGTTCACGATCAGCCCCAGAATGGGGGTTTGCACGCGGCCCACTGACAACACGCCTTTGACGCCCTTGGCTCTACCGGCCAAGGTGCAGGCGCGGGTCATGTTGAAGCCGTACAACTGGTCACCGAGGCTGCGGGCCAGGGCCTTCTGGTACAGGCCGTAAAACTCGCGGTTGTCGCGCAGGCCGTCCAACGCTTTGCGGGCGGCGTTGGCGTTCATGTCGTTGATCAGGATGCGTTTGACCGGTGCGGTGTTGCCGAAATACTCCAGGACCTCCTCGACCAGCAGCTGGCCTTCGTCGTCTGGGTCACCGGCGTGGACGATTTCCGAAGCACGACCGACCAGCTGCTGGACCACCTTGAGCTGGTCGCGGGTGCGCGCAATGGGCTGGTACTTGGCAGGGCGCAGCTTGAGGGGCAAATCAGCCTGAACCCAGTTTTTGTAATCAGGGTTGTGTACCTCGGGCGGGGCCAGTTCGAGCAGGTGGCCGATGCACCAGGTGACAATATCGTTGCTGCCGCACTCGAAATAGCCATCCTTGCGTATGACGGTGCCCAGCGCCTCGGCAATGACCTGGCCCAAGGCAGGCTTTTCCGCAATGAATACTCGCATGGTGTTCTCCTTGTCAGGATCTGGGGCTTAACCCCGGACCTTGCCAAACTTGTCGTTGATTTTTTGGGTGTAGGTCTGATCGGCACCGGGGCAACTATTGAGGTAGTCAAGGCGCGCCGTGGCGGTCTGGCTCCATTTGATGTTCCCGTGCTTCTTGACCAGGATGCTGAAGTAGTCTTGCTCGGCGCTGCGGCACTCGCTGCCACCGCTGTTGCCAGTGAACATGCCGAACATGCACAGCACGGATTTGCATGGGTCACCAGCGAAGGCTGGGCCACTGCCCAGCAGGCACACCACGAACAGAGCGCAGACCCGCGTTTTGCCGTGACCGGGCACGGCGTCGCCAGCGGCATGACCTTGGCGGTCAGCCGTTTTATTGAAGGTATTCATGTGTTGCTCCTGCAGACGCTTGGGTGCGCCGGTGGGGGTGTTACATCGTTTCGGGGGGTTCGTCAGCCTGCGCAGGCTCGGGATCTGGCTCGACCTCGGGAGGCTGAGCCGTGTCCGCTTCGGCCTGGACTGGTTGGGACGCGGTGTCTTTAGGGTTCCAGCGCTGCCGCTGTTCGGCCTGCATGGGCTTAGGGTCGGCCACTGCAACCTTGGCTTCGACGGTGCGCACCGGCACGGTGAGCGCGTCGATCTTGGAGGCGTCACCCACGGGCAAGGGCGGTGGCGGCAGCTTTTCGCGTGACTTAAACACCTCTTCTTCGTAGTAAAAAATCTTGCGAGCCAAAATTTTCAAGGCGGGGGTGGTTTGGGTCCCCTGTACGAAGATCAACTGTTTGTCATAAGGCAGCTCATTGATCTCTTGCGGCAGCATCAAAGGCCGGGGTTGTTCGCTGTAACTGTCTGTTTGGCCTCGCGCACCCACCTCATGCTTCTGCCTGTTCAACGACTGGTTATGGACGCGCACGGTGGTATTGCCCAAGCGCCTGCTGTACTCCTCGGCCAGTTTGATATCACCGGGGGCGAACACAATTTCGTTGTGAATCGCCTTCATGATGGCGTTGGCAGCTTCTTCGCCATAAATGTCGCGGATCTGATCCTTACCCTGGAAGATAAGGAAAAACCTCAAACCGGCACCTCGGGTCAGCGCAGGCGCGGTTTCCATGCTTTCAATGCGGCCCATGATGGCCAGCTCATCCATCAATAGGGCCAGCTGGTACTTGTACCGAAGCGTGCCGTCTGCACAGTGTCCGCCTTGCTCCGGTATGACTTTGGAGTTGAGCCGTATGGCCTGGGTGAAGAACAAATTCATCAGCGGGCCATACTTCTTCAGCGAACCCTCGGTGACGCTGAAGTACGCAGTCATCTTTTCTTCCCGGGCTTTAGACAGGTCGATGTCATCCCCTGATACAGCCCAGGCCACCGTCTTCTCGGCGTACACCGACAACACGTCGCGCACGATATCCACCGTGGTGGACCAACCGCTGCTCTTGTTCTTCGAGGCCTCGAACACGCCATTGAGCTCTCGAAGGGTTTCGACTGACAGCGCGTTAGGGCCACCGCTGCGCAGCTCGATGATCTGCTGTGCCCATATGCCAATACCCGTACCCAATGAGCCAATTTCGTAGGCCTGGGGCAATGTAAACGGCATGCTCGGCGTTTCCATCAGGTACAGCAACATGGCGGTGAAGACATTGCCCGCCTTGTTGTACCACTCCTGGTTCTTCGGGTTGTCGGAGACGAACAGCACCCTGGCAATCGTGCGAATCTCCCCAAGCCGGTAGAGCGGATCGCGATTGATCGCGCTCAGGGGGTTCCAGCGATGCGTCTCCAGACGCTCCGGTGAAAAGCGGTAGACCTTGTGACCAGCTGCTGCGCGAAACCCCGAGGTGATTTCCCAGTTTTCAAATTTCGGATCGTTGACCACCATGGAATCGGGGTAGCTGAGCAGGTTGGGGATCACAGCCCCGACCCCTTTGCCGGTGCCAGGTGGTGCGGCCAGCATCACGAACTGTTGCCCGTAGCTGGCCAGAAACGAATCCTCCGTGGGGTGCTTGCCGAGCAGGAACGCGGGGTGTTCATCGATCCGTTTTTGGGGATTGGTCGGGCTGATGGGTAGCGATTTGGCTTTGGCCATCAGCGACTCCCAGCTCGACGCTCAATCGCCTGGGCGTCGAGGCTTTGTTGCAGGGCGATGGCCACCTGCTGATTGGCCTGGATCTGCCTGAGCGATGTACTGATCTCATTGAGCTGGGCGAGTGCGATACAAATCCCCAGCCAGGCGGCAATGACGAAGACAACGCCCAGCGCAATGGGCAAGGGCAAACCCAGAAAGAGGAGGGGTTTCGACTCTTTTGATTGTTCCATTGGGAATCTCCTGCAAGGTGCTTCCGGACACAGCTTGGCCCCAGGTGGCTGATAGCCGTCTGCGTGGCGGTGCATGGAAAGGGTTGGTAAATGCGGGTGTATCAGGCGGCGATGCGGCTACTTATTTGCACAGCCCTCGCTTGAGTTATCGAGTAGCTGTTGATCGGCATGTCGCCACTTCAAGTAGTCCTCGACACGCCAGAAACCGGCAGCGGCAGCATTGCGTTCAAGCACCCACCAGGTTTCGCCAGGCTCGACCATGGCGTGGTATTCCTTAGCTAACTTACGGCGTGGATCGTCCTGTTCAGCAGCCAATTGCTCCTGATTGAACTGGTCGCTACGTGCCTGCTCTTCGGCCAGCTCCTCTTCGGTGAAATAGTCATAGGGATCATCATCGAAGTCCGGCTGCCCGAACTGGCATTCCCATTCGCTGCGTATCTCCTGTTCATCGCTTCCAGTGGCCAGCAAATGAGCGAGGTAGCCCAGGGCACCGGCTGGAATGTCTGCCAGCGGCATGTCCAGAATCCGGGCGACTTCGGGCTTCGCTTTCTCAGTGGCCTCATCAAGCGCCTGACTGATCCGCTCATATTCAGCCTCATCGGCTTCCCGCTTAGCGCGCAAACGCTCGCTGTTTGCCACCTGGTCGGCCTTGGCCTGCTCGATGACCCTGCTCCAGTCGGGCGGCGGTGGGCAGACACCCTTGTCGATCAACCCGGCATTGATCCTGCTGAGCAACGCCATGTCCTGCTCCGGCACCGGCGTGCTAACGATTGGGTCCTCCGAATCGTCCTCGATGGCATCCGACAAGCCGCGTTTCATACGGCCAGTGCCCACACGCCTCACCAGGTGAAGCTCTCCCCAGGCATTACCGGTTGCCCTCTTGCCTTCCATTTCCATGCTAGTGGTGTATTTCATCAACCACTTGTGCATGAACCGCTGACGCTCGGGTGCCATGCGCAGGGAAATGTCATGGAAGCGCTGATAGAACGCTTCGTCATGCCCGCACGCCATACTGTCGCCCTGGTGCGCCACCTCGTGTTCGACCAGCCCGAAGATGTAGGCTGCCGTTTTCATGGGATCAGACTTGAGCCGTTGCACGATGGTGCGGTTGATGGCCAGGTAGGTTTTACCGTCCGTCCACGCTTCGCTGGTGTTCGACTCGCCGAGCAACACATCCAGGCGGTCTTTGCTATATCGAACGGTGCCGTCATTCCAGCGTTCAGCCCCCACACACGCACCGGCGTAGTGTTGCAGGCACCAGCGCAACGCGATCCAAGCCCGGCGCGTTTCTTTGTCCAGCGCCTTTTTTTCATCAACGATCGATGTTCGCTCGACGTAAGCCTTCTTGACGGTCGCAAAAGCGGCGCACTGGGGCACTTTCAGTTCTCGGTACCAGTGGCTGACGGCAGGTCTGGCGTTGGCAATCACCCGCTCCAACACATCTTCAAAATCTTCAACGCTATGGCAACCGAAGCGGTCGAGCGTTTGCGGATGCAGCACCTGGATGATGCGCTGCCCGGCAATGCCTTCGCCTTTGGGTATGTCACTGCCCTTTAAAACAACGGTGTAGGTGCCATTGTGTTCACGGAACGCCTTATCAATAAAATCCTTCAGGGTGATATGCCGTTTGCCTGGCAGCACCGTGATGACTTCTTCATAGCAAAATATTTTGCCCACATCAGCTGCACCGCTGAGCAACGAAAGTGCTGATCGCGCTCGACGTGCTTCTGTCTTGCGGCGTCCTCCCAACTCCCCCGAGACCTTGTCGGCCAACGGGCCGAACACCTTGGCGATGGCTCTCCAGACCGGGCAGGTTTTGCGCAGTATCTCGCTACGGGAGACGTTGAGGGCAATAGCCCGCTTGGTCACGATCAGGCCTCCAGCCCCCCATAGGTGCGAGGAATCGTGACGGACCAGCACACCTTGGTTGTAGATCGAAACCGCGCCTTCTTCCTTGGCCCGGTAATAGGCGTATTCGTCTTCAAAGTCCCACTTTTCCGTTGCAGGATCGCGGGTAATGAGACGGCCATTGAGTTCAACGCTGATGCGGGTGTAGCGCACCAGGTCACGAATCTCCTGGACGGCAGACATCAACTCCAAATCGTTGAGCGGTTCGTACCAGGTGCCCTCGATGGAGCAACCTGGTGTGCCGTGTTCAAGATCGTCCAGCTCGTAGTTGTAGCCCATCGAGCGGGTATCAACGGTCATCTGCCAATCGTTGGACGTCCAACGTGTTTTGGCATGCGCCATGATCTGGCCACGGCCCAGGCGGAACCGGCCATAAGTGGCATCACCTTCCTGGTGCGGTGTGCCAAAGCGTCCGAAGTAACGCAACACGTCATTGCGGCTGGCAAATCCGCGACCGTCATCAGCGCAGTGAAAACCCTCTTTGGTCATGGTCAGGCGTAATGCGGTGGCATCGGCGTCTACAGAGTTCATCACCAGTTCAATGATGGCCTTGCCGATCGATCCGGCCTGACTATGGATGATGTGTTGAATGATTTCGGGGTCCAGCTCGAAAGGTAGCAGCACGGTACACCTCATATGGATAAAACTAGGCACAGCCAAACGCCAGACAGCTGATAGCCGACTGCGTAGCGGTGCACTGGGATGGTTTGAAAATGCGGGAGTATCAGGCGGCGATGCGGGTGCAATGCCTACTTGCTGGTGTTCTTGTATTCGCCCTGGTACTCGAACTGGCGCAGCTCGCGGTTGTTGGCAAAGCGGGCATCACCGTGCAGCGAGGTTTTGGGCTTCAAGCGCACAAAAAGGGCCATCAGCGTGATGCCTACTGGCAAGAAGGTGAGGGCAGCCGTCACACACCATGACCACGGCACGTACAGCATCCGCCGGTCGTTCCAGGCCAGCGTGCGGGTCTCCCATAGCGTGTCCCAGGCCAAGCCAGCGAAGTGACCTTGGGTCAGGTGCAGATACATAGCACCCCCTGCGTACAGCCCGATCACGAAGCACACCGCCATCATGAACACGATTGATAACGAGACTTTCCACCACATTGCGTTCTCCTAGGCTGCGCGTTGACGCTGGCCATTGAGCAAGGCCAGCTTGTGTTCAGGCTCGTAATGCACCTCTTCGATGTAGGTGTTTTCCATGTACACCACCACGTCGAATGAGGTGCGCACCAGGCGCTCGATGTACGCGTAATCCAGGCCGAGTCCGATTGGTGACTGCTTCACCAGGCCGCACACACGGGCATAGCCTGCTTCACTGTCATTGGCGTGCGCAGTGGTCACGGTGCCCTTGGTGCCGGTGTTCAGAATTTCGATGTAGTGCCACACCTCGTCACCGGTCAGCTCGGCCAAAAACAGGTGGTCAGGCTTCATCCGCATCGCGCTGGCCACCAGGGCTTTGGGCGTCACCACATGGCCATAGAGCAAATGCACATGGTTAGGGTGGAAGGGCATGGGGTCCTCCAATATTTCCTGGATCGTGATCATGCGACGGTTGACCGGAAACATGTCGATCAGCGACTTGCCGTAAGTGGTTTTACCCGACCCTGGCCCGCCAAAAATGATGATGTTCTGGCGATTAGCGATGGCGATTTCCATGAATCGGTGCCACTCGCCAGCTGCGTGGGCTTCCTGCATGTCGCGCTGCCAGGCTTTCAGGGTCAGTATCGGTGAAGCGATGGCCCTGGCCCGGTCATAGCGACCGCTGTTGACGTAATCCATATGGGTGAAACGATCCAAAGAGGGTTTTCGAAACGTCATCGACAGGGTGCCTTCCTCGCACGCCGGGGCCATGACGATCTGGCCCCGCTCCCCGCCAGGTAATTTCACAGTGTGAATCGGTGAGTGAGGAGCCAGCACGCGGTATCTCAGCGCACAGAGCGCATTGGCCAGCCGCCAGCACAGGTTGTAGGTGAGCCAAGGCGCTTCTTCGTATTCCCAGCCGTTTGGACCGTCCACCCACAGCTCGTAAGGCCGGTTGATGGCCACGTCCTTGGTGCCCTGACGATTAAGGCGCTCAGTGACGTCTGCTTGATCGAGGAAATCCAGGGCCAGGGTGTCTTCGGTGAGTCCTTGTTCTTGCGTCATGAATACTCCTTAGCGGTTCTCGAAAACCGATGAAAAGTCGATGTCGCGGGCCACGATGACGGTAATCACGGTGCCCGGCAGCAGATGCGCGGTGTCCGGAATGTTGATGGTGCTGTCCAGCGCCTTGTTGGCCATGCTCTCCACGTTCTGCTCACTGTTGTTCACCGTATAGCCTCCAGACCCCGAGCTTTTCTGTGTCGTGTTGGACGCGGCTTGGAGCGCGTCCTGGATGAACGACAACATCACCGCACCGCCAAAGCGCTGCATGTAGTGACGATTGATCCAGGCTTCAGTCCCGCTGGCCCCCATGGGGCCTGCACCGAGGCTGTCCAGCTTGGCCCGCGCACCCGATCGGGTTTCAAGCTCTGTCCAGGTGGTGAACACGCTGGTTTCGCCTGGCCCGACCTGAACGGTCTGCTCGCCGGTCAACTTGTCTCCGGCCTCCGCAATCACCGTGGAGCCATCGGCGGAATACAACGGATCGGTCAAACGACAATCCACCAGCCCTGGGTGAGTGCTGATGATTTCGTTGTACAACGCGCAGCGCGTGTAGGTGTTGTGGCTGACCAGGTACTTGCGATTCGGTGCCAGGTAAGCCTTAGCCGGGGTAAAGGTGGTGCCGCCCAGATTGCTCAAGCTGCTGCGTTTTCTGGTGGACGATTCACCGCCCAAACCACTGCTCGATCCGCCCTGAACGTCACCCAGCATTGAAGGCGGTAGTGATAGCTGCTCGCCGGACGGCTGTTGCGGCTGAGTATTCCCAGCACCAGTACCCTGCGCGTCTTCCGAGGTGACCAACATTTCACGTCCCAGTTTTCGTTGCCGGGGGGTCTGTTCCACGGGCGTGTTTTGGCCGGGCGCGCCGGGCGGTGGTGGCGCACTACCGGCATAGTCCTGACCGGTTTTTCCGCGCTCGGCATCCTCTTTCTCCTTTTGCTCCTTGGCCAATCGCTCTCTTTCCGCTCGGGCTCGCCTTTCCTCTTCCGCTTTGTCAGCGGCCAGTTTGGCTTCCCGTGCCTTTTTCATGCTGTCGTCACTGCCCAGATTCACGTCCAGGGTCGCGTCCTTCTTGACGTTGGTTTCATCGACCTCGGAGCCGGTGGTTTTCATCTGGGAAATGGTCAAGTACCAGAGTCCGCCTATCCCCAGCAGACCAACCAACACCAGCGCGGCCAGGCCCAGATAAAGCGCTCTCTTGTTTCGGACATCGCCTGTGCGTTTGGCCCGCACGTCAAAGGCCCCACGGGCCTGGGTGCTGGCAGGCTCGGAGGCCGGTGTCTGTTCCGGGGCCGCTGCTGTGGTCGCTGCTGATTCGGGCGGCCCGATGCTGTCCGGTCCTGGCGTGTTCTCCGGAGCCTGGTCGTTGTCATTGTTCTGCATGCTTGAGCTCCCGAATCTCGCCGGTGGTGGTTCCGTTGAAGTTGTACCCTGTGTTCACCTGGGCAGTAGGCCGGGCCTCTACAAGCAGACCGTTCAGGCGAAACCGAAACAATCGGCTGACCCCATGCACCACGACCACGTTCTGTTCGTTGTGCATGTCGGCCACGGTTTCGGTGCCATCGGGCAGGACCTGGTACAGCGCCGGGCGGGGTCCATTGCCGGTGAAGCGGAAGCAGGTCAGCATGCCGTTGTCCCAGCCCTCATACGGCCCTATGGACTTGCTCTCTGCGTTCGAGCGCTTTTGATAGGGGCCGTTTTGCACCGGGCCGTCACAGGGATTGCCGGGGTCACGGCGTACATCGCCGGTCTTTTTGGGCTGCTCGGGGTAAGTGAAGCGCAGCAGATACGTCGAGTCCTGGGTGCGCTCGACCAGCTTCAGCTCAATCAGATAGGTACGTCGATTGGTGTTAATGGTCAGGTTCGTGTCGGGTTCCTGATCGGTGATCGGCTTGAGCGAGACCATGTTGCCAGCCTTGTTGGGGCCAATTGACCAGGCTTTTGGATCGCCCGAGACCATCAGCCCGGTGTCCTGATTGATCGTCTCGTTGGATTGGAGCTGGACGAGCGCTCCACGGCCAATCGTCGCTTGCACCCTGAAAACCTCGTCAGGCGAATAAATGGCCGTCTGCACGCGGCGGTCCAGTGCCGAGCCAGTACCCATGCTCTCGGCGTAGGCGGGCAGGCCGGACGTCAGAAGCAACAAGGCGGTGAGGCCTGAAGCGGCTTTATTTACCATTGGACACCCCCACTTCCTGGGTCATCGTGTAGGCCTTGACCCCAAAACCTCGGGAATTTAGCCACTGGTCACCGGCTTTTTTGGCAGGGTTTTTGTAGTCGTAGGTCACTGTGGCCACCCAGGTGACCGGGTGCAGCTGAGGATCGGGGACGCCGTTGCGGTCCAGCACGGTTTTGGTGATCCGCACTTGGGCGGTGCCTTCCCGATCTTTGCGTTCCAGGAAGTTGATATTGTTGATATCCGTGCGTATTTGCCGGTTGGTCCCCAGCACTTCCAGATAGCCCTTGGAGGACAATTGGAAGTTTCGGTACTCGGTAAAGGTCTCGTCATAGGACATCAACTTGACCATGGCGTAATTGGCATCGTTACTCGAAAAGTTGTAGCTCTCGCGGAAACGGGTGTACGCGGAAAGCCAGAACTCGTCATCGATCTGCTCCGGTGGCTTGCCTTTGTCATCGGCCCACACCACGTCCGTGTAGCCGGAGTTTCTGTCTACACGGACCAGGCCAAGTTCTACGGTCTTGAGCGGGGTCAGGCCCATCACGGCGGCAACTGACATGACGGCAATGGCCCCAAACACGTAATTCAACCGCGTTGCTCGTTTGGTCTTGGCCTTTTCATCGGCGGCGATGTTCTTTTCAAAGTACCGCGCTGCATGGATCCACGCCTGTTCAACCAGGCTGATTTCTTGTGCGGTGGCCGCGTCGATGCTGGTACGGGCGGCCAGTTGCCGCTCCTGCTCGATCACGTCCTCTTTGGATTTTCGAAGCTTTTTCATAAGTCACCTAAACCTGGACAAACACGTGCTGCGCGGATCAGTTCGCGGAGCATTTGGAATCGTTGGGCAGGGCCTCGGCAGGCTTTGCCGGTGAGGCGCTTGCCGGACGCTTTGAAGGGGTGGTCTTGAGCGGCTGGGCCTTGGGCGCAGGGCTCGCTGCTGGCAGCACTCGGCCAGGAACGGGAGCAGGCGTTGCCACAGGGGCAGCGCGAGGCTTAGGGGCATGGGTAAAGGGCATGTCTTCCCATTGCCCTTCCGGTTCGGACAGTTTGGGTGCAGAGCCACACCCTGACAGCAAGGCAGCCGAAAGCAGCCCGCTCAAAGCAAGTTTGAAATTCATAGTGGAGTACCTGAGAAAAGCGAGGGTGTTGCGAGTGGGGAGAGGGCGTAGCCGATGAAGCGGTGTTTTATTTGATGTTGTTGCGTCCCCTCCGCAGTCTGGAAATGCCGGCAGCGACACCGCGTGTCATGCCTTTGGCTGCACCAAATCCTGAAATGCGGCTGACCATTCCGCCTCCGGAGGGACCACCGCCCATGATCGAGGCCGCTTGCCCAGGGAGTTCGATGACCAGCGCTGTGAACGTGCAGAAGACAATCAGGATGGTGATATTTCCTGCCAAAGTAGTGGTCAAGGAACCATCTTTAATCATCACGGTGTTGATAAAGCCAATTTCTATAGCAAGCACAATTGAAATGAGTACCTGAGCCAACATAAAGCCACCGATGGCTGCAACCCACCCCCAGAAATACTGTTTGGTCTGATCAAACAGCAGAAAAGCGATAAATAAGGGCCCTACGGCCACGATAGCCGTTGTCGACATCTTAAGTACAAATAGCGTGGCGACGGCGGCCAGTAAGAATGGAATGCCTCCCAGCACATAAAACACCACCCCCTGAATACCCAACCAGATATCAGCAAGACTGGTTGTAATGACATTGAAATTCATGGCACTGATAAGAGCTTGCAGATTGATGGTATACGTAGCAATCAAATTGTCGATCTGATTGGTTTGCACTCCCTCCTGGCCGGACAAAATGCCTCCCATCCAGTTGGGGAAGCCTGTTACGAAGGGCACAATCGTCTGGACATACCATTGCAGGTTGAACGCACAGCCTGCAATAAACGCCATTTTCGCAATTTCTTTGGCCACATCCTCGAAAGCGACATTCATGCCCCGATACAACCATTGCATGTTGCGAAGTGTAAAGTGGATCAACCACATGGTTCCGAAGAGCGCTCCAAGCCCCAGCATCACCTTGGCCATCCCGGTGACCAGGGCGCTTTGCAGAGCGGCATCAACGAAATCAAACAACGTCTGGGCTATTTTGGTTACGTCCATGCCGCCTCCGTTATTTTGATCGGGTAAAGGTGGTGTTGTCGAAATAGATAAGTTTGCCTTCCATACGCATGGTTGCAAGGCCACCAGACATGCTTAGGACACTGTCCGACTCCGCTTTGGCTTCAAATCGCTGTAGGTTTTTTTCCATTTTTCCATACCCCACAATATCGGCAGTGGTTTCAAGGTTTACGTGGAAAATCTCTCCATCTTTGGATATATCCATTACATAGGTTGGCCTGCCCATTCTGGTTTTATTTTCTCCAGTCCAGCGTCCAACAAATCCTTGCCCTTTGTCCGCACCGCATCCTGACAGTGCAAATGCAAAGAACATAAAGCAGAACAAAGCTGTCATTTTCGTCAACATAGGTCATCTTCCCTTTTGAATTTATTAGCTAATCAATCGTAGCTGGGCCGCACGCTCGTTTTACCGTTCATGTAATCACGGAACGCTTGTGCCCGTTTTTCGTTTTCCATTTTCTCTTGCTGCTGCTGAAGCATCTGCATGTTGGCCAGCCGCATCTGCTGGTTTTGTTGCTCGATCAGCTCCTGCTGGTAACGCAGCTGTAAATCCTCCTTCTGCTGTGGGGTCGTCACCTCGTTCAGCCGAGCCCGTAGCAGCTCGGCGTTCTTGACCCGTTCAGTGCTGGCGTCGTAGTTGCGCTCCAGCGCATCGGCCACCGACATCATCTGGTCGAATTTGGCCTGCACGCTGGCATTATCCGAGGTTAAGCCGTAGCGGTCACGCAAACTGGCGATGTCACGTGCCGTGCCGTAGACATCGGCCCAGTCCCCCATGGGCATGACCTTGTTCAAGGCGGGATCGTTCAGGAACCCGCCCAGCATGTCGTTGCCGGTGACGATGCTTTTGTAGTGGTTGTATTGCTGCGCGGTCTGGGTGATGGCGTCCTTGGCCGTGGTCAACGCGTCCATCGCCTGCTTGGCCTGGGCCAGCGCATTCGCTTTAAGCACAAGCAGGTTGGACGGGTCCAGAACCGGAACGCCTGGGACTGCCGCATGCGCAGCAGGCAGGACGGCGGTCAATATGAGCGCGCTCAGCGCGACCGCAATTGCATGCTTTTTCATGACGCATCCTCAATTTCATTCTGTTCCTGAAGGGCTTTCCAGGCTTTTTGAAAGGCTGGCATCCAGCGCTGTGCATCCCGAGTCTTCAGGGACTGGCGCAGGCCCTCGGCATAGTCGAACGCAGGTAGCCACACGGCAGGATCGTCGGTGTTCAACCATTGGCGCACGGCCTCGGCCACCAGGAACGCATCGACCCACACCGTGGGATCGGTCGTGCCAAGGTGTTGCCGAATACGCTCAGCCACCGCTAGGTTCTTTTGGGTAGCGGATAACAGTGGCAACCAATACTTGAGCGGGCCGTCCAGCTCCATTTTCAGCCTCACCGTCTGGTGACCCTGTTGCACCACCATTTCCCGGCTCAGCGGACCCATATCACGCACAGCTTCGAACACTTTGCCGGTGACACCAAACTTGGCGTAGCTCTCGGCCTGGGCCTTCTTGTTAGGCAGCCAGATAGGCGTTGTGACTTGCTGAATCACGGCTGCTGCGTAAGGCGTCGCCAGTGCTTGCTCGGGGTACTGGGTGTCCATGATCAGGATTTCCCCGCGCATACGTCCGCTCTGCAGGACCTCCTTGATCGCGTCCGCTGTGCTTTTGAACGACAGCGGTGCCCAATACTCGGCCACCACGTTCAACAGCAGATTGCCGGGGCGGGCTTCGTGCATTTCGCGTTTCATGTAGAACAACGTGTTCAGAAACGCTTCCATGACCTCCGGGTGCTTATCGGCGTAGTCGTTCTTGAGCAACTGCGTGCAGTCAAAGGCCAGACGCCGGTAGGTCTGCGCATTGAACTGGTTGATGGGTGAGTCCAGAACCCAGGCGTACTGACCTTCACGGCCTTCACCGGCCAAACGGCACCATTTAGATAGCCGGGTGTGCAGGCAATTGCCCCCCTTGTGAGGGATGTTTTGCAGCAGCAGCGACATGCCCCGAAGACGCACATTGGTATGCGCCATGACCGCTTCGACCGAATCCTTGATCGTGCGCTGGTCAGCGTCATCGTTCTGTTTGGGGCCACCGGCGCAAACCAGCACCAGGTCGATCAGCATTTGCCGCAACCCCGGACGGTCATGAAACTGGAACGGGTTGACGCCGGTGAAGTGCCCAGGCTGCACGGTGTAATACTCGGCACCCAGTGCACACAGCAGGTGTCTGAGCGACTCGTTGTAGTCGATGCCCATAATCAGCGGATCGAAGCGGCTGAGGAAGGTCAGCAGGATGGCCTCAGCGGTGGTTTTACCCACTCCCGTTTGGCCTGTGTAAACCGCATGACCTGGCAGCATTTCACCGAGGTTGTTCTGGCCGGGCGGGCTGTCATGCACGTTGAGGACATACAGCGCCTTGTTGACCGTCAGCACCGGCATCACGCCCGTTCCATCACCGATGGGGTTGCCCTTGACCTTGCCCGTGGGAGTGGAGTGCAGGGAAAAGCTGCACGCTAGGTTCTCAGTCGATTTCATCATGGGGTACATGGCCTCGGTCACACCGGGGAACTGCGTGTACCAGGTGTCGATGTTGCTCATGGTCGAACGCACAAAGGTCGCGTCACGCACCGTAAACACCGACGCCATTTTCGTGCCGTTCTCGATGGCCTGGTCCGGGGTGTTGCCGTAGACGATCAGCGAGGCGTGATAACGACCAAACGCCTTGTCGCCCAGGGTGATGGCATCGATGGCATTTTCAAGCTCCTCGGTTTGCTTTGAATCGCGCTCAACCGAGCCCAGATCCGCCACGTGCTTTTTGAATTTGTCCTTGGCCTTGTTACGGTCCTCGAACAGAAACGTTTGCACCAGCGTGAACTCGAACTGCTGCTCGATGGCCTCGTCCCACATACCGGGGTAGGTCCCGCCACTAGGGTAGTCGCGCAGGTCAAAGGTAGTCGCGAAACGCTGGCCACCCCGATTGGGCCGGTTCTCGACAAAATCGTAGTTTTCAAAGTTGGTGACGCTATCAATGATCGCGTCACCCAGGCGGGTGTCGCTGACCAGTACGTCTTTTTCATGGCCATTGATCAGCAGGCTGAAATAGCGCCCGATCTGCGAGAACAGCGCACCGTGTTCGTTTTCCTCCAGGCCCATGATGACCGGGTCATATTCGGCCAGCAAAGTTTCGGACAGCGACAACAAGTCGCTCATGCGCTCGATCCCTTCATCCACTTCGCGATACTTGAGGATCAGGGCAATGCTGTACCCCACCTGATAGAAGGTGCCGTTGCGAAAAGGTGCGGTGTAAGCGTCTACAAAATCCTGCAGCGCGGGCAGCGGCAAGGTGTACGGCGTATCCAGCTCGATGCCCGTCTTGGTGATGTAGGTTTGCAGCATCAAGTGCTTGCCTTCCTTCTTGCCCAAGGCCAGGAAGTAGCGGTTGAGGTTGTGAAACAGTTGGATCAGTTCTTCATCACTGCGGGTTTCGCTGGAAACCCCCTTCAACTGGATCAGGCTCACCAGGCGATTGCCGGGCAGCGTCACCATGTGTTCGTGGACCGGATAGCGCATCAAGGGCACTTTCTTTTCCGGGGGCATAACGCTTGTGTGAAAATCGTGCGCCATAAAATTCATTCCATTGCGGGTTAAAGGGGGTCAGCAATAACGGTTTGCCGTACTTGAGGTTCAGCCAGAGACGCCGCCGTGCGAAGCGGATACGGCGCAAATACTGAGGATCGATCAGGCCCACGACCCTCAAGGCAATGAGGGCAATCAGGAACGGGGAGGCAGCAATCAGACCCCACACCCAGGACAGCAGGAACGTCGCGGCAACACCGAAGACCAAGCCGCCCATCAGCAACCCCACCATTGGCATGATGGGAATGTTCCAGAACATCGCAGGCCGACTCATGGCGTTGTAGCTTTCGAAGGTCAGTTTCTTGAGTACTTCGTTACTGGCCATAAGCGCTCCTGGTCAACCCGGCACGCCGGTGCCGAATACCTGCCAGGCCGCCGTGCCCAAGGCCACTGAGCCTCCAACAACTAGCAGCACACCCATCGACTCCAGGTAGTCCATGAAGGTGTGCGAGCGGTCGCCCGTAGAACGCGCAATCAACCATTTAGCGCCGGACCAGATCAGGCAAATCAGGCCCAGGGTGCCCGCCAGGAGGTAAAGGCCCAGTCGAATGTTGCTGCCCCACTGTTGCAAAGTGCTCAGCCAGTCGGCGGAGGCGATGCCAGGCAGGCAAGCCAAGGCCACAAGCAAAATGCCCAGCTCGCCTTTGTTGGGCACAAGGGTACGTTTGATCATCATTGATCCTCTTTAGGGAGAGTTGAGGTTTCTTCAGGGGATACAGCTGGTGGAGCTGGGGCAGCCGGTGGAGCAGAAACAGACGGTGGTGCAGGTGGCAGATAGCGCGGGTACTGGCGCAGCACATCCCAGCTTTCATAGGTCGGCTCAACGGTGGACGCCGGGGCTTGAGCGCGCTGGAGCTTATTCGGTTCAGGTGCTCCGCCTTCCAGCGCAGGGACCGTCACGGTGGCCGCGCCTGCATTGGCCAGCACACGTTGCACGTGGCTGCTGCCACCAAATTCGGGCTCAGCCTTGAAGCCGCGTTTGGGGTTACCGCTGTAATAACAGGAAATGGCTTTGTGCAAAGCGCTTTGCACGTCAGGGTCGGTTTTCTTGACCTTTACATAGCAGGCCTGAAGCTCTCGCGCTGCCATCCGCAGGTTGGTGCAGGGTTCGAAGACAGGTTCGGGACGGCTAACGTCGAAGTGCTGTCGGTTGATTTGGCCCAGGCCGATGCTGAAGTCTGCCCCCTCCGCGACCAGCTTTTTCACCGCCAATACGGCTTCATCCAAGCTTTGTGGTTGGCGCGGCAACACTTTGCCGTTCACGCCAATCGCATAGGGATTGAATGAGGATTCTGTTTTGACGATGGGGGTAAGCGTGGCAGGGTGTATCGAGGGAGCGCATTGCATGGCCAGGGCCAGAAAGGCACTGGTGGTGAGCATTGCAAATTCCTTCTAGTCGGTAGTAGTGAGAGGCTTCCCAGAAGGCCGCCCTTGAGAATCTTCAATCAGCTTCTCGACGGCCTTCTCAAGAAAGTTATCGATCAGATACCGAGCGAGGTCAGAAGGCGAAATCTGCCTGGAGCTGTTGGTTTCATAACTCACCCGTATCGCGGCTTTATTCAATGCTTCCACCCTGATCGGTCGGATATATACGCTTGATGTCTTGGTGGTTGCTTCATCTTCGGATGACGCCATGGGAACTCCTAGGGGCTGTGAGAACGCAAAAAAACACCGCCTGGCTAGACCAGGCGGTGAAATGGGAAATCGTGGGAAGAGGTAATGCCTAGGCGGCACTTACCATCGAGTAGCAAAGAGTTCCGGTTCGTCTAACAAGGCGCTCCAGCGCTGCGTCCTGGGCCAGCAGCGCAAAGAAAGCCGCTCTACGCGCTGCTTCAGATTTCATGTCGATGATCAAACGCAGCGTCTTTTCCAGCTCAGTCGGCAAATTACGAAACTCGATGCAATCAAGCGCACGGTTGGAACGAACCAAAGCCGCTGCCTTCAATCCCTCTACTGTGCTGTCCTGCATGACACACGCTTGACCGCCGAACTGAACGAACCCATGAGCACCATTTAACGCTGTGATGGTGGTGGTGTGCGTCACTTTGGGATCGAAGCGAAGCAGCAGATACCCCGGAAACAAGCGCACCTCTTTCTCTATCGATGAGGGACGATCCGTGCGTTTGCGAGAGGTTTTTCTGGTGGGGGAAAACACCTCTACATCCAATCGCTCGATAGACGTGATAAGTGACTGGTAAACGGAAGAATTGTGCATCAAAACACGCCATTTTTTCATACTGGTAACCTTTCGATCAGGCGCTCTTTCGAATTTCCAAACCGCTGAGCGCAGGGAAAAAACGGGAGCTATCAGAGCTGGCCACATCCGCTTTCCGATCGAACTACCTCGATCAATGAGCGGATTTCTAGGAAACAAAATAGATGGAACAGAAAAAAAAGTAAACACTTTTGTGTCTTATAAACACATTTATGACTTTGTGAAGGCGCAAGCAGATGAAATTATTGGTTTTTTTTTGGAGACACTGTGGACACTCTCAGGAGCGTGGTAGGAGCAAAAATCAAAGCCCTTCGGAAGTCTTCTACGTTGAGCCAAGCGGACTTGGCGGAAAAGATTGGCTGCGACGCTCCGCTGATAGGACGTTACGAACGAGGCATAAACCTGCCTGGCATTGAGCAGCTGATAAGAATTGCAACCGTTTTCAACGTCGCTCCAGGAGAGCTGCTACCTGGTGGCCAAGATGTTCTCCGCACGCGATTGATATCGCTCCGACAAGAACTTTCAGAAAAAATCAACCAGGTCGATTCTCCTGAAGGTCTGGAGGAAATTATCCGGCTCACCGATAAATTTATCGCATACAATAACCCGCCCAAAAAGATGCAGTCTGAATAGATGGAAACTCGTTAAATCAGGCCATATTTTTGAGATAACTCCTTTATACGGCTTTTTCTCTGAAAGTTATATATACTCGATTGCACATCTATAGGTAAGAAACCGTCTGCAACCAACGCAGCATATTTCTCATCCATTCTAACGAGTTGCACCAGCTCCTTGATTTCATCTCGGTGTGGTTTTTCTAATACAGCGACTGAAGTAGTCATAGCCGATTCTGTCCTCGAATCTATACCATCACTTGAGCACGTCCACTTAGACAAATCTACGCAAAATGCGCTCAATATTCACGGCAAAAATTTCCGGATTAAATACCACTCTTCACTTTGACCCAAGCGCGTGTGCGAATTCGCTCTAGTTTCAAAGGAAGGGGCTCCAAAGGGAAAAGCCTACTAATAGTATCTTTATCCAAATAAACCGAAGAATTATCTCTGAGTTTGGGCTCAACAAACTGCTTTGCATCTTTATTAGCACTAGGGTAAAGGGTGTGATTTGAAGTTTTAGCGATCACTTCAGGGCGCAACATGTAGTTTATAAACGTCATGCCTTCTTGAGGATGAGGCGCATCCTTCAACAACACCATATTCTCTGACCATACCAAAGCGCCTTCGCGAGGGATGGAGTATGCTATTCGACGTCCAGTTTTGTTTTTCTCATTCAACTCTTGCGCTGCAAGCGCCCCATTTGCCCATCCTACAACCATACAAATATTACCATCAGCCAGATCAGCATCAATCTTAGATGAGTCAAAATAGCGTACATAAGGACGAATCTTGAGCAATAAGTCTTGAGCTTTCTGATAGTCGTCTGGGTTTTTGCTGTTGTGAGGCAGACCAAGGTAGTGCAAGGCAATCGAAATAATTTCACTCGGAGAGTCGAGCATTGCTACACCGCACTGCTGGAGCTTACTAATGTTTTCTTCCTTGAACACCAAATCCCAACTATTCACCGGAGCGTCATCACCTAGTGCGGACTTTATCTTATCGACATCATATCCGATTCCGGTAGTACCCCAAAGGTAGGGGACTGCGTACCGGTTTCCAGGGTCATTAATAGAAACCTTAGCCAGTATTTCGGAATCAAGGTGCGACCAGTTGCCGAGCTGGCTGCGATCCAGAGGTTGGAGCACTCCTGCAGTAATCAAGCTCGGCAACACGTTTGAGGTAGCTACCACTACGTCATATCCTGTGCGCCCAGCCATGACCTTACTCTGCATGATCTCGGCACTGTCAAAGGAATCAATGAGCAGTTGGCTGCCGGTTTCGTGCTCGAATTCTTTAGGGGTATCTGGTGCGATGAAGGCATACCAGTTGTATAGATGCACGCTGGGTGGGCTCGCAACCGCAATATTTAGCCCAGCGCTGAACAAAGTGGCAGTAATGATGGTCAACATACGAACGCTTTTCATAGGCTTACTCCATGCCATTGGTCAGTCCCCATTGGCAGGTACCGAATCCATGAGGGCGCAATGTAAACGTATCAAGTCAGGTTTTAAATAACCCAATAGGGGTAGACGATGCCAAACCAGCTCCAGGGCCAAATTTGGCACAGATCGATAGCGAAACTAATCGAGAAACTCAACCGGCCTGAGTTTTGGAATTCGCTAGTCAGGTTGCTGAAGGAATATGCACCAGTCGACAACTGGGTTGTGCTGATGTTTGGCAGCGAAGGGGTACAGGCAATTTGCTATCCTGATACCGCTGACGAGGAAGAAATAGATGGGCTGCTCAACCGATATGTCAAAGGGCTATACATGCTTGACCCCTTCTACATAGCTAATCGAGAAAATCAGCAAAGCGGTTTCTTTCATCTCTTGGATATTGCACCAACTCACTTTCTGGAAACAGAGTACTATCATCTTTATTTTGAACAATTTGTATCAGTAGATGAAGTTCAATATAACGTTCAGCTTGACTCTGAAAGAACACTTTGCTTATCCATGGGTAGCAAAAGTCGGTTTACTCAGGAGCATATTGCTATATTCGACTTAATCAAACCATGGGTATTGGCTTTGATGAAGCAACGTATAGCTTTTGATATTGAAGAAAAAGAAAGCTCTCGACCCCAGCAATGGCAGGACAAGATTTTAGAGCTTGCTCCACAACTCACGGGTCGTGAAATTGAAGTTTTAAAACTGGCTTTGAGTGGTTTTTCAAATAGCGAAATTGCTGGAAAGCTATCAGTATCTCCGGAAACAGTGAAAGTACATCGAAGAAACTTTTACAGCAAGCTCAATATCAAATCGCAATCAGAACTTTTTGCTTACTTTTTCCAAAGCACTATCAGTTGATGCCAGCGTCATTATCATACTTGTTATTACAACAGCCAGTCAGGTATAAATATGACTGAAAAATCATTACCCCCCTCAGCTAAGACGCATTCCACACTTGATCTCGCCGTTTCACAAGAGCTGAATCGTGCA
Organism: Pseudomonas caricapapayae; assembly: GCF_001400735.1. GTDB lineage: Bacteria > Pseudomonadota > Gammaproteobacteria > Pseudomonadales > Pseudomonadaceae > Aquipseudomonas > Aquipseudomonas caricapapayae. The sequence goes on from NZ_LJPW01000141.1 coordinate 35,233, forward strand.
GTGCAATCTATCGTATACAACAAGTTCCTAATCGACCGTGCAGTTGCTTATCACGGCGCCAGTATGCTTGCTCGCGATCTACATGATGGCGCTTATGGTCCTCACGTACCGATGTCGTTCGTAAGCTGTGTTTTGCCGTTTTACCGCGCCTGCGAACGCACAGATCACGGCAGCCCGGCCTATCAGTTTGCCTCAGTACCTACCGCAAACACACTTGGGTGCAGTTGGCGGTGGCGACGTAAGAGCCTAGATGAAAAAGAGGCAGAGAAATGTCGCGAACATTTGTCTGACTTCGTCGCGATGGTAAGCGGTAAGGTAGACGACGCGACCTATGCCTGGGTTAAGCCACTTGGTCTTTTCGTGCCTGGTGAGGGCAAGAACCGTGTCGACTTTTTCCGTGAAGAAGGCGTCGAATCGATACCAGCCAGAGTCTACGAGCGTACTTACCCGGAACCAACACGAATCACAATCTATCGCATACGGGTAAGTGCCTTCTCTGCGACATGGGCAGTACTGGACGGGCGCTGGGTTGAGAACATACCCAACCCGAGCTGGACACTACCTTTAATGAAAGCCTATGGCGTGAAGGGGCCGGTGCCTTGGCCAAGTGATTTTCCTGAACCCAAGCAGGTGCAGCTCGCATTTTTTATGCCCAAAGGCATTACTTCACCACTGGGAAATCCAGAATTCGGGGACGAAGCAGTAGTAGACCTGGAAACGGTGGTAGCCACTCAGAACTTTAAGGACGAGTCAGTGCGAACGGCAGTATTCGATCTGCGTGATGTAAAGATTGATCACCGTGTCTGGCAAATCTCGCTAGGTATCACGCTTGCGTCTCTTGTGCTGCTCAGCTTGGTGCCAGATGAATTTTCCGAAATACGCATTTTCATCGGAATGGCGTTAGGTGCCGCAATGACGAGTGGGGTGATGCCCTACATAGTTCCGTTTGTAACGACTAAACGACGCAGGTTGGCCCAAAATCAATATCTACCACGGGCCAGAGCACCTAAGAATAACCAAAGCGCGTAAAGGGAACACGTCGCATTTTGGTTGCTGCGGCCGATTCGATAAGCCCCTGATCCGCTTCACCTCATCCAAGGTGATTTAGGCGCGACGCCGGACATTGCGCCCGCTCCCCTGTCACAATGCCCGGCAGGCTATAAGTAGCGAAGACATAGCAAGCGGCTGGCTCACGCTCGCATGAACTTGTTCCAGTCAATTGCATGTCCGGCGGCTTCGAGTTCACGGCCCAAGGTTTGCTTCCACCCATTGCCGTCCATGGACTCCCAAACGACACCGGCGAAATCACTGGGGATCTCCACAGTGCCGCGCTTCAGCGCAAACACTTTGTCGCGACCCAGACGACCGAGGAAATAGCCCAACTCCAACAAGACATTCTGTCGGGCTCGTGGCTCCGGTGTACCGTCTTTAGCGCAACCTAAATCATCCGGGGTCAACAGCACCACGGCAAATCCTACTTCCCCATTTGCTTCAATTTTCTCCATGACCGTGCCCCCTCGGCTTGCCTGCTCATGCAGGATGATAGGGTCGAATCCCAACTGCATTAAAAAACGGGCGGCGGTTTCACGTGCACCTTCATCATGCCCATGAACTATAAAGACTCGTCTTGAAAGAGATTGTGGCTCAAGCTGTACCACCGGAGACAGTCGTTGTAGGAGTTCAAAGTCAGCTAGATCCTCCTCCAAAGTTCTTCGTCCCTCCGTCAACAAAGCAATAGCTCTTGCGATGCATTTTTCAGCGTGTTGGGGGTAATAATTGTCATCCCTAATGTAGTTTAATTTGGGCTGCAGATGGGATGCAGACTTGAGGCGTATAAAGGCAGAGCTGTCTTTTCCGAAGCAGCGTTCCAGCGTGTCCTCTATGGCGGCTTCGAGAACTTTGAGTGCCGGAGAAGGCACATTTGTCAAAACACGCACATCAAAGGCTTTTAGATCAGCAATGCGGTCACCCAAGCGAGCTATCCCTCGCTGTATTTGGTCAGGGGTTGCTTGATTCATCAGGTGAACCCTTTCAATGTTTGAGAAAGGACATTATCACATATGGATCTCCACCCCGGCGAGTTCATAGTAAAGCTTTTTAAAGGCCAAAAATGTAATCAGTGACATCAACCGGCGGGGAAGCTATGACGACAATGCCGTGGCCGAGAGCTTTTCCAGATTTTGAAGCATGAGCGAATCCGACGAAAAACCTACACAACGCTTGAAGAAGCCCGGAGTGATACTTCGATTAAATCCATATTTTCTGTAAACTCAAACGCCGATACAGCAGTGCTAAGGAGCTGTCTACAGTAGGGTATGAGAAACGCTATTTCCTGAGCGTAGAGAGCGTCTAGAGAACAAGGATCGATTCGATTCATGGCTAAAAAAATTAGCACACTCAATCAAAGAGCATATCGTCCTTTATCTTGTCGAACCTACGGAGCTGAATTTTCCAATGGAAACTATAAGCAGGTTAATCAGACTCGTAAACTCATGACGATTGCGTGCTTAGTATGCACGTATATAAAAATTTAATATTTTTGAAAAAACCAGTGGAGATTTTGAAAAAAATCAGATTTAATCTACCTCGCAACAAACATGTCTGCTGGTCTAGAGACAAAGTCCTGCTGGTTTAGAGGAAAAAATCGCCTGCTGGTTTAGAGGCATCAAAAATCCGCAAATGGAATAAAACCATGAGCACAAAATATATTATCTATAGGAGATTGACTTATGACGAAAGGTGTTATCAAAAACGACGATGTTGACCAACTGATTCAGGCAGCATTGTCAGACCACAAAGTACCGTACACCGTGATTAAGAAGGGTGTAATTTTCTACCGTGTGCAACCAACGGCACGCGGTCACGATTCTCGATATTATAACCGTAGTGCGGACTCTCGATACGGTGATAGAGATGAGACAGTCGGCGTCTGTTACGTAGCTGGCAGCGGTGAGGCAGCCGCAGCCGAGACGTTGCAGCATGGGAAAACAGGGCCAGGCAGCCCAGTCTTGCAGACTGAAATAGAGAGCAAGTCTTTGCATACATTGAAGACAGCCCGCAAGCTGAAATTGGTTGATGCTGGGCTCTTGGCAGCTAACTCAGGGTATAAGTTGGATGCAATCGTAGCGTCAAAAGGTCAAGAAGCATCAGGTTATATGCTTTCCCAAGCCTTGAGTGCTGCGTGCATGCAATTAGGCGATGTGGATGGGATTATTTATCCATCCCGAGTGTATCCGAAAACAGGCGGCTATGCAGGTTGTAACCTTGCCTTGTTCGAAAGACGCAAACCACAGTTAGCGCTTGACTCTGATATCCCCCTGATTGATCACGAGTTTTCGACAGGTGAAACCATTGGTGAGATGTTAATTCGCTTGAAGGTACAGGTCGAATAACGGTAATAGTGGAGTAAAGACAGGACTCCAGTGCAGGGAGTCCTGTTTTATTTGCCCATTTCCAAACGATTTTTGAAATCTCTTACAATGATTTTGAATGCATCTTTATTGTCAATTAATTTGTAACGGGGCTGCTCTTTGTCACTGTCTCCGTAAAAATCCATCGTGTGTGTCAAGAAGCCTACCAGGACATTCATCATTGCCTCATCTTTTGGGTCTATGGCAAGTTCTTCGATCAGCAAGCCAATTTCAGGCTTCACGTCATTATTAGCAAATTGAAATTCTGGATAGAATTTATTTTTATTATGTGTGTACGCTAGCACTTTTCCAGATTTTACTCTTTCACTAAGCGTCTGCCTTGATTTATCAAGAATCTTGCACACAACGTTTGACTCAATTAAATCGCATGATTTCTTAACCATTTCAAATGCATCCGCTTTGAGCTTGGCAAATGCAATTTGATTACGCACTCTGATGCTAAGCTGTTTTTCATTAGCGGTTTCAGGTTCTTTAACTATCTTAACTAGGGCCTTATCACCTTCAAGTTTTATCGCATCAATAATCAGGTCGTCTGATGCCCTGTCGACTTTCTCCATAAAACGTTTTATCAGCGACGCCTTGGCATCCTCAACAGATTTACCGAAGTTTTTAGGTCTTTCAAGGATTGCGGTATTCATTTGCCTACCTCCATGCTCATCGTGAGCTGATGAACAGAGCCTACCTCGAGCTGACACGCGTGTCAACCTGTCAACCTGTCAACCTGTCAATCTGTCCAGGTAGTCAGTCAAAGAAGCTTGAAAAGCCAGTTTCAAATGTATCGACAGGTCCGGCTCCGACGAGTATAAAAACTAACGATAAAATACGTTATCACCAATTATTACCGTTTATCGGTTTTGGAAGCAGTTGCAGCATAAAGCGCTGCTTTTGTGACTGAAGTTAATGCCTGTGATCGTTACTGATCCAATTGTGAGAGCAATATGCAAGAACTGACGAAAGCCCATCAGGACGACCAGCGTCGGCTCACGTCGGTCGAATTTCAGACGCTGGCCCAGGTTCCGGCTGCGGTCGAGTGGTTTGCCAACCTGGACAACCCTCGTACGCGGCGTGCCTACCAAAATGACCTGGAAGACTTCTGTGGGTTTGTCGGGTTGGCTTCGGCCGATGAGTTTCGCGTCGTGACCCGATCGCATGTTTTAGCCTGGCGTGCCCAGCTCGAGCATCGCGGTCTGGCGGGCGCCACGATCCGGCGCAAACTGGCCGCGCTGGCCAGCCTCTTTGATCACCTTCTGGAAAACAATGCCGTCGCCGGCGGCAACCCGGTGCATGGGGTCAAACGACCGAGGATAGAAAGCAACGAAGGCAAGACACCGGCACTGGGCGATCACCAAGCGAAGGCGCTGCTCGAAGCGCCGGATGAAGCCACACTTAAAGGGCGGCGCGACCGGGCGCTATTGGCTGTTCTTCTCTACCACGGACTACGCCGCGAAGAAGCGGCGCTGCTGCAGGTGAGCGACATTCAGGAGCGACGTGGGATCCAGCATCTGAGGGTCCGCGGCAAGGGTGGCAAGGTGCGCTACTTGCCGTTGCACCCGGTGGCGGCCGGGCGCATTCACCAGTACCTGGAAAGCTCAGGGCATCATTTGGTCGACAGGAAAGTAGCGCTCTTCATACCGCTGCGAGGCAGGTTGACCGGTGCCGGCATCACGGCCAACGGCATCTATACCGTGGTGACAGCTTACGCGACAAAGGCCGGGATCGAGGTAGACGGCTTAGGGGTCCACGGACTTAGAGCAACCGCAGCCACCAATGCTCTGGAGCATGAGGCCGATATTGCCAAGGTCCAGGCCTGGCTGGGTCATGCCAATATTAGCACGACCAAGATCTATGATCGACGTGAAAACCGGCCTGAAGACTCGCCGACCTACAAGGTGAAATATTGACTTTCACCACATGCCACAGGCTGCTATTTGGTGGACGACGAACACCAGCGACGCTTATGAGTTATGACATGGACAGAACAAGTGCACCATTGCAGTCAGGGTTTTGGCCAGCATAAGATCGAGCTTAATCCTTGAGAGATTATGGAGATAAACTGATGCATTCCCTGCGGCGCTTACCAAGTAACCTTTCTTGCTTAGTGATCGCGCTTTTAGCGGGCTGCAGTACTCTCCACAAAACCATATCTAGAGCTGTGCCCGGAGACAGTGGAGTCACCAATTTTTATACCTGGGTTGAGAACGTCCCTTCCACTCCAGGACAGATGCTTCGTTCCGAGCCGTTGACGCCACAGCAGAGCCTTAAGAACGCCGCGCAAAATGTTCGTATTCTGTACAGCTCCACCGACGGGCTTGACCATAAGCCAATTGTGGTATCTGGCGCACTGTTTATACCGAAAGGCACGCCGCCTGACGGTGGATGGCCCCTCATGGCTTGGGCACATGGCACTGTCGGTAGCGCGGATATTTGCGCACCTTCCTTCGCCGGACGCAGTGATCGAGATACTAGATATCTGAATGATTGGCTCGGGCGAGGCTACGCAATTGTCGCTACAGACTACCAAGGGCTAGGAACGGCAGGATTGCATCCTTTCGGACTGAGCAGTCCCTTAGCATATGGCGTTCTCGATAGCATACGTGCGGTTCAAAAAACAGATTTCGATCTGTCATCACGAGTCGTTGTATTCGGTCAATCGCAAGGTGGGCGCGCTGCTTTCGCGACGGCTGTCTATCAAAGGGCCTATGCACCCGAGCTGAAGATTGTAGGTGTGGTTGCGACCGGCACGCCGTATCCGATGTCTTCAGAGCATCCCGGGAACACTGCAGCGGATACGTCACGAGATCAGGTCATGCCATCCTTCGCCTATAATTTGCTGCGGCTTAGTACCGCCGGCCAGATCAACCCGGCGTTCGTGCCAACCGATTATCTGACCGCTCGTGCGATGCCTGCGTTTGAAACTAGTCAGCGTTATTGTCTGCAAGACATTGAGCGAAAGGTAGTCTCGGATGGTTTGACGTTCAATAACAGCTTCAGCCGCGCGCCCGATGCTGCGCTTGATCAGGTTAATCGCAAGTCTTCCTACCCGACGTTGAAATCGAACATACCGATTTTTATCGGTACGGGTGGCAAGGATATAGTTTCACCGGTTAATAGCCAGATTGCCTTGGTCGAGGATGCATGCAAGGTAGGCGACCGCATTGAGTGGCATTATTACCCGCAGCTGGATCACTCGGGTGCTGTTAGCGGCTCTCTTCCGGACTCCACGCTGTTTGTCGAGAAGGCATTTTCGGGGGCGCTTATGGCGGGGAATTGTGGGCCGATGCCCAAGCGCTGATACTGAATACGGGTGTTACCGCTGATGCAGAATTGTCCCATGTGCCGACTTGGCGTTGCCCCAAAAGTATTCAGCCCACTACACCTACTCGATTTACCAGGCTATGGACACTCACGTCAGCCCACGCACGACAGTCAAGGTCTCGCTGTTTATCGCCGAGGACGAATCGTACGCTGACACCACTCTGAGCGAGGTGATTTCCTTGGCCTTGAAGCGTAAATAAGATAGAGCATTGGCGCTTGACGAAAAAAAGCTGGTATCGTGAATTGATGGGCAGCTTCCTTTTCTGGAACGCCGCGCCATCAATGAAAGCGCTGTCTTGCACCGTTTATCCGGGTCCATTGCGCAGCTGTGGTCGAACTCTTGTTGAACTCCGGCCAAACTCGACCTTCCCCGAAAGTGCTTCTTTCCAGACTTTCCGGATGCGAGTAAAAAGACACCACGATATGCGATTTGCGCCTCAGGGCAGCCATCGGATACGGGCTTTTTAACAGCGCCAACTGATACATTGCGATCTACCCCAAACCCCGCCTCGGCGGGGTTTTTCATTGGGCGAAATACAAGGAGACCCGTGCAAATGTTGAAAGACTACCGATGCGGACAGTGCAAGAAGCTGCTGGCTCGCATGGGTGACTACACCGAACTCCAAATCAAGTGCCCCCGCTGCGGGACGCTGAATCATGTGAAGGCCGCGAGCCTCGAGTTATCGCCTTTGAGCGAAAGAGGTACAGCAGCGTCGCTGCTGCCTCCCAAAGCTATTTAAAGGTATCAATTATGTCCACTAGCAGCTCTGCTGTAATCCAGCACAAAAATAGTCCTCTCGTAGGTAACATCAAATACGCCCCCACTGTCTGGTCCCGCGCCGACGCGCTGAAGGTCAATGAAAATGACCCGACCACCACGCAGCCACTGGTCAGTGCGGACTTCCCGGTCATGAGTGATACGGTATTCATCTGGGACACCATGCCGCTGCGCGAGCTGGATGGCACGGTGGTTTCGGTAAACGGCTGGTCGGTTATCCTGACCCTGACGGCTGACCGTCACCCCAATGATCCGCAATACCTCGACGCCAATGGCCGTTATGACATCAAGCGTGACTGGGAAGATCGTCATGGCCGCGCACGCATGTGCTACTGGTACTCGCGTACTGGCAAGGACTGGATCTTTGGTGGTCGCGTAATGGCCGAGGGTGTATCGCCCACCACCCGAGAGTGGGCGGGCACTCCCATACTGTTGAATGACAAAGGCGATATTGATCTTTATTACACCTGCGTCACGCCCGGCGCAGCGATCGCCAAAGTACGTGGCCGTATTGTGACGTCCGATCAGGGCGTGGAGTTGAAAGACTTTACCCAGGTCAAAAAACTGTTCGAGGCCGACGGCACCTATTATCAAACCGAAGCTCAGAACTCGACCTGGAACTTTCGCGACCCCAGCCCGTTCATTGATCCCCATGACGGCAAGTTGTATATGGTGTTTGAAGGCAACGTCGCCGGTGAACGCGGTTCGCACACAGTAGGGAGTGTCGAACTGGGTCCTGTGCCACCAGGTCATGAAGACGTGGGAGGGGCCAGATTCCAGGTAGGTTGTATCGGCCTGGCGGTCGCAAAAGATCTCACTGGTGAAGAGTGGGAAATACTTCCGCCCTTGGTGACAGCCGTCGGCGTGAACGATCAGACCGAGCGCCCGCACTATGTCTTTCAGGACGGCAAGTATTACTTGTTCACCATCAGTCACAAGTTTACGTATGCCGATGGTATTACGGGCCCAGACGGTGTCTACGGTTTTGTCGGCGAACATTTGTTCGGCCCGTACCGGCCAATGAACGCTTCCGGCCTGGTGCTCGGCAATCCGCCCGAGCAGCCTTTCCAGACGTATTCCCACTGCGTCATGCCGAACGGCCTGGTGACTTCATTCATCGACAGCGTGCCCACCGAAGGTGAGGATTATCGTATCGGCGGCACCGAGGCGCCGACGGTGAGAGTCCTGTTGAAGGGGGATCGCTCGTTCGTGCAGGAAGAATATGACTACGGTTACATTCCTGCGATGAAAGACGTGCAACTGAGCTGACACGCCGTCCACGTACGATGCCGGAAGAACGCCTGTGCAAGCAGGCGTTCTTCAGGCGTTCAGCCCAGCAACTCGCTCATCGCGATGATCTGCTCGGCCATGGTTACCTACCAGCGTCTTGGAAGGTGTCGTACTCGTTAATGAATAGGCATTTCAAAATGCCCATGCATGGACAGCGTATTTCGTTTCCTCAGACCCCAGCACAAAGGAGAAGCCGCAATGGCGACCGCGAAGAAAAATCTCAAGGCGACTTGGGTCGCAACCGTTACGAATCTTGACTGGCCGTCAGTCTCATCTCTGGCCATCACTGATGAGGCTGCACGTGTCAATACGCAGAAAGAAGAGTTGACCAGCATTCTTGATGACCTTGTGGCAATGAAAATGAATGCGGTTATATTCCAGGTTGTTCCCTGCGCAGATGCATTCTACGCATCAGACCTGCTTCCATGGTCGAAATACCTGACGGGAACCCTCGGGAAAAATCCCGGCTTCGACCCACTGGCTTATGCTGTTGAGCAGGCACACGCTCGTCATATTGAGCTGCACGCATGGGTGAACCCGTACCGCGTATCAATGAACACCAGTGATGCCACAATAGAAGAGTTGAATAACTCATCCTCTGACTCGCCGGCCAGTGTGTTTAAACTGCATCCTGAATGGACAGGAACATCAGCGAAGCGCTTTGTGCTCAATCCCGGCATACCTGAAGTTCAGGCGTGGGTGAGTCGTATTGTTGAAGAAATTGTCACTCGATACGATGTTGATGCCATTCAGTTCGATGATTACTTTTATTATGAATCCGCAGATTCCCTGCTCAATGATGATGCGTCCTACCAGACCTACAATACGACCTTTACCACAAAGGCCGACTGGCGACGGAATAACACGTATTCGCTGGTTGATGCATGCCATAAAAAAATAGCCGCCGTTAACACAGATGTCTTGTTTGGTATCAGTCCGGCAGGCGTCTGGCGGAATAAATCTAACGACCCGCTGGGGTCTGATACGCAGGCCGGTGCGTCCAACTATGACTTCGCGTATGCAGACACGCGAAAATGGGTCATTGACGGCATCATTGATTATATTGCCCCGCAGGTCTACTGGCCGTTTGCCCGAGAGGTTGCCCGAGAGGTTGCCCGCTATGATGTCATCACACAGTGGTGGGCGGATACCGTCAGGGGTACCGGCACAGCGTTATATATTGGTATGGCTCTGTATAAAGTGGGAACGGCATCAGCAGCCGAGCCCGACTGGACGGTTGAGGGGGGCGTGCCTGAAATGACTCGTCAGCTTGACCTGAATGATTCTCTGGCTGAGGTGTCCGGGTGCATGTTTTTTCGACATATATTTCTGCGGGCCTCACAGACTCAGCAGGTGGTTGACTACCTGAAGCGTCTTTGGGCCGGGGTCTAATATTTTTATCGTTGGACTTGGTTGCCGGCTCACCCAGCGACCCGTATGTGCCCTGCGCCTTTGAAGTGGCCTTATGATCGTGAGAAACGAAAATGACGGTCTGCATATTAAGCAATGTCCCTGTATTCCATTGCAGACTTTTTCTGCGCGGCCTTGCTTAATTCAGGATTTAATCGAATCATACTAATTCGACAGCGTCAAAAAGCTGATGCAGATGTGAAAATCTTTTAACGTTACCTATCTATTTAATCCCCCTACAATCAGCAGCAACAGTGAACACGATAAAAACAGTATAAAAATAGACTAATGCGCCTTTTAAAAAAATGTCATTAACGTGCTACATTTCGATTCCATTACGCTGGCGAGCTTTATACATTCATTCAAAAGGAACAGTCATGGTACACAGCACGCGTGGGATTGTGCAATCGGCAATGGTCAGGCCGCTACCCATTGAGTAATAACCTTCAACTCTATAATCGCTACCCACAAAAATACTTGAGCACGAGAACAGGAGCCTATTGAGATGCCATTGGAGAATATAATTGGTGTGGCGATCATCGCACTGGGTATGGTCATGACGCCGGGCCCGATCATGGTCTACCTAACGTCCAGAGCAATTTCACAAGGGCGTATGGCCGGTATGATTTCGCTGGCAGGGGTCGCTCTGGGATTCGCCTGCTACCTGATTGCTTCAGGTCTGGGTCTGGCAGCGCTGTTCAAGGCCGTCCCGATGGCTTATGAAGTAGTCCGATTTGGGGGGGCGTGCTACCTAGGCTACCTAGCCTGGAATATGTTTAACGGTGCTTCACTATTCGAGCCGCGCGAACTTCCCCCCTACTCCCCTCGTAAGCTTTTCACCATGGGACTGGTAACGAACTTACTGAACCCGAAGATAGCACTGATGTATACCGCACTGATCCCCCAGTTCATTGATCCCTCGGCAGGCTCGACCCTGAAGCAATACATACAGTTAGGGCTGGTGCAGATCTCAATTGCACTTACATTGAACGGTCTGATTGTCCTGGCTGCTGTCCGAGTCAGTCGCTTCCTTGCCGCTCGCCCGACGGCCATGCGCGCGCACCGTTGGGCGTCGGGTACGTTACTGGGCGTGTTCGCGGTTGATATACTTTTGCGCAATCCGTTAACCTAAACCCGTTTAGACAGGATCCGACAGTCCAAAAAATCGAGCTGACGCTACACCCTTACACGTTCTCCTGACCGGCTCGCCGAACCGCTGCCACACCTGCTATCCACGGCAGTCCCTCACCTTCCGTCCGTGCCTGTAAGTCAGCCTCGCTCCAACGCACTTCGTATATTCAGCGCTTTGAGAGACTTATTCAGAGATACCGATAGCCACCTGGCGCTGAGCACGTGCTGAAGGTTGACTTCCGACCTCCAGAGAAACGCCCAACCTACGTGACAGCGCGCTGTTTCCTCAGGGATGCGCAACGGAGATCAGGGTAAACTTTCCAGGCGGGTATATAACTACAATCACCATTAAATCGCCATCAGGGCTATTTATTTTTCCACGTGGTAGACACTGGATTCGTGACGGTGTTTTTTTCTTGGGTATAAGTGCCGTTCTGCTGGGCAAGGGCCTCGCCGGTATCAACAATAGCGTTCTGGATGAACATGTTTTCCTTGTCTCCACGGACGAACGTTAACTGATGAAAGGCCGTTTTATTCCCCCAGTCGCTAGAGGGCAGAGAAATGAACCGCACGGTGAAAGATTCCTCATCTACATTGCCCTGGATGGAGTAAACGCCATAGTGGTTTTCACCCTGCGAAATGAGTTTGTAGGTGCCGTTGTCGTAGTAATAAATTTCGGCATCGGGGAAAGGTTTTTTGTCATACATTTTACGGTAATGCAGCACTTGCTTAATGGTGGGCTGACCGAAGCTGACGGTCAGTTCTTTACCGTCCGCCGAAGTTGTCAGTCCTTCGGCGTGAGCACCGCTCATGAGCATTAGCACACTGGTAGTTACCGTTGTGATTAATTTCACTTCACTTTTCCTCGTCTGGTTATATAGATGACGTTGAGTCAACGTACTGAGACTGTTACCTACGTTGGCAATGTTACAATTTTCGGGTATTTACTGCATAACATTTATCAACTAGTCAGCCTGTGGCTGCAACAGGATGCTCGACATCGACGCTCCGAAATACTGGTACTACCCGGCTGGATCGGCGGGTCAGGGTGATCGTCTGCGTTAGAGATTTGTAAAAATACTCAATCTGCGATTATCAGAAAATGCATCGTGCTGCCGAGATCTAGCCATCAGGCCGAATGATTGCTCCAGATGGGGCGATCCCAAACGGCGCTTTATAATGGCAGTATCAAATCGCTACACTGCCGTACCCACCTCGATCTCTAAGTGATGCCGGATCAGCACTGGGCACACGTGGCAGGCATCGAGGTCGAGCAGTTGGGTGTGCATGGCATGCGCGCCACGGCGGTAACCAACACTCTGGAACATAACCCCGATATCGCCAAGGTCCAGATGTGGCTGGGCCATACCAACATCAGTACCACGAGACTGTAAGACCGGCGCAATCAGCGGCCGGAAGATTCGCCAACTTTCAAAGTGAAATACCAACGCAGGATTGGCTTCACGCTGAATGCCCGTGCATGGCAGATTGGCGTGGCGGCTTCAGAATGTCCAGCACAGTGGGATGCAGTAAGGCTATCCGCTCGGGTGCAAGGATGTCCCGATATCCTGTGACAGATCTATTTTGTGCAACGGAGCATAATGGAAACCTCTAGCGGAATCGTTTCTTGGGGCGACATTCACACGTCATGCTGGATGAGAGTGATATTGAGGCGCGTAAGGCATGAGCATCCAGGAGGGAGTAATTCACGGCCTGATCGACAGAATGTCAAAAGATTCTAATCTTCATCGAGGCACAAATGAACCAACAAGCGAATACCAAAAATGAGGTGAAACCAGACATTTACCAGGAGCTCGGGAAGCTGGTTTCCAGCGTCGGAGATGACAAGTTTTTGAGTAACATGCACCAGTTCATCAACACGTCAATGGCTGTAAGCCGCGTGGAACTCAGCGAGTGGACCGTTGACGATAGCCAAGCGACGGTGAGCGAAGTACAGCTACTGGGACACGCGGGCACTGAGCCGAATCCGCAGATGCAAACGGTGTGCCCCACACGTGCCAGACACCGCAACGACCATCCACTGGTCAAGCGCGTGCTGGAGGCGGAAGACGACTTGCTGATTCACATGAATGCCCGGATGAAAAACGAGATGGGCTATGACTGCCTTGGAACCTCACATCAGTGCAACATGATCTCGCGCAAGGCCAATCGCTGTTGCGTGATCTCGTTGCACCGCCCGATAGGCGACAAAGATTATTCGTTGCAAGAACTGTCTGTTTTGAAATGCCTCTCCGAGGCCCTCCTGCCTTTATCGGAACGTCATGCTCGCGTCCACCGCCAGTCCGGTGTGAAAAGGGCTGGTGATTCGCGGTCGAATGGCATGTCTTCCTTTGAGTATGATCAATTGCGATACGACTTCAACGTACGCTTACGTGCTTGCGACGTCTCGCTCTCGGCACGGGAGAAGGAGGCCTGTTTGGAGTTTTTGGCAGGCAGCAGAGTTGCTGACATTGCAGAACAACTTTGCCTCAAAAAGAGTTCTGTGGAAACCTACCTGAGACGGTCCGCTGCCAAGCTGGGTATCAGCGGTCGCCATGGACTGGTCAAGTGGTTGTTATGCGCAGAATGAAAAATCCAGAGTGCCAGATGCGGGTATTAGTGAGCCCGACGTACTGTAGAAATTAAGCTTTCCCTTCATTGCTTTGGGCATCAAACTTGTGCTTGTGCATACCTGATACTGCTAAGGCTGATGTGGAAACTGTAGAATAGAACGCCTCTTAGCCTGTGTAATCAGGCTGGTTAGCAGGTCTGACTTGGGGCTGAATACTTATGGGACAACGCCAAATCGGCGTGTGGGCCAACTCCGCATCAGCAATAGCACAACTCCCTCGCGCCTTCGAATTCTCTAGGCTCCCCTCCTTAACCAATTCACCACAAATTCGTCTTCTGCTCAGACAGCCGCCTGAAACATATCGGCAGGGGTGGGATGCGCCACGCGATGCTCGGAATACAACCAGCGGAGTAGAGCACTACGACCAGAGAGGCCCATTTTTACGGCTGCGCGCTTGTAGTAGCTGTCCACCGTGGTGACTTTCAGATCAAGACTGTTTGCCAGTTGAGGCATCGTGAGACCGGCCAACAGCCCGACGCACACTTCGGTTTCTCGAGAAGACAGGCTCAGCGCCAATGCATCTAGGCGGCCAAGGAAACGCTGACGCATTCCTTCCATGGTCTCTATGTTTTTAAGGCTTATCGCGACAGGCGGTGGGCTTGTCGAAACAAGGGTAGGTGTCACGGTAGCGATATGCTGTTTCACGATGGGCAATACGACCAAAGACAGTTCCTTGAGCCGGGCGCGCTCCTGACAGGTGAATGCCTTGGCTGAAGGTGATCGATAGACCGACAGTACGTAATCACTTTTTCCCGGGTGGGCGATATGTATCTGAAGGAGAGATGTATGAGGGAGCGAATGACTTGGCTTTTCTGGCCCGTTGTAGGCGGACGACTCAAACCTGATGGATCTGTCGACACGCTTATCTGCCAGTTCTGTCGGGCTCAATAGAACCGGCACCAGACGTCTCCTTTCGATCCCCGGGTTGAGCACCTTTTGTAGACTTTCACCAAAGGCACCAAGGGTAGGAGTGCCGGTTACTTCATTCCTAGATCGACTGACTCCCTGAATGACATGGGTCGCGTCCACTGGTAGCGAAGCGGTGATAATCTCGTGGAGCAAGCGGGCAAACTGGCGGCTTCCAATACCAGAGATCAGTTTGCCGAGATGCTGAAAGAGCTGTTGCATTTTCATCGGGATTCCATTTTCTACCTATAAAAAAACACACAGGGCGCAGCCTTGAATTAGCATATAAAGATCTTCCAGATCTTTTATTACATTTTTTTTACATTAAGTGAATCGCCCCTATTGTCCTACCTGTTTGGAAAGCCTTTCAGCTTCTGTCGTTGAGCACAGTTCGACATGTGCTAACGCCTGCACGAAGCCTTTGGCATAGTGATAGGTGGCCTCAATTTCAAGCTGGGGTACACCCAGTCGCTTAACACGTGCGCCTTCTGCCACACGCTCACTCGCATCAGTGACGCTGGCCAACACATCAAGCGCAGAACCAACGGCAGCAATGCGCGGGAGCAATGATTGGATATCGATAACCACAGCCATTTGCTTTGCCCTCCTGGGCGTTGTGTGACTCGCTTAATTCTGGTCGAACGCGACTCCGGCCGGGCCTCGCCTGTTTTTGTCTTGCCTGACCTTCCTATCGGCCATCATCCCGTACGGCAAAGACCAGGACGACGGGTGATGGCAGAGGGAAGGTCAAACGAAACTAAACGGTTTCCAAAGGCAATCTGGTTTGGCTGACCCTCCCATTATTGGTAACTGCCTCAAGGATCGCCCGCCCCAGCTGGCGAATGTCGGGCTCTTTCACAATGGAGTGATGAGTTCCCATGATAGAGATGACTTGCAACTGCTCCTTGGGCATCAGCGCCTCCCAACCAATGCTGATATCACTACGGTTTTCTCCCATTGCTGAGAATAAAGTGACACGCACCGGTAGCGCAGGCGCCCTGTAACGGTAGAGCGCCAGACCGATACTGCGGATCAGTGCCAGGTATCTTTTTGCAAGATCACTCTCTATACCTTCAGGAAGCAAACCTTGAACTTGCGTAAAAGCCAACAAGGCCTCGAAATCCCGAGCAGCAGCCAAGTGTCTGACAGGCCCCTGTCGTACATCAGGCGGCAGAAGTCTCAACAAGGCTTCGATCTCGTCGAAATCCGGCTTCTCATCAAGATGAGCGTACCCACCCTCCTGCGCATCAAACAAATGCCGATACTCGCTGGTGGTGTCGACAAGCCCGAGGAATTCTACCGTAGCACCGGCCCCTATCAGTTGATGGGCAATTTCATAGGCGATCGTTCCCCCGGCAGACCACCCGGCCACGCGATACGGCCCCTGTGGCTGTATCTGGCGGATACCCTCAATGTAGCGTGAGGCCATTGCCTCGATAGTGGTGAGGTGTTCCTCTCCACTTTGCAGTCCGCTCGCCGAAAATCCATACACCGGAATGTCAGAGGGAATTTGCTTTGCCAACTGTTGGGCATAGCCGATATCCCCTGAGCCTTCATGAATAAGGAACAACGGATGTTGAGCTCCCTCTTTGCGAATGGTGGTTAGATTCGGATGCAGGGCCTTGTTCAAACCGCTATGGCAAGACGCGGCAAGTTCACAGATTGTCGGGTGCATGAACAGATCGCCTAACGCCACTTCGACCTCGAAGCGCTGACGCAGGCACGAAACCAGTTGCACTGCCAGCAGCGAATGCCCGCCCAGTTCGAAGAAGTGGTCATGGCGACCCACCCGCTCCAGCCCCAGCAATGCCTGCCAGATCTCCGCCAGCGCATGTTCGATTTCACCTACCGGCGCCTCGTAACCACGACTGGCATAAGCGTCATCCTCCGGTGCTGGCAATGCCCGTCGATCCAGCTTGCCGTTCGGCGTTTGCGGGAAATGCGTCAGCGTTACAAAGGCGCTCGGAATCATGTACTCCGCCAGCCCTTGCGACAGTTGCTCGCGCAACTGTGCCGCCGACAACACGGCGCCTTCCTGCGCCGTCAAATACGCCACGAGGCGTTTGTCTCCGGGACAGTGCTCGCGCGCCAATACCACCGCCTCCCTGACCCCGAGGCAACCCGCAAGCTGCGACTCGATCTCGCCCAGTTCGATACGGTAGCCCCGGAGCTTGACCTGATCGTCGTTACGCCCCAGGTACTCGATATTGCCGTCTGCCAGCCAGCGCCCCAGATCGCCGCTCCTGTACATCCGCGCCGCCGGCTGGGCACTGAACGGATCCTCCAAGAAACGATCCGCCGTCAATTCCGGTCGATTCAGATAACCACGAGCAACCCCAATACCGCCGATATGGATCTCGCCGCTGACCCCGATGGGTACCGGCTGGCCGTGCGCATCCAACAGGTAAATCTGTGTATTCGCTATCGGACGGCCGATCGGAACGATACCGATATCCTGCTCTGCCACGTAATGCCATGCAGTAACGTCAATGGCTGCTTCGGTGGGGCCGTACAGATTGTGCAACTCGCTTTTCGGGAAATGTGCCTGGCCTTGCAATAGCAAAGCATGCGGCAGCGCTTCACCACTGCAAAGTACTCGCTTGAGCGTCGAACACCGCCCTGCTGGCGTCTGATTGACGAAGGCCTGCAGCATGGAAGGAACAAAGTGCAGCATGCTGATGCTTCGGCGCTCGATCACCTCCATCAGGTAGTGAGGGTCTTGATGCCCGCCGGGGCGGGCCATGACCAGTTGTGCCCCGGCCAGCAGAGGCAGGAAGATCTCCCAGACCGATACATCGAAGCCGAAGGGCGTCTTCTGCAAGACACGATCGTCGGCTCCAATCCGGTATTCGCTCTGCGCCCACCACAACCGGTTGACGACGCCGTCATGCTGGTTAGCCACGCCTTTGGGTTTACCAGTGGAACCCGAGGTATAGATCACATAGGCCAGGTGTTGCGGCGTGATGGCCGTTACCACGGGATTGTGGTCAGCCTCAACCTCCCAGTCGCCCTCTTGCAGATCAAGCGTCCGCACCGCCAACTCGCCCAGTAACCTCCGGGTCTCGGCCTGCACCAGCACCGCCACCGGTGCGCTGTCTTCCAGCATGTAGCGCAACCGCTCAGGCGGATACCCAGGGTCCAGCGGCACATACGCACCGCCCGCCTTCAGAATACCCAGCAAGCCCACCACCATTTCCAGGCTGCGCTGCGCACAGATCGCAACCCGATCATCCGGCTGGATACCCAGGCCGATCAGATAATGTGCCAGTCGATTCGCCCGGGCGTTGAGTTCGCCATAGGTCAGGCTTCCGGTTTCATCAACCACCGCCAGGGCATCCGGCTGTTGTGCCACCTGCTCCTCGAACAGTTGATGAATCAACTTGTCCGACGGGTAGGCCGCTGCCGTATCGTTGAACGACTCCAACACCTGCCGACGTTGCTCGCAGGACAGCAGCGGCAGTTCTCCGACCGACTGTTGATCATCCGCCACCATGCCTTCCAGGAGCACTTGCAGGTGCCCCGCCATCCGCTCGATCGTCGCACGCTCGAACAGATCACTCGCGTATTCCAGAGAGCCGATCAACCCGCCATCCGCCTCGACCAGCGCAAGCGACAGGTCGAACTGGGCCGTCGTGTGCGGCGCTTGCAGCGGCTCCAGGCTCAGCTCTGGCAGACTGAGTTCGCCGCCGCCCGGGGTGTTGTTCAGCGCCAGCATGACCTGGAAGATCGGGCTATGGCCCAGGCTGCGCGGGCGCTGCAGCGCCTCCACCACCTGCTCGAACGGCAGGTCCTGATGCGCATGCGCCGCCAGCATGACCGCCTTGACCTGCTCCACCAACGCCGCCACGCTCAGGTGCCCTTGCGGCCTGATGCGCAGCGCCAGTGTGTTGACGAAGAAGCCGATCAGCGACTCCAGTTCGCTGCGCGGACGATTTGCCACCGGCGTGCCGATCACCACATCGTCCTGCCCGCTGAAGCGGCTCAGCAGACTCGACCAGCCCACCAGCAAGGTCATGAACAGCGTCGCACCGTGACGCTGACCCAACTGCCGCAACCCTGCCGTCAATGCCGGGCTCAGGGCCAGGCTCACACGCCCGCCGGCATAACTGCGCAACAGTGGGCGACGGTGGTCGGTTGGCAGCTCCAGCAAGGCTGGTGCACCGCTCAGGTGCTGCCGCCAGAACTCGACCTGCGTTTGCAGGGTTTCGCCCTGCAACCATTGCCGCTGCCACGCCGCGTAGTCGACATACTGGAAGGCCAGTGCCGGCAGAGGGTCGGGCAGCCCCTGGCTGAAGGCCCGGTACAACGTACCGATTTCCTGCAGCAGAACGCCCGTCGACCAACCGTCCGAAACGATATGGTGCTGCGTCACCAACAGGATGTGCTCCGTCTGCGACAGTTGCACAAGCCGCCCGCGAATCAGCGGACCGCTCGACAAGTCGAATGGCGCCAGCGCCTCCTCGCCAGCGAGCCGCTCCACCGCCTCGTGTTGCGCCGCGCTGTCCAGAGCGCACAGGTCATGGGTGATCAGGGCGAACCCTTGAGTCGCCGGCGCGATCATCTGGATCGCTTGGCCCTCGTGCAAGGCAAAGTGGGTGCGCAGGGTTTCGTGGCGCGCCACGATCCGGTCCAGCGTGGCCTGCAAGGCCTCGCTGTCCAATCGGCCGCGTAAGCGCAGTCCCGCCGGGATGTGATAAGCAGCCCCTGCCGCACGGTCCAGTTGATCGAGGAACCACAAGCGTTGTTGCGCCCACGACAGCGGCAATGGCAGATTGCGATCCACCGGCGTCAACAACGTCAACGTCAACGGCGTCTGCGCCGAGAACCGGGCGTTCGCCACCTGGCGTGCCAGACCTTGCAGTGTCGGCTCGGCAAACACATCCCGCAGTGCCACCTCGACTTCGAAGCGCTGACGCAGACGCGACACCAGTTGCACCGCCAGTAACGAATGGCCACCCAGTTCGAAGAAGTGGTCGTGGCGACCGACACGCTCCAGCCCCAGCAATGCCTGCCAGATCTCCGCCAGCGCATGTTCGATTTCACCTGCCGGCGCCTGGTAATCACGACTGGCATAAGCGTCGTCCTCCGGCGCCGGCAATGCCCGACGATCCAGCTTGCCGTTTGGCGTTAGCGGGAAACGCGCCAGCGTTACAAAGGCACTCGGGATCATGTACTCCGCCAGCCCTTGCGACAGTTGCTCGCGCAACTGCGCCGCCGACAACTCGACACCTTCCTGCGCCGTCAGGTACGCCACCAGGCGTTTGTCGCCTGGACGGTGCTCGCGCACCAGCACCACCGCTTCCCTGACCCCGGGACACTCAGACAGTTTCGACTCGATCTCGCCCAGCTCGATACGGTAGCCCCGGAGCTTGACCTGATCGTCGTTACGCCCCAGGTACTCGATATTGCCGTCTGCCAGCCAGCGCCCCAGATCGCCGCTCCTGTACATCCGCGCCGCCGGCTCGGCACTGAACGGGTCTTCCAGAAAACGCTCCGCCGTCAGTTCCGGCAGATTCAGATAGCCACGGGCAACGCCAATACCGCCGATATGGATCTCGCCGCTGACCCCAATGGGCACCGGCTGGCCGTGTGTATCCAGCAGGTAAATCCGTGTGTTCGCGATCGGACGGCCGATTGGAAATACCGAAGACCGATAACAGTCGATATCGTCAACCAGTCTATGCCAGGCCACCACGTCGCTACACTCCGTGGGCCCGTAACTGTTAATGAATTCGGGCCTCGGCTCGGGAAGCATTTCCAGCCTGGCGACTTGAATAGGCTCTCCGCCCAGTACCACCCGGCGAATGCTGTCAAGTTGCCTTGAATCGTTTGCATCGATGAGCGTGTTGAACGCACTGGGTGAAAGATTGATGTGGGTAATACGCTCGCGTTGAATCTGCTCCAGCAGCACCTCGGGAATGAAAGCCTCTCTTGCCAGGTGCAGTGTTCCACCGACCAATAACGGACCGAGAATATTTTTTTGCGTCAGATCGAAGCTATAGGAGGAAACAAGCAGTACGGCATCATCGGACGCCAGGTTCAGCTCGGCCAGATACCAGTGCATCAGGTTTAGAAAGCCCCTTTGCTCGATCAACACGCCCTTGGGTTGGCCGCTCGAGCCTGAGGTGTAGATCACATAGGCCAGATGATCCGGCTTGACGGCTCGCGCCACTGGATCATGGTCAGCCTCAGCTTCCCAGCACCCGCCTTCCAGGTCCAGCAGCGGCACGGCCAACTCTCCCAGCAACGCCCGGGTCGCGCTCTGTACCAGCACCGCCGCCGGCGCGCTGTCTTCCAGCATGTAGCGCAACCGCTGCTCCGGATACGCCGGGTCCAGCGGCACGTAGGCAGCACCCGCCTTCAGGATCCCCAGCAAGCCCACCACCATTTCCGGGCTTCGCTCTACGCAGATCGCCACCCGGCCATCCGGCCCGATGCCCAGGCCGATCAGATGATGCGCCAACTGGTTGGCGCGCGCATTCAGTTGCGCATAAGTGAATGTGCGCGCCTCAAATACCAGCGCAATCGCTTCTGGCGTTTTTTCTACTTGCGCTTCGAATAACTGATGGACGCTGGTGCCTTGCGGATAATCCACGGCCGTCGCATTCCACTCCTGCAGCAACTGACGCTCGGATCGCGGCAGCATCTCCAGACTGCGCAGCAACGACTCAGGTGAGTGTTCCAGCGCGTCGACCAGACTCTCCAGCGCCGTCTCCATGTAAGCACATACCCGCTGCGGATCGATCCCCGCCGTGGCTTGAACGGTCAGTGCAAAGCCCTCGCCCAGATCGTCCACAGCCAGTGTCAGCGGATAGTTGGTTCGCTCATTCCAGCCCAGGACCTCGATTCCGCCCCAAGCGCGGTCTCCCTGGTCCGAGACTTGCGGCTCGGCGCTGTGGCGGTAATTCAGCAGCGCGCTGAACAGCGGCAACGGCGGAGCAATGGCGCTGCAGCGTTGCGCCAGCGCCAACGACGCATGTTCGTGACCGAGCAGCGCGGTCAGGCGGGCATGCGTGGCCTTCACCCCCTCTCGCACGCCTTGCTCACCGACGTTCAAGCACAACGGCAAGGTGTTGATGAACATCCCCAACGAGCGGTCGGCACCATCGCCACCCTGCATGCGTCCCAGCAACACCGTACCGAACACCACGTCTTCCTGGCCCGACGTGCGCCCCAGCACCTGCGCCCAGGCCAGATGATGCAGGCTGGCAGCACTTACGCCCAGACTCTTGGCTTGCCGGCGGATCCTGCCCGCCAGCTCTGCGGCCACCGCCTGCCTGGATTGCTTGATGTCCCGACCGTCACCCTGCACATCGTGCAAACCGAATGGCAGCGTCGGCTCCGTCACCCGACCGAGCATTTCCTGGAAGAACGCTTCATGCGCCGCTTGGCTTACGCCCAGTCGCGCCTGCGCCACATGGTTGCGATAGGGTACCGAATCCGGCAGTCCGGCTGCCTGCCCCAGCAGATCCGCCTGTACCTCATGTTGCACCACTTCCAGCGCCGTATGGTCCAGCACCATATGGTGAAACAGCAGAATCGCCACCCAGCGTCTATTCGCTTCGTCGTAGGCGTAAGCCATCTTAATCAAGGGCGCTTTCGTCAAATCCAGCCGGTAATGCCTGGGGTCGAAGCGCTCCTGGAGTTGCTGTTCGATGTCTCCGTCGGCCGCCTTCAGCTCCAACGCTTCAACGGCCAATGGCGCTTCGCGCCAGACTGTCTGAACCGGCTCGTCCAGCCCCTCCCACAGCACGGCCGTTCTCAAGATGTCATGCCTGGCAATCACACCCTGAAGTGCCCGGACAAACGCCTTCAGGTGGTCTTCGCTTGGCAGCGCAAAACGCGTATTTAGCAAATAGGGGTCACCCTCGACCGACGCCAGGTGGTGGAACAACACCCCTTCCTGCAGTGGCGCCAGTGCATAGATATCCTGGACGTTCGCCGTCCCGCCTGGCACAGCACGCACAATCCGCTCGATGGCATCCTCGCTCAGGTCCGCGAGCGGCAACATCGACGGTGTAATTCGTGTGCACCCGACCACGATTCCGTTGGCGGGCACTTCTACCTCATGACTGTTACCCAATACCTCGGCAAACGCCGAAAGGGTTGGCTGGGCAAACAGCAGCCGCACATCCGCCGACAGTCCCGCTTGACGCATCCGGCCCATCAGACTGACGGCCAGTAGCGAATGCCCACCCAGTTCGAAGAAGTGATCGTGGCGACCCACCCGTTCGACGCCAAGCAGCTCCTGCCAGATTTCGGCAATCGCCGTCTCCACCGTCCCGCACGGCGCTTCGTAGCCGCGGCTCACATAAGCGTCAGCCTCCGGCACAGGCAACGCCCGGCGATTCAGCTTGCCGTTAGGTGTCAGCGGCCACCCCGGCAATTTCACATACGCGGCCGGCACCATGTACTCCGGAAGACTCGCCTGCAAGGCCGCCCGTAGCGTCTGCACCGCAATGATCTCTTTCGCTTCTCGCGTCGTGTAATACGCGATCAGACGTTTGTCACCCGGCGTGTCTTCCCGGGCAATCACCACCGCCTCTCCGACACCAGGGCACTCAGCCAGCTGCGCCTCAATCTCGCCCAGCTCGATACGGAAGCCACGGAGCTTGACCTGATCGTCGTTGCGTCCCAGGTACTCGATATTGCCGTCCGCCAGCCAACGACCCAAATCGCCGCTCCTGTACATCCGCGCCGTCGGGTCGTTGCTGAAACGGTCTTTCACGAACCGCTCTGCGGTCAGCGCATCACGATTCAAATAGCCGCGCGCGAGCTGTACACCCGCGATATAAATCTCGCCGCAGACGCCAACCGGGACCGGTTGCATGTGCGGGTCCAGCAGATACATCCGGGTATTGGCGACCGGCCGGCCGATCGGCACGATCCCCGCATGCAGGTCGGGCACACAGTGCCAGTAGGTGACGTCGACAGCGGCTTCAGTGGGGCCATACAGGTTGTGCAATTGCACATGTGCAAAGCGTTGCTCGAAGTGCTTTTGCAAACTATAGGGCAACGCCTCGCCGCTACAGAACACCTGCCGCAATGTGCTACAGGCCAGCGGGCCAGCCTGATTGAGGAAGCTCTGTAACATGGACGGTACGAAATGCAATATCGTGACACCCGAGTCTGCGATCAACCCGGCCAGATACTCGGGGTCCTGATGGCCTCCCGGACGCGCGATCACCAATTGCGCACCCGCGAGCAAGGGTAGAAAAAATTCCCAGACCGACACGTCAAAACCGAACGGTGTCTTTTGCAAGACACGGTCTTCGCGACTCAGCCGATATTGGTCCTGTGCCCACAACAGGCGGTTCACAATGGCGCGATGCTCGATCATCACGCCCTTGGGCTGACCGGTCGAACCCGAGGTATAGATCACATAAGCCAGGTGCTGTGGCGTGACCGTCGGCAATACGCGATCATGCCTGGCTTC
>NZ_LJPW01000038.1 GCF_001400735.1 Pseudomonas caricapapayae
CGCAGGGCCGGCCCTGCGTGTCTGTTTTCGACGGCAGAAGCATTTATGCCCCGGTTGACGGCAAGCGCCGCAGTGGCACGCGAGCAAAGCACAATTTATGATGAAAAACATGGCGGAACGATGGCACCCTTTGCCAGTCCAACGCTCGCATTTGTTAATTCCCTGGCCTTATCTCGAAGCGAAAAACATGATCAGAATCCTGTCCATTATTGCTGTGCTGAGCCTTGCGGGCTGCGCAACCGCCTCCAACACCTATTTGAAAAATGGCAAACAGGGCTTGAGCATCGACTGCTCCGGCGAGGCGATGTCCTGGGCAAGCTGCTACGAAAAGGCGGACGCATCCTGCGCGGGCACGGGATACGAAATCGTCGGTACGGACGGTACGCCGCAGCCTGCCGAAAGCGAAAAGACGCTGGGTGTAGACGTGGGCAATTACAAAAGTCGTAGCGTACTGGTGGTTTGCAAGTAATCAGGTATGCCGCCCTGTCCGCAACGGACAGGGCCAGCTGATCCTGGCTGAACCATCACCCTGAAATGCACGCCTCGGCAGCGTTCTGAACATCCCTGAAGCGGATGGGCACATTGGAAAGTCGCTCATAAACCTTGATCGTACTTCCACCCGAGCGGCTCTCGACATCGACGACTGCCGCCGGCGACTTGCTGAGCTTTTGCGCCACGATAACCCGCAAGCCGTCGTGACGAGGCTCGATCAGAGGCGGCTTGCGACTGCTGGCGATCTTGCCAACGAAGCAATCGGCGTATTCCTTGGGATTCTTGCCTGACATCACGTTCATGGTGGGCGGCGTATGCTCTATGTCATTCACGGTGGCACAGCCAGTCATTGCCAGAGCCAGGACTACTACAGCCAGTTTCATACAAAGCCTCCAAATAAAGGTCCTACGACAAGCCTGCGCGCAATTAAATCCCGACTTGGGCAATTTTTACGGGAAACACGGCAAATTAGTGCCCACGAACATCAAATTCACTGCCTCACATGCTATCGTTTTGATTTTTCAGAAAAACCCCCATTTCGGAGCCTGTCATGAAATTCGTACACCAGCGTGAGCATCTCAATGAGGACGACCTGGTCGTCATCGAGTGCTCTCAGACCTGCAATATCCGTCTGATGAACGATGCGAACTTCCGCAGCTTCAAAAATGGTGGTCGGCACACCTATCATGGCGGTGCATTTGACACCTTTCCCGCCAAGATCGCTGCCCCGAGCACCGGTTTCTGGAACATCACCATCGATACCGCCGGACGCAAGGCAGACACCAACGCCGGACGCAAACCACCTTTCACCCACAAGATCAAGATCGTCCGGCGCTCGACCTCACGCCTGGGATGATGCAAGGAGTCACCGTGAACAATCCAGCCCCACGCACCACCAAGTTTGCTGTCAGCTACAAGCTCAACGGTGAACGCCGCTTCGAGTTTGCTCAACTGCAATCTGCCTCCATCGAGGAAGCCGAAGCCGCCTTGAAAAAAATGCATGGCCAGAGCGACGATGAGATTACCGATGTCAAGGTCAGCAAGGCTCTCTGAGACGTGCCGGAGCTGACCGATCATGCAACGCAAAGGTGACACACCCGCCAATCTGGATCTGTTTGCCGATCAGACGGCCCAGCCTCCAAGCGACGAGCGCATCGGGCCCGGGTCATGGCTGTTCAGGGGGTTCGCGCTGCCGGCAATGCCACAATTGCTGCCTGCCCTTGAACACACGCTGACACTCTCACCGTTCCGGCACATGCAGACACCCAGTGGCTTGAACATGTCTGCAGCGCTGAGCAGCTGCGGGCAACTGGGCTGGATAACCGACCGTCACGGCTACCGTTACATTGAGACTGACCCGCAGACAGGACAAGCGTGGCCAGCGATGCCGGACGCATTCATGCAACTGGCGCAGGATGCTGCGCTCGCAGCAGGCTATGCCGGCTTCATACCTGACGCCTGCCTGATCAATCGCTACATCCCCGGAGCAAGGATGTCCTTGCATCAGGACCGAAACGAGTACGACCATCGCTGGCCAGTGGTGTCGGTTTCATTGGGTATACCGGCCATCTTCCAGTTTGGCGGCCTGCTGCGCAGCGACAAGACTCAGCGTATCTCACTGTTTCATGGCGATGTCGTGGTCTGGGGTGGTGAGGACAGGCTGCGCTTCCATGGCATTCTGCCGATCAAACAGGCCGGGCATCCGCTGCTGGGCGAGCAACGGATCAACCTGACGTTTCGCAAGGCTGGCCGCGACGGCTGATCATGCCCTCTCAAGCTCGCCCGACGTCCGCGCCAGCGCAGGACAAACGGCTCGATGCAGATTCAATGCAGTATTGATGATGCCGATATGGCTGAACGCTTGAGGAAAATTGCCCAGCATGCGCCCACCCTGCGGATCGTACTGCTCTGCCAGCAGGCCTACGTCATTGCACAAGTCACACAGACGCTTGAACAGCCTTGCAGCGTCATCGGCGCGCCCCAGAAGCACATAGGCGTCAGCCAGCCAGAACGAACACACCAGAAACGTTCCTTCGTGCCCCGCAACGCCATCGACACTGCGCTCATTGTCGTAACGCAGCAACAGGCCGTCCTGCATCAGCGTACGCTCGATCTGCGCGACAGTTCCGACAACGCGAGGGTCTTCCGGTGCGAGAAAACCGGTCAACACAATCTGCAGCAGGCTGGCGTCGACCTCTTTCGAGCCGTACGTCTGCACGAAGCTGCCAAGATCAGGATCAAAACCGTTAAGGCAGACATCGGCATGGATCGCGTCAGCCACGCTCCGGTAATGCCTCGCCAGCGCACGGTCTTCATCATCCTGGGCAGCCTGAGCGATCTGGGTAGCGTTACGGTCGAAAGCCACCCATGCCATGACTTTTGAATGGGTGAAGTGGCGCGGTTCGGAGCGAATTTCCCAGATACCGGCATCCGGCAGGTGCCATATCTTTTCCAGATAGGGCATGACCACCTTGGAGATTGCGACGCTGCGCGGGTGCTGCGGCATACCGCCTCTGAGCGCCTGGATCATGGCATCGGCGACCTCGCCATAGACATCCAGTTGCACCTGAGTAGCCGCGCCGTTGCCAACACGGACCGGCAGCGAGTTCTCGTAGCCGCTGAGCCACGGCAGCTCATACTCCTGCAAACGTCGCTCACCGCCTACGCCATACATGATCTGTATTTGCTCCGGGTTACCGGCAACCGAGCGCAACAACCAGTCTCGCCAGGCAGTTGCCTCCTCGAAATACCCCAGATTCATGAACGCCAGCAGGGTCATGGTGGCGTCGCGCAGCCAGCAATAGCGGTAGTCCCAATTACGCTCACCACCCAATTGCTCGGGCAATGAAGTGGTTACCGCGGCAACAATGCCTCCGGTAGGAGCATAGGTCATGGCTTTCAACGTAATCAGCGAGCGCTTTACCTGCGCCGTCCACGGCCCGACGTCAGGGCAGCGGTCAGAAAACTCCCGCCAGTAGGCAGCCGTGACCTCCAGCGCCTGGTCAGCATCGATCGGCTCGCACAACGGTTCGAAAGACGCCTGATACGCCAGCGTAAATACCTTGCGCTCGCCTTCAGCAACATGAAAACGGCTGGCAGTGTGATGATCCTGAGGATGCAAGGCCACGGGGCTGCGCAAAACCAGCATCTCCGGCCCCGCCACGGCGGTCAGGGTATGGGCATCCTTGCGCTCGACCCAAGGCACGCTGCTGCCGTAGTCGAAGCGAATGGCAAGGTCGACGCCGAACTCGACCTGCCCGGACAGCCCGACAACAATCCGCACCACGTGGCCAGCCGTCTTCATGGGCATGAAGTCGATGAGCATGGCACGACCGTCACGCGTTTCGAAAACGGTTTCGAGAATCAGTGTGCCATTGCGGTAACGGCGCTCGACAGCGGTGACCTCGGCAGTCGGCGCAATCTTCCAGCGCCCCTGGTCATCGCTGCCCAGCAATGCGGCGAAACAGGCGGTCGAGTCGAAGCGGGGGAAACACAACCAGTCCAGCGAACCATCTTTGGCGACAAGTGCCGCTGTCTGACAGTTGCCCAGCAATGCGTAGTCTTCGATCAGTGCAGCCATTCAGAAATGCCCGTAGTGATGATTCGTTAACATACGTTCCCTGCGCTATCAGGCTCAGGCCGGCAGAATGTAACGCCTGATAGCGACGGCGACGCCGTCCTGCTCATTGCTATCTGTAACATGATCAGCCTGTCCCTTGACTGTCTGCTCACCCTGCCCCATTGCAATCGACAAGCCGGCCTTGTGAAACATCGCCACATCGTTGCCGCCATCGCCTATCGCCGCTGTGCGAGGCAGTTCGATTTTCAGATATTGAGCCAGCGCAACCAGCGCCGCGCCCTTGTTGGCCTCCAGCGCGGTCACATCCAGGTAGTACTTTTGCGAGCGAGCGGCCAGAGCCAACCCTTCGATCATCGGGTTGAGCTGTACTTCCAGAGCTTTGAGCAGCTCGAAATCGGCACTCGCTGCAACAATCTTGTCGACACGATCAAGATAGGGCTCGAAACTCTCGACCTGAACATAATCGTAACCCAGCGCGTCACGCTCATGATCGACATAGTCGGCATCAGGATCGAGCAGCAGCCATTGATCGTCGGCAAATACCCAGATGGCAACATCCTGGCCAGTGAACAGCTCAAGACAGACCCTGACGGCTTGCTGATCAATGCGATGAGCTACAAGCAGACTGCCGTCGGGGTGGGTGATCGTGCCGCCATTGAACGCCACAGTGGGCAGATCCACCTGGAGCGCATCGATTACCTGACGCATGGCTCTGGGTGGGCGACTGCTGGCCAGTGTGAAGTGAATGCCAGCCTCGCGCAGATGCCTGATTGCGTCGATATTGGCCTGACTCAGGCTATGGTCGCGGCGCAGCACCGTGCCGTCGATGTCGGACAGCAAGAGCTGTACGGGCAGTTCAGACATTCAATTCTCTCCATTCGCGGCCATCACGACTCAGCAGTTCTTCACCCGCCTCGGGGCCGTCCTTGCCAGCGTCGTACAACTGCACTTCCGGCTGCGCCGCCCATGCATCAAGGAACGGCTGAACGGCACGCCAACCGTTCTCGATGTTGTCGGCACGCTGAAACAGGGTCTGATCACCGGTCAGGCAGTCGTAAATAAGGGTTTCGTACCCCGTGGAGGGTTGCATCTCGAAGAAATCCTTGTAGGCGAAGCCCAGCGCGATATCTTCCATTTTCAGTTCCGGACCAGGACGCTTGGCAAACAGATCGAACCACATGCCTTCGTTGGGCTGGATCTGAATTCTCAGATAGTTGGGCTTCAGCCGGTCGACTTCCGTATCACGAAACTGCGCATAGGGCGCAGGCTTGAAGCAGATGGCGATTTCTGTGCTGCGAGCACTCATGCGCTTACCGGTGCGCAGGTAAAACGGCACGCCCACCCAACGCCAGTTATCGACCATGACCTTGAGCGCAACATACGTCTCGGTGGCGCTGTCGGGCTCTACGCGCTCTTCCTGACGATAGCCGACAACCTCCTTGTCACCCATCACGCCTTTCGCGTACTGACCCCGGACCGAGTTTGCCAGGGCTTCCTCCTGGCTCCAGGGCCGGATGGCACCGACTACCTTGGCTTTCTCGCCGCGAACGGCATCGGCACCAAACGCAGCCGGGGGCTCCATCGCAACCATCGCCAGCAACTGGAAGAGGTGGTTGGGCACCATGTCGCGCAGTGCACCGGTGTGCTCGTAAAAACTGCCACGGGTTTCAACACCTACGGTCTCTGCAGCCGTGATCTGAACATGATCGATGTAATGATTGTTCCAGAACGATTCGAACAGGCCATTGGAAAACCGGCTGACCAGAATGTTCTGTACCGTTTCCTTGCCCAGATAGTGGTCGATCCGGTAGATCTGCTTCTCGCTCATGACCTTCAGGAGGCAGCTATTGAGTTCGACCGCGCTGGCCAGATCCGAACCAAACGGTTTCTCGATGACCACGCGACGAAAGCCGCCTTCGGTTTCCTGCAGTAAACCTGATGAGCCCAGACGCTGTGCCACTTCGCGGAAAAAGCGCGGTGCCGTGGCCAGATAGAACACCGCATTCGCCGTACCGGTGCTCTCGATCCTGGTGGCGATATCCTGATAGGTCGAGTCATCGAGGAAGTCGCCCTGCACATAGCTGATCCGCTCGGCCAGCTTGCTCCACAGCACAGGATCGAGCGGGTCCTTGCCGCCACCGGCAACCTTGCCGGCCGCTTCGTCACGAATGAAATTCTCGAGCTTTTTCGCAAAGTCGGCGTTGCTGATCGCATTGTGATCGACGCCGACGATATGCAGCCCTTCATCTACAAGGCCGTCGCGTGACAGGTTGTAAAGTGCCGGCATCAGCAAACGCTTGACCAGATCACCATGGGCACCGAACAGAAACAGGGTCGTAGGCGGAGCTATCTCGGTCTTTTGCTCGGCGCTGCCACGCGACAGGCCCATTATTTAGGTTCCTTGTGGCCACCAAATCCGAAGCGCATGGCAGACAGCATCTTGTCTGCGTACGAGCTTGCCTGACGAGAGCGGAAGCGCGCAAACAGCGCACTGGACAGCACAGGAACCGGTACAGCCTGCTCGATGGCAGCCTCGATGGTCCAGCGGCCCTCGCCACTGTCGGCAACCGAGCCGGAAAATGCATCCAGTTGTGGGTCTGTCGCCAGTGCATCGGCGGTCAGATCGAGCAGCCAGGACGACACCACACTGCCGCGCCGCCAGACCTCGGCAATATCGGCGGTATTCAGGTCGAAACGCTGTTCAGCCGGCAGATGCTCGGAGTTTTTCTGCTTGAGAAGATCAAAGCCTTCAGCGAAGGCCTGCATCATTCCGTACTCGATACCGTTATGGATCATCTTCACGAAATGACCAGAGCCCGCAGGGCCGGAGTGGATGTAACCACGCTCGGCGCGATCATCGGTCGAAGTCCGGCCTCTGGTGCGCTCGATCGAGCCAAGGCCCGGTGCGAGTGTTGCAAACAGCGGGTCAAGGCGCTCTACGACAGCAGCCTCTCCGCCGATCATCATGCAGTAGCCGCGCTCAAGCCCCCAGACACCGCCTGACGTACCAACGTCGACATAATGCAGGCCTTTTTCGGTAAGCTCCTGAGCGCGCCGAATGTCGTCCTTGTAGAAGGTATTGCCACCGTCGATGATCACGTCATCGGCGTCAAGCAACTGGCTGAGGGTCTGGATGGTTTCCTCGGTCGGCGCGCCTGCCGGGAGCATGACCCAGACAGCACGTGGCTTCTCCAGCGCACCCACCAGCTCCTTCAGGTCTGCGACAGCAACCGAACCGTCATTGGCCAGGGCGTTGCGTGATGCCTCATCACGGTCATACACAACCGTCGTATGACCATTCAACATCAAACGACGTGCAATGTTGCCGCCCATGCGGCCCAGTCCAATAATCCCAAGTTGCATGAAGGTGCTCCTTAAATCGTAAAAAGGTGCCTCGCCTGCCGTCCAGCGCATCGACAGGTTGCGAGCATGCTGATTAGTCAAGCGAGGCGGAACGTCGGTTCCCTTGCGAGAAGATGAAGGCGTCAACGCCCTCCTGTGGTGCATTTTGTCGCGATTAATAAACATTCGCGACAATTAAAAATAAAAAAGTTCCAAAATCATGCAAAAGAAATCAAAATCGGTGCCGATAGAGAGGGTAAGCAGCGGCGCTCATGGATTGAAAGTCATTGCCACGGACCTTTCTGAGGTTGAATCCGCCATTTGCGAGGTGAGCAATGGGCACTGTACTACCAGCACTTGCACCACAAACCCTTTATGTCACGATCCGTCGCGACGAATTGCGCGCATTGAAAGAAGAGCGCGAGCAGCTGCAGAAAAAGGTCGCTCATTTGAGTTCGATACTGCAGCAATCCCAGCTGTCTGCACCAAGCAAGATGCTTCAAGCCTGACCGCCGTTTAACCGTTTATCAACACACTCCGAGGCAAGCCCGATATTCATTCTGGCTTGCCCGCTTGACGCCTGACCTTCCCGACTGCTCCCGCCCTACTTCCCACTGCTCCTTCCCCGCCCGATGTTCTGGTCCGAAGAAGGCTAAGACTGCCGAGTCAATCATCTATAACGTTTTCTGCCAGAACATGGCACGCCCCATTTCAGGGCTCAACTGATAATTGTCAAAACCGAGCTTCCGGTAGGCACCTTGCGCAACCCGGTTGCCTTCAAGCACCTCAAGCGTCAGCTTGCAGCAGCCCCGCTGGCGGGCAATCTCTTCCACCTTGAGCAGCATCTTGTGGCTGATGCCAAGACCCCGGTACTGCGAGACGACTGCTACATCATGAATATTGACCAACGGGCGACAGGCAAAGGTCGAAACCCCCTCGAAGCAGTTGACCAGCCCCACTGGCTCTCCGGAAATGAACGCCAGTACGCTGAACGCATATGGGCGTTTGGCCAACTCTATTGCCAATTGCTGACGAGTGTCGCTCGACAGTGGCTGACCTGTACCCATGACATCCATCGAATATTCGTTCAGGACAAATCCGATCGCATCAGCGTGCACAGGGTTTGTGTAACTCGCTTGCAGTACCAGTACCTCTGGGGCTTCCATTTCCATCCTCGTCAATTCAACGCAGCGTGATTCAGTGAAATCAGTCAAAGCTAATTCGTTCGGGCCAGTATCAAGACTGGAGCGTCTGGCCCGATTCTATCCTGCCCCGCTCCAAAATGTTCCAGTACGGATGTAGGAATTTTCCCGCCACGCCCAGAGATTGACCGCCAGACGCACCCGGAAAAGGCGTGACGCACCGATGGCGCTCATCCGGACTTCTGCGCACCCGTATTTTTTGATGAAAACGAAGCGTCTGACCTTGATTGTCGAACGATCCGACGACCGGTCATGCGCGATCCCTACTGCCAATCACGTCGTTAAAAAGCTCAACGACTGACATCCCGGCCCTTGCAGGATGCCGAACAGTGCGGCGTCAGAGCCCATGCCAGACATTCGCGCAGAAAAAAGTCGAAACTTCTCCAAAACCGCCGGGTCATGTGATTAGAGCATCTATGCTATTGGCTGACATCCGGTTAAGGCGACATCACACCGCTTTGTCACTACGCATGGTCCAAACGGGTATCGATCTTGCGTAGTGCACGTATGTGTACCCGGCCATAGGAAATGGCCAATAAAAATCAAGTGATGCACCAAGACTGTTTTAAGGGGAAAAATCGATGATTAGCGCCGCTGTCAAAACCCAGAAGGGAGAGAGTTTTAACCAGCCTGTCGGCGAGCTGACTCATCTGCCAGTCTTCTCTACCAAGAGCGTTCCTTTGTTGCAATTGCCAACCTCGACCGTTCAGCCAACACCGACCATGTCTCAGGTCCACAGGCGCAAAGTGCTGTTCGTGACCTCGGAACTGGCCGACCTGGTGAAAACCGGTGGCCTGGGCGACGTATCTGCCGCATTGCCGCGAGCCATGCGCCATCTGCACGACGTCCGGGTTCTGATTCCAGGTTATCCGCAAGTAATCAATAGCGGCAATCCGATCCATATCATCAGCCAGCTGGGCGGGCATGCTGCGTTGCCCCCCTGCAAGGTCGGTCGTATGGACATGAAAGACGGCCTCGTGATTTATGTGCTGATCTGTCCTGAGCTTTACGAGCGTGAAGGTACGCCTTACGCCGACAGCACCGGTCGCGACTGGTCCGATAACCACATCCGTTTTGCCCGCCTGGGCCTGGCGGCTGCCGAATTCGCGGCGGGTGAAGTAAAGAGCCAATGGTGCCCCGAACTCGTTCATGCCCACGACTGGCCCGCGGGTCTGGCACCTGCCTATATGCGCTGGCGCGGTCAGTCCACGCCAAGCATCTTCACGATTCACAATCTGGCCTATCAAGGGACGGTAAGTACGGCGTCGAGCCGCGAACTGGGCATTCCGGATGAAGCCATCACCCCTGAAGGCATGGAGTTTTACGGCCAGCTGTCCTTCATCAAGGCGGGCATGGCCTTTGCGAGCCACATCACGACCGTCAGCGCCACCTATGCTCAGGAGATCACCACACCCGAGTTTGGCTGCGGTCTGGAAGGTTTTCTGCAAAGCAAGGCTGACAAAGGCCAACTAAGCGGCATACCCAATGGAATCGACGAGAGCTGGGATGCAGCCACCGACGAACACCTGATTTGCCACTTCGCACCCAACGAGTGGACGCGCAAGGAAATCAATGCCGACTACGTGCGTGAGCTTTTTGAGCTGGATGCCTCGGCCGGGCCTCTGTATGCGGTGGTCTCACGTCTTGTGTATCAAAAAGGCCTGGATCTGACGATCGGCGTTGCCGAACACATCGTCAACAATGGCGGACAGATCGCAATCATCGGACGCGGCGAGCCCGAGGAAGAAGATGCCATGCGCGAGCTGGCCGCACGCTTCCCCGGACGTATCGGGGTGCGTATCGGTTTCAATGAAACCGACGCGCGACGCATGTTTGCTGGCAGCGATTTTCTATTGATGCCATCACGCTACGAACCCTGCGGCCTTAGCCAGATGTATGCACAACGCTTCGGCTCTCTGCCTGTCGCGCGGAACACGGGTGGCCTGGCGGACACGATCGAGGACGGCGTCACCGGCTTTCTGTTCAATGAATCAACCGTTGAAAGCTATACCGAAGCCCTGAATCGCACCTTTCAGGTCTTTGCCCATCCGGAGCTGCTCAACGCCATGCGCTGCCGTGCAATGGCGGCTCCTTTCAACTGGCATCAGGCGGTGGAGCCCTACGCAGATCTCTATCGTGACCTGTTGAAGAAAAATGTGAGCATTTCCAGTAACTACTAGGTTAAGGATCAATGGATGCCACTGCGTACAGACGATAACTGGCGCCACGGCGCCGTTTTGTTGGACCCTGAACACACCCGTTTTGCCCTCTGGGCACCGGATGCCTCCTACGTCAACGTCGAACTGCAGGATGGTCAGTCACTGGCCATGCTGCCCCAGCCGGAAGGCTGGTTCGTAATCGAGGCCCGCTGCGGAGCGGGCACTCGCTACCGCTTCAGGATTAATCACGAGCTGGACGTGCCTGACCCTGCATCTCGTGCGCAGGCCGGTGACGTTCACTCGCACAGCATCGTAGTCGACCCTCAGGCTTATTCATGGCAAAACACTTCGTGGAACGGTCGACCGTGGCACGAGGCTGTGATCTATGAACTGCACGTAGGTGCGATGGGTGGCTACGCAGCGGTAGAAAAACATCTCCCGCGCCTTGCCGAAATGGGCATCACCGCCATTGAACTGATGCCATTGGCACAGTTCCCCGGTGATCGCAATTGGGGCTATGACGGCGTTCTTCACTACGCTCCGCAATCTTCATACGGCACACCGGAGCAGCTCAAACACCTGATCGATACCGCTCACGGTCTGGGTCTGATGGTGATACTGGATGTCGTCTACAACCACTTCGGCCCCGACGGCAACTACTTGGGAAGTTACGCCAAGGAGTTTTTCCGCAGTGACCTGCACACTCCCTGGGGCGATGCCATCGACTTTCGACGCCCGCCGGTACGCGACTTTTTCGTCGACAACGCTTTGATGTGGTTACTTGAATACCGCGTTGATGGCCTGCGTATGGACGCCGTACACGCCATTCGCGACGAGACATTCCTGCCAGAGTTCGCCACCCGTGTGCGCGGGCGCATCGAGCCGGGCAGACATGTCTGGCTGAACCTTGAAAACGAGTTCAACCAGGCCGGTCTTCTTGAAAAAGGTTTCGATGCGCAATGGGATGATGACGGACACAACACGCTGCACGTGCTGCTGACCGGCGAAACCGACGCCTATTATTCCGACTTTGCTCAGGAACCCACGCAAAAGCTTGCTCGCCTGCTCAGTGAGGGTTTTGTCTATCAGGGCGAAAAGACGCGTCACGGGCATGCGCGAGGCGAGCCCAGTGCGCATCTTCCGCCTTCGGCCTTCGTGCTGTTTTTGCAGAACCACGATCAGATCGGCAATCGTGCGCTGGGTGAACGTCTGCCGCAACTGTGCGACCCTGCGGCGCTCAGAGCCGCAACTGCCCTGCTGCTGCTTTCACCGATGATCCCGCTGATGTTCATGGGCGATGAGTGGGCGGCCAGCGAACCATTTCTGTTCTTTACCAGTCACCATGGCGAACTGGCCGACGCGGTACGTGAAGGACGCCGCAAGGAGTTTGCCGACTTCGCAGCATTTGCCGATGCGGAGAAGCGCGAGCACATTCCCGATCCCAACGACGTTAAAACGTTCGAGGCGTCGCGTCCGGCTTTTTCGGCAATGGATCTGGAGACCGACAAAGGTCTGGACCACCGCAGCTGGTTCGACTTCTACACGCAGTTGCTGGCCTTGCGACACCAGGAGATCATGCCGCGCCTGCCCGGTGCGCGTTTCCATAAAACCGATATCCTCGGCGACAAGGCGTTCAGTGCGCGCTGGACCCTTGGTGATGACAGCGAGCTGCGTATCGACCTGAATCTCAGCCAGCACGCCGTGAATATCCTGCCGCCACAAAAGGGCCGGCAGATATTCTCCAACGCCTTAAAATCCTCCGAACTTTCCTCGCCAGCCATCCTCAATCCTTACACGGCCATTGTCAGCCTGACAGCAAGTGATGTTCTGGAGGAACAGGATGAACAATGAGCAACTGGAGAGGCTTGCGACCGAGGCAGGGCTATCGGTGCACTGGGTCGATGCAAACGCTCGGCCGCAGACCGTCAGCCCTGATGTGCTGCGTAAAGTCCTTGAAGCGCTGGGCTACCCTGCTGAAAACGGCGAGGCCATAGACGCCAGCCTTCTACGTCTGCAAAGCGCCAGTCACGGCGCGAGCGCCCCGCCGCTGCTGACGGTCGATACGGACAGTAACCTGGACCTGTCCGAGTGGTTTGAACCGCAAACCCCGTTCATCCTGCACCTTGAAGACGGGTCTTCACTGGGTGCAAAGCTGACAGCCCATGCAGAGCTTCCGGCACTGGCACCGCCCGGCTATCAGCAGCTGGAAATTGCCGGACAACACCTGACCATTGCCGTCGCACCGAAAACCTGTTTCAGCATGGCAATGGCCAGCGAAACCAACACGCCACGCGGCTGGGGGCTGACCGCTCAGCTTTACAGTCTGCGTCGCGACGGTGACGGAGGTTTTGGCGACACCGAAGCACTGGAGAAGGTCGTACGCGCTGCGGGCGAGCGGGGAGCCGATGCCTTGGGCATCAGCCCTATCCACGCCATGTTTGCCAATGACCCGCACCGTTATAGCCCCTATTCACCGTCCAGCCGGCTTTTTCTGAACAGCCTTTATGCGTCACCGGGTGCCATCCTCGGTGAGGGTGCCTGGCGTCAGGCTGTCGAGGATGCCCGCGTTGGCGAGGAAATGAAACGGCTCGAAACGCAGTCGTTGATCGACTGGCCGGCCGCCGCCAATGCCAAGTGGAAAGCATTGCACAAACTGTATGAGGTGTTCAGTGCAGGTGATCACCCCTTGCACGAAGATTTCAACAGCTTTCGCCACAGCGGTGGCGAAGCGCTGGAAAATCATTGCCGCTTCGAAGCGCTGTGTGCCGAGTCCGATACGCTGGGCATTGGCAACAACTGGCATGACTGGCCGACAGAATTCAAAGACCCTCGCAGTGAAGCGGTGGCAGCATTCGCCAAAACACATAGCGAACACATTGGTTTTCATGCGTTCGCGCAATGGCTTATTGCTCGCGGTCTGGAGCGCGCGCAGGTTGCAGCGCGCAGCAGCGGCATGCGCATCGGCCTGATTGCCGATCTGGCAGTCGGTGCCGATGGTGCCGGCAGTCAGGCGTGGAGTCGTCAGGACGAGCTGTTGTCGGCTTTAACCGTAGGTGCACCACCCGACATTCTCAACCGAGCAGGACAGAGTTGGGGAATTTCTGCATTTTCGCCGGATGGTCTCAAACGTAACGGGTTTCGCGCCTTCATTGAAATGCTGCGCGCCAACTTCGCCCATGCCGGTGGCCTGCGAATCGACCACGTCATGGGGCTGCAACGGTTGTGGGTTATTCCGCAGGGATCACCGCCCAGCGAGGGTGCTTACCTGAATTTCCCGTTGGATGACATGCTTCGCCTGTTGAGCCTGGAATCCTGGCGGCATAAGGCAATTGTGCTCGGTGAAGACCTTGGCACCGTACCCGAAGGCCTCAGCGACAAGCTCAGCGCCCGTGCCATTCTGGGCATGCGCGTACTGCTGTTCGAGCAAAATAACGGCCAGTTCAAACCGATTCTCGACTGGTCGGATCAAGCCCTGGCCACCACCAGCACGCACGATTTGCCTACTCTGGCAGGCTGGCTCAGCGAACTGGATATCGAGTGGAACGCGCGGCTCGGTCACATCGATGAACAGCACGAATCCCAGTGGCGAGAAGAGCGCGTGCGGGAATATGAAAGCCTGCGTCGTGCCTTGAGTCAGAACATCGACAGTCTGCCGTCCGACAGCGAAGATCCGGACCAGATTATCGATGCAAGCGTTCGCTATCTGGGCCATACGCGCGCTCCACTGGTGTTGTTGCCAATGGAAGATGCGCTGGGTGTCGAGGAGCAGGCCAACCTGCCCGGCACCATTGACAGCCACCCCAACTGGCGCAGACGTCTTCCCGGCGATGCGGCCTCCTTGCTTGATAACCCGAATGCTGCTCGAAGACTGGAATTGCTCTCTCAATCCCGGCTGCAAGCTGCGGAGCGCGATCAATGACCCGTCCAATCCAGCCCCTGCGCGCCACCCAGCGCCTGCAATTTCATAAAGACTTTACACTCGACGACGCAGTGCCCCTGGTGCCCTACTTCGCCAGCCTCGGTATCAGCCACGTGTATGCGTCGCCGCTGCTCAAGGCAAGGGCCGGCTCGATGCACGGCTACGACGTAGTCGATCCTACTGTCATCAACCCCGAGCTGGGCGGCGAGCCGGCCCTGCTGCGCCTGGTGTCCGCCCTGCGCGAACACGGCATGGGGTTGATCCTCGATATCGTCTCCAACCACATGGCTGTGGGGGGTGCAGACAACCCATGGTGGCTGGACTTGCTGGAATGGGGCCGTCGCAGCCCATATGCGGAGTTTTTCGACATTCAGTGGAATTCGCCGGACCCGCTACTGGAAGGTCAGTTGTTGCTGCCATTTCTGAGCAGCGACTACGGCACCGTCCTGCAGGCAGGAGAAATCCCGCTGCGCTTTGACGCTGGGCACGGCTGTTTTTATATCGAGCATTACCAGCATCATTTCCCGATCTGTCCGTTAACCTACGATTCGTTACTGCAGGCAGCGCAACACCCGCAACTGAACGAAATGAGCCAGCGTTTTACGGCGCTGGCTCAGTACCCGCAAGCTTATGAGCGCGCGCGTCAGGTCAGAACCGAGCTGGCCGAACTGGCAAAGGATACACAGGTGCTCAAAGGCATCGAACAGATCCTCGCGCACTTCGACTCCAGCACGCCGGAAGGCTTTCAGCGTCTGCATCAGTTACTGGAACGTCAGCACTATCGACTGGCCAGCTGGCGTACGGCCGGTGACGACATCAATTGGCGGCGTTTTTTCGATATCAACGAACTGGGTGGCCTGCGTGTAGAACGACCGCAGGTATTCGAAGCCACCCACGGCAAGATATTCCAGCTGATTGCCGACGGGCTGGTAGACGGGCTGC
Organism: Pseudomonas caricapapayae; assembly: GCF_001400735.1. Lineage (GTDB taxonomy): Bacteria > Pseudomonadota > Gammaproteobacteria > Pseudomonadales > Pseudomonadaceae > Aquipseudomonas > Aquipseudomonas caricapapayae. Next base: position 15,637 of record NZ_LJPW01000038.1, read on the forward strand.
GTATCGACCATATCGACGGGCTGGCCAATCCACGTGGCTACGGCCGCAAGTTGCATCGCCGGGTCAAAAGCCTGCTCAAGCTACGCCCTGCGGAGGCACAAATTGATCATCTGCCCATTTTCGTCGAGAAGATTCTGGGTCCCGACGAGCCGCTGCGTGAAGACTGGAGCGTAGACGGCACGACCGGCTACGAGTTCATGAATCAGGTTTCGCTGCTGCAACACGACCCCAAGGGCAAAGAGCCGCTGGGAGAGCTGTGGAGTCGCCTGACAGAGCGTACCGCAGACTTCGACCAGGAAGTGCTGGTTGCCCGGGATCTGGTCCTGCATGGCACGCTGGCGGGCGATTTCGAGAACGTGGCGCAGTCGTTGCTGCAGGTTGCACGCAGCGACCTGATGAGCCGTGACCTCACACTGGGTGCAATTCGCCGGGCCTTGCTGGCGCTGGTGGTCAATTTTCCTATCTACCGTACCTACATTTCGGTGTGCGGCCGGTCAGCGGAAGATGACCGTTATTTCCAGCAGGCAATGGAGGGGGCTCGCTTGACCCTGAACGAAGGCGACTGGCCGGTACTGGATTACCTGGCGCGCTGGCTGGGAGGTGAATCGTGGCGAAAACTCCCGCGCGGACCGTTGCGCGAGCTCTACAAGAATGCGTGCGTACGCTTTCAGCAACTCACCTCTCCGGTCGCCGCCAAGTCGGTTGAAGACACCTCGTTCTACCGGTCAGCAGTGCTGCTGTCGCGCAACGACGTGGGATTCCACCCGCAGCATTTCAGTGCGCCGGTCGAAGACTTTCACCAGGTCTGCCTGGAGCGTCTGGAGAAGTTTCCCGATAACCTGCTGACTACGGCGACGCATGACCACAAGCGTGGCGAGGATACACGCACACGCCTTGCAGTGCTGAGCGAATGTGCCCCGTGGTATGCCGAACAGGTAGAGCGCTGGAGACAGTTGGCGATGCCCCTCAAGGGGGACGAACCGGCCATCAGCGCGGGCGACGAACTGATGCTCTATCAAGCGCTACTGGGTAGCTGGCCACTTGATCTTGAGGGCGAAGACGCCCACAAGGCATACGCCCAACGTATGGTGCAGTGGCAGGAAAAGGCCCTTCGCGAAGCCAAACTGCAAAGTAGCTGGAGCGCACCGAACCAGCCCTACGAAACTGCCTGCAGGGAGTTTCTCGAACGCTTGCTGCTGGCTCCGGAAGCAGTCGCGTTGCGTCAGTCCCTGAGCGCGACGGCCAATCGCATTGCGACCGCCGGAGCGCTCAACAGTCTGGCGCAAACCTTGCTACGCTTGACCGTGCCCGGTGTTCCCGATTTGTATCAGGGCACCGAGTTCTGGGATTTCAGCCTAGTGGATCCGGACAACCGGCGACCGGTTGATTACGCAGCTCGGCAAAAAGCGCTGGCAGAAGAAGCCAGCGCTGCCGAACTGCTCGATCACTGGCAGGACGGTCGCATCAAACAGGCGCTGATCGCGAAGGTATTGAACCTGCGGGCCACGTATCCAACGCTGTTCAGTGAGGGCCGTTATCAACCATTGGAAATAAAGGGTAGCCACGCTGAACACGTGATGGCTTTTGCCCGGGAAACGCAAGGAGTGCGCGCTATCATCGTAGTCCCACGCACAAGCAGTGAACTATTAGGTACTGCGCAAACTCCATTGATTAATGCTGCCCATTGGAGCGACACGCGGATTATTCTGCCGTTTGCCGACTCCGGATCTGACTGGAAAGGACTCTTTTCCGACGTTGCCGTAACGAACGATCGGGAGATACCGCTCAGTGCAGCGCTTGAAAGATTTTCCGTCAATATGCTTATTCAAACTATGTAATAGCTGGGAGTCTCAAGATGAGTGCCGACGAAAAAAGAATTCGCGATTTTGCCTACCAAATCTGGGAATCGGAAGGTAAGCCTTCCGGACACGACGAGCGTCACTGGGAAATGGCACGCAAACTTGCAGAAGCCGAAGCCCTGGCACCGAACAAGTCCAGTGTGCGTAAATCGAGCAAGCCCAAGCTGCCCGAAGTAGACAGCGCCAAGGCTCCTGCCAAGAGCGCAGCCAAGCCTGCCGCCAAGGCAGCGCCAGCGGCCAAACCTGCTGCAAAACCGGCGACCGAAGCGAAGCCCAAGCCAGCAGCCAAGGCCGCACCGAAGCCTGCACCCAAGGCAAAGCCTGCCGCCGCCACGTCAACTGATGCCCCAGCCAAACCTGCTGCCAAGAAGCCACGCAAGCCGTCGAATTCTTGAAACTCTTCTGGCCGGGCACCGGTCAATTGTTGCAGGTCTCGCTCTGATCGGAGATGAGGCCTGCTACACCCCCATACTTTAATCGTCAATATTGAAGTCTTTACGGCTTCGATAGCGGTCTTGGCCGCTCAGAAAATCATTCGACGTCAGGAAGTCATCATGAATACGAAGTCCACTACACCGGCAGAAGACAAGTCGGCCCAGCAAGACAATCCAGGCAATACCCCGTCTCGCATTCGTGAAGGACTTCCCTTTCCGCTCGGTGCCAGCTGGGATGGCCTGGGTGTCAACTTCGCACTGTTTTCGGCCAATGCGACCAAGGTAGAACTGTGCCTGTTCGACTCGACCGGTGAAATAGAACTTGAACGCATCGAACTTCCGGAATACACCGACGAGACGTACCACGGCTATTTGCCGGACGCCCACCCGGGGCTGATCTACGGTTACCGCGTTTACGGTCCTTACGACCCGAAGAACGGTCACCGCTTCAATCACAACAAGCTGCTGATCGACCCCTATGCCAAGCAGCTGGTTGGCGAACTGAAGTGGTCGGAGGCATTGTTCGGTTACACCATCGGTCACCCTGACGGCGACCTGAGCTTCGACGAGCGCGACAGTGCGCCGTTCGTACCAAAAAGCAAAGTGATCGACGAAGCTTACACCTGGGGCCGTGATCAACGCGTTGGCACGCCGTGGGACAAGACGATTTTCTATGAAACCCATGTGCGCGGCATCACCATGCGCCACCCTGAGGTTGCGGAGGAACTGCGCGGTACGTTTGCCGGTCTCGGATCAGCTCCGGTAGTCGATCACATTCGCAAGCTGGGCGTGACCTCTGTCGAGCTGCTGCCGATTCATGCGTTCGTCAACGATCAACACCTGCTGCAAAAAGGCATGACCAACTACTGGGGCTACAACAGCATTGCGTTTTTCGCTCCAGACCCGCGTTACCTGGCAAGCGGCAAGATTGCCGAATTCAAGGAAATGGTTGCGCACCTGCATCATGCCGGGCTGGAGGTCATCCTCGATGTGGTCTACAACCACACTGCCGAAGGCAACGAGCTGGGCCCTACCCTGTCCATGCGCGGTATCGACAATGCCTCCTATTACAGGCTGATGCCGGACGACAAGCGCTACTACATCAACGACTCGGGCACCGGCAACACCCTCGACCTGAGCCATCCATGCGTACTGCAGATGGTCACTGACTCCCTGCGTTACTGGGCTTCGGAAATGCACGTCGACGGCTTCCGCTTCGACCTGGCAACTATTCTCGGCCGCTACCATGACGGGTTTGACGAACGCCACAGCTTCCTGGTGGCCTGCCGTCAGGATCCGGTGCTGCGTCAGGTGAAACTGGTTGCAGAGCCTTGGGATTGTGGCCCGGGCGGCTATCAGGTCGGTGGCTTCCCACCGGGCTGGATGGAGTGGAACGACAAGTTCCGTGACACCGTACGGGCATTCTGGAAAGGCGACGAAGGTCAGTTGGCAGACTTCGCTGCTCGCATGACTGCCTCGGGCAACATGTTCAACCAGCGCGGCCGCCGTCCACAGGCGTCGGTGAACTTCATTACTGCGCATGACGGTTTCACGCTGCACGACCTGGTGTCGTACAACGACAAGCACAACGAGGCCAACGACGAAAACAATCAGGACGGCAGCAATAACAACCTGTCCTGGAACCACGGCGTCGAAGGCCCGACCGAAGATCCGGAAATCAACAGCCTTCGTCTGCGTCAGATGCGTAATTTCTTCGCCACATTGCTGCTGGCACAAGGCACGCCGATGATCGTGGCCGGTGACGAGTTCGCACGTACTCAGCATGGCAACAACAATGCCTACTGCCAGGACAGTGAAATTGGCTGGATCAACTGGGATCTGGACGAGGACGGCGCAGCGTTGCTCAAATTCGTGACCCGCGTGATCAAGCTGCGTCAGACTTACCCGATTCTGCGTCGCAGTCGCTTTCTCGTAGGTGATTACAACGAAGAAATCGGCGTCAAGGACGTTACCTGGCTTGCTCCGGATGGCAACGAGATGAGTGTCGAGCAATGGCACGATGCCAATGGCCGTTGCCTGGGCATGCTGATGGATGGCCGCGCGCAGGAAACCGGTATCCGTCGTCCAGGTGCCGACGCTACGCTGCTGCTGGTTGTCAACGCGCACCACGACGGTGTCAATTTCAAGCTGCCGGAAGTGCCTGAAGGTACTCATTACGAATGCCTGATCGACACAAATCAGGATGATGCGCGCAGCAAGGAACACTTTGCATTTGGCTCGGAATATACCGTCACCCCCCGTTCGCTGCTGTTGTTCGAACTGAAGCGTGAAGACCAGCAATGATTGATGCCTTGAGTGAGTTCCTCGACTGGCGCAAGCACGGTTATGCCGATACGCGTGCGCTGGGCGAGTGCTTGCAGGCATTGGTCAACGAGGGTCTGGATCAACTTCCCCTGCCTGCCAGCGGTCAGACACTTGAGCGCTGGCGGGCGCTGGCCTGCGTTGCAGGCCACGATCTGGGGTTGTGCAAGTTATACGAGGGGCACACCGACGCCTTGGCGATCATGGCGGAGCTGGGTGCCCCGCCACCCGAACAATTCAGCACCTGGGGCATGTGGGCGGCAGAGCCACCACAGGCACGGGTGAGTATCAGCGGTTCCGGCGATTCGCTTCGCCTGAACGGCCGCAAGGCATGGTGCTCCGGTGCTACGGCGCTGAGCCATGCATTGATCACCGCATGGGACGAGGAACAACGCCAGCAACTGGTCGCAGTACGCCTAGATCAACCCGGCGTGCATATGACCGGCGATGGCTGGCGCGCAGTGGGCATGGGTGCCACCGGCAGTATCGACGTGATGTTCGAGCGCGCCACCGCCCAGATTGTCGGAGCGCCCGGTGGCTACCTGGAACGCCCCGGTTTCTGGCAGGGCGGCATTGGCATCGCGGCCTGCTGGTACGGCGCCTCGCGCTCGATCGCTCAGCGCTTGCTGGCACAGGTCGGCAAACGCGAAGAGCCGCACGCCCTTGCGCACCTGGGTGCGGTGGATGTATCGCTGCAGGCCGCGATCGACGTACTGCGCGCGGCCGCGGCTCATCTGGACCAGGCACCGACTGAAAATGCCGAAGTGCTTGCCAGACGCTGTCGCGCTTATGTAGAGCAAGCCGCCGAGCTGGTGATTCAACATGTAGGCCGCGCTGTCGGTGCCGGTCCTTATTGCAAAGACCCCCACTTTGCCCGATTGATTACCGACCTGCCGGTCTTTCTGCGCCAGAGTCATGCCGAACAGGACCTTGCTGCATTGGGTCAATTGACGGGTAAACGGCTACCTCCTGCACGGACGTGGTCACTGTGAGAGCGCCCCCCTATGAGTGAAGGCTTTGTAGTGAGCGAAGACGAGTCGGGTCAGGGTACGCCTCTGGCTACGTGGAACGCTTCCGCCAGGCTGCGCAGCGTGCCCGCGATTACCGCAGACCTGCTGGTGCCGACCAATTGCAGGGCGGTCATCATCGCTCCGCACCCCGATGACGAAGTGCTGGCCTGCGGCGGCCTGATGAGCCAGCTGGCGCAGCTGGAACGCAACCTGCTGCTGATCTCGGTTACCGACGGCACTGCCAGCCACCCGGGCTCCACGCTGTGGCCCGTCGATAGATTAGCTGAAACCCGCCCCCAGGAGAGCGCCGAAGCTCTGGACCGGCTCGAGATCCCTCGCGCACGCCTTGAGTGGCTGCGTTGCGGCTTGCAGGATGGTGCCGTTGCCGGATCAGAGGAATGGCTGGTGGCGTTTCTTGAACAGCATCTCGGGCCTGCCGACGTGGTATTTGCCACGTGGGCAGAAGATGGCCACGGTGATCATGAAGCCGTCGGCCGCGCCAGTGCAAAGGCCTGCGCAACTACCGGGGCGCAGCTTCACGAAGTGCCGATCTGGGCCTGGCATTGGGCTGCCCCTGAAGACGAGCGTCTGCCATGGGACCGCGCACGCAAATTGTTGCTGGACCCGCTGACCCTTGCACGTAAGCGCAATGCCGCTCAGGCGTTCGCCAGTCAGTTGCAGGGTGATCCGGCCATCGGGCTTGCGCCTATTCTGCCCGCAGCCGTTCTGGAACGGCTGCTGCAACCGTTTGAAGTGGTATTCACGTGAGCGTTGACGACAGTTATTTCAATGAGCTGTTTCGCAACAGCGATGATCCGTGGGCGTTCAAGCAGCGTTGGTACGAGCGGCGCAAGCGTGCGCTGACACTTGCCGCCCTGCCCCGCGAGCGCTATCGCTCGGTATTCGAACCAGGTTGTGCCAACGGCGAACTCAGTGCCGATCTTGCCGAACGGTGTGACGCTCTGGTGTGCTGCGACACGTCCAGCCTGGCGGTTGATCTGGCCCGCCAGCGTCTTGCAGGCGTGCCTCACGCGCAGGTGCGGCAGGCGCGCTTGCCGCAGCAATGGCCGCAGGGAAAATTCGATCTGATCGTACTCAGCGAGCTGGGTTACTACCTGGACGGCGACGATCTGCGGAGTCTTATCGAATGCGCGCTTTCGGCACTCACACCCGATGGCCAGCTGCTCGCCTGTCACTGGCGTCCCGATATCGAGGGCTGCCCGCTGAACGCGCAGGCCGTACACGACATCCTTGCCGAACACTTGAACATGTACCGGCTTTTCAGTCATCACGAACAGGATTTTCTGCTGGACCTGTGGAGTCGTGATGGAACCTCCGTAGCAGAACAGGAATTCTCCGATGATCGGCATTCTGATCCCGGTGCACAATGAAGAGCAGCTACTCGATTTGTGCCTCGAAACGATAAAGCAGGCGGCCGCGCACCCCGACCTCAAGGGCGAGCGGGTGGAAGTACTGGTGGTTCTCGACAGTTGTACCGACCGCTCGGCAGAGATCGCGCGCGCTCATGGCGTGATGGTTCTCGAGGTTTCGGCTCGCAATGTCGGACAGGCACGTGCCGAAGGGGCGGCTTTTCTCCTCGACAGAGGCGCTCGATGGCTGGCATGTACCGACGGCGACAGCACGGTGGCAAACGACTGGCTCGCCGAGCAGCTGGCGCTGGACGCCGATGCAGTGTGCGGGACGGTCATGCCCGGCGACTGGAACAAGGATATTTCCGTCGCCGCGCAGGCGGCTTACCTTCAGCATTATCAGCAACGTGACGGCCATCGGCACATTCACGGTGCCAATCTGGGCGTCAGTTCAATTGCCTATATCAGCGCAGGCGGGTTTCCGGCACTGACCTGCCACGAAGATGTGCACCTGGTCCGGCAGTTGGAATTGATCGGTGCGCGAATCGCCTGGAGTTGTCGCCCCAGAGTCACCACCAGTACCCGCCTGGACTCCAAGGCCAGAGGCGGTTTTGGTGACTTTCTGAGTTCGCTGAACGCCTGAATGGCTCTTATTCATGATGGGCTGTCTGCATGCCCGAGTGGTCGGTGTCGGCAGAATTGAGCGCAGCACTGAAGAATCGCACGGCTTCTGCACTCAGGGTACGGTGGATGTCTTCGCGGTCCACTCCGTCAGGGTCATTGCACAATAAAGGTGCAGTCGAGCGCTGCTCGTCACTGCACGGTGCCATGAAGACAAAGTGCCCTGCTCCCGCCAGCAATTTATAATCCGGTGCCTGCGGCAGTTTGCGCGCCAGCGCTTCGGCATTTCGGTCGATCGCCAATAACTGGTCGTCATCCCCCGCGTACATCAGCACCGGTACGTGCACGTCACCCAATGTGTGACGGCCGAACATCAAGCTCAACGGTGCCATCAACATCAGCGCACCGACCCGTGGATCGGCCTGGGCATGAAGGTCATCCCGGTCGGCGACCAGCTCTCCCTGCGTCTTGCAGGCATCGCGGTCTGTCGGGCGTTCGAGGCAATATTGGCGAAGGCGCTGCAGGTCAGGCTGCGCACCGGCCAGAATCAGCGCGGTTTCGCCACCGGCCGAGTAGCCGATCACACCCACCTGACGAGCATTGAGATAAGGCGCGAGCAGAGGGTCAAGCAAGGCCGTGCTGATCGCTTCGGAGATCTGCAAGGGGCGGCCATACAGATTACTCAGGCTGCCCAGCCGGCTGTGGTCGCGATCATTGTCGCCGGGATGAACCACGGCAACGACTACAAAACCCTGACGCGCCAGTGACGTGGCCAGATCGTGCAACGCCAGGGGTGTGCCGGTATTGCCATGCGACAGCAGCAGTAAAGGGAAACGGCCCATTGCAATCGGCGCATCTTCACTGGCCTCGACACGATAGCCGTGGAGGGTGCTCCACTGATCGCTGCCGGTCGACGGGTAAAAAGCGATGGCCTGCACCGGCTGCGAATCCAGCGGGTCGGGGAAACTCAACTCGTGATAGCCCGCGCTCCAGGCATCATCAGCTTGTGCATGCACTGCAATCAGGCTGTCGAGCAAGCAAACCAGCATCACTGCACAAAGACGTACCATGGCAAGGCCCAACCTTTGCAAATCCGGAAACTCGTCCGGACAGTCCATTAAGCGCTTGTGTCGAGCATCGTGCTCCAGCGCCCCGCTTCCACTCAGATGAGAGTGTTCAAAACAGAAATAGTGCACAAGCCGGGCCACAAACCGCGTGTTCTTTTCGGTCATGGCGAAAAGCCCCGCAACACCTGGAATTCCGGTGCGGCGAAAGGACAGCTTAATCCCTGTAAAGCCCGATTACCTGTAAGGAAGCTGTCAAGGTCGAATACGTTCATGTCCGCACGCATTTATGCGGGGCACAAAAAAACTCCACAACCGGTGCAAACCGCTGCACGGGGTGTGGAGTTTTATGCAGCGCCTTATCGATCAGGCAGCAAACAGCTCACTTTCGATATGTTCTTGCGCCGCTGTCATGGCGTTGGCACGAGGCTCTTCTCCGTAAGCCAGGCCGTGGGCGCGAACGAATTGCAGATCGGTGATGCCGATAAAGGCGAACAACGTCTTGAGCAATTCTTCGTGGCCAGCGCCGGTTGGCTGGCCGACATGCAAGCCACCGGACGTGGAAACGATAATAACCTTCTTGCCGCCACACAGGCCTTCAGGGCCTGCTGCGGAATAACGGAACGTACGGCCAGCGACCAGAATCCGGTCGAACCAGGCTTTGAGCTGGGACGGAATGGTGAAGTTGTACATCGGCGCGCCGATCACCAGCACGTCGGAATCGAGAAACTGTTGCAAGGTGGCTTCGTTGCCGACGACTTCCTGCTGCTGGGCAGCATCACGTGCCTCCACCGGGGTACCCGCTGCGGCGAGGCTGGCAGCAGACAAATGCCCCAAGGCTTCACTGGCGAGATCGCGGTAGGTCACCTGGCTGTCGGCATGCGAGCTTTGAAAGGCCTGAACGACTTCATGGGTCAATTGACGCGAAGCGGAATGATCGCCGAGGATGCTGGAATCGAGGTGCAATAAATTCATAACGTAGCTCCTTAAAGAAAATCGCCACTGAGCGATGAAGTGGCGAGCATCCTATCCTTGATTGCAATAGATGATTAGTGGTCTTGAATGCGACTGTTCGTTCTATTAAGAGAACAATAGAGTGAGTCGGGGCTCAAGCTCAGCTCTTTGAAGGAGGTCTCGAACACATCCAGCAGCCCTCTGACCGCGGGAAGCAGCCCACGGCGCGAAGCAAACACGGCGTGTACGATGCCGCATTTTGGCCGGTGCTGGCTGAACAGTTCGACCAGACGCCCGTCCTGCAACGCTTCGCGGACAATCAGCTCCGGCAGTTGGGCCACTCCAACCCCTTGCAAAGCGGCCTGCAGCATCATGTCCAGGTCCGAGCTAATCAATCTGGGCGTGTGGCGAATTTCAGCGTAATGGCCGGAGACCGTTTCCAGCAGCCAGCGGTGTTCATGGTTTGGAGAGGGGGTGTCGAGGCTGGGCAGCGTTGATAACGCCTCGAGTGCAGGCGTAGCGGACAGCCTGGCAGCCAGATCCGGGCGTGCGACCAGACGTTGAGCACTGTGCCCGAGCAGCTTGACCACCAGCCCGTCGTCTTCCAGCGGCGGGAAGCGTACGCGCAAGGCGATATCGATGTTCTCCGTCAACGGGTCAACGCGGCGGTTGGTACTTTCCACCTGGACCTGAACCTTCGGGTGCTCGGCCGCGAACCGGGCAATGGTCTCGTTGAAGCCCATTGCCGCCAGTGCTGGAGGACAGCTGATCGCCACCCTGCCCTGCGGCTCGGATTTGGAACGCAGAATAGCCTCTTCGGCAGCTTCGGCTTCGACCAGCATTGCCACGCAGTGAGCATAGTAATCGCGTCCACTCTCGGTCACGGCGAACGTCCGGGTCGAACGGTGAATCAGCCGCACGCCCAGACGCTCCTCGAGCCCGGCAATGCGGCGGCTCAGCTTTGACTTGGGAATCCCCAACTTGCGGCTTGCGGGCGCGAAGCCAAGGCATTCGACCACCTGGACGAAATAAAACAGATCGTTGAGATCAAACACCCGGCCACCTCGCTTCAAGAGCCGAGAGTATGCAATGCCATGACAAGCGTCTCAAGACCGGCTTTCAGAGGCTGGCGGATCACTCGGCAGTCAGAAACGCCAGCACCGGCGCCGTGAATGCTTCCCCGGCCTCGACACTGGACAGATGAGCCGCATGCAGTTCGATCATCTGCGAACCCTGAATGCGCTCGACCATGAAGCGACCGTCCGCCGGGGTCGTTACCGCATCCTCAGTACCGCACACCACCAATACCGGCAATTTGATAGCGGCAATCTGCTCACGGAAATCCGCATCACGCACAGCCGCACAGTTGGCGGCGTAACCCTGTGGTGACGTGCCTGCCAACATGCCGACGACGGTGTCGACCGTAGCTGGCTCGGCCTCAGCGAATGAACGCGTGAACCAGCGCGCAACAGACGCCTCGCGCAACGCAGCCATGGCTGATTGCCCGTCACGCAGAACGGTTTCGATGCGAGGGTTCCAGACATCGGGGTTACCGATCCTGGCTGCCGTGTTGCACAGCACGACCTTGTGCAAGCGCTGTGGTGCATTGATCGCCAGCCATTGGCCGATCAGCCCCCCCATGGACAGGCCACAGAAAAAAACCTGGTCCATGTGCAGCGCATCCAGTAACGCCAGCACATCGCGACCGTTCTGCTCAATGCTGTAAGTCCCGTCACTGACCAGCGATTTACCATGACCACGCGTGTCGTAACGCAATACCTGAAAGTGATCCGTGAAGGATGGAACCTGGTTGTCCCACATATGCAGATCGGTGCCCAACGAGTTGGACAGCACCAGCACGGGCGCACCAGCCGGCCCTTCAAGCAGGTAGTTCAGTTCACCATCGGCGAGTTGCACGGCAGACATTCGAGACTCCGGAATAAGGCAAACCTGCACACTAATGAGTGTCGCAGCAGCATACAATCCGCTGACCGAATATCCGTGCGGCTATCGAACAGCTTACCGTTGACGCCGGACCGAAAGGAGCATTCCGTGAGCAAGAACATCCGCAATACCCTGCACAAAGAAGACATTGCCAGATTCTGCCTGAGCTTGCCGGGCACCCGTGAGGACTACAAATGGGGCGGCGTGCGCGTGTTTTCCGTCGCCGAAAAGAAGATGTTTGCGGTCATGGACCTGACCGGCCAGGACCTCTCGTTCAAGGTTCATCCAGAGCTGTTTCTGGGTTACGTGGACCGGCCAGGCATACGCCCTGCACCTTACCTGGCTCGCGCGCACTGGATCAGCGTCGCAGATCTGCACACGCTGAGCGACGATGAAGTGCGCGATCTGCTGACCCGTTCCCACCAGTTGGTGGTTGGCAAGTTGCCGAAACGGCAGCAGATCGGCTTGAAGCTATAAAGGCATCAGTTGCAACAGACGCTTGCCCAGAAACAGCCAGTCTATCCACAGCGCCTGATGCACCAGCACGATCATCCAGAACACAATCTGAAACGACACTTTGCGGGTCTTGTGCCGAAACACCTGCTGCGCCAGCAGCGCCCCGGGCCAACCACCCAGCAGTTCGGTGACGTGGAGGACATTCTCCGGTGTGCGCTGACCGCCGTTTTCCGCCTGGCGCTTGTCGTGTCGATACATCACAAACGCCAGCAGGCTCATCACCGTCAAGGCAATCGCCAGGATCAACTTAGCCTGCCTGACCCACAGGGACACCGAGCCAAACACCGGCAGCGCGCACACCAGCAGGAACATCACGACCTTCAGACGTAATTGCCGGACCGGTGCCCGGCCCCGACTGGCCTGCCGTTGCGGCTCGCGGACGAGTGTCATGCCTTGGCCGATGCCCAGTCGATCCAGCCGAACTGCCAGGTTGCCAGGATCAGCAGGCCGAAGGCGATGCGATACCAGGCGAACACCGCATAGCTGTGAGTGGCGATGAATTTGAGCAGCGCACGCACCGCGATCATCGCGAAGATGAACGAGGTAATGAAACCGATGGCAAAGACCGCAACGTCGTCCGGACGAAACATGTCACGGTACTTGTAGCCTGAATACACGGCAGCACCCACCATGGTCGGCATGGCCAGGAAGAACGAAAACTCAGTCGCCGCCTTGCGCGACAGGCCAAACAGCAGACCGCCAATGATGGTAGAGCCGGAGCGCGATGTGCCGGGGATCATCGCAAGACACTGCACCATCCCGACCTTGAGCGCATCGCTCCATGTCATGTCATCGACGGTTTCGGTGCGTACGGTGTGCTGGCGACGCTCGGCCCAGAGCATGATCACACCACCGACAACCAGCGCCGTTGCCACCGTAATGGCGTTGAACAGGTAGTGGTGAATCATGTCCGCAAAAATCACACCCAGCACCACGGCAGGCATGAAAGCAATCAGCAGATTGACGGTGAAACGCTGCGCCTGCCGTTGCTTCGGCAAGCCCGTGACCACGTCGAGAATCTTGCGCCGAAACTCCCAGACCACCGCCAGAATCGCGCCGAGCTGGATGATGATATTGAAGGCCATGGCGCGCTCGCCGCCAAAATCGATCAGGTCGGCGACGATGATCTGATGCCCTGTACTGGAGATCGGCAAGAACTCCGTCAGCCCTTCCACAATACCCAATATCAATGCCTGAGCAGCGGTCCAAAGATCCATCATTCCCCCATGAAGCGATGCCGCAGGCTCGCTGTTAATGTTGTCGTATCAAAAATGCTTGCCACTATGCCGTTGCAGGCCTGAACAAAGCTTGAAGAAAGTCGCGCAACGGCGCGGCGCGGAATGCTAGCAGACCTGCACGCATAAAGCCTGTTGCCGTACAACTGACGCAACGCAAGCTCCCCGCCGCACACAGAAGCGCATACAATCGCCAACCCCTCCCTTCCCTGACCACTTACCAAGGAGCCGCCATGTCCGGGCTTGAACTCTTCGCTGCCGCCATTGGCGTTATCGCGGTCTGGCTGACAGTGAAGCAGAATCCCTGGTGCTGGCCAATCGGGCTGGTGATGGTGGTGATTTATATCTGGATATTTTTCGACGTGAAGCTGTATTCGGACATGCTGCTGCAGGTCGTCTATGCAGGTTTGCAGGTGTATGGCTGGCTGCAGTGGACCCGGCATGGCGACGGCCTGCCGGTCAAAGCCGTTACCACGCTACAGCGAAATTCGGTGCTCAAGGGATTGTCGGTGGGCGCACTCATCAGCCTAGCGCTGGGCGCAGGCATGGCGCATTTCACTGACGCCGCACAACCCTGGCTGGACGCTGCACTGACAGGGTTCAGTCTGGTGGCACAGGTCTGGATGGCACAGAAGCGTGTTCAGTGCTGGCCGCTGTGGATCCTGCTGGATGTGATTTTTGTCGGTCTGTTCATCTACAAAGCGCTGTACCTGACCGCTGCGCTGTACGGGCTGTTTACCCTCCTGGCTGTGCAGGGCTGGCGCGAATGGCGTGCCGATCTGGCGCTGGCGCGATGAAGGTCCTGGTCCTGACCGGCCCCGAGTCCAGCGGCAAGAGCTGGCTGTCAGCCGAAATACAGAACCGGTTTGGCGGTGTGCTGGTCGGGGAATACGTGCGGCATTTCATCGATCAGCAAGGGCGCGATACCGTTTATGGCGATATCCCGGACATCGCCAAAGGCCAAATGGCCTGGGAAGACTCCGCGCGCGCCGCCGAGCCGCACTTGCTGATACTCGATACGCATCTGTTGAGCAACATGCTCTGGAGCCACACCCTGTTCGGCGATTGCCCGCCGTGGATCGAACAGCAATTGCTGAGCCGCTCCTACGACCTGCACCTGCTGCTGTCGCCCGTGGGCGTGGACTGGATCGGCGACGGGCAACGCTGCCAGCCGCAGTTGTGCGAACGCCAGGCCTTCTTCGATACCAGCCGCGAGTGGCTGGAGCGTCACCGGCAAACATACCTGACACTGGGCGGTGACTGGTCGCAACGCCGCGAACAGGCAATGGCGGCTGTTTCGCAACTGCTCGGGGACTCAGCGGATCTGGTGCTTGTGTAACAAGCGATAAAAAGTCGGCCGCGAAATGCCCAGCACCCTGGCAGCCACACTCAAATTGTCACTGTGGCGGGTCAGTACGTCACACAATGCCTGGCGTTCTGCACGCGATTTATACTCCTCCAGCGTGCCCATGCTGCCAGCATTGTCCTCTTCGCCCAGCAAGCCCAGGTTTGCCGCTTCTATTTGTCTGCCCTCGGCCAGCACCAGCCCTCGCCGTACCCGCCCTGCCAGCTCCCGCACATTACCCGGCCAGTCGTGTTTGCCCAGCGCGACCAGCGCATCCTGACTGAAACTGCGCGCCCGCCTGCCGGTTTCCTGGCTATATAAATGGGCGAAATGGTTAGCCAGCAACGCCAGATCGCCATGACGCTCGCGTAATGGCGCTACGCCGACCTGCAGTACATTGAGCTGATAATACAAGTCCTCACGAAAGCGCTTTTTACGAACAGCCGTTTCAAGGTCCTCGCGGGTCGCTGCCAGCACCCGCACATCCACTGCAATCGATTCACTGCCGCCCAAGCGCTCGATCTGCCGTTCCTCCAGAAAACGCAGTAGACACGCCTGGGTTTCCAGCGGCAAATCACCGACTTCGTCAAGCAGCAGCGTGCCACCGTCTGCAGCCTCAAGCAGGCCGACCCTTCGTTCCTCCGCGCCTTCAAAAGCGTGGCGCTCATAGCCAAACAGCTCGGCATGCAGCATCTGCCCTGTGAACGCTCCGCAGTCGACTACAACGAAGGGTTTGTCACGTCGCTGGGACTGGGCGTGCAGGCTGCGCGCAATCAACTCTTTGCCTGTGCCACGCTCGCCACGAATCAATACCGGTGAGTCGATAGGTGCCAGCCTGCTCAATAGCCTGCGCAACTCACGTACCGGTCGACTGTCGCCGAGCAGTTCGGGCTCGGCATGAGAAAGCGCTGTCGCCCCATGAACGCTGGAACGTCTGGCCGCAAGCGCTTTGTCCAGCGTGATATGCAGCCGGTTTATGTCGACAGGAAGGGTGTGAAAATCGAAAAACCACTGACAAACGAAATCGCCGATTTTATCGCGCTGCAGATCGCCGGATGACAGCACTGCCACCCAGTGCATTTGGCTATGGCTCACTAGCTCCTGAAGCCTTGGCAGTTGTTCGAAATGACCCGGCGTCAAGTGAACCAGGCCGACGTCATGATCAGAACCGAAGGGAGAGCCCAAGGTGCCCGTGTGTACCGTCCATCCGGCATCGCTCAAAACGGGGATCAGAGGATGACAGTCATCACCGCCGTCGATGATCAACAGGCGTCGCGTTGGGGCCGATCCATGCATGAAGTTTCCTTGGCGCCCGGCGTAGAGTTGGATTTTAAAAGCTTTTTATAAACAGCATGTTGGCGAGCCCAACTATCACCCTAGCAACTTTTTGACACGGCGTTGTACCGTTTGGGTCTAACGCTCATAACCCGATGTCACTTTAATGTATTGACCACCGAACGACGTTCATTTGAAAAGGCATGCAAGCGCGCCTTTAAAAAATCTGCAAATTTTTTCCTTGAACGGTGTGACTCCGGTCCCCTTATCGTTCATCAACACAAGTAACCAGCCGGACGGTTAGCCCGCCGACGTGACTGAATTGATATGGGCACTTGAGGAAAAAACCATGAACGCCCCACTGCGCTTCAACGATGCACTTCTGATCGCTGGACACGCTTTTGAACCCTTCCAGTGTGTTGCCTGGGCACCACAGGACGGTAACGGCGAACTGAGCCTGACGGTGATCGACCGCACCAGCAACCGCATTGGTCGCAAGCAGATTCCGAGCAGCACCTATTCAGACAAGCGGCAACTGGCCAGTGCCCTTGAACAGGCTCGCGCAGAAATCAGCAACGAGGGCTACGACCTCGAGCCGTGGACCATGCCTGCCTGATGTAGAGTCGAAAGCTGCTTGTGCACTGCAGCTAACTGGCGTGCCGATGTCTGGTATTGGCACGCCGTTTCGGACGCCGGGGTTCAAAGCGCTTTCAGCTCATCGATATGTCGGTAATCAGCCCCCAGGCTTGACGCCAGTTCCCGCGCCTTGCCCAGGCGGATAGGGCCTTTCTCCATATCGATCAGCAAACTGGCGCAATTGAATGCCGGCAGCATAGGCAACTGCTTGATCCTGCCATCGGTCAGTACCAGTACCCGTTGTTGTTCGGCCGGATAACGTTTTTGTCGTTGCACCAGCCATTCGCCTGCCTGTTCCAGCGCCGCTGACAGCGGCGTACCCCCGCCAGCTCCCAGAGCATCCAGCCATGGGGTCAATGCCGATGAGGCTTTGAGGCCCTGGTGTTGCCAGCGTGGCGTATTGCCGCTGGCAGTCAACAGGGCCAGCCGCGCCCGGCGTCGATAGGCATCATCGAACACCTGAGAAAGCAGGCCCTTTGCCTGGCTCAACGCCTGATGACGTCGCGTCGAAGCCGAAGCGTCGACAATCACCAGCAATAACTCGCCGGGGCGGCTGCTGCGCGGCTTGCGAACCAGATCCTTGCGGCTTTTCGGCTGACCGCGCAACAGCGTGGCCGACCATTGCACCGGGCCATCGACGCCAGCACGCAGGGCTCCTTGCCTGCCGGAGGCCAGTCGGCCAGGACGAGGAATGGCATCCGCCCCCTGTGCGACACGAGGGCGGATGCCTAGGACTTTTTTGGCCAGCTCGGCACTTCGCGACGTGATCCGGTAGTAACTGTCTGGGCGGGCAGTTCGCCCCAACTGCCCTGCCCGCTTTCAGGCCCGTCTTGCCTGCCTGAAGATCCGGGCGGCGGCGCTTCCGGGTTTTGTGGCGGCGGAGCGGGCTCGCGACGTCGGTGACGCAAGGCAAATTCAGCGACCGCTTCGATATCCTGCTCTTCAATCCGGCCGGCACCACGCCACGCCGCATGAGCCCGCGCGGCACGCAGCCAGACCAGATCGGCACGCATACCGTCGACACCCGCCGCGAAACAGCGCTCGGTAATCATCGCCAACGAATGGTCATCCAGTTCAATGCCCGGCAATAACTGACGCGCCTGCTCGCAGCGACGCTTCAATGCATCCTGTTGCACGTGCCATTGCTGGCAGAACCCGACCGGGTCGCTGTCGAAATCCAGACGACGACGGATGATCTGACTCCGCTCGGCCGGCAGGGTCTGGCCACTCAGTGCCACGTTCAAGCCGAAACGATCAAGCAGTTGCGGGCGCAACTCGCCCTCTTCCGGGTTCATGGTGCCGATCAGTACAAAGCGCGCTGAATGACGATGGGAGATACCATCGCGCTCGACCAGATTGACGCCGCTGGCCGCGACATCAAGCAACAGGTCGACCAGGTGGTCGGCAAGCAGATTGACCTCATCGACATACAGCACACCACCATCAGCCTTGGCGAGTACGCCGGGCGAGAACTGTGCCCGGCCCTCGGCAAGCGCAGCGTCCAGGTCCAGTGTGCCGACCAGACGCTCTTCGGTAGCGCCCAGCGGCAGGGTGACGAACTGACCACTGGCCAGCACATCGGCCAGCCCGCGCGCCAGTGTCGACTTGGCCATGCCCCGAGGCCCTTCGATCAATACGCCGCCGATGCGCGGATCGATGGCCGTCAGACACAACGCCAGTTTCAGGTCATCGGCACCGACTACGGCGGCCAGCGGAAAGTGGGGCGTTTCGGTAGTGGTTGGATCAGACAAGGTCATCAGTTCTCTTCTATGTCCAGGAGCAGGTCTTCCAGCGCCTGCCGGTACTCGCCAGGCTCCTGCCAGAGGCCGCGTTGCTGGGCTTCGAGCATGCGCTCGGTCATGTCGCGCAGAGCATCGGGGTTGTGCCGGGCGATGAAATCGCGAGTCGCCGGGTCGAGCAGATAGGCGTCGGCGAGCAGCGCGTACTGGTGATCATCGATCAGCTCGGTGGTCGCATCGAACGCGAACAGGAAATCCACAGTCGCTGCCATCTCGAAAGCACCTTTGTAACCATGACGCCTGACCCCTTCGATCCATTTCGGATTCGCCGCACGCGAGCGTATTACCCGGTTCAGCTCTTCCTTGAGGGTGCGTATTTTCGGCAGGTCCGGCTGGCTGTGATCGCCATGATAACTTGCAGTCTTCTGTCCGCTGAGGGTTTCCGAAGCCGCGAGCATGCCGCCCTGGAACTGGTAATAATCGTTTGAGTCGAGCAAATCGTGCTCGCGATTGTCCTGATTCTGCAGCACCGCCTGCACCTGAGACAGCCGCTGGGCAAAACGCTGCCGAGCCGGCGTACCTTCATCGGCTGCGCCATAGGCGTAGCCGCCCCAGTTCAGGTAAACCTCGGCAAGGTCATCGCGACTCTGCCACAGGCGGCCATCGATCGCACCTTGAACGCCAGCGCCATAGGCACCGGGTTTGCCACCGAAGATCCGCCAGCCGGCCTGACGCGCCGCTTCGTCTTCACTCAGCCCGTCTGCGACGAAGCCCTGTCGCTCTTCGCGTACCCTGGCCGCCAGCGGGTTCATGTCGTCCGGCTCGTCGAGTGCGGCGACAGCCTGTACCGCGGCATCGAACAGCTTGATGAGGTTGGCGAAAGCATCGCGGAAAAAACCCGACACCCGCAATGTCACGTCCACTCGTGGGCGGTCGAGCAGACTGATCGGCAGAATCTCGAAATCATCGACTCGCTGGCTGCCCGTTGCCCAGACCGGGCGCACGCCCATCAACGCCATCGCCTGAGCGATGTCGTCACCGCCGGTGCGCATGGTCGCAGTGCCCCAGACCGACAGGCCCAACTGGCGCAGGTGGTCGCCATGATCCTGAAGGTGCCTTTCGAGCAACAGACTGGCGGACTGAAAACCGATACGCCAGGCCGTGGTGGTCGGCAGATTTCGGACATCCACAGTAAAGAAATTGCGACCGGTGGGCAGCACGTCCAGACGGCCCCGGCTGGGTGCGCCGCTGGGGCCTGCCGGAACGAAGCGCCCACTCAGTGCATCGAGCATGCCCTGCATTTCTCCAGGGCCGCAGGCATCCAGACGCGGCGCGACCACTTCGCGAAGGCTGTCGATGATCAATGTCAGATCATCGTGAGCCGGCAGGTCGTGCAACGTATCACCCTGTGTCACGCGCTCGATGAGGGCGGCGGCGTAAAGCTCCAGGCGCTCACGTGCATCACCGGCACTGCGCCAGGGGTCGCTGCTGACCGCCCGCAACGCTGCAGGACGCTCACCGGTCCAGGGCTCGGCCAGCTCGCAATCCAGTGGATCGAAACCCAGGTCGAACGCTTTGCTCAAGGCCCTTAAAAGGCTTGACTGCGCACCGCGCCCGTCACCGCGCGGGATACGCAGCAGCGCCAGCAAGGTGTCGGTGCGCAGGCGACCTTGCGGCGACTGACCGAAGATATGCAAACCGTCGCGAATCTGCGATTCCTTCAGATCGCACAGGTAGGTGTCCAGACGTGGCAGCCAGAGCGCCGCATCGGCGTCGCTGTCGAGGTTCTCGCCCAGCGCCAGCTCGCGGTCGATACGGGTTTCACGAACCAGTTCAAGGATGTCACGCTGCAGCTCGCGCGCGCGGCGCGGATCAAGCAATTGCGCTTCGTAGAATTCGTCGGCGAGCAGTTCCAGATTACGCAACGGGCCGTAGGTTTCGGCACGGGTCAGCGGCGGCATCAGGTGATCGATGATGACTGCCTGGGTGCGCCGCTTGGCCTGTGCGCCTTCGCCCGGATCGTTGACGATGAAGGGATAGATGTTCGGCATCGGGCCCAGTACGGCGTCCGGCCAGCAGGTTCGCGACAACCCCACGCCTTTGCCCGGCAGCCATTCGAGGTTGCCGTGCTTGCCGACGTGCACCACGGCATGCGCGCCGTAGGCCTTGCGCAGCCAGAAGTAGAACGCCAGATAACCATGGGGCGGAACCAGATCCGGATCGTGATACACCGCGCTGGGGTCAACCTGATAGCCACGCGCCGGTTGAATGCCGACGAAAGTCAGGCCAAAGCGCAGCCCGGCAATCATCATCCTGCCACTGCGAAACATCGGGTCGGCATCCGGCGTGCCCCAGCGGGCATTTACCGCATCCCGATTCTCCTGCGGCAGCTCGTTGAACGCCGCCAGGTATTCCTCCAGCGCCATGCTTTGCTGACACGGACGCTGGTCGATGCTGTCCAGGTCATTGGTCACGCCGCCCAGCAATTGGCGGATCAGTTCGGTGCCGCTGTCCGGCAGTTCTGCCAGCGGATAGCCCTCGGCCTGCATGGCACTCAGGATGTTCAGCGCCGCCGCAGGCGTATCGAGCCCCACACCGTTGCCGATCCGTCCATCGCGAGTCGGGTAATTGGCCAGGATCAGTGCCACGCGCTTGCTGGCATTGGGCAGTCGCGCCAGCTCGATCCAGCGCCGCGCCAGTTGCGCGACAAAGTCCATCCTGTCCGGTTGAGCGCGGTAGCAGACCACGTCCGACTGGCTGCGCTCACTGCGCCAGGCCAGGTCCTTGAAACTGATCGGCCGACTGATGATCCGCCCGTCAAGCTCGGGCAAGGCAATGTGCATCGCCAGATCGCGGGCACCAAGGCCCTGTTCGCTGGCTTGCCAGGCAGGCTCGTTGTCCTGCGCGCAAATGGCCTGGATCACCGGCACATTGCGTCGAAACGGACGCAGATGCGGCGCTTCCGGACTCGACTGGGCAAAGCCGGTCGTGTTGAGAATCAGCTCGGTGTCAGCCTCGTCCAGCCAGTCCTCCACCTGGGTGAAGCAGCAGGGTTCCTTGAGGCTGGCCACGGCAATGGGCAACGGGTTGATGCCGTGTGCCTGTAAGCGGACGCAGAACTCGTCGATAAAACTGGTGTTGGCCGCCTGCAGGTGCGAGCGATAAAACAGCAGCGCCACCACCGGCTGCTCGGCAATCCAGTCTGCCTGCCAGTCGGCAAGCCGCGCACTTGCGCGTCGAGGGTGGTAGATAGCCGTGCGCGGCAACGGTGCGGGCTCGACCCAGGAATAATCGCGGTCCAGCCAGCGTCTGGCCATGCAGTTGTACAGTTGCAGCGCATTCTGCAAACCGCCCTGACGCAAAAACTGCCAGAGCCGGTCGCGCTCTACGGCAGGTACGGTGCTCAGGTCGCTCAATTCGGGATCAGGGCGGTCATCACCCGGCACCAGGATCACCTGAACACCGCATGCCGCCAGTTCCATCAGCCGCTCGACGCCGTAACGCCAGTATCCGATACCGCCATGCAGGGAAATCAGAATGACTCTGGCGTGACGCAACACTTCATCGACGTACAGGTCGACCGAGGCATGATTCTGGACCTGCATCGGATTGGCCAGACGCAGGCTGGGGTAGTCTTCGGGGAGCTGCCGGGCAGCTTCGGCCAGCAGCGCCAGGCTGGAATCGCCGCTACAGAGAATCACCAGCTCGGCCGGGGTCTGGCCCAGATCGGCAATGCTGTCGTCGGGTACGAAACCGCCGGGCTGGGTTCTCAGTAAATGCATGGGTCAGCCGACAATCGCAGCGTTGAGCTGCGCCTGCAGGGCCGCGGCGTCCAGTTCCTGGCCAATCAGCACCAGGTGCGTGGCGCGTTCTTCGTCGGCACGCCAGGCGCGGTCGAAATGCTTGTCGAAACGCGTACCGACGCCCTGAATCAGCAGGCGCATTGGCTTGCCGGGAATGGCCGCGAAGCCTTTCACCCGCAGAATGCCATGCTGCACGACCAGTTGATTCAGCGCACCAAGCAGGACTTTTTCATCCGCCTGCGGCAGCTTCAGGGAAATTGAATCGAACGCGTCGTGATCGTGGTCATCATGATCGTCATCGTCGTGGTGATCATGGTGGGTTTTGCGACCGTCGATGTGCAGCTCGGACTCGGCACCGACACCCAGCAGCACGCTGATTGGCAGACGGCCGCTGCTCGCTTCGATCACCTTGACAGCGGGCGGCAGTTCTTCGGCAACTTCGGCACGCACCGCAGCCAGCCCTTCGGCATCGATCATGTCGGCTTTATTGAGGATGACCAGATCGGCGCTGGCCAACTGATCGGCGAACAACTCGTGCAGAGGCGACTCGTGGTCCAGATTCGGGTCGAGCTTGCGTTGCGCATCGACCTGATCCGGGAATGCAGCAAACGTACCGGCCAGTACCGCCGGGCTGTCGACCACAGTGATCACCGCATCGACCGTGCAGGCGTTGCGAATTTCCGGCCACTGGAAGGCTTGAACCAACGGCTTGGGCAATGCCAGCCCCGAAGTTTCGATGAGGATGTGGTCCAGGTCTCCACGACGAGCAACCAGTTCGCGCATGACCGGAAAGAACTCTTCCTGAACCGTGCAGCACAGGCAGCCGTTGGCCAGCTCGTAAACCCGGCCGTTGGCTTCTTCTTCGGTGCAACCGATCGTGCACTGCTTGAGGATCTCGCCGTCGATGCCCAATTCGCCGAACTCATTGACGATGACCGCAATGCGCCGCCCCTCGGCGTTGTCGAGCATGTGCCGCAGCAGGGTAGTCTTGCCCGAGCCGAGAAAGCCGGTGACGATGGTGACGGGAAGCTTGGCCAGTGTTTTCATCAGATGCCCTTTGGCAGTGCGGCGGGCAAACAGGACGAGAACCGCATGCCTGGCACACGGATCGGATCGCCACCGGATCACCCCGCCCGGTTGTAGTGAGAATTCGCAGACCCTGGGTCCGGTTCGAGGCAGGTCTCCTGGCTCACGGCGGCTTGCAGATCATTAAAGACCTGTCGACACGCATTCATTGCGCCTTCCCGCCGCAGCAGTGGCTGTGCAATGAACCTGACCGTTTACAGTTGCGGGGGCAGCTGCGGCGTATACCGCATTCCCGTCTTAGCTCCATTTGTAACGCATTACGCAGGGAGAACCTCGAACCGGCAAGGCTACGCAGTGACCGCAGACAGGTCAATCGTTCAGATTGACGATCCCCCGCCGCGCATGCTCTCCTGTACGCCTTGTTTCGGGTGCCCCTCACGGGGTGAAACGGGAAACCGGTGTGCTCGCCCTATTGTCGAGCAAGTCCGGTGCTGCCCCCGCAACGGTAAGCGAGAGAAGGTCTGATCCACTGTGCCGCGGCATGGGAAGGTGACCTTGCAGGGCTTGAACATACTGACGTTCAGTCCCCTCGCGAGCCCGGAGACCGGCCCGACATTGTTGCAATGACAAACCCGCGGTGGGCGGGCGCAGTTGAAACCTCCGGCATCTGTCGGCAGGTTCCTTTGCGCGTGGCCCACTTGCCAATCACCAAGAGGGATCGCCATGTCGACCATCAGCAGCAGCCACCCCGCCACGACCAGTTCCACGCGCACTCAACGCCTGACAGCCGCTATCAGCGCCACATTGCTGGGTGCCTGCCTGGTCTATTTCGCCGGATTCTCGCACATCGCTGCCGTGCACAATGCGGCACATGACACCCGTCACAGCGCTGCCTTTCCTTGCCATTAAGGGTTACACAATGTTCAAGCGAATCGCACAAACTGCCGGGTTCACAGGCCTGCTTGCGGCCCTGTTGCTGACTCTGCTGCAAAGCCTGTGGGTGGTGCCGCTGATTCAGCAGGCCGAAACTTACGAAAACGCGTTTGCCGAACAGGTGCATGAGCATGCCGAAGGCGCGACCGCCGAGCACAGTCATGCGCATGAAGAGGCGGCCTGGGAACCTGAAAACGGCTGGCAACGTGTGCTCTCCACTACGGGCGGCAATCTGGTGGTCGCGGTGGGCTTTGCCCTGATGCTCGCCGGGCTGTACACCTTGCGCGCGCCGCGTCGCACCGTGCAAGGCGTATGGTGGGGGCTGGCCGGTTTCGCTGTATTTGTGCTGGCACCCACCCTCGGCCTGCCACCTGAGTTACCAGGCACAGCCGCCGCCGAGCTGAGCCAGCGCCAGCTGTGGTGGATCGGCACCGCTGCGTCCACTGCCACCGGGCTGGCCTTGCTGGTATTCGGTCAGAACTGGCTGCTGAAAGCGCTGGGTGTGGCGATTCTGGTGGTGCCTCATGTTATCGGCGCGCCACAGCCGCTGGCCCATGAAAGCCTGGCCCCCGAGGCTCTGGAGTCGCAGTTCATGCTTGCCTCGTTACTTACCAACGCGCTGTTCTGGGTCGCGATGGGGCTGATCAGTGCCTGGTTGTTCCGCAGAAACGATGATCACAGCAGCAATGCCGACCTGCACCAGGCCTGATTCACTGCGGATTGACCCCGGCGCAGCCCTGGTCGCCGGGTTGGGCTGTCGACGCGGTTGTTCGGCAGCAGCATTGCGCGAGCTGATCGAGCGCAGTCTTCGAGCCATTGGCCTGGACATTGCCAGCGTCACCGCGCTGGCGTCTATCGATCTGAAAGACAAGGAACCGGGCCTGCTTGAATTGGTCCAGCAATTGGGCGTACCGCTGGTGTGTTTCAACGCCACGCAACTGGTGGCGTGGGAACTGCATCTCACCCATCGTTCTGCGCAGGTCTTTCAGACGACGGGCTGTCATGGTGTGGCCGAGGGTTCGGCACTGGCGCTGGCTGCGCAGTCGGGAGACGGCACCGCCACGTTGCTGATCGAGCGGCAGAAAAGCGCTCACGCAACATTTGCCTTGGCAATCAGCCCCGCCCACGGTGGATAATCGCCCCGCGCTCATTCACCCCGGAGAACACATTGACTGTCTACTTCATCGGCGCAGGCCCTGGCGATCCCGAGCTGATCACCGTCAAGGGGCAACGCCTGATTCGTACCTGCCCGATCATTATCTACGCAGGCTCGCTCGTGCCGCTGGCCGTGCTGGAGGGCAATCAGGCCGTGCAGGTGGCCAACAGTGCAGAAATGCATCTTGAACAGATCATTGAGCTGATCAAGGCTGCGCATGCGCAGGGCCAGGACGTTGCTCGCGTGCACTCCGGCGACCCGAGCCTGTATGGCGCCATCGGCGAACAAATCCGCCATCTGCGCGAACTGGACATTCCATTCGAAATCATTCCCGGCGTGACTGCGACCGCTGCCTGTGCCGCCTTGCTGGGCGTCGAGCTGACCCTGCCGGATGTTTCGCAAAGCGTGATTCTGACCCGCTACGCCGACAAGACGTCGATGCCCGACGGCGAGGAGCTGGCCAGTCTGGCCCGCCACCGGGCGACCATGGCAATTCATCTCGGCGTGAACAACCTGCAGCGGATTGTCGAAGAGCTTGCCCCCCATTATGGACTCGATTGCCCGATTGCCGTCGTGCACCGCGCCAGTTGGCCGGATCAGGACTGGGTGCTGGGGACACTGGCGGATATTCACGAAAAAGTGCAGGCCAGAGGCTTCCGCCGCACTGCACTGATTCTGGTCGGACGCGTGCTTGCCGACGATACGTTCAGCGAATCCTCGCTGTACCGCGCCGGGCATGCCCATCTGTTCAGGCCTGGATAACGCTCGCTCCCCCGCCTCGGACTCTGCCCGCAGGATGCGGCAAAGACCCGGGCGGTCCGTCCGTCAGGCGTCCTCAAGCAGCTGCTTCGTAGAGCTTCGGCGCAGCCACTTCGCCGCTTTCCAGACTCTTGCGTAGAATATCGGCCTGTAACGCAGCTGCTTTCATGGCGCTTTCCTTGATATAGCCATAACCACGAATGCGTTCCGGCAGACGTGCCAGGCTCAGGGCGGTGTGGCGGTTCTGTGCTTGCAGGTGCTGAAGAATCAGCTCTATGTCACTGACATAGCTATCAATCAAGGCCCTCTCCTGCCGACGCTCAAGGCTGCGGCCAAAGGGATCGAGTACCGTGCCACGGAGGAACTTGAATTTAGCCAGTACATCGAAGGCGCGCAGCATCCACGGCCCGAAACTGCGTTTGTGCGGCAGGCCGTCATGCGGATCGCGCTTGGCCAGCCAAGACGGTGCCAGGTGAAATTCCAGCCGATAATCACCTTCAAACTGTGCGTCCAGCTGGCGAGCAAATTCGCCGTTGCTGTACAGCCGAGCCACTTCATATTCGTCCTTGTAGGCCAGCAATTTGAAGTAGTTGAACGCCACTGCCTCGGACAGCGATGGCTGCTGACCAGGGAACACGCGTGATTCGGTATCGCGCACACGCTGAACCAGTTCCAGATAACGCTTGGCGTAGGCGCTGCTCTGATACTGCTTCAAGGTTTCGACATTGCTCTGCACGCGCTGATCAAGGTCCATTGGCTGCGGTTCGCTGACCTTCTGCTGCGGATTGACGAAAGCTTCGACCGCCGCAGGGTCATGGGCGGCACGACGCCCCCAGAGAAAAGCCTGCTGGTTGAGATTGACTGCCACCCCATTGAGTTCGATAGCCTTTTCGATGGCCGCCGAGGTCAATGGAATCAGCCCCAGTTGAAATGCATAGCCGAGCATGAACAGGTTGCTGGCAATACTGTCGCCCATCAATCGGGTGGCCAGCGATGTGGCTTCGACGAAGTGAGTTTTTCCGGCCCCGACCGCATCGATGATGGTCTGCTTCATGGCCTCGGCCGGAAACACCGCATCCGGATTGCGGGTGAATTCGGCAGTGGGCGTTTGCTGGCTGTTGACCACTGCATGAGAAATCTTGCTGTCGAGCTTGGCGATAGCATCCGGGCCTGCCGCCACCAGAAGGTCACAGCCCAGCAACAGGTGAGCCTCTCCGGCCGCGATGCGCACCGCGAACAAGTCCTCCTGGCGCGCTGCAATGCGAATATGGCTGACCACCGGACCGAATTTCTGTGCCAGACCGGCCTGATCCAGCACGCTACAGCCCTTGCCTTCCAGGTTCGCGGCATAACCCAGCATCGCACCGACGGTGGTCACACCCGTTCCGCCGACACCCGGCAGCAGAATGTTGAACGGCCGGTTCAGCAACGGCAGTGTGGGCTCGGGCAGACGAGCGAACGCCTCGACCTGCGTGGGCAGTGCAGGCTTACGCAGTTTGCCGCCATGCACCGTCACGAAGCTCGGGCAGAAACCCTCGACGCAACTGAAATCCTTGTTGCAGGCGCTCTGGTCGATTTCGCGCTTGCGGCCTTGGGGCGTTTCCTTCGGCAATACGGACAGGCAACCGGATTTGACCCCGCAATCGCCACAGCCTTCACACACGGCCGGGTTGATCAGCGCCCGTTTTTCCAGATCCGGCATCGTGCCACGCTTGCGACGGCGGCGTTTTTCCGTCGCGCAGGTCTGGTCATAGATGATGACCGACACACCTTTGAACTCACGCAGCTCACGCTGCACGCTGTCCAGCTCGCGCCGATGATGGAAGGTGGTAATCGGCGCAAAATCCTCCCGGCTAGGGTATTTTTCCGGCTCGTCCGAGACCAGTGCGATACGCTGTACGCCCTCATTGAACACCTGACGGCTCAGTTGATCGACACGCAGCACGCCGTCGATCGGCTGGCCGCCGGTCATGGCCACGGCATCGTTATAGAGGATCTTGTAGGTGATGTTGACCTTTGAAGCCACGGCCGCACGCAGTGCCAGATGCCCGGAGTGAAAGTACGTGCCGTCGCCCAGGTTTTGAAAGACGTGCGGTGTTTCGGTGAACGGTGCCTGACCGATCCAGGTCACGCCTTCACCGCCCATCTGAGTGAAAGTGTCGGTTTCGCGATCCATCCAGATGGTCATGTAATGGCAGCCGATCCCGGCCAGCGCGCGACTGCCTTCGGGAACACGCGTGGAGGTATTGTGCGGGCAACCGGAACAGAAATGCGGGGTGCGCTGGGTGGTAAACAGCGGCGCCTGGAGCGCTTGCTCCTTGTCGCTGAGAAACTGCAGACGGGCCTCGATCTGCGGACTGCTGTAGAACGGCGCGAGACGCTTGGCGATAACCCTGGCAATCATTGCTGGTGTCAGCTCGCCAAGATTCGGCAGTAATGAGCGGCCCTGTTCATCGAATTCTCCGACCACCACCGGGCGGCGATCAACCGGCCAGTTGTAAAGCTGACCAGTCAGTTGGTCTTCGATGACACTGCGTTTTTCCTCGACCACCAGTATCTCGTCCAGCCCTTCGGCAAAGTCGTGCACCGACACAGGCTCCAACGGCCAGCTCATCCCGACCTTGAGCACGCGTATGCCGACTTTGTCGCACAGGTCCTGGTCAATCCCCAGCTCTTCGAGCGCCTGACGCACGTCCAGATAGGACTTGCCGGTAGTGATGATCCCCAGCCGCGGCTGCGCAGAGTCAATGACGACCTTGTTGAGCTGATTGGCGCGGGCGAAGGCCCTGGCCGCATAGATCTTGTAGGTATTGAGCCGCGCTTCCTGAGCCAGTGGCGGATCCGGCCAACGAATGTGCAAGCCGCCCTCCGGCAGCACGAAATCTTCGGGGATACGTGTTTCGACCCGCAACGGGTCGACCTCGACCACGGCAGAAGAATCGACGTTCTCGGCGATGGTTTTCATTGCCACCCAGCAACCGCTGTAGCGCGACAATTCCCAACCGATGATGCCGTAGTCGAGAATTTCCTGAACGTTGCTGGGGTTGAGCACTGGAATCATCGAAGCGATAAACGCGTGCTCGCTCTGATGCGCAATGGTGGATGATTTGCAGCCGTGGTCATCGCCCGCAAGGATCAGCACACCGCCATTGGCAGCAACGCCCGCCGAGTTGCCGTGCTTGAAGACATCGCCGCAACGGTCTACACCCGGCCCCTTGCCGTACCAGAGGGCGAATACGCCATCGTATTTGCCCTGCGGGAACAGGTTGACCTGTTGGCTGCCCCAGACTGCCGTAGCCGCCAGCTCTTCGTTGAT
The DNA here is from genome assembly GCF_001400735.1 of Pseudomonas caricapapayae. Taxonomy (GTDB): domain Bacteria; phylum Pseudomonadota; class Gammaproteobacteria; order Pseudomonadales; family Pseudomonadaceae; genus Aquipseudomonas; species Aquipseudomonas caricapapayae. The sequence continues at coordinate 44,954 of NZ_LJPW01000038.1, forward strand.
GCCCGGCTGAAAATGAATGGCGTTTTGCTGCAGATAGTCCTTGGCATCCCAAAGGCTTTTGTCCAGATTGCCCAGCGGCGAGCCGCGGTAGCCGGAAATGAACCCGGCCGTATTCAGGCCGCAGGCTTCATCACGCTGCTTTTGCAGCATCGGCAGGCGGGTCAGTGCCTGGGTGCCGGTCAGGTACAGATTGCCGGTGGCAAGCCGGTATTTATCATCCAGACGAATATCAGCCAGAGACATGCAGATACCTCTCTTGTTCTTATAGTGGTCAGGTCTTTGCACCGGGACGGTCCAGCCCGGCAGCCTTGCCACTAGACTGCCAGCAGCCAAGAGGCTTTTTCTTTCTAAATGCGTGCAAATCTGCTGATACTGAGCATGCTTTTTTCAACAAGAACAAAAAACAAGGTCAATTCATGCAGCCTAAATTGAGCCCTATCGATCGCAAGATTCTTCGTCTGTTGCAACATGACGCCAGCCTGTCTGCGGCAGAAATCGCCGAGCGGGTCGAACTGTCGCAATCGCCCTGCTGGCGTCGCATCCACAGGCTTCAGGAAGATGGGGTAATCGAACGCACGGTCGCGTTGCTCAGCACTCAGAAACTCGGTCTGAGCATGACGGTGTTCGTCGAGGTCAAGCTGTCAGGTCATGGCCGGCGTTATCTGGCCGAGTTCGAAGAGGCAATCATCGGTCACCCCGAGGTGCTGGAGTGCTACACGATGGCAGGAGGAATGGATTTCATGCTCAAGGTGGTTGCCCAGGACATCGCCAGCTATGAGCGCTTCCTGCGCGATCACTTGCTGCAATTGCCTCATGTGCACGAGGCGCATTCGAACATCGCCATGAGCACGGTGAAGCGCACCACGGAGTTGCCGCTGGACTAGAGACGGTCGGATTTATAATGAAGGAGAAAATCCGCCGAGCAGGCGCTGGCGGATTATCGGTGTCGATGAGGGCAATAAAAACATTTGACTTGCAAATGATAATGATTATTATTGCATCAGCGGGTCGCGAGATCCGCTGGATAACCCGGAAGCCTTAGGTCGGCTTCCTGATTATCTCCTCATCAGGCTAATCACGGTTTTTGACCCGGCTTTTTGCCGGGTCTTTTTTTGGTTCTTTCTTTTGGTTTCGCTGCTTCAGGCTAATGAAGTCGGGGTACTGCGCAGGTGTGTAGCAATGGCGCGGATCATAGCAAAGCAACCCTGACGATGGTCATGTTTTTGCAACGAAAACGGCCGATCGCGGCAGATAAAAAGTAATTGCTGCAACTTTTCACTTGAGAATGATTCTCGTATTCAATAGTCTATTCTTGTCACGGACGATACCTGTCATTGCAAGGAAGAACCTCCATGGAAGATCAGCGAGCGATACATCATGAGTAATCAGCTCTCGTCTTTGCTGCACCTCCCCGCCCGCCTGCCTGAGCCGCAACCCACGCTGCAGGCAATCGAGCTCGGCCACAGGCTGGGCAAGCTCTCGCGCCGTACACGGCAGATATTCCTGCTCAGTCGACTTGACGGTCTGACGTACGCCGACATCGCCCGCTTCATGGATGTCGATATCGCCCGGGTCGAACGTGCGATGCTTCGCGCATTGGGCAAGGCCTATCTGCAAGGCACCGATGACAGCCGCGCCATTCAGGACCAGGCCAGCCGCTGGTATGTACATTTGCAGAGCCCCGCTGCCACGGCCAGCGAACGCATCGAATTTCGCCATTGGCTGGACGCCGATGCAGCGCACCTCTCGGCGTTCCAGAACAGCGAGCGCATGTGGCGCCAATTGCAGGCACCTGCAGCGCTGCTCGGTGCGTCCGGCTGGCATCGACGCAAGCGTCGGGCTTATCTGGTCTGGTGCCTCCTGACCGCTTTCATCTGTAGTTTGATGGTCACCGCCGAGGCAATTTCCTGACAGACACATGACCGTTGTGATGAAGTTTACGTCGCAAGGCACTCTGTCGATGGGTGTACAGTAGCGCCCTGAAAAGGCATCTACGTACACAGGCACCTATCTTGGCTCTCACGATCAATTCAGACTTCGACAGCGGCAACATTCGGGTTATCGACTCCAGCGACCCGGCTCGTATCAGCCTGGCAATCGAAGCCGACACACAAAGCGCGCATTTCCAGTGGTTTCATTTCAAGGTAGACGGCCTGAATGTCGGCCAGACCTATGGCTTCAGCCTGACCAATGCCAGCCAGTCAACCTTCAACAGTGCCTGGACCGGCTACAACGCCGTAGCGTCCTATGACCATCAGAACTGGTTTCGGGTGCCGTCCGCCTTTGACGGCAAGGCACTCGACTTCAGTCTTGCCCCTGATCAACCGCAAGTCTGGTTTGCCTATTTCGAACCCTACAGCCGCGAACGCCACGACTGGCTGATCGAACAGGCTCAGGAAAAGGCCGGAGCACACGTGCTGACTGTCGGCAAAAGCGTCGAGGGGCGTGATATCCAGTTGCTGCGCAAGGGTGACGGTGCAGAGGGCAAGCGCAAGATATGGATGATTGCCCAGCAGCACCCCGGCGAACACATGGCCGAATGGTTCATGGAAGGGGTCATTGAACGCCTGGGACAAGTAGACGATGTTGTGTTGCAGCAGTTACTGGCCCGCGCAGACCTGTATCTGGTGCCGAACGTCAACCCGGATGGAGCCTTTCACGGCCACTTGCGCACCAACGCCAACGGCAAGGATCTCAACCGCGCATGGCAGGACAGCACCGAAGAGCAGAGCCCGGAAGTCTTTTTCATCAGGCAGCAGATGGAAAAGTACGGCGTGGACATGTTCCTCGATGTACACGGTGACGAGGAAATCCCATACGTATTCACCGCCGCGTGCGAAGGCAATCCCGGCTATACAGCGCATCAACGCCAGCTTGAAGAGCGCTTCCGCAGCCGTCTGTGCGACGTCAGCGAGAACTTCCAGACTGTCTACGGTTACCCGCGCAGTGCCCCCGGCCAGGCCAATATGAACCTGGCGGCAAACGCCGTCGGCGAGCGTTACAAATGCCTGGCACTGACGCTGGAGATGCCCTTCAAGGACCACGATGATGCGCCGGACCCGGTGACAGGCTGGTCAGGCAAACGCTCCGCGCAACTGGCCGTGGATGTGCTGACCGTGCTGGCCGAGATGGTGGAAGACCTGCGCTGAAGGCCCTGGCCCTTGTCTGCAAGCAAAAATGCCCACTTATGCGTGGGCGTTTTCGCTTCTGCCAACTGCACGACGCACGATCAATCCCGCCAACGCGATCAATGACAGCGTGATCACCACCGCGCCATAGACATTGCTGGTCGCCACCAGGCCCGCCGTGTGCGCAAAGAACCCGGCAACCAGTGCCGGTATGCAGAACGCCAGATAGCTGAGTACCAGAAAAGCCGACATCAGCCCTCCTCGTTCGTGGGCATGCGCCGTGGGCATCAGCATGCGCAACGCGCCCAGAAAGCTTGATCCGAAACCGATGCCAGCCACTACGGCACCAATGAAAAACAGCCACAGCATGCCCAGGTTCACCGCCAGCAGAATCACTGCCACACCGAGCGGCAAAAAACATGCGCCTACCCATAACCCCAGAACCGGCTCGCGCTGACGCAGACTGAGGATCGCCAGCGCGCCACTTAGGGTCAACGCGGCGACCGCCAGGCCGCCATTGAGAGGTGAGGTCGAGCCGGTCGCCGCCGCCAGCAAGGACGGGCTCAACGACAGGAAAAACCCACCCAGCGCCCATGCCGCAATGTCCACCGGCAGTACCAGCCATAACATACGCCGTGACTGCTGTGGCACATGTAACGAAGGCTTGAGCGATTGCCATACGCCCGGCTGGCGACTGACGGATTCCGCGACTCGGCCGAGGTAAATCGCCTGAAACACGAAAGCGGCCAGCAGGAAACAGTAACCCAGCACCAGTGGCAGCGGCGCGAACTGCACCAGAAACGCGCTCCCCAGCGCACCCACTGCCATACCGAGCATCGGTGAAATACTGTTGATCAGCGGACCTTTGACTGAATCGCTGTCCAGCAATGCAGCCCCCAATGCGCTGGCGGCAAGCCCGGTGGCAAATCCCTGCAACAGACGTGCAGCGATCAGCCATGTAACATCGCGGGCAACAATGAACAGCAGCATCGAGACGATCTGCAGCAGCAAGGCACCGAAAATCACCGGGCGCCGCCCTATGTAGTCAGACAACGAACCGCCAATCAGCAAGGCAGCCAGCAGGCTAAATGCATACACTGCAAAAATCAGCGTGAGCATGCCGGAAGAGAATCCCCAGGCCTCCTGATACAGGTGATAAAGCGGTGTGGGCGTGCTGGACGCGGCAAAAAAACACAGCGTCGTGAACGCCAGAAACCCGAGATGGCTGCGTACTTGGCCATCAGGCATCACGCCTGGTGATGTCGAACCTTGTGAAGATAGGGACATGAATAGGTGCTCCGCCCGTACAAACCGTTAAAGCCATGAATTAGCTTTTGCGGAGTGTGCGACGCGACAGCGCTTAAAGCAAATACTTTGTGTTAAGGTCCGCCGTATGGCTATCAAAGAAGCAGTACGCACCGGAGGCCGCAGTGCCCGCGTGCAGGAATCCATTCATCGCGCTGTCCGCGATTTGTTGCAGGAGCATGATCGCTCGGCAATCAGCGTGCCAATGATCGCAACCCGAGCGGGCGTTACACCGTCAACCATTTATCGCCGCTGGGGTGATCTGACCACGCTGCTGGCAGACGCCGCCATCGAGCATCTGCGCCCTGATGCGCCGATAGATCAAGGCAGCCTGCACCAGGACCTGCTGATCTGGAGCGAAATGTATCTGGACGAAATGTCTTCAGCGCCGGGTCGAGCCCTGATGCGCGATGTGGTCGCCAGCACCTCCGGTTGTGTGGGCAAGTGCGCGACAATGGTACGCGAGCAATTGCAGGTCATGATTGATCGTGCGACCGCTCGCGGAGAAATATCTCCGACTGCCGACGACCTGATCGATGCCGTTGTTGCCCCCATGATTTACCGGATTCTGTATTCCGAATCCGCGCCAACGCCTGAGCGCGTGCGCCAATGGGTAGAGCGCTGCCTGACCTGAGACAAGGTTTACAGCAGTCAGCGGCTGAAACTCCCGCTATGATGCGCGCCTTGTCCGATATCAATGACCGAACCTATTCATGCACACCCTTGCAGATCTGCGCGCCGGCAAACTGGCAGGCATCAAACGGCTTGACCTCTCCTGTGGCCTGAGCGAATTCCCGGTCGAGATATTCGACCTCGCGGACACCCTGGAAGTATTGAACCTCAGCGGCAACGCGTTGACCTCGCTGCCTGACGACCTGTGTCGCCTTACCCGTCTGCGCGTGCTGTTCGCGTCGGACAACGCGTTCACCCACTTGCCGGAAGGCATTGGCCAGTGCCAGCAACTGCGGATCGTCGGCTTCAAGGCCAATCGCATAGCGCACGTCAGTGCTGCCGCACTGCCACCGCGCCTGCGCTGGCTGATCCTGACCGATAACCGCATAGAGTCCCTGCCCGATGAGCTGGGCCGTCGTCCGGATCTGCAAAAACTGATGCTTGCCGGCAACCGGTTGCATGCCCTTCCCACGACTCTCGCCGGTTGTCACAGGCTGGAGCTGATCCGCATCGCCGCCAATCGCCTGACCGAGCTGCCGGACTGGCTGCTGAGCCTGCCGGCCCTGGCATGGCTCGCCTACGCCGACAATCCGCTGTGCCCTGAACGCACGGCGGCACCGATCCGTGAGATCCCGTGGGACCGGCTCAGCATGGGTCAGTGCCTTGGCGAAGGCGCTTCCGGGATCATCCAGCAGGCGCTCTGGCACAACGCCAACGATGAACGACGGGTTGCGGTCAAGCTGTACAAGGGCAATGTCACCAGTGATGGCTCACCGCTCAATGAAATGGCCGCCTGCATAGCCGCTGGCCAGCACACACAGCTGATCGAGGTTCTTGGACAAATCAGCGGGCATCCCGAGCGGCAACGCGGCCTGGTCATGGCGCTGATAGCCCCCGATTTCGGCAATCTTGCCGGACCGCCGAGCCTGGAATCCTGTAGCCGCGATGTCTACGCCAACGGCACACGCTTTTCCTTGCCGGTACTGCTGCGCCTCGCTGCAGGCATCGCATCGGTCACCGCGCATCTTCACGCCCGCGGGATCACGCACGGCGACCTGTATGGGCACAACATTCTTGTGCAGGAGGATGGCAATTGCCTGCTGAGCGACTTCGGTGCGGCGTCCTTTCACCCGTCAGCCGGGACGGGAAAGGCGCTGGAGCGCATCGAAACGCGGGCATTCGGTATCTTGTTGGGGGAATTGCTGGAGCGTTGCGAGGCAGATCCGCAGGATCAGAACGTCATGGCGGGTCTACAGGCACTGCAGGTGAGCTGCGTGCAGCCGGATTGCCAGCAACGACCGTCGCTGGCAGAGATTCTTCTGCACATAAAAGCATGGAGCGCGTAAAGCGCTCCACTGCACAGCGATCAGCCTGCCAGACCCACGTATACGTTCTGCACGTCGTCATGGTTGTCGATGGCTTCGAGAAACGCTTCGACTTCGGCCATCTGCTCATCGGTCAGGCCATCCACGGTGCTTTTAGGGCGATAGCCCAGTTGCGCGGACTGTACGGTGAAACCGAATTCGGGAAGCGCCTTGCACACCGCATCCATATCTGTGGATTCGGTCAGGAACAGCGTCGCGCCCTCTTCGGCTGGCTCGAAATCCTGGGCACCGGCTTCGATTGCCGCCAGCTCCGGATCAGCATCGGGTGAAGCCGGGACGGCCTCGATCATGCCTTGATACAGGAAGTCCCAGGATACCGAGCCCGCAGCGCCCAACTGTCCCTTGCGGAACAGCACGCGGATTTCCGAGACCGTGCGATTGATATTGTCGGTCAGGCATTCGACAATCACCGGTACGCGGTGCGGTGCAAAGCCTTCGTAGGTCAGACGCTCGAAGTTGACGCTCTCGCCCAGCAGGCCCGCGCCTTTCTTGATGGCACGCTCCAGGGTTTCGCGCGGCATCGAAGCTTTCTTGGCCTGCTCGACCACCAGCCGCAGACGCGAGTTCATGTCCGGGTCTGCGCCAGCGCGTGCGGCGATCATGATCTCCTTGGACAGCTTGCCAAACGTACGTCCCTTGGCGTTGGCTGCCGCTTCTTTATGCTTGACCTTCCACTGTGCGCCCATGTCTGCTCTCTTGATTCGCTAGGCACCTCGCCGCCTGCGCCTGCACGACTGACAGAACGCGGCGCTGGCAAGGCGCTGAAAAAGGGTCACCGGCAAAATACCCTGTCCGGCGCGGCGCATTTTATACGCGATCACGGCAGATGAAACCCCCGACCGACATATTGACCGAACCAACTCGCCAAGATGGCTGCCAATCGGGCTGACGGCAATCATCCGTTTTCCATCATGGCTTGTAGTCTTTTTCCGAAAAACCTTGCAGCAATGCTTTTAGGGCAAGGTATTCCGTAACCTGCGCGCCCCTGATTTTCACGGTAGAGAGCCCGCAGATGCGCAAGGACCTGCAAGTGCCCATCATGCTGGAGATAACCGACTGCCAGCCGGACATGCATATCATCAGCTTCATCGGCCACGAAGCCCTCAACGACCTGTATCGCTTCGACATCTGGGTGATCGGCAGCGATCCACAACTGGACGTTCGAAGCCTGTTGCATCGCGAAGCGTTTATAAGCTTCGGCGGGCCTCGAACCGGCAGGCATGGCCGTATCTGCCATGCAGCCCGACTTCACCGCGGCGCTCATGTGAGCCTTTACCATCTGATCCTGATGCCTGAGCTGCGCAGGCTGGCGCGGCAGCCGCAACGCCGCACTTATCAGGACATCGCGATTCCTCAACTGATTGTGCGGTTGCTTGAAGCGCACGGCATCGGAGCGAGCGCCTACCGGTTCGAGCACATGAACGGTCTGTATCCTGCCAGGCCGCTGCATATTCAGTACGACGAAAGCGATCTGCACCTGTTGCAGCGCCTGTGCGAGGAGGAAGGCATTCATTTTCGTTTCGAGCATCGCCCGTGCGGTCATCGGCTGGTGTTCTCGGACGACCCTGCAAGCTTTCCGGCACAGCCAGTACCCGTCCGCTTCAAGCATCAGGAACCGTCAGGTGCCTCGCGAGAGCCGCTCCTGCACCTGACCGAAGCTCTGTCGCTGCCGCACGCGTCAAGACAAACTGCTCACCCCTTGCAACCAGCCTACCGTCCTTCGTCACCACGCCAAGGGACCAACCTGACGGCGGCGGCCAATCAGGCATTCCGGCCACCAAGCCCTGGTGGCGCGATCGATCAGAAAGACACACTGCACCGCCAGCGCGGTATTCGCGCACTTGAGCGACTGCGCTGCGAACGACGCGATGTCAGAGGACGAAGCAGCGAGCCCGCCTTGCACTGTGGCGAAGTGATTCAGGTGCTCGATCACCCAGAGCCATTGCTCAATGATCAATGGCTACTGAGCGAAATCGGTCACGCAGGCAGGCAGTTACAGGTTCTCAGGGGTATCGCCCCTCGCGATGCGCTGACAATCCTGCGCATTCTTGTCGGCGCGCAGCGATCGTCACCCGCGGCTGCACAGCTACAGGGCAATGGCTATTGCAACAGCTTCAGGGTCATACCGTGGGCGATGCCGTTCCGCCCCTCGCTCAAACATCCTCGCCCCTCCGTCACAGGCGATCTTGGTGCCACGCTGCAACATAGCGAGGCTTGTCCGGGCCTGCACGGGTATCGAGCGGTCCGGTTCGACTGGCAAGTTCAAGCCCCGGCGGATGACCCCGTGCAGCGTTGGCCAATGGCCGAGGTCGCCTGCGCGGGGATCCAGGCGTTACCACCCGGCACACGTGTGCTGATCCGCTGTTTCGACAACAACCCCGAACGCCCCGTGATCTGCGCAGTGCTTCTGTCTGGAGAACGCCTTTCGATTGGCCATCCGGGGCCTGACGGTGTCACTGCCTCGTCGGTCGAGTGCATTCGACTGTCGAGCGGGCAGCACCTGCATGTCACCGCTCATGGCGGTGCGATTGTGGGCGGGCAAGCTGCGCAGTTGCACGTCGATGCTCGGCGAATCCTGATTGTGGGTCACATAGATCAGCAGTCCTTGAAATCAGGCTGGCGCTTGTCGATAAACGCGTTCATGCCCTCCTTCTGATCGTGGCTGGCGAATGCGGCATGAAAAACCCTGCGCTCGAACCGGATGCCTTCGGCCAGACTGACTTCGAAAGCGCGGTTGACGCTTTCCTTGACCATCATCGCGACCGGCAGAGACTTACCGGCGATAACAGCCGCTACCGCCAGTGCTTCCGGCAGCAATTGATCAAGCGGCAGCACGCGTGCAACCAGACCGGCGCGCTCTGCTTCGTGAGCATCGATCAGTCGGCCGGTCAGGCACATTTCCATGGCTTTGGCCTTGCCGACAGCTCGGGTCAGACGCTGCGTACCGCCCATCCCCGGCAATACACCGAGATTGATCTCCGGCTGCCCGAACCGGGCGTTTTCCGCAGCCAGAATGAAGTCGCACATCAATGCAAGCTCACACCCGCCACCCAGCGCAAAACCGGCTACGGCAGCCACGACAGGTCTGCGCCGCGCAGCGACCCGGTCACTTTCGCGAAACAGATCGTCAAGGTAAATCTGCGGATAGGACAGGTCGACCATCTCTTTGATATCCGCGCCGGCAGCGAAGGCTTTTTCCGAGCCTGTCAGCACGATGCAGCCGATGTCGCTGTCCGACTCGAACTGATCGAGCGCATGGTTCAACTCGTCAATCAGCTGAGCATTCAATGCGTTCAGTGCCTTGGGACGATTCAGCCTGACCACACCGACCGAACCTATAATTTCAATGATAATTGTCTCGTAAGACATTGATAAATATCCTTTTATAAAAAAATCAAAACACAACCATTTACTACAGAACTGACATTAATTTAATAATTCAAACTATTGATTTAATTGCTAAATAATAATTTCAACAGCAACGGCGGTAGCCTCGCCGCCACCGATACAGATAGCCGCCAGCCCACGCTTGAGGTTTCTGAGTTTCAGGGCCGCCAACAGCGTCACGATAATCCGCGCGCCCGAAGCGCCTATCGGGTGCCCCAGCGCGCAGGCCCCGCCATTGACATTGACCTTTTCGTGGGCAAGGCCCAGCTCGCTCATTGCCACCAGTGGCACGACTGCAAACGCCTCGTTGATTTCGAACAGATCAATGTCATCGAGCGCCCAGCCCGTCTTGCCCAGCAGACGCTAAATCGCTCCTATCGGTGCTGTCGGAAACAGGCCAGGCTGGTCGGCGAATGCCGCATGGGCATGTAACACCGCCAATGGCCGAAGCCCTCGCCGCTGCGCTTCGGACTGGCGCATCAACAGCAGCGCTGCTGCGCCATCAGAGATTGAACTGGCGTTAGCCGCCGTCACCGTACCCCCTTCGCGAAAAGCGGGTTTGAGCATCGGAATCTTCTCCGGACGCGCCTTGGGCGGCTGTTCATCGTGAGTGACTTGCCTGGTCTCTTTACCCACCTTGACCTGAACAGGAACGACTTCCGCATCGAAATGGCCGTCAGTGATGGCCTGCTGCGCGCGGGCCAGTGATGCGAGGGCGAACGCATCCTGCGCCTCGCGACTGAAGCCGTTGGCCCCGGCACAGTCCTCGGCAAAGGTGCCCATCAGCCGACCCGGCTCATAGGCATCCTCAAGACCGTCAAGAAACATATGGTCCAGCACCTTGCCGTGCCCCATGCGATAACCGCTACGTGCGCGATCCAGCAGATAAGGCGCATTGGACATGCTCTCCATGCCTCCGGCCACCACCACGGCGGTGCTGTCTGCCATCAACAGATCATGGGCCATGATCACAGTCTGCATGCCGGAACCGCACATCTTGTTTACGGTGCTGCACAGCGTCGCATTGCCCAGCCCGGCACCCAGCGCCGCCTGCCTGGCGGGCGCCTGACCGAGACCGGCTGGCAGTACGCAGCCAAACAGAACATGTTGCACCTCGGCGGGCTCTATACCTGCGCGTTCAACGGCAGCGCGAATGGCGATCGAGCCCAGTTCTGTTGCAGCGAGGCTTTGCAATTCGCCCTGAAAACCGCCCATAGGCGTGCGTGCAGCGCTGACAATGACTACGGGGTCTTGATGAAGGGGGGTCCTTTCGATGGGCATGGCTTTCTCCAGTCTTGTTTTTATTGGATCGGTCGAATCATCAACCTGCGGCACTGCCGACGCAATGGTTGAAACAGGCAGATTAGCGGGTATCCCGGCATTGCGCCCGACCAGGCGAATCTCTCACAGCGGGTGAGGTCTGAAGTTGACTGAACCCGACGCTGGAGCACACGAATGTCGCTACGCCCGATCCGCGCCCTGCTCTCATGTCTGCTTATCCTCAGTCTGAGCGCGTGTGCGCTAATCCCCCACCGAGACCCGCTTACGATCAATGTCGTCGGCATCGAACCGGTTCCCGGGCAAGGACTTGAACTGCGTATGGCGGTCACTCTGCGCGTGCAGAACCCGAACGAAACCGAGATCAACTACACCGGCGTGGCGCTGGATCTGGACGTGAACGGCAGACTGCTGGCTTCTGGGGTGAGCAACCAGAAAGGCACCGTCGGACGTTTCTCCGAGGCGGTGCTGGTGGTGCCGGTCAGCGTGTCGGCGTTTGCCGCTTTGCGTCAGGCGCTGGGACTGTCCCAGAGCCAGCGCCTGGATAATCTGCCTTACACCTTACGCGGCAAGCTGGCGGGCGGCCTGTTCGGCACGCTGCGTTTCAGTGACAGCGGCACCCTGGATCTGCGCCAGGCCGAGGGCGATCCCTGGTAAACCTGACTGACGGCCTGAAGCAACGGGCAGGCGCGGCAAACATGAACGGTCGACACCGGTGGCATGTTTGCTGCTAGCCCTGAAGACACGCTCTGCGCCCCTTTCATGCTCAAGGAAGATCTGCCAATGACTCTGCAAACGCTGCCAGCACGATTCCGTCACCTGCCCGCTCTCATCCTTTTCGCATTCACGCTCGGTCTGTCCAGTGCGCCGGCATGCGCGGCCGAAAAAAGTGCCAAACGCGGCATCGCCTATGACGTCGCCCTGCCTGCCGACCTGAGCGCTTTGTCGTCAGGCGTGAGCTGGTGGTACAACTGGAGCCCCAAGGCTCACGACCGCCTGGCGTCCTACGATTACGCCTCGACGTACAGCGTGGATTTCATCCCGATGGTGTGGAACGACAACCTCGACGACGGCCAGTTGAAACAATACCTGTTGGCCCATCCCTCCATTCACTACCTGCTGGCCATCAATGAACCCAATTTGCTCGACCAGGCCAACCTGACGCCGGAGGCAGCGGCCAGCTTCTGGCCCAGGCTGGAACAGATCGCGGCTCAGACCGGAGTAAAACTGGTGGGCCCGGCGATGAATTGGGGGACCATGCCGGGCTACGGCGACCCGGTGGTGTGGCTCGATGCCTTCTACACAGCGTACCGGGCCATGAACCAGGGTCGGGATCCGCGCATCGATTATCTGGCGTTTCACTGGTACGACTATGGTTTGTCAGGAATGCTCGACAGACTGTCGAAGTACGGAAAACCCTTCTGGGTCACCGAGTTCGCGAATTGGCACGCGCTGGATGACGGAATGCAGATTGACTCAGTCGAAAAGCAGAAACAGCAGATGGCCGATATGGTCGCCACGCTCGAGCAGCGCGCAGATGTATTCAGGTATGCCTGGTTCACTGGCCGGATGAACCCCGACCCGCACTTTTCCAGCCTGTTGAACAGCGAAGGTCAACTGACCGAGCTGGGTCAGTACTACCTCTCGCTGCCGCACAGCGAGTGATCCCGCGAGGCTTGCTCAAGGCATCTTCGCAACCCGCAAGCGAAGCCGCGCCGATCTCGGTCAGGCCACTGATGATGTGCTGCGTATAGGGAAATGACTGATCGGCTTCCAGAACTTTTGCCGAGATCAGAAGGCCCTCCCTGACCAGAGTGTCGACTGTCGTGACACACACATGGATTGCAGGGGCTCGGGAGTGGGCACGCACCAGCTCCCTGTAGATCTGCCCGAAAGTCAGCTTTTGGGGCTTGCTCACGCACAGGCGCTTGACGATGCTCAAGACAGCAAGATCAACGCGCGGATTTTCGTCACTCACCGCATTTGCCTTTAACGTAATGAAGCCTGAACAACACACCCGCGGAACACCATTATCGTTCTTGCCGACATCAACAATAAGCGTTTAAACCCTGAAAGAGGCAACACGCCGAACGCTCTATTCTTTGGCAAAAGAGAGTTGATCTTTTTTATTAAAATTTGCGCTTCAGGCGCATTAAGAAAACAACTGAATCGCCACTCAATAGTGATGGACGGATGTACTTTACCGCTCACTCATCCGCTTTTAATGTGTGCAGTAATGGCAGGATCAAAAGCTTAACAGAACCTTAAACCTAATAACAGTTAGGTTTAGAAAAAAGCAATTAAAAGTCAATATTACTGTAAACCATGAAATTTTATTGCTGAAATATAACAATAATTAGCCATTAACTCTGAAAAAATCACTGAATTCGCCGACTGACTTTCACAAAAAATCATACATAGCCAAATGACATCATTTAATAAAAACAGTCTTGGTAATACTTTATCGGTCGGTGAACTTTTTACGCTCGCGCCGGACTGAGTGTTCAGCCAAGCGATGTGTCATTGCCACAGCCGCCTGTTTCCTCCTGCAAACCATTAATCGAGATTCAATCGATGACTAGAACCATGCTGTCTGTTTTCAGTGCAGTACTTTTGTGTGCGCACAGTGTGTCCACGCTGGCAGCGGACTCAACGTCTACCGCCACCACCACAGGGTCCGATCAACAGAGTCGAGTGCAGGTTGAAGCCAGACGCGATCAGTTGTCGGGTGCCGACAAGATCAGCCCAGCCAGACAGCAGAGCTCGTCCTCCCTGCTCGATGCTCCAGTAGACACCGACGACGCCCCGGTACAGGCGCAACGCCCATGAACAGCCTCTATCAACCGATTACATCGACCAGAAGGACACTTGCCTTGTCAGCCTTCAAACAGACATTGGGCTTGAGCCTGCTGACGTTCAGCGTCATGCAGGCCAACCTTGCGCTGGCTGCCGTTACCCCGGCGACCGGCAATGAAGTCGAAGCGCGCGTCAGCTCGATTCTCGACAACATGAATCAGTCGGAAAAGATCAACTTCACCCGCGTCAACGACGGCCACATGATCCCTTCCCTGCTCAAGTGGGGTATCAAGGGCACCGTGGCGTATGACTCGTCCATGGGCGTGCACGTCAACAACGCCACGTTTGGCGCTCAGTACCCGTCGCAGTCCGCGCTGGCGGCGACCTGGAGCATCAACCGGGCCAAGGAGTTCGGCCTGGCCATCGCTTACGAGACACGAATCTCCGGCGGTCAACAGATGCTCTCGCCAGGTGCCAACCTGTATCGCACGCCTTACAACGGTCGTTCGGCCGAGTACGTCAGCGGTGAGGACCCGTTCCTCGGTGCAGTGCTGGCACCTGCGATCGTCAACGCCATCCAGGCGCAGGGTATCCAGGCCAGTGGCAAGCATTATCTGGCCAACGAGCAGGAAGCCAACCGCCAGGCAGTCGACGTCAAGGTTGATGAGCGCACCCTGCGCGAGCTGTACCTGCCAGGCTTCGAATCGATGGTCAAGAACGCCAACGTGGCCTCGATCATGTGTGGTTTCAACAAGGTCAACGGCGACTACGCCTGTGAAAACCATCATCTGATCACTGAAGTGCTCAAGGGCGAATGGGGCTATCAGGGCATGGTCATCAGTGACTTCAACGCCATCCACGATGCGTTCAAGGGCGCGTGGGCCGGTACCGACATCGACATGCCCTCAGGCCTTCAGTTCACCGAAGCCAAACTCCTGCCTTACCTGTGGAGCGGGCAACTGACCCAGAACGTGATCGACGACAAGGTCAAACGCAACCTGCGCGCGATTGTCAGCTATGACCTCCAGGAAAACCTCAACACCGCCAAGACCCTGGACCACCCCGAGTACGGCATGCGCGCGGCGCTGAATACGGCGCGCGAATCCATCGTCTTGCTGCGCAACGAGAACACCGCTGCGGGCAAGCCATTGCTGCCGCTGGCACGCTCGGCAAAGATCGCCGTGATCGGCAACTGGGCGCATGATGTACCGGCATCACCTTTCGGCACCGCCAACTCGCCGCCCAACAGCTATGTGACCGAACTGAGCGGCCTGCAGCAACTGGCAGCCAGCAGCGCCGATGTGACCTACCTCTCGGAGATGAGCCTGAATCCGACCAGCTCGGTGTGGTATCAGCCGGCAACCGGCGACAACGGGATCAGTAATGCCGGGGTGAAAGCCGAATACTTCTCCAACACCAGCTTTTCCGGCGACCCGGTGCTGACGCGCGTCGAGCCAGGCTTGAACCTCAACTGGGCCACCGGCACCAACGCCACCAACGCAGGCAGCACGGCGGTGTCCGGCTTCAGCCCGACAGCCGGCGCATTCTCGGCACGGTTCACCACGACCATCAAGCCGACAGTCTCGGGCGCACAGGTATTCAAAGTGCGGGCAGACGGCCCGTACAAGCTCTGGGTCAACGATGAACTGGTGCTGCAGAGCGACGGCGTGCCTTACTCTGGTGACGTCGTGAATGCGCTGACAACGTCGGGGAAAACCGCGTCATTGTCGGCTGGCAAGACGTATAACGTGAAGCTCGAATACCAGCGTATACAGGGCAACTTCATCCCGGTGCTGGGCGGCCTGACCGGCGTGCAGATGAGCTGGGCTTCGTTGCGTCCGCCAAAGGACCTGTCGAAATACGATGCCGTCGTGGTGGCTACAGGGACCACGTCTGAAAACGAAGGCGAAGGCTCTGACCACGGCTTCGATCTGCCTGATCAACAGGCCGAACTGATCAGCTTCGTCGCCAAGGCCAATCCTAATACCATCGTCGTCATGCACGGCGGTGGCGTAGCCAACATGCAGCCTTGGGCGAACAAGGTCGGCGCGACGCTGCAAGCCTGGTTCCCAGGCCAGCAAGGCGGTCAGGCGCTGGCCGAGATCCTTTATGGCAAGGTCAACCCGTCGGGCAAGCTGCCGGTCACGATCGACAAGAAGATCGAGGATAACCCCAGCTATGCCTCTTACCCGGACCCTGCCGCCTATCACGGTGACAATGCCCTGACTGAAATGACCTACAGCGAAGGCATGTACATGGGTTATCGCGGGTATGACAAAAAGCACGCCAAGCCGCTTTATCCCTTCGGTTATGGCCTTTCCTACACCACGTTCAGCTACAGCGACCTGAAACTGTCGACCAATGTGCTCACGCCAGGCTCGACGATCGATGTCAAATTTACCGTGACCAACACCGGCGACAAGGCAGGCTTCGAAGTTGCACAACTGTATGTGCAGCCGGTCAATCCTGCCGTGGACCGTCCGGAGAAGGAACTCAAGGGCTTCACCAAGGTGTACCTGCAGCCCGGAGAGAGCAAGACTGTCAGCGTACCGATAGACTCGCGTTCGCTGGCCTACTACGTCGACAAGACCGCGAGCTGGGACGTTGACGCCGGGAAGTTCAAGATTCTCGTGGGTGCAAACTCGGAGAACCTGACGCTGAACAGGACGCTGATCACGCTGTACCCCGAAAAACTGACCACTCGCGACAGCAACCCGCTGCCGCTGCCACTGCGCAAGGCAGTACAGGTCAGCGCGACACAGACTTACTGATGCACCTCGTCAAGGCTCAGGGATGAGCCTTGATATCCCTTCCCAGGCGCTGCACGTAGATATCGAAAACCGCCATGACATCGACGTCTTGCGGGCTACGCAGCCACTGAATCTGCAAACCGTCCATGACCGAGAAAATTTCCTGGGCCAGGGCTTTGACATTGATATCGGTGCGCACCTCGCCCGCGTCGACCAACGCCTGCAGATGACCCCGAGCATGCTCGTGAGTCAGCTGGAATCGCTCGTGGTGCCACGTCCATGCGGGATGCGACTTCGACAGGCTTTCAGTGTTCATCAGTAACGCCGCCTGACATTCGTCGGCATTTTCGATACTGAAGCTCATGCTCAGCTTGAGGAATTTCAGAAACCCTTCAAGCGTCGGTTCGGTAACCAGATCCTGAAACCGTGACGTGACTCGCTGATCCCTGCGCTCCAGCAACGCAGCGAGCAAGGCTTCCTTGTTGGGAAAATGGTGCAGCAACCCGACGGTGGTGATGCCGGCCAGCAATGCAACCTCGCGCATTGACGCACTCGAATAGCCGTCTCTGGCGAAAACAACCGTGGCGGCATCCAGCAAGGCCTTTCTGCGCATGTCGCCCTTGGGCGCACGACGGCGTTTGGGCGCGGCTGTTTCTTCGGACTCATTCCCTGATTCTTCGATGACCATAAAAACCTGATAACGCCTTGATTCAATGCGCCCCGATGCTCGTGACCGGAGCCCTGCTGGTGAAAAACCGCTTCGCCGTCAGCGAAGCCGTGGTGATGGAGATCAGTGCGATGAGCGCATTGCCAGCAAACATGCCGGGCAACGCGCCGCTGCTGCCGAACCAGTGAATGCCGGCAAATACAAAGGGCACCGTACCCGCCGTTGCCCTGAGCCAGGCAAATACCGCCACCCACCACGACCTGTTCATGGTGATGAACACGGCGATGGCGACGAAATCCAGACCAATCAACACCCAGAGTCCGCCGCCCCATACGCAAAAGGCCAGGAACACAGCGCGGGCATCGCCCCCCAACTGGTAGAGATCGGCAATCATGCCGCCGCACAGCACCAGCATCAGCCAGACAGCCAGCCCGTAACAAACCACCAGTTTGCGGGTGAAGACAACCGCAGAGCGCACGCGATCATCCCGGTTCGCACCGATATTCTGGCCAAGCACCGGCGCAAGCGCACCCGGCAGGGCAAAAAAAGCGCAATAGGAAAACTGCAGGACCCGGTCCAGCACCGTCATGGCGGCCAAAGCGGAGGTACCGAATGCCGAAAGCGAGGCCACAAGATAAGCCAAACCGACAGGTGTGGCCAGATTTGCCGCCATTGCGGGAAGCGCAAGCCTGAAGGTGCGCCAGACGTGCAGGCGCAACAGCTTCAGATTGCGTGTGAAGACCATGCCCACGCGGCAGCGAACCCAATACACGCCGATGCAGGCTGAAACAAAGGCCGAAACGGCGAACGCAACGCCGGCCCCCTTCAGCCCCAGGTCCAGTACAAAGATGAATAACGGGTCCGCGACCGCCAGCGTGGCGGCAGCCGACAGCACAACCGCCAGCGCCCGGCGGTTATCACCGGTGGTTCTGAGCATCTGCGCCGACATCTGCATCACCGCCTGCAGCACGGTAAAGGGCAGTGTCAACCAGATGAAACTGCGTGCTGCCTCGTAAGTGGCCGCCTCGGCACCCAGCCAGTGAGTAATCGGGACCACCAGCGCCAACTGCACGGCAGCCGCCAGACCGCAGACCATAAGAACCATCAGCATCAAGCTACCCGTCAGCCGCGGTATTGACTTCGCTGCGCGATGGCCGATGCGTTCCGACAGCACTGAAGTCGCTGCGATGATCAGACCGGTTGCCAGCGCACTGTTGAAAAAAATCAGTACCTTGGCGATGCCCACCGCTGCCAGCAGCACCGGGTCACGCAGCATCGATACGTAGACCAGTGTCAGAATGTCGACGAGGAAAATCGCGAACAGGCTCAAGGCACTGGCACTGGCGGTAAGAACAATGTGGCGCGCTACGCTGCCTTGGGTAAATCTTGCACTGGCTTGGGCCATCAATGTTCTCAAAAGGCCTGATCAGCCTTGCATGCAAGACGTTCCCACGCATGTGCATAAGGAACGGGGAATCCTTGATCTGTGTCCCAGGCGCTGTTGCTGGCTACTTGCTCGCCGCGACCAGACGATTCACTTCACTGCGAACCATGTTGGCGTATTCCGGCGGGCTCATTGTGTCCAGCTCGGAGCGTACCCATTCGGACCACTTGCCCTTGCGCTTGGCGCGCTCGCCCATCAAGCGTGCAGCCTCACCCTTGGCCTTGCCAAGATTGCTCTGCCAGAGGTCGAACAGGCGGGATTTTTCGTCTTCGAGTGCGGTACGTTCGGGGAGCGGCCGATTGGCCAGATTGAAACTCATCACAGTCACCTACGGCTAAAAACGGCTGCATCTTACACCCCCTGGAGGCATTCCTTGCAGAGTCTTGCGTCAGGTCGCTCAAGCAATTGCAACTTTTCAGGATGCATGAGACTCCATTGATCACTGTTGCCATCACTTGAAAGGAAGAAACCCATGGCTCGTAAGACCCCTGCTCAACAAGCTGCCGATCAAATCAAGGATCAGGCATTCAGTGACCTGCAGGCACTGATCGAAGAATCCGACAAACTGCTCAAGGAAAGTGCTGCGCTGGTTGGCGAAGAAGCGGAGACGCTGCGTGCGCAACTGAGCGTCAAGTTGAAGCAGGCACTGGACTCGATGGCTAGCGTACGCGACCGCACCAAACCGGTTGTCGAAGCGACCGAGACTTACATTGGTGGTCACCCTTGGCAGACCGTGGCTATTTCTGCGGGCTTCGGGCTGGTCGTAGGCCTGCTACTGGGCCGCCGTTGATCGACTGCCGCTAAAAAGGCATCGCGGGTCTTTTTACAGACTCGCGAGGCTTGATGCACTGACTCTGTAAAGATGGTGTATCCCTGAAGTCACGCTTACCGGGCGTGCTGCACGACCGAAGGCTCCGCAAACCGGTGAGACTTCGTGACTTTGGCTTGCAGCGCCACGCGCTGTTCCTCGGCCTGCGCCTGGCTCTCATAAGGCCCGATCAATACTTGCTGCTTACCGTCAACGTCCACGATCACCGGCGCGTAGCTGCGTTCGAGCAACCAGGCGCTGGTATCGCTGACCGCCTCGCGCGAATTCATCTGAATGAACCATTGTGGCGTGGAGACCGGAGCAGTAACAGCCGCATCCTGGGCTTTTTCCCTGCCGGGCGCACGCGAACTGCCTGCATCGCATCCAGCCAGCGCCAGTACCACTATTATCATTACCGTCTTGCGCACGTAGGTTTGCTCCTCGTCTGAAGTGGCGCGAGTCTATCATTCCCCCGAGGTCCGTTGACGGAGTGTGTCGAGGTGTCGCATGCCTGCTCAAATGCCCTGAAGCGCTGGCCACACAGGGTTTTCGCAACAATCAGTTATATTTTCTCGCCATCACTGGTCATGTAATCGGATATTTCTTCGCACATTAACGTGACATGAAGTGTCAAACGCCTGCGACCATGTTGATCGGTGGCTTGCCGCCATCGGTGCATTAGAACAGGAGTTCATCATGTGCGACGACCGAAACCCACTACATTGCTTCATTCCGCCTTACATGCTCGAGCGTATGGCGCAATCTCCAAAGACCCTGGTCAGCACCCGGGCCATCGCCAACCTGACGAGCAGTTCCGCGTTCCTCGCGTCTCGTCTGTCCGCTCGAAGCATGCCGTCCATGCACGCAATCAAATCGCCCGACGGCCGAAAGCACCGAATGATCCACGATGCCAAAGGTACTGACGACCTTCCAGGCGCTGTCGCTCGCAAAGAGGGTCAGGCGCCGACTGGCGACGAGGCAACCGATGAAGCCTACGATGGTTCTGGCGATGTCTACGACTTCTACGCAGAGCTGTTCGAGCGCAATTCGCTGGACGACAGCGGTATGTCGCTGGTATCGACCGTGCATGTTGCCGAGGTGGACTTCAATGGTGACCATGTGCCGCTGAGCAATGCGTATTGGAATGGCAGCCAGATGGCCTACGGTGACGGTGATGACCTGGTCTTCAAGCGCTTCACCGGCAGCCTTGAAGTAATAGGCCATGAACTGACGCACGGCGTACAGAGCTTCACCTCCAATCTGGATTACCGAGGACAGTCGGGAGCTTTGAACGAGCATTTCGCCGATGTCTTCGGCATGCTGGTTCGTCAATGGAAACAAGGCACCAGCGCCGCCGAGTCGGACTGGGTGGTGGGTAAGGAATTGCTGGTGCCTGCGCCGACGCGACGCGGAATTCGCGATATGGAAAAACCCGGCACCGCCTATTCCAACGACCCTGACCTGGGCGACGACCCGCAACCGGCAACGATGGCCGACCTGTACACCGGTGCCAAGGATCGCGGCGGCGTACATATCAACTCGGGCATTCCCAACCGGGCATTCGTGCTGGCCGCCAAGGCGCTCGGCGGAAATGCCTGGGAAGTGGCGGGCAGAATCTGGTATGAAACGATGCTGGAGCTGGCCTCTGACAGCCAATTCGTCGATTGCGCCAGAGCCAGCATAAAAATCGCTTCGGACCCGCGCTTCGGCCCCAAAGCCAAAAAAGCCGTGCAGGCAGCCTGGAAAGAAGTCGGGGTCAAGGTGTAGCCGAGGCGTAACCACCACAAAGGTGCTTGAAATGAAGGTCTGTCTAGTGCAATCCGGCGGTTTTGCGGGCGCTGTCAAACGCTGTGAAGTCGATACGGCAACCCTTGAACAGCCGGAAGCAGAGCAATTGCAGCGGCTGGTAAGTGATAGCGGCCTGAACCAGTCCGCCAGCGCGTTTAATGAAGACGCGCGGGATCTGAATCAATACGAGATCACCATCGAGGATGAGGCCAGGGAAATCTGCCTGACGTTCGACGAACATAACGTACCAGCGTCCGCCCGCCAGTTGCTCGGGTTTCTCAAGCAGCGCGTGAAGCCCGGCAAGCTCTGAGACAGGCCTGCCCGAACAACCTGGAGGCGCCGATACCTTTTAACGGCCTGTTGAAGGCATCGGTGCCGACAAATTCGCCCTCATGGTTTCCGCATGGAATAATGGCTCTATGACATGTGAACCACCCACTGCCGGTGCGGTCAATGATTTGTACCGGTATGTTGCGTGGCCAGTACAAAAAAAACGCTTCACATTGCCGTTAACGAGGTATCTTTTCGTGCTTCGCGTTCTCACCCCTTACCTCTGCATCAATGGCGTCGATGAGCACTGTGCATCCAACTGAAG
This sequence comes from Pseudomonas caricapapayae, assembly GCF_001400735.1. GTDB lineage: Bacteria > Pseudomonadota > Gammaproteobacteria > Pseudomonadales > Pseudomonadaceae > Aquipseudomonas > Aquipseudomonas caricapapayae. The sequence goes on from NZ_LJPW01000038.1 coordinate 66,957, forward strand.
ACTCTCCTGGCCTGATCATCTGCGAGCATTGCGACTCGCTGTACGAAGCGCAACCGCTAAAGCCCGGTGAAGCAGCATTCTGTCTTCGTTGCGAGGCGCTGCTGGGTCGCGGCCACCGAATGACCATCGAGCAATTACTGGCGCTGACCATCGCCGCAGCCATGCTCTTTATATTCGCCAATATTTTCCCCGTGATCAGCATCAGCATGAAGGGGCTGACCAACGAGGTCACGCTCTGGCAATCGGTTGAAGCGCTGGCTCAGGGACGGATCACAATCATTGCGCTGGTCGCCGGTCTGTCGATCATCTTTGCACCTCTCCTGCAGATCGCCCTGCTCTTCTGGGTGCTGGTGCACGCGCACAGGGGCATCATCGCGCCCGGCTTCAGAACCTGCATGCGCGCCCTGGAACACCTGCGGCCCTGGAGCATGCTCGAAGTGTGCATGCTCGGCATTCTGGTGGCGATCATCAAGCTGTCCGGCATGCTCGATGTACATCCCGGTGTAGGGCTCTGGGCGATGGCCATGTTGATGGTGCTGATTCTGCTGATAGCCAACAAGGACATCCGCCGGTTGTGGGATGAACTGAGAGTACAGCCGCAATGAACGGCATCCCTTTCGCCCACGAACACAAGCTCTGTCTGTGCCATACCTGTGGTTATGCCTGCCAGGAGGGCACCGCTCATTGCCCGCGCTGTGATTCACCGGTGCACAGGCGCAAGCCCAACAGTATCAGCCGCACCTGGGCGTATCTGATCGCCGCACTGATTTTCTACATTCCAGCCAATGTGCTGCCGGTGATGTACACCAACCTGCTGGGCAACCGCAGCGAAAGCACCATCATGAGTGGTGTACTGGAGTTCTTCGAAAGCGGTTCCTGGGACATTGCCATCCTGATTTTCGTCGCCAGCGTTCTGGTGCCCTGTATCAAGTTCCTGGTACTGGGCATGCTGCTGATCACCTGTCAGCGCCGCAGCACCTGGGCGATGCGCGAGCGCGCACGTCTTTACCGCTTCATCGAACTGATCGGCTACTGGTCGATGCTCGATGTGCTGGTTGTGGCGCTGGTGGCGTCTCTGGTTCAGTTTCGCGAGCTCAGCACCATCGAGCCGCGGATCGGTATTCTGTTTTTTGGCTTGGTAGTGGTGATGACGATGTTCGCCGCCATGAGTTTCGATCCCCGGCTTATCTGGGACGCAGAGGTTGAAGATGTCTGACAGTACCCTCCCCCCACCTGCTTCAGTGCCACGCCCTGAAGTCAAACGTCGTCGCCTGCGCGTCTCGCTGATCTGGCTGGTGCCGATCATTGCAGCGGTCATCGGTGTTTCCATGGCCTTGCATGACTGGATGAACATCGGCCCGAAAATCACCGTGAGTTTCCTGACCGCAGAAGGCCTTGAAGCCAACAAGACGCAGGTCAAATACAAAAACGTGATCATCGGCATGGTCACGGATATCACCCTCAGTGAAGACCGTACGCATGTCCTGGCCAGCATCGATCTGAACACCAGCGCCACGCCGTTCACGAGAATCGACAGTCAGTTCTGGGTCGTGCGACCGCGGATTGGCGCGCACGGCGTATCGGGCGTAGACACTCTGCTGTCAGGTGCTTTCATCGGTGCCGACGCTGGCAGTTCCGAGGAGACCAAAACCAGCTTCACCGGTCTGGAAACGCCGCCCCCCGTCACGTTCGGTGAAAAAGGCAAGCGCTTCAAGCTGCATACCGATGATCTGGGCTCGCTGGATATTGGCTCGCCTATCTACTACCGACGCATTCAGGTCGGTCAGGTGGTTGGCTACGAGCTTTCCAAGGACGGTCGCGGGGTCGACATTCAGATCTTCATCAATGCGCCGAACGATCAATACATCACGACCGACACACGCTTCTGGAACGCCAGCGGTGTGGACATCACGGTCGGCGCGTCGGGAGTGAAGGTCAATACCCAGTCCCTGACCTCGATCATCTCCGGCGGCATCGCTTTCCGCGAACCCAACTGGAGCCCTGATGCGAAACTGGCCGACGAGAACGCCGAATTCAAGATATTCGATGACCAGACCACAGCGATGGCACCTCCCGATGGCGAGCCACGCTACATTCGCATGCGTTTCAATCAATCGCTTCGCGGCCTGACCGTAAATGCTGCGGTGGACTTTCTGGGCGTCAATATCGGCAAGGTCGTGTCGGTTGACCTGGACTACGATCCGGCTACCAAGACTTTCCCCGGCATCGTTGGCGCGGTGATCTATCCCAAGCGTCTGGGAGCCGCCGAGACCAAACTCAAGGAGCTCGGGGGTACAGGTGATGACGAGGAGCAGTCTGCCAGGGTATTGGGCGCATTTGTTGCGAACGGACTTCGGGCCCAGGTACGCAACGGCAATCTGCTGACCGGGCAGTTGTACATCGCCATGGAGTTCGATCCGAAGGCACCTAAAGTAGCATTCAACGCCAAGGCTCGGCCGCTGGAAATTCCGACAGTGCCCGGCAGCTTCGACAAGCTGCAAGAACAACTGCAGGCGTTTGTCGAGAAGCTCAGCAAGTTGCCAATCGACCAACTGGCCGGCAACCTCAACGGTACGCTGAGCGAGCTGCAGAAAACCCTCAAACAGGTCAACAGCAGCGTCCTGCCGCAGATGCGTGGCACCTTGCAACAGGCCGAGAAAACCCTGGGCACTGCCAACGACTCGTTCGCTGAAGATTCACCTGCGCGTCAACAGCTGGGTCAGGCACTGGATGAAGTACAACGTACCGCGCGTTCGGTCAGGGTACTGACTGACTTCCTCAGCCGTCATCCTGAATCGCTGATTCGCGGCCGCACGGGCGATGCTGCTCCACGCTCGTTCAACGCCCCGTCCTCATCCCGAGCCATCGATCTGGAGCCAAAACAATGACCTTGCGCCTGAAACTGGTGGTACTCGCCGCAGCACTGGGCCTGGGTGCCTGCACATCGACGCAGACCCACTATTACACCCTGATCGCGCCGATGGCCGCGACCAGTCCTGCAGCGGCCAGCCCCATGCCGTTCCAGTTCGAGATGCTGCCGGTCATCATGCCGGTGCAGGTCGATCAGCCGCCGCTGGTGGTTCGTCAGGGTAACGGCAGCCTGGCGATCCTGGACACCGAGCGCTGGGGATCACCGCTGGGTGACGAGTTTCACGATGCGCTGACCCCGCAACTTGAACGTCGTTTCGGCAGCCGCGACATGGCCGGCCTGCCGAAAAACAGCGATCAACCCGTGTTGTCGATCCGTACGGATGTGCGGCGCTTCGAGTCGATGCCTGGCAATTACGCGCTGATTGACGTGGTATGGACACTGGGTCTTCGCGATGCAGGTGCCACCGCTGGCAGCAAGCGACAGAGCCTGACGTGCAGCAGTGTGATCCGCGAGCAGGCGGGTGAAGGCATGGAAAACCTGATTATTGCCCACCAGAAAGCCGTGTCCCGGTTAGCTGACAAGATCGCCGCCACCGCCGCGAGCTGGACAGCCCGGACAGCTTCTCGCTGCCTGTAAGACGATCGGGAGGTCTGCGAAAAGACCTCCCTGTCACAGCTGAAATCCCTCTCACGAAGCGCTGCTCGAAATCGTTCAATTCAGTACAAAAATGTATCACCCTGTGTGATTCATACGTACACTCTTCCGCCTGTCTGGCACGTTAGTACCTGATCGCCCTGAATACGCAACGTCTCGGGCACGCGGGAGGGTCTTACCGGCGAATGCCAGAAACGCTTGTTAACCCTGATTGTTGCGACAAGCCCCAAGCTTTTCGTGGACAGCCTATCGAGGACAAACGGATGACAGGGATCGGACCACGGCTCAAAAAGGAACGGCTGCGCCTCAAGCTGTCGCAAAGCGCACTGGGCGCGATAGGCGGCGTAGAAACCAACGCTCAGGGCAATTACGAAAACGGTGTGCGCTCCCCCCGGGCGGACTACCTGTCGAGCATCTCGAACGCAGGCGTGGATGTGGCCTATGTGGTGACCGGCCTCAGCACTGCACGAAATGCCCCCTCGTCAACAGCTGCGGACAGCCCGGCCTGCGCCCCTTTGAACCGTGTGGTTGCACGCCTGCATGGCAACCTGCACGACGTGACTCAGAACCTCTACCACTTCACCCGCCTGATTGAATCGAATGCAGGCGTCAGCAATGTGGACAGCGATCAGCTGGAAAATATCAAGAACGACGCAGAGGCAATTACCATTGCGACTGTCCGGCTGATCTACATGACCTCCGGATTGAAGTAACGCCGGCATGCGTCGCTCAGCCAGAGCGACTCATTGCGCCGGAAACGTCTTGTCCCTGAGTTTATCCATCACCAAGTCCATGAATGCCGATACCGCCAACGGTAAATGTTGCCGGCTGGGATAGAGAACATGCAGGCCGTGACTGGTGCGTTGGTATTCTTCCAGCACCGGGACCAGTCGCCCGTCGCGAAGATCCGAGCGGATCAGAATCGCCGGCAACAGCGCGATGCCAAGCCCTGCCAGGGTAGCTTTACGCAATGCCTGCGCGGTGTTGGCATTGAATCGGCTGGCAATCTGCACCTCATGCATTTTCGCGTCCGGCCCGCGCAGTCGCCAGACAGTGCTCCCGCCAGGGTACGCCGTGCTCACACAGTAATGCCCGTGCAGACTGTGCAGCGAATCCGGCATACCGTGCGTGGCGATGTAAGACGGACTGGCAACCATGCAGTCATGTCCTTCTTCGATCAGTTGACGCCCTACGTAGCCCGAATCCTGCAAGGGCCCGCCGCGAAACGCTATGTCCAGCCGGTCTGCGATCAGGTCGGCGCGGTCATCGCTGAGCACGAACTCCACCTGCACCCGTGGATACCGGGCAAGAAAATCGGCCAGCCACTCCATCGAGAAAAAATCGAAAAAATCTGCCATCGCGGCGATACGCAGCCGACCGCCAGGCTCCTCAAGACCTGAAATAATTTGCTCGCCGGCGTCCATCAAACCATCGACAGCGCCCACACAGCGTTCGTAGAAGTCCTCCCCCGCCTGAGTAAGAACCAGCTTGCGTGTCGAACGCTGCAATAATCGAGTGCCTAGGTGTGTTTCCAACTGCTGGATCCGTCGACTGACCGTATTGGAGGGCATCCCCAAATGCCTCGCCGCCTGCGCAAAGCTGTCGCTGCGCACAACCTGCACAAACAGGGCGACATCATTGAGATCGAGCGCCACGGTCGAATTCCTTCTATTTATGGATTAGTCCAAACCAACTATACCGACTAATCAAGCAATCCAGAGAGGCTTATTCTTTGCGCTCAGGCATCGAAGCCCAGAGGACAACGCTATGAACACCATTGTCAGCATCCAGCCACGCGCCATCATCCGCCGCACTACCGGCAAAAGCAGAGGCCCGATTACTCGCCTTATGAGTCCAGGCGATCTGGGACAACTGTTGAAGCCCTTCGTATTTCTTGACCAATCCGGCATATTGCCAGACGGCGGTGTGGAATGGATGAGCGCAGGCAATGGCGTGTGGCATGACGCCCAGCCGGTAAGCGATGCTCCGATTACAGGCTTTCAGTTATGGATAGCCTTGCCCGCAGCGCAAGAAAACGGCCCCGCGCAAAGCGTTTATCTGGCCGCCTCGCAGGTGACGCAACAAGGTCCGGCGAAGGTGCTGCTCGGTCGTTATGGCGCGGCAAGAAGCAGCTTGCCGGCACCTGAGGGCATGAACTATCTGGCCGTCCAGCTTAAAGATGGCGAGCACTGGCGCTACACGCCGCCTGCGGGTCATACGGTCGGCTGGCTGGCGATCAACAGCGGCCACCTGGACGCAGGCGGCCCGATCAGCGCTGGCGAACTGGCCGTTTTCGAGGAGTCGGATCGCCCTATCGATTTTGTCGCAAAAGGCGACACCCATTTTGTGCTGGGATCAGCAGTCAAGCACCCGCACGACCTGGTCACAGGCTATTACTCAGTGCACACCAGTAAAGCCGCGCTTGCTCAGGGCGAACTGGAAATAGAGCGGATTGGCGCACTGCTGCGCGAGCAAGGCAGGCTCTGATTGCCCAACGGCATTGATGGCGGTGGTCAACGCCGGCGGATTTCGGGAAGCCGCGCGGATCAATGGCAAATCCGCCTCTAGCCTCGGCGATGCCATTCGCCGCATGGAAGGACGGCTTGGGGTGCGGTTGCTCAACCGCACCACCCGCAGCGTGGCACCGACCGAGGCGGGTGCCTAACTGATGGAGCGCATCGTGCCTGCGCTTGGCGAAGTGGAATCGGCCCTGGATGTGGTCAACGATTTTCGTGATCGCCGATCAGGAACGCTGAGACTGAACGTTCCCGTGAGTGCAGCCAGACTGGTGCTGCCGTCGCTCATCACACCTTCCCTGCAAACCTACCCCGATATTCGCCTGGATGCGGCTTCAGCCCATCGCCACAGCAGGGCCGGCGCTGCGACGCGCTGGTGTCGCCATGGCGAACAACTCGTCGACGCGTCTGACTTCTTCCGCACTCGGTTTGATCACAATGGCACACACCACAAAAATGCCCGCATTGAAGATCAGACCGACGATGCCACTGGTCAACGAGCCCAGTGCAGGAATGTCATCCGGGTAGATCGTGGTCAGCACGATGGCGATCACAATCCCCACCAGCATGCCGGCGATCGCGCCTTGCTTGTTGCCACGCCGACTGAAGACCCCGAAAAACAGCGGCACGGCCAACTGGATGATGCCCTGGTAGGAAATCTGCGCCAGCAATTGCAGGCGGGCATAGTCGAAGGTCAGGTAAGCCAGCAATGACGCCGCCGCAATGAAAATCACCATCCCCGCTTTGGCAAGAACGGTCTTCTCGCGATCGGTACGCGGCTTGCTCCACGTCGCCAGGTCATTGGCAAACTGCGTGCCGCACACCTGAACACAGCCGTCGACATGGCCGATACTGGCCGCCAGAACGATCATGATTGCCACCCCGAGCAACCACGGCCCGCCAATGTCGAACAATGACAGAAACCAGCCGTGCTGCGGATGCGCGGCCACGTTCGGGTCCTGGCTGATCGCGGCGGCGAACAGCATCAGAATGCCGTAAAAACCACCTACCAGCAGGATGGTCAGCAGCGTGCCCTTCTTCACCGAGCGCACCCCGCTGGCGGTGTAGATACGCTGAAAGCTCATGGGCCAGCACATCGAGCCGATCACGCCGGTAAAGATCAGGCTGAACATATACATCGGCCCATAGGTACTGCCAGGTCCGCCTGGAATCACCAGCATGCTGGCGGGCAAATGTGACAGATTGGCGAACGATGCCTGAGCGCCGAACAGCAGGAAGATGCACAGCGCGGCGCACAGCACATAGGCGATCAGCCCCTGATACATATCAGTCATGATCAGGCCGCGCATGCCCATGCTCACCGTCCAGTATTGGCGGATCAGGATCACTGCCACCCCGACCAGCAGGCAGGTGGTGACGCCCCAGCGGCCAAAGCTGGCGAACTGAAAGAGGGTTGCAAGGGCCTGAATACCCATCACCACCCAGGGGAATACCGAGATGATGCCAATGATCGATGCGATGCGTTTGACTACCGGGCTGTTGAAACGCATGCCCAGCAAATCCGGCTGGGTGGTCAGGTTGAAACGCTTGCCCCAGGTCCAGGCACGATTGGCCATCAGGTACATGGCCGTTACCCCGAGCGTGGCGTAGACCATGCCATAAAAGCCCAGTGCGCCACCGACAGAGAGGGCAAAGAATGCCGTGAAGGTAGCGCCCGGCCACCAGGAATTGGTGTAGCACATGGCGATAAACCAGGGACCGTAGGAACGGCCGCCCACCGCGTAGTCGGAAAAACTTTCGCTCTTGCGATTGGTTGCATACAGCACTGCGATCATGCCCGCCAGGAACACGCCGATCAGGCCGAATGTAATGTACAGGTCCGAAACCGTGGCCGTGCTGATCATAACCCGTCCCCCTCTTGTGGAATTTCACCCAGCAGAGACTCGACCATATAAAGCATCCACAGGCCCAGCCCCATGAGCACGGCGATCAGAATCCAGTAGAAGATCGGCAATGGAATACCGAGCACCACAACCGTGCTGCCGCTGACCTTGAGATAAAACGGTGGAAACAGCGCCATCATCAACAGCGCGAAGAAGTACAGGGCGAACACCCGATTTTTCAGGCGGCCGGGATGTTCAGAGGACGGAACGTTACTCATGGAGTGCTCCTTGAATTTCAGGATCGGGCTATGGATAAGTGATCGGATAAAACTCAAGCAGTAAAAGGAACACGCGGTCACCCGCTACTTTCTTATTAGTGGCAGTGCTTGTTACAGGTATGACTGGAAAAGACGGTTCATGCCTGCCGCAACCAGGTCTCCCAGTGCGAGTCATTGATGATGCTGCGCGCGCGCATATGCTTCCAGGTGCCGTACTTGTAGAAATCGAAGTCCAGTTGCGACACCGCATGCTGGACCATCGCCCAGGTCGACCATTTGATATCTGCCAGTGCCTTGTTGAGTTTGATCCGCGCGAGGGTTTGCACACTGACCTGACCGAAGTAATCCTCGAGCAGCGCCAGCTCCATGTCGTCGCTGAAAAACATCTCGCCGAACCACAGCGCCAGTTCGTAATGGCGATCGTTATTGGAGGCGTATTCGAAATCCACCAGGCGAATCTGACGATCCGCGTTGAGCATGAAATTGCCGGCCAGCGTGTCGTTCATGCACGGCGCCAAATCAATTCCGGAGGCTTGCAAAGCAGCTTTCGCACGCTGATATTGCAAGCACAGCCAATCATCGTCCAGAGGCTTGACGCCCTGTAGTTCGGCCACCTGGCTCTGGTGTTCGGCAATCATGTCGAACACTGTCTTGGTCTGTTTCAGCAGCGGCTGATCATTGAACGCCTTGAGTCCGTGCAAGGCACCGTGACGTATGTCGCACTGCAGGAAGTCATGATTGGACGATGCGCGCCAGCCCTCCATGAACTCGAACACTTCGACACCGAATGCTTCGAGAAACGCAAACACCGGCGCGCCATAGCCGGTTTGCGCGGCCTTCACGCTGGCTTCGTGAGCGGTGTGGCGGTCGATGAACATTTCTGTACCGGCACCCGGCACCTTGAAAAAATAAGCCGTATCGGCACCCTCGACCTCGACCCGCCAGTTGGTGTTGGAGATACCGCCGCTGACCGGCTCGTAGCCGACGCGTCGTCCCCGCCAGCTGTCGATACTGCGCACTGCGGCTTCCAGCTGTTGCTCCTGGGTACTCACGGACTGCCCTAACGTTTTCATGCTCTACCCTCCTGAACCTGACGCATCCAGCCTTCCAGCCGCGGGTCCTGAACGCACTGCCGACAACGCAGCAATGTCCATTGCCCGACTTTGGAAAACTCCAGTGGCCGTGAGGACGTCGTACCCGCCCAGAGCCCCCACAATGTCCAATACCAGTCGTTGATCAGTGCATACAGCCTGCAGACGGCATAATCGACTTCCAGGCACTGCCCGGCCCACGCGCTGATCCCTTCGCGCCACTGGCTTTCGAACGAATAAAGTTCATTCAGGGTGATCGCAACGTCATACCACGGGTCCGTGCAGCCGCCATAGTCAAAATCCACAAGGCGCAACCGGCCTTCACTTGACACCATGACGTTGCTGGCCACGCCATCGCCATGCACCGGAACTGCCTGCACAGGGCGGAACTGTAACGCCTGCCAGACCATGTCGACGCAACGGTCGATCCACTGATGTTCGGCTGGCAGTGCAACATTGTCACGTTCGCACAGCGCGCGAAGCCGCTCGATATCCGCCATCGGCGAGCGCACAAAATCAGGCGCAGGACCGGCATGGACCTGTCGCTTCAGCGCCCATAGCTCCTGAAGCCGGCCCGGCGCAAGCAGGTCATCGAGCCGGGCAGCACGCCAGTTCACACCCAGGTCCTCGAAGATCAGCACGCCATTGGCCTTGTCGGTGCCCAGCAAGCGCGGCGCAGCACTCGTGCGGCCTGCATATTCGCTGGCCTGCGCCGCACACTCGATATCGATCAGTTGCGCCATGTCGGCATGCAGCACCTTTGCGTATGCACCGCCCTGTGCAGCGTTTACCCGAAACCCCGTCCACTCGGTCGACAGCCTGGAGGGCGATGCAACACCCTGAGTGACGACAGCAGTGTCAGCGTCGGCGTCGAACCCGCAGTTTGCCAGTGCGCCGAGCAGGCGTGCGGTCAAGTCGTCGGCATAGGACATGGTCGGCCCTCAACGAAACGAATGGGATGAGCTGCAAGCCCGATACAGCAAACCAGTCAGCATGCGCAAACCGTTGCGCATGTCCTGATCGCTGGTGTATTCGGCCTCGTTATGGGAAACGCCATTGCTGCTGGGGATGAACAGCAGACACACCGGGTAGTGACGGTTCATGCTGATTGCATCGTGGCCGGCGACGGTCTGGCTGTCGGCGGTCGACAAACCCAGCTCGACGCCTACCGAGTGCGCCAGTGCCGCAAACCCTTCATGCAGCCTTGCAGGCGGGCGCAACACGCTGCTTTCCACTTCAAACCCGGTCAGGGTTCTGTCAGCGATAGCGTGCATCGTGGAATCCAGGCGCCCTGCCGCAGCACTGAGCAGATCGACATCGCGGGATCGGTACTCGATCAGCAGCGACACCCGCGACGGCACTACATTAGGTGAATTGGGGTAAACCTCGATACGCCCTACCGAGCTGTGCATCTGCAGGCCGTGTTGTCCGGCCTCTTCGCGCACCGCCGTGATGGTGTGTGCGGCAGCCAGCAACGCATCCCGGCGAGCGGCCATCGGCGTGGGGCCGGTGTGGTTCTGCTCGCCGTCGAAGCGGACCCGTCGTTTGAGCGCGGCCCAGGTTTCCCGCACCACACCGATCGCCGTCTGGCTGCTTTCCAGGCCAGCGCCCTGCTCGACATGAATTTCGACATACCCGGCGATATTCAAATCGACGTGATCGCTACCCAGATAGCCGATGGCCTGCAGCGCATCCTTCAAACGGACGCCATCCCCGTCACGGCTTTCCCAGGCAGTGTCCAGCGCCAGAGCGCCGGTGAATACGCCGCTGCCGATCAGGCTGGGCTGAAAGCGTGCGCCCTCCTCGTTGGTCCAGTTGACGACCGCCAGATTGCAGCACGGGGTTTCGTCGCGCTCACGCAGTTGCCGCGTCAGACCGGACACCGCCACAGCACCGGCAAGCACACCGTATACGCCGTCGAAACGCCCTGCGCTCGGCTGGCTGTCCAGGTGTGAGCCACACAGCACATACGGCGCGTCGGGATCAAACGTCATGAGACCGAACATGTTGCCAATCGCATCGACGCGCACTTCAAACCCATGCTCGTTCAGCCAGTCCCGAAACAGGTCGCGCACCCGACCGTCTTCGGCCGATGCCGCCAACCGGTGCAGGCCGCCCGCGGGCGTCGCACCAATGGCCGAGCTTTGCCGAAACAGGGCTTCGAACGCTGCCAGATCGACTGCACCCGGTTCGATCAGCTCAGGGGTAGAGGGTATCGACATGATCTTTCTCCAGGCGTGTCACAAACTCGTCGGCTAACGTGCGATTGGTGACCAGGGTCGTGATCGCGGCAAACGGCAGGGTATTGATAAAGGTGCGATGACCGAATTTGCCGTCGTCGGCCAGCACAACGCTGCGCGTGCAGTGCCTGACCAGCGTCCTGCGCAACATGGCCTCGGGTTCCTGGTAGTCCATCAGTCCGAGGTCCAGGTCTATGCCGCCGATGCCCATGAATGCAATGTCGTAATGGAACTGTCGGGCGAACTCCAGCGTGTGCGGCCCGATCAAGGCGTTGTCGGTACGCCGCACATCGCCGGGCGCAACCAGCACCTGATTATCGCTCTGGTGCGATATCAACTGAGCGATGTCCAGCGAGTTGGTGATGATCTTCAACTGATTGAACCGTGTCAGTTGCTGGGCCAGTGCCAGGGTCGAAGTGCCGGTGTCGAGAAAGATCGCCATGCCCTCGCTGACCAGTTGCGCAGCGCGTGTAGCGATACCCGCCTTGGCGCGGGGCTTGAGCCTGCTGCGTTCCTGTAAAGGCAATTCTTCGCTGGATCTGGGCAGAATCGCGCCGCCGTGAATTCTTCTTAAACGGCCCTCTTCTTCCAGATGCTTGAAGTCGCGACGGATAGTCTCTTCGGACACGAACAACAATTGCGCAAGGTCCGACGCCTTGACCCGCTGTTGCTGGCCGAGCAGGCGCATGATTTCGTCCAGACGCGGCTGGTTGAGCATAGGGGTGACATTCCGTTGCAAAGTAACGACTCCAGTGTCCGGGCCCGTTGGCCGTTGATCCGCAAGCAAGAGCGACATACTTACTGCCCCAGAATCGGTGGCAAATGTTGATCCCACGGCGCGATGGCCTCTACAGCGGCACAGAATTGCAGCACCAGGGCATCGGCATAGCGTGGCCCCACCACTTGCAGACCAATGGGCAGCCCGCCAGCGCTCCATCCGCAGGGCAGACTGGCTGCCGGGTTGCCGGTGATGTTGAAAGGGTAAGTGAACGGCGTCCAGCGCGCCCACGGCACAGCGCCGTCCTGTCCGGTGTAACCGGCAGGCGCCACATCGTCGGCAGCAAACGGCAGGATCGGCAGCGTCGGCATGATCAGCAGATCGTAATCTTCGAACAGCGCATGAACCTGGTTGGCAAAGGCTGCGCGCTGCTGGAGTGCCTGTAGATAATCACTCAAGCTGTACTGAGCAGAACGCCTGATCAGGTCGGCAAAGCCCGGATCGAGTTGCTCCATCTGCTGCGCAAGCGCTTTGCCGTAGGCAATACCGCGCCCGGCGACCCATAAGGTTTCGAACGTCGCCAGTGGGTCCTGCCAATCCGACTTGAGTGTACTGACCGTGACGGGCAGAGACCGGGCGATATTGCCCACAGCAGCGTCAACCGCTGCGGCAATTTGTGGATCGACCGGTGTGTCGAACAAGGTCGGACAGAAGCCGATACGCAACGGATCGAGTGGCTGGTCGCAACGCGCCAGAAAAGACTCGCCAGGGGCTGGCAGCGCCTGGTGATCCAGCGGATCGGGCCCTGACAGGATATCGAACAGCAACGCGCTGTCACGCACGGTTCGGGTGATCGGCCCGGCGTGACTGAGCATTTCGGTGGCCGACCAAGGCCAGGTCGGGATACGTCCCAATGTGCCCTTGAGGGCAAACGCGCCACAGAACGAGCCGGGAATGCGCACCGAGCCGCCCCCGTCGGAACCCAATGTGGCGGGCACCATCCGCGCGGCCACAGCGATCGCCGAGCCTGAACTGGAACCGCCACTGGTGAGTGTCGGGTCCCAGGGATTACGCCCGTTACCAAACACCCGCGACGTACTTGCACCCGTCCAGCCGAATTCGGTAGTCGCCGTTTTGCCCAGAATGATCGCGCCAGCGTCCTTGAGGCGACGGATGATCGGCGCGTCCTGTACCGGGACCGAATCCAGAGCCGTCAACGAACCCCGTGTGGTGCGCAGACCTGCCGTCGAAAAAAGATCCTTGATACCGAAAGGTATGCCGTGCAACGGGCCACGTACCTGACCACGCTGCAGTTCGGCCGTCATGCTCCATGCTTGTTCGAGCGCGACTTCGGCGTAGACGTCACCAAATGCATTGAGTGTGGGATTGTGGGTTTCAATCGCTGCCAGACACAACTCAGTCAAGCGTATCGACGTCATGCAGCCCTTGCGAACGAGCGCGGCGGCTTCGATCACAGTAGGCATGGATGATGGCTTGGGCTCGATCAATGTTAATACCTCTGCGCAATGCTCGACATAAACAACCGTCGGGGCATTACATTCAGCAGGTAATGATGAGTCAAGTGGGTTTTGTTGGATATATTGAATTTGTGGTTTTAAATTTTGTAACAGCACCGTCGCGGTGCTAAAAAACGGCAAAAGTCGCCACTCGCCCAATTGCGGTGCGCACTTGAAACAGCCGGAAGAAGAAAAAAGGACAATGAATAATCAGATAGAACAGCGCCTGTCCGTGGCGCGGTTCTGACATTGCAAGCGTACTTCAGGTCAGCGATCAGACGGCCAGATCGTGAGCATGAAACTCGGTCACACCGACCAACTGGATTTCAAAGTCTGCATGCAGGTCGCCATTGACGTTGCCCGACAATACGTGGTCGGCGAAGCGCAGTTGGCCAGCCCCGGTGAACTCGCCGCTGCCAATGAAGCTGAAAGCATCGAGGGCCTTGGTGTCCACGTTGGCGTCCATTTTGAGGAAGCTCAATTTGTCGCCCTGCTGGCTGCTGAAATCGGTGATCACGTCGCTGGCGTGGCCTTTGCCCAGTTCCGCCAGGTTATTAAACACGAAACGATCAGCACCGGTGCCGCCGGTCATGATATCGGCACCCAGACCACCCACCAGCTTGTCGTTGCCTGCACCGCCGAAGAGAACATTGTCTGCGTCATTGCCGGTCAGCGTGTTGTTACGATCATTGCCCAGCAACGTGAAAGCGCCCTCACCCTTGACGTGGACATTCTCAAAGTTCGCCAACGGTCCGGCATTGAGGTTGATGACCTCTGCTACAGCGGAGGTGTTGTTGTAGGTGATCTTCAGCGTATCAGTGCCTTGATCGGCCTTTTCCTGAACCAGTGCCAGTTCGTCGGCCTGATCGATAACATAAGTATCGTTGCCAAGCCCGCCGATCAGGGTATCCATACCGCCGCGACCATCGAGCACGTTATCCAGGTCGTTGCCGATCAATGTGTCATTGAAAGCAGAACCGATGGCGTTTTCAATGTGCGCACCATAGGCAATCGCCAGTCCCGAATTCATCAGCGTCGGGGCGTCCGGATTCTCGTTGTAATCAAGGAAAGCCTTGCCGATGGTGCTGAACTCACCCTCGTTGAGGTTGATCTTGACAAACGACGCCTGATTGCTGGCATCAATCGTGTCTTTACCGCCCGCGTCCCAGATGGTTTCGAATACCGACTGATCGGGTGCCCATTTGTAGACGTTGTTTTCGGTGTGATAACTCGTGTTGGCACCATAGATGAACTGCATCGCGGCCACATCGAGCAACATCGGCGTGGTGGGTTTGAAGCTGTAATTATTGGTGTAGCTCATAATGGTGTAACGGGCATCTTCGAACTTGGCATCGAGCAGCACGTCGTTGTATTGAGTGGCTTCGAACGAATGCTTCAAGCCCAGTGCATGACCCGTCTCGTGCATGAACGTGAGGTAATCATCCGTCCCTTTGGCAGGGTCGGCCGCATTGACTTTCGGCCCGATCCAGACATCGCCGGACCGGCCCAGCGTACCTGGCGCGTAAGCCTGGCCAAACTCAGTGCCATTCAGACTCTTGAAACCACCGAAACGGATGTCTCCGACATTGTCGGCGGTGTCCTGAACCTCGGTGAACTTTATATCTGCCACTGCACTCCATGCATCCAGCGCACTTCTGGCGGCCGCCGCCTGGGCATCAGTCAGCGAATAAGCATCGCTGGGCTCCTGAGAGCGACTGTAGTCAGTGGCGTAGACGGAGTCAGCGGTATGAAAGCTGTAAGTCAGATGAGTACCGGTCGTATCGCCTAACCAGAACGGCCCCCATAACAGACTGGTGACTCTGTCATCGGGCGACCCCTCGGGCAAAAGTTCGGCAGGGCTTGAATCATTTGGGCCAGGCATCGGCGTTGCTCCTGAAGAATACAGACGTTAGTGATTAGCCAATGATCTTTGCCAAGGCAAAAACCGACGGCAGTCTATTACACAACGGGTAAAATATGGACACAATAAGTTACAATTAGATTGCGCACGTATACCGTTGCGCACGATTGACGACAGCAACTTTTTTATTAAGCCGCCACTTTAAAGTTTATGACGCCCATCATTTAACAACGCGCCGAGGTACATCACTTCAAACCCCGGTCATGCGTGTTGAGAGTGATTACCCTGGCGACAACGGGCACCGGTATTCAGCCTCGATGGCCGGCAGGCCGTTGCTACCGCCGCTGACAGAGCGTCAGGGCTTGCTCGGGCCGTGCTGATTTATGCGGTGTATACCTTGCTGCCATCTACAAATCATAGGCATCATAAGACCTTAATTTCATCTGATCGCGGTGCGCCCACATGACCCACCACCCTGCGCCATTTCCCGCCAATGAGGAAGAACGAGTCCTCTCCCTTGAGCACCTCAAGATACTGGACAGCGCGCCCGAGCAAGACTTCGACGACATCGTGCTGCTCGCCACCACGCTGTGCGACGCGCCTATCGCTCTGGTCTCGCTGGTTGACCGAGAGCGCCAGTGGTTCAAGGCCTGCATCGGCCTGGACGTAAAAGAAACCCACCGCGATCTTGCATTCTGCGCCCATGCCATCCTGCAACCCTCCGATGTGCTGGTGGTGGAAGATGCAACCACCGATCCTCGCTTCAAGGAAAGTCCGCTGGTGCTGGGGCCTCCCTACATAAGGTTTTATGCGGGCGCGCCGATTCGCACCGACTCAGGCCATGCGCTGGGCACCGTGTGCGTGATCGACATCTGGCCGCGTGTGCTGACCGAACAACAGCGTCTCGCACTGCTGGCACTGGCGCGCCAGACTGCAGCCTTGATGCAGTATCGTCTGCTGACAGAGCAGCGTGACCAGCATGCTGCAGAGCTGGCTCTGGGACTCGAAAGCGCGCAGAGTCAAAGCCTGGCGATGGAGCGCAACCTGCGCCAGTCACAACGGGTGTCGTCATTGGGAATGCTCACCGCGAGCATCGCGCATGACTTCAATAACCTGCTTCAGGCGCTGAGCGCCAGCCTGCAACTTATCCGCATGCGTTCGCGCCGCCCGACCGATGTCGAAACGCTAAGCGATACCGGCCTGCGGGCTGTGGATCACGGTCGTCAACTGGTTACCCGCCTGCTGAACAGCGTTCGTCAGGACGGACCCGACCTGATCTGCATCGATGTCAGCGAACGGATCGATGCAGCCCGCGACCTGTTACTGCGCTCGGCGGGCGACAAACTGGAGCTGTCGTTTGACCTTTCCGCCCCAGGCTGGGGCGTCCTGTGCGCAGAAGCGCAGCTGCATGCAGCGGTATTGAACCTCCTGACCAATGCCCGTGACGCGATGTCCGGGCCAGGCAACGTGCATATCGCCACTCGACTGGAATCCGTCAAGGAAGATCCTCGACTGCCGGAAGGCGATTATCTGGTACTCAGCGTGACGGATGATGGCCCTGGCATGGCAGCCGAACTCAAGGAACAGATATTCGAGCCCTTCTTCACCACCCGAAGTTCCGATCCGGGTGCCGGTCTAGGGCTCGTCCAGGTGCAGGAGTTTGCGGTCAATGCAGGCGGAGGAGCGCGCGTCGAGACACTGCCGGGAAGCGGAACGACCGTGCATCTCTATCTGAGAATACTGGGGCCGATCAACGTAACGGCTTAACCCCTTCACACCCCGCAGCCTTGATATTCATTACATGAATAGCAGGCTGCGGCATGCTCATTCAGCGCATGAATTACAGCCTCTTCATCATCACAATACCGTTGCACTTAATAACCAATAACTGTCTTTAAAAAACAAACAGCATTCTTTCTTTTTTACAAAAAAATACACACACGGCAATCCCGCTTGCCGATTCGTGACTATATTCAATCGACAGCAAACATTCTGTTTGCGCTCCTGCCTTGGCAACAGGATGTTTGCTGTGAGAATGGCCGGATCATCAAAGTGACCGGGCTGATTGATGTCAGCGAGGGCAAGTCATACACCAAGACCTCGGACATGAAGCAGCGCGCCCGTCTGGGCATTCCCGGCAAAACCACGATTGTCGGCACCTCCAGCAGTGCCGAGATAAGGGAGGTTTTTTTCTACGCCAAGGAAAACGACGGCCTGACGGCCGAGGGTGCCAGCAATGTATGGATCAATCATGTCACCATCTCTTATTCCATTTTCCGCAACCATGAAAAGAATAACCTGATCGGTTCCAACGACACTAAAACGACCGATGACGGTAAACTGAAAGTCACTATCTACCGCTCGTTATTCGAGAACATTTCCTCTCGCGGGCCCCGTGTACGTTTTGGCCAGGTTCATCTTTACAATAATTATCACACCGGAAGTACCCGCTATAAGGTCTACCCGTTTATGTATGCCCAGGGCGTGGGCAAAAGTTCCAGAATCTTCGCTGAGCGTCATGTGTTCGATATCAGCGGCATCAGTGGTTGCAGCAAAGTTGCAGCCGATTATGACGGCAGCGTCTACCGTGATAGCGGATCGCTGGTGATCGGCAGCGCAGAGGGATAGTGGTACTCGATCACGTCGTCGAGATAAACATAAGGATCTGGAAAACAGTCGGCGGCTGGCAGTCCCTCGATAGCCATAAGGAAGACAATCCCGACGGGCTGGAAATCGGGCTCACGCTACAGACCCGCAGTGGCGAGGAACACTATCGCAAGGTGCTGGGACCGCTGAAATAGGTTTTGTACAAAAGTCGACGGGCGAAGGTCAGGCAAGTTGAAAACAGGCGATGACCGGCCGGGGTTGCAGCGCAGGCATGCGCCTGATAGTGGTATAGGCAATGCTTCCGATAAGCCTGAAACGTCTTAAAACTGACATTTCTGACAGCATACGAAGGGCCTGCAACCCGGCAGAATAGAGCCATGAACAAAGCAACTACGGGGCTTTCCGGCAACGGTTTACTTGGTTGTTTATGACGTCAGTCGTCTAGCGGTTAGGATACTCAGACAACTGGGAGGCGGTGGTTCAATCCCACCCTGACGTCACCCCTTTCAAAAGGGCCGAACAGCTGACGTTCGGTCCTTTTATTTCCGGCCTCTTTCAATCATGTTTCCAGGCATCTGGAGCCCCAGTGACGACGCAGTACCGCACTGACCACCGGCTGGGCGTCGACCTGTAACAGCAACGCATGAAAGTCAGGCCGGGTTGCGTGCAGATGCTCGCGTGTGCCGCTCCATCTCGTTACGACAGAGGCCAGAATTTCCACGGCACCGGGATCATCGCAACGCCACAGGTCTGCGCGACCAAACAGGTCGGCGAAAGTCTCCCAGTTTTCGTACAGCCTTGCGCGGGTTCCGGATTCAAGTACCGCATCGAGCGTTTCGTCAGAGTCCGACAGCCAGCGTTGCGGGTAATCGATGATCCCTATAGGGGCATAACAGTTGGCAGTGATATACACCAGTGCGCGAAGGGCTTGAGCACGCAGTGCAGGGTTGCCGGGTAGAAGTCCGGACTCGGGGTGCTCCAGCCCCAGATGAATCAGGATCGCAGCGCTTTCCGTCAGTACCGAGCCATCGGTCAGTACCAGCGTAGGCACCTGCAACAGTGGATTGACCCGTCTCAACGCTTCCTTGCCAGGCCCCTCCTCCCATCCGCAGGCTCTGAACAAGGTAAAAGCAACCGAGCAGCGCCAAAGCGCTATCTCGATGGCTGCGGAACCCGAACGCTCGACGCCAAAAAGCGTGTACATGCCAATGCTCCTAGTCAGGTGCTGAATGCTCGATCAGCACAGTCACACTGCCGGGGGAGCAAACAGATGGGCGTGCATAAAGTCAATGAATACTCGCAGGCGCAGCGAAAGGTGCTTGCTGGATGGCCAGAGCAACCTGAAACTCCCTGTATGTACCGTGTAGTCGGTCAGTATCGGCACTAACTCGCCACTGCGAATGGCCGATGAAATCATGAAGTCCGGCAGGCAGGCAATTCCTAACCCTGCACGCGCGACATCGACAAGGATTTCAGTCGTGTTACACACCATCACCTCAGGTAAATCGAGATCATCGGCACCTGCCTCCCGGCGTAGCGGCCAGTGCTCGAATTTGCCCGAAGAGGGAAACCTGTGCAACAGGCAGGCATGTCGACTCAAGTCCGCAGGATGTTCAGGTATGCCGTGCCGGTCAAAATAGTCCGGCGCACCGACAATCGTCAGTTGAAATCCCCCCATACGCTTCGACATGAGGCCAGAGTCGCCGGGGTCTCCCGTGCGCAAAACGATATCAAAACCCTCGTCGATGATATCGACCATGCGGTCCGAGAAATCGATGTCCAGCTCGATCTCGGGATAGGTACGCATGAAGTCGATGATCACCGGCATGACCAGCCCGCTGACCAATGGCAGGCTGATGCGTAACCTGCCTCTGGGCATATCTCTGGCGTTGCTCAACTCCATTTCTGCCGTTTCAAGTTCGGACAGAACACGTCGACAGCGTTCAAGAAATATCGAACCTTCCAGAGTCAGCGCGATACTGCGCGTACTGCGATGAAAGAGCCTGACACCCAGGCTCTCTTCCAGGCGACCGATACTCTTGCCGACCCCCGACGATGAAATACCCAGCCGCTTGCCTGCCTGGGTAAAACTCCGTGTTTCCGCCACCAGAACAAACACCGAAATGCTACCGAGCGATTCCAATACACACTCCTATTAAGGACAGCCTTGTCCTATACGTTCGGAACATAAGCCTGTTTTTGTTTGCATACGCAACCCCTAATCTCCCGGCAGGGCGATTGCCCTTGGATAAACGCGTGCAATTCATCCAAGCCTGCGCACGCTTCACAGGGAAATTGCTCATGACTTCAGTAAGCCAGGTTCAAGCCTCATCCTCTACCAGACGGTGGGGGCAGCTGTTTGCCGCCTGCCTGACAGGCATTTTGATTCCACTCTGCTTCACGGGGCCTGCAGTGGTGTTGCCCTCGATAAACAAGGCGTTGGGTGGATCAGCCGTCGAGCTGACATGGGTCATCAACGCCTACATCCTGACTTACGGCAGCGCCATGATGGCCGCAGGAAGCCTGACGGATATCTACGGCAGAAAGCGCGTTTGGCTGATCGGGCTGGCGATATTCGTGCTGTCCACCTTCGCCATCCCAGTGGCCTCATCCGTCGTCCAGATCGACGTACTTCGACTGATTCAGGGCCTGGGCGGCGCAGCAGCATTCGCTGGAGCAATGTCATCGCTGGCCCAGACCTTTCATGGGGCTGAGCGCACCAGAGTATTCAGCCTGCTGGGCACCACGTTCGGCATAGGCCTGGCGTTCGGTCCTCTTGCAGCGGGCTCGCTGGTTGACTCGGCCGGCTGGAAATGGTCATTCCACGCGACTGCCCTTATCGGCGTCGCAGGTTTTTTCCTGGTGCTGTTCAGCGCCACGGAATCCAGAGATCCCGATGCCACAGGGATGGATTGGCCGGGCGCTATCAGTTTTACTGCGGCACTGACCCTGTTCACTTACGCGATCCTGCTCGCCCCTGAAGACGGCTGGACCCATCCGCTGGTCATGGGCGGCCTCCTGGGTTCACTGCTGCTGTTCTGGATATTCATCGCAGTGGAACAGCGCGTGACCAGGCCGATGCTTGATCTGTCACTGTTCAGGAGCGCGCGCTTTGTCGGCGTACAGATTCTTGCGGCCAGCCCCGCATTTTTCTTTGTCGTACTGATCATCATGTTGCCAGCGCGCTTTATTGGTATCGACGGCCTCAGCGCGCTGGAAACCGGGCAGATGATGACCGCCCTCGCTGCGCCCTTGCTGGTCGTGCCGATGCTTGCCGCGCAACTGGCGCGTCGTTTCACGTCCGGGCTGTTGTCCGGCGTCGGGCTGCTGCTGGTAGCCGTCGGGCTGTTGTGGCTTGCACTGGCACTGGACAGCGGCGCAATCAGAACCGCTTTGCTGCCGATGGCGCTGATCGGTGTCGGTATCGGCCTGCCGTGGGGGCTGATGGACGGCATGGCGATCAGCGTGGTCGAAAAGGAACGCGCCGGCATGGCTACCGGCATCTTCAATGCCGTGCGCGTTTCCGCCGACGGCATTGCCATTGCGTTCGCAGGTGCACTGCTCGCCACGTTCATTCAGTGGGGCCTGTTCGACGCATTGAAGGCTGTCGCACCTGAAACAGTGACCGATGCGGCCAACCGCGCCGCATTGGGCGATCTGCACAACGCGATCAGCCTTTTGCCCGGCCAGGCTGAGCTGCTGCACCAGCAGTACGCCATCGCGTTCCGCAATCTGCTGTTCATTCTCAGCGCCGCCACCGTACTCACGGCAGTGGCTGTCTTTGTCCTGCTCGGTCGCGTGCGCGCTCATGAGGAGACGCCAGTGGAGCCGTCCGACACCCTTGATCTGGCGGGTGAAACCAAGTGAAAGCCTATGAACTACCCGACACGAACCGGCACCCGGCCTTCGCAAAAGTGTTCACACCGGGCCATCTCACGTTCGGTCTGATTGCGCCACTGGAAGGTTATCCTGATGCCGTAGCGCCCACCATGAAAGACCACGTGGCCCTCGCAAGGCAGGCAGACAAAGCCGGCTTCGCTGCACTCTGGCTCCGGGATGTACCGCTTCTTGACCCCGGATTTGGCGACGCAGGTCAGATATTCGATCCCTTTGTATATGCAGCACTGCTGTCCGCAGTGACCACACAAATCTGCATCGGGACCGCCGGCATCGTACTGACGCTGCGCAATCCAATGATGGTCGCCAAACAGGCCTGCAGCGTGGATGTGTTGCTGGAGGGGCGTTTCCTGCTGGGCTTGTCGACGGGCGACAGGCCCGGTGAGTACCCCGCCTTCGGTGAGAATTTCGACACGCGTGCAGAGCGCTTCAGAGAAGGTATCGAGATGTTGCACGCGGTGACCGAGCGCTCATTTCCAGCATTCTCGTCGCGCTATTACGGGCATCTCAATGGCGCAATGGATCTACTGCCGAAACCTTTTTTCGGACGGTTGCCGATGCTCGCCATTGGCCGCTGTCAGCAGGACGTCAAATGGCTGGCCAATCATATGGACGGCTGGATATGGCACCAGAGCGGCTTCAACACCCTGCCAGAGGTGATCAGTCATTGGCGCGATGCCAATCAGCAGAAACGGTTCAAGCCCTACGGCTATGCGACGTTCTTTGATCTTGACGACAACAAGGACGCGCCCATGAAAGTCGGCCGTGGAATCAGTACTGGACGAAACGCCCTCATCGATCTGTGGCAGCGTCAACGGGAACAGGGGGTTTCGCATGTTGCGCTTAACCTGAAACCACTGAAACGCCCGGCCACTGAAGTGTTGCAGGAGCTGGAGGAGTATGTGCTGCCGTATTTCCCGACCCGACGGAATGATCATGCCTCAACGAACATTTCGTCTGCACGGCCGCTGTCGGCACAGGATTCAGCAAGGAAGAACGACATCAAAACCGACCTGGGAGGTCATCATGCGCGCTGAAAAATCTTATCCGATAAAGACCAACCCGATGCGCAGCAGTCGCAACAGGATACAGCTGGGGGTTTTCTCCACCAATACCGAAGGCGGCTGCACCGTCACCAATGCGCCGGAACGCCTGCGTGGAGACGATTGGGCAGGTAATCTGGAAATCGCCCGGGTAGCCGACGATGCAGGATTCGAAGCATTCATACCCGTGGGCCGCTGGAAAGGTTTCGGCGGCACCAACAACACAGGCGGCGTTTGTTTCGAAACCTACACCTGGGCTGCCGGAATTGCAGCCCTGACCAACCAGATCGCAGTCTTCACCACCTCGCATCTGCCCACCGTGCACCCCCTGTTTGCAGCCAAGCAGGCGGTGACCATCGACCACATCAGCGGCGGGCGCTTCGGGCTGAACATCCTGTGCGGCTGGTACGGGGCTGAAATGCGCATGTTCAGCGGCCACATGATGGAGCACGACAAACGCTATGACTACGCAGAAGAATGGCTGCACATTGCCAAAAATGCCTGGGAGCAGCAAACACCGTTCGATTTCAAAGGCGAGTACTTCACCATCTGCGACGCTATCTCGCAGCCTCAGCCACTCAACACTCCCTACCTGATCAACGCAGGCGGCTCACCACGCGGCAAACGGTTCTGCGCCGAGCATTGTGACGCCGCGTTTCTGATCATCAAACACCTCGACGGTGAAGAAGCCGTCCGGCAACAGATTGCTTCCTACAAGGACCTGGCAAGGCAGGAGTTCGGGCGCGACATAAAAATCTGGTGTTATGGCTACGTCGTGCAGAAAGACACTCAGGAACAAGCGGACGCTTACCTGGACTATTACGCCACTGAAATGGGTGACGATGAGGGCTGCGATATCATCACGGGCGAGTTGGGGATTCAGACCGGTATTTTCACTCTGGAAGACGCGGTGCGTTTCCGCTTTCATTTCAAGGCGGGGTTTGCAGGCGTACCTCTGGTAGGCACACCGGAGCAGATCGTCGAACTGTTCAAGAAATACGCTGACTGGGGAATCGACGGCATAGCCCTGACATGGCTTGATTACCATGAAGGCATAAAGGATTTTGTGCGGGAGACACTGCCGCTGATGGAACAGGCGGGCCTGCGCGAAGCGTTGAATGTCGAGGCAATCACGTCGGGTGTCGCCGCCGAAGTAGCCTGATGCGAAAGGACTCCCTGAACGCCGTATCCTGGGAGTCCTTTACCCGGACGACTTAAATGGCCAGCATCCGTTGCGGATTGCAAAGGGTGATGTGGGCACGGCGTTCGCTGCTCAGACCGAATGCGTCGAACCACTGCCCGCTCATCGACAACCACTCGTGCACATCGATCTGGCTGGTCTGACCCAGGTCCGAGCTGTAGACCACATTGGGCACACGGCTCAGTACATCGCTGAAATCCTGCTCATCCTGATAGCCCAACAAGTAAGTCAGCGCCGTCTGCTCGATGTAGACGGATGGTTCATTACCGATGACCGCAAGTTCGGCTGCTTTCAGGCCGGTCAACGGGTTGGCTGGCTGATTGAGCATCAACCTCGGCACACCGATCCGCACGGCCTCGTCGATCAGCGCCCTGACTTCGTCGGCATCGGCATGCCCTGTCGATATGACCAGCGGATAATCACGCGCCATCTTGAGAATATCCAGCGCCTGAGGCGTAAGGCGTCCGTTCTGCGCTGTCACTCGGGCAGGCTTGATGGGCTTTTCCTGCAACAGCGGATGGCTCAAATTGCGCGCCAGCGTACTGGTATGGGTCCTGCCCGTAACGGTTGGAAAGTGAACGATGAAACGCCCGGGTTCATCACCCCGCAAACACAGGCTGCGCTCCACTACACGGTAGTCAATGCCGCCAGCAATCTCGTTCAGCACCACTGAACCGCTGACCGCAAAGCCCTGATCGCGTGCTTCCCACGCCTGAGCCGCGGTGCACCCCAGGTGATTTTTCAGCACCACCCGGCCCTGTACCGCTGCATAGCGCCTGCCCGCCTCAATCGCGCCATGACGGCGAACGAACGCGTCAGGATTGGCGTGGTAGTGCACATCAATAAAGCCTGCTTCCTCGACCTGACTCATTGCACGCACTCGCGACTGGTTAACAGAAAGGTATCGATGCTCTCCAGTACCCGACCCAGGTCATCAGCCAGCGGACGCATCCCGCCATCAGGCACGCACAGTGAACGCTGTTTTCGGCCCTTGGTGCGCGGCACATGGTTCGCACCCACCAATTGGGACTTTTCGCCAAACACGCTCAGCACTCGCCCTGGGTAATCGAGCAGGCACTCACTGATGTC
Organism: Pseudomonas caricapapayae; assembly: GCF_001400735.1. Lineage (GTDB taxonomy): Bacteria > Pseudomonadota > Gammaproteobacteria > Pseudomonadales > Pseudomonadaceae > Aquipseudomonas > Aquipseudomonas caricapapayae. The sequence continues at coordinate 92,385 of NZ_LJPW01000038.1, forward strand.
CAGACCGCCCAGCAGCCGGAACCCCAGTGTCAGACGTTGCCCTTGTGTCGAGAGTATGGCGTCACTCTCAGTGCAAAGCAGTTCCAGTGCTTCCTGCACCTGGCCTTCTGGCAATACCAGATTGTCCAGCAAGTACCTGGCATGCTCGACATGCCCTTCTTCTGCCAGATCCGCCATACGCCCGAGCCTGGAATCAAGCAACCTGTCGGCTTTGGCGGGTGAAGAAAGCAACAACAAGGCAGGCGTCGACCTCAGCCACGAAGTACCTGCGAGCGCCTGCACCAGCGCGCCGCCCAAGGCCACTCCGACGAGCACGTCCGGCACGCCCCACGGCTCGAGCGCGCAGATCCAGCGCTGGGTAAATCCGTCAAAGCTTTCACCGGACACCACTGGCAGGGACAGTGAATCAAAAACTGTGACCTGATAACCGGCTGCCGTGAAATGCTCGATCAGCGGCTGAGCGAACCCACCCGCATCCCAGACCGGCATTACCGGCGAAAGAATGAATACGCTTGATTGCCCGACACCAAAGGTCTGGCAGGTGATGCAATGGCTCATGGCGTTTGCTCCTGCAAAAATGACAAGACCCGCTGTTTAAAGCGGGTCCGGTCGTTGGTTCATCCTGATGGGTCAGCGGGTTGTGCGAAGGCATTCGACACTGGCGGCACACTCGCGCAGGGTCGACTCGACGATGAGCTGCGCGGGCAATACATCCTTGATCAGATCCGCCACTTCGCCCGCCCAAATGGCCCGGATACTCACATCATCGGCCGCCATGGCCGCTTCATAGTCCAGGCGCAATTGACCCGCCGATGCCGCAAATGCCTGCTCCTTGCCCACCCAACTGGCGGAAAATTCATTGCCGATCACCCGCCCGCTGTAGCCCTCGGGCCAGTCGATGCCGCGCACCTGATCGAAGATCCGGGTGCGCACCGTATCTTTCGCTACCGCCTTTAACAGGCGCTGCTTTACCCGCTCGGAAGGAAGCGCCTCCTGCGAAGCCAGAAAACGTGTGCCCATCATCACGCCGTCCATACCCAGCGCCAGCGCGGCAGCCATGCCCCGTCCGTCGGCAATCCCGCCGGCACCGACAAGCACAACATCCTTCCCGACCGCGTCGCGAACTGCCGGAAACAGCGGCAATGAAGCGCGTCGCAAGCTGTGACCGCCCGCCTCGGCCCCTTGCACGATCAGCGCATCGGCACCGGCGTCCAGCGCGTAAAGCGCTTGATCGACGTCATGAACCTGGACGATGACTTTGACATTGGCCTGTTGAATGGGCCGGACAAAAGGACGCACATCACCAAACGATAACGCCACCACGGATGGGCGATACTCAAGCGCCAGGTGAAGCAATTCGAAGTGCTTCGCCACGGTAAACATCACCAGACCCACACCCCAGGGCTGCTGCACGTCCTGCATCATCTCCAGCTCGTGCGCCATCCATTGCGGGTCGCCGTAACTGGCCCCCACCAGACCGAGCCCCCCCGCCCGGGATACGGCAGCCGCCAGACGCCCTCCTGAGGCGCCGCCCATCGGGGCCAGCATCAGAGGGTGTTCAATTCCGAGAAGCGAAGTCAGTGCTGTATTGATCATGGCCATCGCGCATAACCCCTGTGCAAATCCGAGTGAATGTCAGACGAAAGCGGCCTGTGCGCCGCCTTCCTCTGCAGTGGATGGATCAACCCGCTTTCTGTAATGCGAGTTCAGGGGTGATGTACTCGGCGACGTTGTAGAGGTGATATTCCCAGGTGCCGGTTTCCTTTAAACGGGAATACCGCGACAGAAACTCCTGGTCGATAAAAAGCGACTCGAACTGACTGCGGTCACTCCATTGCGCCTGATTGATGACGGTCTTGCCGTCCGTGCTTTTCATCAACCGGCTCCATTTGAAAGCACTGTAGGTCCGCGCGACGTAACTGACCGTCTCTTCAAGAATCTCAATGGCCAGATCCTGGGCACCCTCGTTTACCTGCACTACATTGATCAGATAGACCGCCTTGTCATCGGTGACGGATTGAGCGTCGAACAATTCCATTTTCATAATCAGTTCCGTTCAGTCAGAAGAAGAAGTAGTCAAGCGAAAAGCGGTGCTGAAGCCGCCGGTTTACCGTCTTGCCAGAGCAGCGGCGAGATCGCCTCGGCCGCCGTTGTTTTCTCGACCAGAGCGATGATGATTTCGTGAGTGCCGCAGGTCATTCGTTGAGCCACCGAGCAGAACAGCGTCGCCTGGGCCGTACGCAGATACGGAACGCCCCTATCCTGCTGCCAGTCTCCGCTGTCGAACCGCGCCGGGCCGTTGACCGCTCCGCCAAATACGCTGACCAGCTCTGCCTGACTGGTGTGCAGCAGGTTGACCGAGAACTTTCCGCTCTCAAGCAAAGGCAGGTAAACGCTGGCGCTGTGATTGATGCAAACCAGAATGGACGGCGGATCGCTGCATACCGAACTGACAGCCGTGGCTGCCATACCGTACGGCGTGCCCTCATGCTCGGTGGCAACAAGGGTGACGGTGGACGTCAGGCGGCGCATTGCTTTCTTGAACGCACCGATATCAATGTCCGGAGACTCACATGCACGCTGTCGAGCGTGGGGCTCTGACACATTTGCATCTACGGTCAATCGCGATGCCTGAGTCATGACCGCTCTCCCACGCTGACTTTTTCAGCGTCAGTCAGCCAGGGTTGGTCGTAACGGTAGGTACTGCGAGCATTCTCCAGAGTCGAGCCTGCAGCTATGGCCTCGATAATCTTGCGCTCCGTCTGCTCCACCGCTTGGGCACGACGTATAACCTCGGCTGCCAGTTGTTGTGGAACGACCACGCAGCCGCTGCCATCGCAGACCAGCAGGTCACCGGGGCGGACCGTAATACCCTCAATGACGACTGGCACCTGAACGGCCTTGAGTTGCGCGCGATTCTTGGCTGACTGCATGAACCGCCCGCGACTGAACAACGGATAGCGGCACCTGATCACAGTATCGATATCACGCGCCATGCCATCGATAACGGTGCCTTTGATGCCGTTGGCCAGGGCGAAATGGGTCATGATATCGCCCCAGACAGTGCAATCCTGGCGCCCTACGTTGGAGGACACAATCACCGCGCCGGGAGGCACCTGATCAATGTAGTTGGCAGCCCCCTTGAACCCTGCTGACGCATCGACAGCTTCGTACTGCACGGTAAATGCGACACCGACACAACGCGTACCCGGCACCTGCGAAACGATACCCGGCAACCCGCCGTCGATGCCGAGGCTGTCCAGAGCATCCGACAGCGAGGCGGTGTCCAGATGTTCACAGGCCTCCAGTACGGCTCGCGTCACTGATACGGCTTCAAAGTGCGCTGACATGGCGTTCTCCCTGAACCGAAGCCTGTCCGGTGTGATACCCGAAAGAGCCGGCCTGCAACTCGATGCATTGGCGGACAATCGCTTCGCCCACCTGCTCGGTCGTGTGGGAACCACCAAGGTCATAAGTACGTATGGGCGATTGTGAAACCAGGCTGACAGCGCGGGTAATACACGCCGCCTGCGCGGCATACCCCAAATGCTCGAGCATCAGCGCAATGGCCATGAACATGGCTCCGGGGTTGGCCTTGTTCAGCCCCGCATGGGCCGGCGCACTGCCGTGTACAGGCTCGAAATAGGCCCCTGAATTGCCGAAGTTGCCACTGGGCGCGAACCCCAGGCCACCCATGACGCCCGCGCCGAGATCGGAAAGAATATCGCCGAACATGTTTTCGGCAACAATCACCCCGAAACGCTCGGGACGCTGCACCATCCACAAGGCAACTGCATCGACATTTTCGATGGCAGCGGTTATGTCGGGATAACGCTGTGCGATTTCCTCAAAAATACCCCGTGCGTAAGCACTGCTGTGGCGCAGGACCATCGGCTTGTCGACAAAGGTCACTGAGGTGAAGGCGTTCTGGCGGGCATATTCGAATGCGTACTCAAAAATACGCGTCAAGCCGCTTCGCGTTTGCAGGCGCAATGTGACTGTCGCATCGTCCTGCCCTTCTCGCTGCCAGGACGCGCCAAGCGCTTCTCGCTCTTCGAGCAGCGGCAGCAGTGCATCTGGAATACGCCCGAAATCCAGCCCTGCATAAAGGCCTTCGGTGTTTTCTCTGATCACGACAAAGCGAAATCTGTTTTCGCCGGTCATGTCTGTTACCGGACGTACATTCGCGTACAGATCAAGGTTCTGCCTGAGCTGAATGACCGGACTGACATAGCGGCGGTTCTGGCCCTGAAGCGCCAGTGGCAATTCTGCCTCCGCCTCTGCCAGCGGCTTGCTGGTTATTGCGCCCAGCAATGTCGCATCACAGTTCGCTATGATTTCCCAGGTTCGGGCAGGAACGGTTTCACCGTCGCGTTTCCAGCATTCCCAACCGATATCTGCGGTTATCAAATCGAACGGCAGGTCCAACGCAGCGATCACCGGAAGCGCTGCCGCCATGACTTCAATGCCGATCCCGTCACCGGGCAGAATACCTATACGCTTGCGGGGCATCTGACGGGTCATAGCGCCACCCCCTTTACGCTGCTCGCCAGTTCATTGAAGGCATTCGACAATACCGCTCGCGGAGCAAGACGCGCCACCTTGTCCTGCTGATGCATGACCTCGAGCGCTCGGTACTCGGAGGTCAGTTGAAACCGTTCAAGGGTATCTCGCACCCGCCGATTACTGTCGTAGGGGAAGTTGTAGGTGCCCAGAATGATATCCATCAGCGGGCTGGGCATATTGTTCTGCGGGACCGAACTGGCCGTGGCTTCCGACAGTTCAATCACCTTTACCAGATCGTATCCGTGACGGATGCCGATACGTTCCAGATACGCAACGAACATACTCAAGTGCAGGTTGCCTGCTCCCTTGCCCATGCCACATATGGACGTGTCGATATACTCAGCACCGGCTTCGATAGCCGCCGATGCATTCGCCAGTGCCAAAGACAGATTGTTATGGGCGTGAAACCCCAATGGCACCAGCAAGCGGCTAGCAAGGCGACTGAACAGCCGATGTACATCGGTTGGCAACATATGACCGTTGGAGTCCGCACAACAGATGATGTCCGCGCCGGCACCTTCGGCACGAACGGCCGTATCAAGCACCGCTCCCGGCGTCTGCGATGTCACATGCGTCACATTGGCGCTGACACTGAAGCCGTGATCGCGGGCCAGTGACAAAGTCGCCAGGCCCTCATCCAGCTGGTCGCGTCGCAGACAGACACGAATCATTGAAACACCCTGCTCCTTGAGCATGGCAAAGTCGTCTGCCGTGATGTTTTTAGGGTGAACCATAACCGCCAGTTCGATGCGTCCATCGGCTGCCTTTATGATTTTCTCAATGAAGCGTGCGCCCACATCACTGGTCAGCCCGTGCTCTCCCTTCGGCGCAAACGATCCTTTGCAGTAACCAATTTCACAGAGGTCGACACCTGCGTCCGCCAGGCCCGAAGTCATAACCCGGGCCTGATCTTCCGTAAAATTGAAGTTGTTTCGATAACCACCGTCACGCAATGTAACGTCGAGAATTTTTATGTCGGCCATGAGAATCTCCGGCTGTCCTTAGGGTGTAAACAGGGTGCTTGAGATGATCTTGCCACTGCCTTTATTCTTGTAGTTGTACAACAGCGCCACACCTATCAAACATTGCCGAGCCGACACCTGAACGTCTCGGAGTTTCGAATCATTAACTTCTTAACTCGACATTGATCCTCGTCAAAATCGACCGCGTTGTAAATTGTTGATATTTAGTCAGGGGATGGGAATTTTTTCACCGTCACCTCATGTGTGTGCCGAAATAACGATTTCTGTCACCGGCCCGACTAGCGATAACAGCTTTCTATATAATTCATCGCGGCCTGAATTGAAGCCACCGCGCGCAAGTCTTCATGCACGCCCAGCCAGACATCAACCTCCAGCGGTGCCGAAAGCTCTACCCGGCACAGACGAGAGTTCGCACCTACCGCAAAACTTGGAAGCAAGGCAATACCCACACCGGTTTCCGCGGCGCGAATTTGCAGTTCTACTGTTTTGGCTTCCAGCACGAAGGGGCGTTCACCGACAATATTCCTAAGCCAACCGTTCTGACTGTCGCTCATCAGTTCATTGTCGTAGGCAATAAACTCATAGTGCTCCGGGTGCCGCTCCTCCAGATAAAAATGTGAGCAATAAAATGAAAATGAGGCGGTCCCGATACGTCGTGCGACGATGCCACTTTCAATCGGCCTGGAAAACCGTATGCACAAGTCAGACTGGCAACTGGATAACGACGAATACTGATGATCCCCCAACAAGCGCAGCACAATGCCAGGGTGCATGGCACGAAACGCCCCCAGTTGCGGCACCAGCTTCTCGACCGCCACCGACGGTGGTGCGCTGATGGTCACTTCCACACTTGGCACCACCTGAGCCGCGATGGCGAGGCGGCCAACCGCCTGAGTCTGCGCCTCGATCTGGCGCCCGATAACCGCCAGACGCTGTCCTTCATCGGTCAGTTCATAAAGCCGCTTGCGCCGATCAACAAGCTTTACATTAAGGGACTTTTCCAATGAAGCGATACGGCGCGAGACGGTCGCATGTTCCACACCCAGCACCCTCGCAGCGCCACTCAGCGACCTGATAGTGGAAAACATCACGAAGTACCGCAAGTCCTCCCAATCAAAACAGACCCTGGGCTTTTTAAACAGATTATTAACGTCAAGGGAAGCCGATCCATCCGATGGAGTCATTGTCATTAACGCTATATCCTTATACGATTTATGCGAATAGGCGTATTGTAATGTTTCATCACTGAGTGTTAGCAGACGTATACAAGGATAATGCTGACAACTTCCTCGGGCCCGAAGAACGGGCTCGTGCCGTTCGGTAGTCTAGGCGAAGTGCAAGCCGGGATTGCGGAGCGGGGTTCGGATGATTTGAGACGGGGGTGTCCGGAGTGAAGGCTTCGCTAGGGTGACTGTAGTGGTCAACTGATCCCGGACACGAAGTTAGGTTTTTTCTCGGCCTGAGCTGGGGCCAGTCCGTTGTTGAATTGGTGCGGTCTAATCCAGCTGTACCGTAAGCGCTCCACAAACCCCACCAGCTTCATGATGGGCGGTGCGCTTAGCCAGGTGATACCGGCGAGCAGTTCCACAGTAGCAGCGCTTCGTAGTCTTCAACTGATGAGGCCGCCGGCAGGCGTTCCAGTGCGTGGCGCAGCCACGCATAAGGCTCTTGGCCGTTGGCTTTGGCAGTCTCGACCAGGCTATACAGTTGAGCACTGGCCGTCGCGCCCTTGGGCGTGTCGCTAAACAGCCAGTTCTTTCATCTTCGCAAGCATCTGCTTGAGTAATTCAGGATCATCAGGAAGGTTGTCGGGCACGAAATTCATGCCCGGGATTATACCGAATCAGGCCATGAATCGCGGCGTCAAAACCTGATGGGGACGGTTACGCCAAAGGTCAAAGCCGTCGAGCATCCAATTGAGCTGCTGGACAGTCAGGACAATTGCTTCGTCGGTCACATCGGGCAATGTTTTGAAGCGCTCAGACTCCAGGCGCTTGAGCCAAAGGCAGAAGCCGTTGCGCTCCTAGTACAAGATCTTCACGCGGTTGCGTGGCTCGTTGAGGAAGACGAAAAGCACGGGGTCGAACACCGCGACCTTGATGTCCAACTCGACCAAGGCTGCCAGACCGTCGATGAATTTTCGGAAGTCGACGGGCTTGGGGTACAGATACACTTTTTCGACTTTTGCATCGGGACGCATCATGGTTGGCGGGCTCCAGAAAGAAATCGGGAGCACAGCATCCGGGATCAAGCAGCGGCTTTGAATGTGGGGTTCATGGAGCGCTTACATCCCATCAACATGTAAGTCCGCAGTACGGTGAATACTCAGTTTTAGCAAGGTATGACTCAATATCTACTTCTCGCTGAGTCGGTTTAAGGGTCCAACCTCTGAAGGTTTTGTTGTGAGATCTTTTGCACCAACTAATCAACCATGCTTCTCAGAAAACCAATACCAAACTCATCACGGATCACATACAAGCTTTCATACTGAAAAGAAAGAACAAATTTAAAATCCGTTTCTATCGACAGCTTCGTAAGGAAAGACTTAATATCCTCAGAACTCTCCAGCAAATATTTTATAGGACAATGAAACGCTCCACTCATACCTGCTTCCCAATCAACATTAACCCCTTCAGCAGCAACGTCCTCAGGACTACTAAAGCAACGAAATACAAAATAAACACCTGAATATTTAAAGTTACCTGTTAGATAACCATTTTCAATTGCGTGCTCAGCCCCCATCACTGAGAGTACTGAAGCAATTTCTTTAAAAGAAATTCCAACTTCAATCTCAAGATTCATTGTAATTGTCACTTCACAGCCCCTATCACCCTAAACTCCCCGCCCTTCATCAAATAAAGCTTTTTCAAGCCTTCGACAGGATTCGAGCGCAGTGCGCTTTCTATCTGCTCAAAGATCAATGGAGAGTCAGCCAAATTCACAACAATATTGCTAGTCTGAGTCTCAACTTTACCGCTTATTGTTTTCAGCACTGAAATTGGGCTATTGGTGATTGGCGAGAAAAATCAGCTAGTTCACCATTAATCCGCAAATCAGGGTTGGCTCCTTTTTTCCCAGAATTTGCCAACTGCTCAACATCATATCCAGCTTGAGCAAGTCCCTTCGAAGCTTCATTTTGACGCTCAATTGATCGAATCATGTCCGGACTTGCATTTTTTGGTGGCAGCTCAGGCTCTCCCTTCAAAGAACCTATCTTTGCCAATCCACTGGTTCCAGCCTCAGCGTCTGTTATAGCACTCGTCGGATTCAGATTACTCGCTGGCCCTCCTTTGCACCGACGGCAAAATAACAGCCATGCTAATTAACTTACTAAGCTATCCACTCTACCTCAAAATCAGCTAGCTGAGCCTGAAGCCCTGTCTCATCCTCGAACCAGTAGTCAAACCCTTCACATCACTTTTCTTCAAGTAAAGATAATACCCGCCAGTGTCGCCATCACGGTCGTCCACAACAATAACTTCCCAGCCAGAATATTCGCCAGTGACAACAATACCCTTCCGAGCGATAGACATATCCCTATCCTAGTCCGCACAGGGAACATGATTATTAGAAATATATTTTCCAGTCACAGTGTCTTTAACACCGAAATGTAAATGCGGAACTCCCGGAGCGTGTGCTCCTGATATAGATCCTGAGTCGATACGGAACTCCTTGGTGCCGCCAGCGCTGTGAAACGCCCCAGAGCCTGGCTTACCGATTTCCCCGTACTCGGGACCGAGATATTTTTGCCCTGCCGATAGAGTCTCATCGGTTGTGAGCGTCATAGAGCTCGTGAATTTTTTATTACCAGATAGAGTTATCATTGATAAGATAACTTGGTCTACACGCTGCCCGGGACCTGCTTCCAGGTGAATCTGTTTTTCAGCATTAACAAAGGTTTTCCAGTTTTCAGTAGGACCAGTTAGTGGGGTGCGTGGACATGGTCACACTGGCCTGCATCGAAAGATGCTTGCGGGCTGACTTTTCAGACAAACCCTAGATAATCACTTCACCTTGGGCGGACGTTGATTTGGGATGCCATTCATTAATCCACTCTCGATAAAACCCGATTGAGTCACATTGACTACCGAACCAAAAACAGACGGAAATCCAGCATGATTCATTTAGCCTCTTCATCCATAAGTAATTTATATCTTTTAAAAACCCCAACCTCCACATCCTCACCATCAATTAATCGCTCATAAAAACGGCGATCGCCTGCCCATTCCTCGAACACTAGAGACGCCACCTGCGCCCCATTGAAATCAGTGAAAAAACTCAGCCGCCAATAAACAGATAGTTTATTTTCGCTTACAAAAAATAACAGGCTCTCGCCAACTACACCTGATGCGTAATCATCAAACTTAAGACAATTGATAAAAAGTAACTATCGGCCCATAATCCTGGTCTGTAATTGAAATGTCTACAGAAAATTTTCTTTCTGGAAACTTATCTTTTAGGACAAGCCTCCAAGACAGTGCAAGCACGTTTGCCAATTGTTCAAATATACGATCATCGATATCACCTGAGCATGAATCGAACACATCGTATAAATGAGTGTGATTTAACATTTTCTCTGTTGCTTGAAGATCACCATTAAAGTGCTTCAACCAAGAAACAAAAATATCAGCATCATATTTCCCTTCTAAGAAAACCCCCTCTTGAACAACAACAAAATCAGGAAATAGAAGTTTGCATGACAATAATAAATCCTCAGGATTGCATACATTGCTTATGTATGAGAATTCGTCAATCTTATCTTTATCAACCCACCCATCCTTCCAGGCCTCATATCGCGCCAACCCAACGAAAGGAGAAAGTGTATTAAATTTTATCATGGTATCTCATCCAAGTTGGCGGGACGTGGTGCGGATTTAGTCGAAGGCGATTGAACTCTAACAGTTCCATCGGGCAATGTATTTCTTCCGTATTCTATTACATGTGGAGTAGGCACATTTGCATGGGCTGCGCCAGTTACACCTACTCGTTTAACGATCAACCCCTCTGAATCATATACGGCATAGCTTGTGATATTACCTTGATTATCTGCCCTGTAGACAGTTCCGTTGGATGGCCCGCCATCGTTTTTGAAGCGCCCGCTCACCTGAGTCGCATGCTCAAGTGGCCCACCTGCAAGATCCTTTGCGTTACGAGGTCCGGAGGGTGATTCCGCAGCTTTTCCAGCACCGCCTTTCGCCTCACCACCACCTTTAACAACATCCGCTCCAACACCCCTATCAGTCCCGGTATAGTTCTTCCAGTCCGGGTGATAAGGATCAGCCTTCATCTCGGCTGAGATAGTCCTAGACTTGGCTACAGATTTACCGCTTACTAGCATACCAGTCAAGATGCCCGCTGTAAGCACTCCGCCACCGATCAGGTAGGCACCGGTGTTGTCATCCTTGTTAATCTTCTCGCCTTCCATGGCATTGGCAACCTGCTCTCCCAGGACCTCACCGTACTCAGCCAGCCTTTGTCCAATATTCTGACCCAAAGGCGTCTCGGAAACCGCGTTGAAAACCGCTAGTTGCACCAGACCTTTCGGTCCCTGAGCCATTGCCACCAACACACTCACAGCCTCCTGCTGATCTGGATGCTCCTGGATGTATTGGTTGATCGAAGCCATCGATCGTAGCGTTTCTTGAGCAGCAGTAAGCTTTTCTGCATTGCTCGCATTGACAGGAGTGGCAGGTAACTCAATTGATCCTGAGCTGTTAGCCTTGTTGTCCGTCTGAAGCGTCTGATCAAGAACTTCGACCGATGTCAGGTCGATCCCGGCCAGACGCGCAATTTCGGCCACGACCGTTTCCTGAAACGCAGGGTCGGCCATTGTCTTCATCGCCTGACTGCGCGTCATCCCACCCTGAAGCAACGAGTCCAAGGTGTTTTCAGCAAAATCAGCCCCCATCAGACTGGCAGCACTCGCATCCATCTTGCGGCCCAGAGTGCTCTCGATCTTGTTGACAGCACGGGTCAGACCACGGGAAGCCTCTTCATAGTTTTGCCTGGCAGTTTCGTTGTAAGTCAGGAGTTGGTTTGCCCACTGAGTAGCAGTGACTACCGGCTGGCTGGCTGCCTCCAACGAACTCTTGGTCACATACACATCAGTCCGATGCTCATCATCACGCGTGATCTCGTATGCCTTGTCGACATCACGATTCAAGCCTGCCGTCGAGTCCTTGACACCCGTATCGCTGCGCACCACTACATCGCCTGCGCCGACGGTGCCTCGAACGATCTGCTCGCGGTCTGTGTTGTAGTTCCAGCCCTCGACGCTCCAGCCGTTTTTCTGATTGTCGCCCTTGCCTACCTGACTTGAATCCTGCGTAGTGCTGCTGCCAGTGCCGTACGAGCCACCAACGTTCAGGTAGTAACCGTGCTCTTTATCCTTGCCTGCAATGTCGCTGTAGCCCAGCGTGTTGGTGTCCAGCTTGAGGTTGCCGCTGTCGGAGGCAATCAACGCGCCGTCGAGCTGGGTGTGGTTCTCGGTGCGGATGTCGACCTTGTCTTTGGCCGTGATGCGGGTCTGTTCCTCGATCCAGTTCTTGGAGCCGTTGGTCTGGCCGTACCCGACCGAGCCACTGACGCTGCCGCCAAAACCGACCACTACGGTCGCGCTGAGGTCGAATTCCTTACCTTGTGCCTTGCCGGTATCCGGCAGGGAGGTGACGTTGAGGTCGCGGCCTACGCGTCCGACCACGTCGTTGCCGCGCAGTGTGGCACCGGCAATGTTGGTGTCCTGACCGCTGGTGAAACCAAGGTGATTACCGGCGTACAGGTACGCTTCCTGCTGTTGTTTGCCTTCGCGTTCCAGGTCGCCTTTGCCGATATTGACGCTGGCGTAAACACCGATGCCTCCCGGACCGATGGCGATACCGGCTTCCCCGCCGCCATTTTTACGAGTGTTCTCGGTGGAGCTGTCGTTCTGGGCTGCCTTGATGTTGAGGGTGTTGCCGGCATTCAGATTGATGTTTCGCTCTGCCTGAGCCTGCGTGCCAATCAGGTTGAGGTCATTGCTGGCCTTGAGGTTGACGTCACGGCCTGCTTGCAGCACGGTTACGGTAGAGGACCCTTGGCTCTGATCAGCATTCGCAACACCACCGCTGCCGCCCACGCCGAGTTTGAACCCGCCACTGCTGCTGCCATGAATGCCACTCCAGCTTTTCTGCTCGCTGGTTTCCTGGCTGTAGCTGCCTTTGGCGGCATCAAGCGTAACGTCCCGGCCTTTGATGTTGATATCGCGGCCTGCCTGCAATTGGCCACCACTGATTTGAACATCGTTGCTCGCAGAGATGTTCAGGTTGTTGCCTGCGTCCAGCGTCGAGGCGCGGTTGGTCGTTTCGACCACTTGCTGGCTGGTGCCCTGCTTGCTGTTACCAAACTTGCCATCGCCCGTCGGGCCGGACAGGAACTGCGAGGTACTGTCTACTGCCTTGAGTGTGCTCGATCCCTTGCTCGTGGCGTCCTCGCCCTTGCCTGCGCCGCTGATGGCGTCCTTGGTGCTGCCATAGTTGTGATCGATGCTCGCACTCAGACCATTACGCGAGTTTTCGCGCTGTTGCTCGACCGTCTGAGATTCACGCGCAGCATCAATCTTGATGTTGCGCCCTGCAGTCAGATTGATGTCATTGAGCGCCTGCAGGTCAGAACCTATCTGATTGATGTCGCGCTCGGCATTGACTGCAAGATCTTCGCCTGCGCGTACCTGGCTGGCGGCAGCGCTGTGTTGCTCAAGGCGGTTCTTCTCCTTGCTGCGATCAACGCCTGCAAAGAAGGTCACGCCATTGGCGTTAGAGGACACGCCGATACCCGACTGCCTGTTCTTCTCCCAGTCCTGATTGGACTGGGTGCTCTGTGCGGCCAGAATGTTGACATCCTGACCCGCGTTCAAACTGACGTTCGCGCCTGCGTTGACGCTGCTACCGACAATGTTGATGTCGCGCTCGGTCTGCAGGCTTACATCGCCTGCAGCATTGATCTGGCTCCCTACGCTGGTGCTGCTCTGCGCTTGGCCGCCAGCTTCTCTAGCTGACGAGATGGACAGAAATCCGCCAGAAGCTGAAAGACCGGTTTTATTCTTGTACTCATCGCTCTGGCTAGAGGCTTCGTCGTTGGCAGAGAGCAGATTGATGTCGCCGGTTTTATCCACCAGCCCGGCTCTGAGGTCCACATCATTGCCTGCATCAATGTTGCTGGCGCGCAGCGTGATGTCCTTGCCTGAGGCCACTACCACGTCGTTGCCGGCACTCATTTCACTGGCGACTTGAGTAGAGCTGGTCTTCAGCTCGCTTTTTCCGCTTTTGGACAGGCCAAAAGCGCCGGATTTACTTTTCTTGCTATAAGCACCCTGCTCATCGACACCCGAAAGCACAGTGATGTCATTGGTGGCACCGAGAATCAGGTCATTGCCTGCCGACAGCTGGCTGCCAATAACACTGACATCATGCCCACCGTTGATGCTGACGCTGCCGTCAGCAGCTTTGGTGGTATTGATGGTGAGGTCTTGCCCTGCATTGATTACCGACGCAACGTTGGTGCTGTCGTAGCTTTCCTGCTGTTTGCTGCTACTGCGTCCGAAAGAACCTTTGCTCTTTTTGGCATAGAAGTACGAGCTTTCGTCCTGAGCTGATGCAATGGTCAAATCTTGCGCAGCATCAAGCGCAATGTTGCTGCCTGCATTGATGCGGCTGGCGATAATGTCGAGATTCTGCCCAGCCTGCAAAGCCACACTGCCGCCCGCTTTCAGCTCCGCAGACACCTGGCTGACGTGATCTTCCTGTTCGGTTACCTTCTTGCTTTTGCCGTAGGAATGCTCCTCGTCAGCCGCCGAGGACAGGGTCAGGTTTTCCGTCGCGGCCATGGCGATGTCGCGCTTGGCGTCGATGCTGCTGGCGATGACGTTGATGTCGCGGCCTGCCTGGGCCGTCAGGTCGCGGCCGGCGCTGACCGTAGAGCTCAGTTGCGTGATGCTCGAGTTACTGGAGTTCGCACCGCGTGTCTGGCCGTCCTCGGCTTGCGCCGAGTCGATAGCGACGTCACGGCCCGCTGAGATGCTCAAATCACGTCCGGCCTGCAACACGCTGCCGGTGTTTTTCACGTCCCGCCCCGCTTGCAGGCTCATGTCATTGGCCGCTTCGATACGTGCCGCACTGTCAGCGAAGTCTTGACGCCAGGTCGCGTCGCCTGAGGCGCTTTGATGGCTGGTCACCGTGCGCTCGTTGATGACGTCGCCGCGCAGCGCGGTCAGTGTCACGTCACGACCACTGATGATGCCGCCCGCCTTGTTGATCAGGTCGTTACCTGCCAGCAAGTCCAGACGGTTGCCAGCTTCTATCAGGCCGGAGTTGACCAAGTCATTTCCAGCGGCAGCCGACAGGTTGTTGGCCGCTCGCAAGGTGCCCACGTTGTCCAGGTTCTGGCCAGCAATCAGCGAGACATCGTTACCCGCAATCAACGCTCCGGTCGGGCCAAGGCGATTGTCGGCCTGAGCCAGGTACAGCACTGGCACCAGCACTTTTTCGCCATTCACTTCGTGCTCTTCGAGCCAGACGATGTCGTGGGTCAGTGCTGCGACTTGCTGTGAACTCAGCGAGACGCCCACAGCCAGGTTCAACTGCTGTTTGCTGGCGATGGCGTTGTTCATCAGGTACTTGAACTGGGCCTCGTTGGAGGTCTGGCCGTCGATGAACGCCTGGCCGGTTCGGGCCACGACGGCCTGCTGCACAAGGCGCTGCTCATACAAACCATCGCCCAGACGCTTGGCGCTGACTTCCGGGTCGTAACCCAGACCTGCGAGCAGGTAATCCGAACTCATGAATTGCTTGAGCTCGGTGAGGACCGGGTTGGTTTCGATCAGGTATTTCTGCGGTTTGGAGATGAAACTGCTGCTTGGCAGCCCTTCTACCCTGGTAATCGTTTGCGCTGCCGCCGAAACGGCTGGCGTAATAGCGCTGGCCTGCGCGACTGTAGCGGGCTGAGTGCTGGCGGTTGAAGCAGGCGTGGTTGTGACAGGGTTTAGAACAGCAGCAGTGACAGGACTGACCAGAGCAGCCACAGAGCTGCGAACTGGTGCAATGACCGTTCCGCCTTGGGCACTTACAACCACTTGGGTGACTGCAGCAGTCGCGCCCGACTGGGCACCGGTCGTAGCCTGATTGAAAACGCTGACCAAGCTACCTTGCGTACCATTTACAACCTGGCCGGCTTTGTTGACTTGAATGCCCTGCACCAGTCCAGCGTTTTCAGCGGCCGAGTTACCGGAAGAGATTGCGGTGATAGCCGGAACACCCGATGTCGAGCCTGTGCTCTGGACAGGCAGCAACGCACCGCTGCCCTGATTGCCCGTCGCAATGCCGGTGACGCTGTCGACGCTGGTGACACCTGCGGCATCAGAGTTATGGCCTGGCAGCACTAGCCCACCAATAGGTGCGGCACCTGGAGCGCTGGTATCAAAAGCAGTTGCATTGGCGCTAACGCCTGCGCTTTGCCGTGTGACCGAAGCGAGCTGGCGGGTGGCGTTGGCTATCTGGCCAACCGAGCCGATCTGGATGGTGCTTGCCTGCGCATCAGAAACGGTTTGCTCGCGCTGCGCGACGGAGACCGCCGCGCTGCCCATTGTCCAGCTTTGCGGCAGGCCGACAGGTTGAGCGACAGTGGCTGCGGTGCCGGTCTGGCCACTCAGGCGGAACAGGCCGTTCTGGCCGGTCGGCAGGCTGAAGCCTGGCAGGCTTAAAGGATTGACTTGCTGCTGGGCCAGGTCTGGTGGCAATTGCTGATTGACGGTAATACGGGTGGAGAATTGGCTGCCCGGAGCATTGGTGTCAGTGCGCGAACCGCCGCTCACGTAGCTGTAGCCAGCGCGTACGACATTGTTGCCGATGTTGTTACTTGCGTTGACGTTGACCGCACCGCCGGCCTGGATAACGGCGGCATAGCTCTGATCGCCATTGGACAACTGGGTAACCTTGCGGAACTCAGGCATTTCGGTTTCGGTAGTGGCGATGAATTTAGCCATCGCCGCCTCAAGGCCGCCAATGTTGTTGGCGTCATAACCGCTGCTGGTAAACCAGTACTGCTCAGTGAAGTCGCGAGCGGCATTGGTCCAGGAACCGGCATTGCTGGTACGAGCGCTGCGGAACGAACGCATTGTTTCGGTATCGCTGGCCTCTACGCCGGTGTTGTTCAGATTGTTCAGCGTAGCGGTGAGGTTGCCGCTGGTGACGATGGTGCTGCTCTGGTTGAACAGATCGCCGCCGTTTATGTTCAGATTACCGCCAGCGATAATGCCGGACGCTGCACTGGCAGCGGTCACTTCCAGTTTTTCACGCTGGGTGATGTCCCAGGTATGAGTTGCCTTGCCGCTGCAGTCGTTGTTGTAGAATTCCCGGTTGCACGCACCCTCTACAATCATGGCGGTGTAGATACCGCCGTTGCTGGTAGTCAAAATCGCTCGGATGTTCTGTATCGTGCTCGCCGCCAGGCTCATGCTGCCGTCGCTTTGAATCGACGCCGAACTGTTGACGATGCTGTCGGCCAGAGCGCCTTGCCCGTTACGGTCAACCGAAAGATTGCCCAGACTGTAGATATTGGCATAACTGTTGTTCAGCGAACCGACCCGCAGGCTCATGTTGTTGCCGCTGAAGACCAGCCCGCGATCATTGACCAGCGAGCCGGTGGTCACAGTCAGCGCTTGACCGCTGCCCAGCGTGCCCTGGTTGTTGATGCTCCCCGCATTGACGGTAAGGTTGGTCGCCGAGGTCAGGCGACCTATATTGCTCAACTGCCCCGCCACCGAAACCGAAGTGTCACCACCGCCAGCGATAGTCGAAGCGGCGTTAAGGTTCACTTGCGCAGCACTCAGCCCGAGCGTTCCGAGACTGCTGAGACGTCCATTGCCGCCGTATGTACCGCCAAGGTTGAAACTTAGCGAGCCGTCACTGGCGATCAGTCCATCGTTATTCCAATTTCCACCGTTACCGACAAGGCTGGTCGATGCTAGCAACTGGCCGCTAGCGGTTTGGCTGAGGTTATTGACGTTGACGGTGAGGCGCCCGGCCTGAATCACGCTGCTGTTAGTCCAGCTATCGGCACTCAGTGTCAATCCACCACGAGTGACAATGCTGCCGCCAGCATTGGTCAGGTTGGCTGTAGAAATATCAAACGTGCCATTACCCGTATGCAACAGCGACCCGCCACCATTCAGAAACCCACCAGCATTGAGAATCAGGTCGCTGTTGGCGCTCTCCAGCGTACCGTTGCGGTTGTCGAACAGGTTGCCGATTTGAAAGTTTGTCGCACCGCCACCGCCCAGCGCACGCAGTTGCCCGGTCTGGTTGTCCAGACTGGCAGCCGTGATGGCCAGGGTACTGTCACTTTCGATGATGCCCAGACGGTTGTTCAGTGCGCCGCTCAGGTTCAGTTCGACCTGGCCGCCCGCAATCTGGCCGTCGTTGTCGCCGCTGTTGTCGAAGTTGACACCGGTGACCCGCACCAGACCTTTGGCGTACAGCCCGCCGTTGCGGTTGTCGAAGCCGGGGGTAGTGATCAGCGCTTCACCAGCGCGCGCCGAGACTCGTCCGCCGTAGTTGTCGAAGCCGCCCAGCGCTGTCAGGTTGAGGCGCTGTGCCTGGATGACACCGCCCTGGCGATTGGTGTCGTAGCCGTTTTTCAGGACGCCGATTACATTCGCTGTAAACGCCCCTTGCAGGCTGGAAAGCACGCCGCCCTGGCTGTAGAGGTTGGCAGCGCTCAGGTTCAGGTCACCGCTCTGTGCGATGATCCGGCCGTTCTGGTTGTCGACGGTGCTGGCGGCATCAACGCGAAGAGCACCGACGCTCTGTACCGTGCCGCGCACGTTGGACAGGCTGGCTGCCTGTACTCGCGCATCGGCGTTCTGGCTGTAGATCAGGCCATCGGCGTCGTTGAGGACGCTGCCGCTTGCGACGACTGCCAGTGTATTGTTGGCCGCGACGGTGCCGCGGTTACGGTTGTCCAGTTGCCCCGATGTGTTGAGGGTCATCAGGCTCTGACTGATCAGTTGCACGGCCTGGTTGTTGATCGCGGCACTACGCCGCAAAAGCAAGGTGCCACCACTGGCCAGCTTGCCGCTGGTGTTGGTCAGGCTTTCCAGCAGGTCCAGGGTCATTGCGCCCCTGCTGCTCAGGTTGCCGGCGCTGTTGTCGAGGCTGCTGCCTTCAAAGCTCAAATCCTGCTGAGCCGTCAGGTTGCCGGCCGCGTTGCTCAGGGCATTGGCTTTGACGACCAGCCCTGCGCCGCTGTCGATCAGACCGCTCTGGCTATTGTTCAGCAGGCCCGCTACGTTCAGGGTCTGGCCCGTGCCGCTGGACAGGATGCCGCCGCGGTTGTCGAGGCTGTCAGCGCTTACGTTCATGGCGTTCTGGCTGACCAGCGCGCCATTGCCGCCGTTGAGCAGCTCGCCGGTCAGGTTCGCCACAAGGTTGCCACTGCGGCTGGACAATGTGCCGCTGTTGCGGTTGTCGAGACGGTTACCGGCGACGTTCAGGCCCTGCCAGCCGGAAATCAGGCCATTCTGATTGAGCAAACCGGTAGCGCTGACCGTCAGCACATTACTGCTGATCAGTTTACCGCTGGTGTTATCGAGCGTGCGGCCGCTTAGGGTAAAGCTCTGTGCACTGGAGACTTCGCCAGACTGGTTGTTCAGGTCACGCAGGCGGCTGAGGCTCAGCGAACCATCAGCGGTAATCAAGCCACTACGGTTGTCGAGGTCGTTGCCCGCCATGTCGATGGACAGCCCGGCATCACTCATCAGGCGTCCGCCATTGAGCGACAGGGCGTTGAGAACCAGGGTCATGTCGCGTGCTGCCGACACTTCGCCGCCGTTGCCGGCATCCAGGCTGCCCGCCGTCAGGTTCAGGGTGCCGGCGCTGTTGATCAGCCCTTTTGCCGTGTTGTTGATCGATGCTGCGTCGAGGATCAGGCTGGTGCCGCCCAGCACCTGACCGTTCTGGTTGTCGAGGCTGGCCGCGCCCACCTTGAGCGCCTGGGTTGCATTGATCAGGCCGTTGTCACGGTTGGTCAGCAGCCCGGTGACCGTCAGGCCCAGGTTGTTGCGGCTGGTCAGTGTACCGCTCGTGTTATCGAGGGTGTTGACGACAACGTCGACGCCAGCGGCGGCGATCATGCCTTTTACGTTGTTCAGTGCTCGGGCGATGCGCAGGGTCAGCACCTGATTGCTGAGCAATTTGCCGCCGTTGTTATTGAGTTGTTGAGCGTTGACAGTGAACGCCTGGGCGCTGGAGATTTCGCCGTTCTGGTTCAGAACTTCATTGACGTTGTTCAGCACCAGTGCGCCTGGCGCGTTGATCAAACCGCCCTGATTGTCCAGCTGGCCATTGTTCAGGTCCAGGCTCAAGGACGTATTGCTGAACAACCTGCCGCCCTGCTGACTGAGACGGCTGACGCTGGCGGTCAGTGCCTGGCTGCTGCCGATGCTGCCACCGCTGCTGTTGTTCAATTGCGCGCTGGTCAGTTCCAGTCGATCGCTGCTACTAACGCGACCGTTCTGGCTGTTGTCGAAATCACCGGTTCTCAGGGTCAGCAAACCTTTACCGCTGATGTTGCCGAGCTGACGGTTATCGAGGCTGGCGCTTTTGAGGTCGAGCGCACCATCGGTCACCAGCTTGCCGCCCTGATTGCCGATTGCACCGGCGCTGTCGAGGGTCAGTGTTCCAGCACTGGAAACACTGCCTGCGGTGTTGGTCAGGCTGCCGGCCTTCACTGTCAGGATGTCTTCACCGCTGATCAGGCCCTGGCTGTTATCGAGCGCTGCCGACAGGTCGATACCCAGCGCCTTGAGGGCGCTCAGTGCGCCGCCGGTGTTGTCCAGCGTGCTGCCGATCAGCGTCAGGCCCGCCTGGCTGGAAAGCAAACCGTTAGTACGGTTAGTGGTCTGTGCGATGTTCAGATTCAGCGCTTTCTGCGCCAGAACCCGCCCTTTATCACTGTTGTTCAGTTGCTGGCTGGTCAGGGTCATCATGTCCTGGCTGGACAGTTCACCGCCGCGGTTGTCGATGCTGGTGACACTGATAGCAAGGGCTTTGGTCGCGCCGATGAAACCGTTCTGACGGTTATCCAGCGCCTCGCCGCGCAAGGTCAATGTGCCCTGGGCAAGCATCTGGCCGTTCTGCTGTTGAAGGTTGCCGATCCGCGCGTCTAGGTTTTGCTTGCTCGCCAGTTGCCCGAGGCTATTGTCTGCCGTTGCAGCGCTCAGATTCACATTGCCGTCGCCAATCAGCGTGCCCTTGGCGTTGGTCAGGGCGGTGTTTACCGTTACGTCCAGGTCTGCGCGGCTGCTGATCATGCCTTCGGTGTTATCCAGGCTGTCGCTGTTGATGCTCAGCGCAGCGCCGGAAATATTACCTTTGAGGTTGCTCAGGGCTTTGTTCACCACCAGCGTCAGGGCCTGACTGCTGAGCAGTTTGCCACCGCTGTTATCGAGGCTGCCGGCGTTCAGGCTGAACGCCTGTGCGCTGGAGATTTCGCCGTTCTGGTTGGCGACGCCGTCAAGGTTCTTCAGCAGCAATACGCCAGGAGCGTTGATCAAACCGCCCTGATTATTCAACTGGCCTTTGTTGAGGTCCAGGCTCAGCGACGTGTTGCTGAACAATTCGCCAGCTTGCTGATCGAGGCGGGTGACGCTGGCGGTCAAAGCCAGCGCACTGGCAATGCGCCCGGCGTTCTGGTTGATGACCTTGCCTGCGGTCAATTGCAGCGTGTCGCTGCTGGTCAGGCGACCACCCTGACTGTTGTCAAACGTACCGGTGGTGACCTGCGTAGCGCCCTTGCCAGACAGTTTGCCGGCCTGGCTGTTGTCCAGACTTGCGCTGCTCAGCGTCAGCGCCGCATCAGTCGTAATGGCACCCGCCTGGTTGCTCAACGCGCCAGTGGTGGTGACTTTCAAGGCATCAGCACTGGACAGGCTGCCGGCAGCGTTTTGCAGGGACGCCGCGCTGACGGTCATGGCCGACTCACTGCTGAGCAGGCCGCCGCTGTTATCGAGTTCATCGGACAGACTGATGTTCAGGTCCTGCTGGCTGGCCAGCGTACCGCCTGCGTTCTCCAGCCGCGTACCGTCGAGACGCAGGGTGTTACCAAACAGCAAGCCCTTGTTGAGGTTGATCACCCGCGTCACGGTCAGGCCCAGCGCTGTACCTGCCAGGACTTTGCCGCCATCACTGTTGTCGAGCGTTTTGGCGATAATGTCCACGCCGATCTGGCTGGACAGTTCACCGGCCTTGTTGTCGATGTCATCCACATCGATTTTCAGCGCTTTTGTGGAACCCACCAGGCCACCCGACCGGTTGTCGAGGGTTTTGCCGGTCAGGGTCAGCGTGCCCTGCGCAACCAGCTCGCCGCCCTGTTGGGTCAGACTGGCGACGTTGGCAACCATGTCAGCCTGACTGGCGATACGACCGTTGCCGTTGAGAACGCTGTCGACCTGCAACTGCATCAGGCCAGCGGCGTTGAGCAGACCGTTCTGGTTGTCCAGACGCGTGCCAACCAGCTCAAGGCCCGCGTTACTGTTGATCAGACCTTTTGAGGCAGTGCTCAAGCCGGTCTGGCTATTGTCGAGTGCATCGACGAACAGTTGCAGGCCTTTCTCGGCGCGAATCGCACCGCCGCGGTTGTCCAGGCTGGCACTGCGTATCATCAACAGGTTCTGCGCGGTGACACGGCCGCCACGGTTATCCAGCGCCTGGCTGGTCAGGTTCATCGGGCCTTTGGCTTGCAGGCTGCCACTGGCGCGATTGTCCAGTGCGCCGGTCAGCGTGAGGTCCAGTTGACCATCCGTGACCAGTGCACCGGCTTGCCGGTTGTCCAGACTCGCCGCACTAATGTTGGCACCCTTCCCTGCGCCCAATGTCCCTGCCTGATTGTCGATGGCATCGGTAATCGCCAGCTTCAGAAACCGGTCGGCCATGACCTGGCCGTTGGCATTGCCCAGGCTCAGCGCGTTGAGGGTGGTGTTACCGGCGCTGGTCAGCTCGCCGTTCTGGTTCGAAAGTTTGTCGGCGATAGTCAGCAGCAGATCAGCATCGCTACTCACGCTGCCACTGTCGTTGTTCAGCTCGCCAGCAGCCAGATCGATTCCCTTGGCGGAAACCAGGCCACGCAGGTTGGTCAACAGCTGGTCGACACGCACGACCAGCGCTTTATCGCCAAGCACCGAACCGCCGGTGTTGTCCAGCGAAGCTGCGGCCAGAGTAAAACCGTTGGCGCTGGAGATTTCGCCATTGCGGTTGCTGACTGCATTAAGATTTTTCAGCAGCAACTGACCCGGTGCGGTAATCAGACCGCTGTCGTTGTTCAGCGCGCCGTTGCTCAAATCGAGACTGACATCGCTGTTGCTGTACAGTCGGCCGTCGTTGGTCTGATTCAGGCCGGTGACCACGGCGGTAAGCGCCATGGCGCTGGCGATACGACCGGCATCACTGTTGTTCACCAGCGTTGCATCGAGCTGGAGGGTTGCGGTACTGGTTAGGCGACCGCCTTGCTGGTTGTCAAAGGTGCCTGTGACGAGTTTTACCCCCTTGCCGGCAATACGACCGTTCTGACTGTTGTCGAGACTGCCACTGGTGAGCACCAGCTTTGAATCGCCGAGAATCTGCCCGCCACGGTTCACAACCGGGCCATCGACCGTCAGGGACGAGGCGCCGGCGCTGGTGACGCTACCGGCAGTATTGACCAGAGAAGCGGTACTCAGCGCCAGCGTGCCACCACTGCGCAATGTCCCTTGATCGTTGTTGAGGACGCCCGTGACTTTCAGACCCAGACTGTTTTTGGCGTAGATGCTGCCGCTGCCGGTGTTGATCAGTTGCCCGACGTTCAACTGCACACTCTGCTGTCCGGAGACGGCACCTGCGCTCTGGTTGTCCAGGCTGTCGGCGTTGAGCAGCAACGCACCATTGGCCAGTAAACGGCCCTTGCCACTGTTATCGAACTGGCCGACGGTTGCGGTCAGCTCTCCAAGGCTGGAGAGTTCCGCGTTGCGGTTGTCCAGCGTCGCAGCATTCAGTTGGATACCTTTAGCGGAAATCAGACCGCGAAGGTTGGTCAGCAACTGGTCGATGCGTACGATCAAGGCTTTGTCGCTGATGACCGAACCATCGGTGTTATCCAGCGAAGTGGCCACCAGCGAGAAACCGTTGGCACTGGAAATTTCGCCGTCCTGGTTGTTGACCGCAGCAAGGTTTTTCAGCAGCAACTGCCCCGGCGCATTGATCAAACCGCCTTGGTTGGTCAGCACGCCGTTACTCAGGTCCAGTCTGACATCGCTGTTGCTGTACAGTTTGCCATCGTTGGTCTGATTCAGGCCGGTGACCACTGCGGTCAGGGTCATGGCGCTGGCGATACGACCGGCTTCACTGTTGTTGACCAGCCCGGCGTTCAGCTGGAGTGCGCTGGTACTGGTCAGGCGGCCGTCTTGATGGTTGTCGAAAGCGCCAGTGGTGAGCGCCACACCATTGCCGGCAATGCGACCGCTCTGGCTGTTATCGAGACTGCCGCTGGAAAGCGTCAGGCGGGCATCGCTGATGATCTGCCCGCCTTGGTTGACGACCGCTGCATCGGCTTTCAGCGTGGCAACACCGGCACTGGTGACCCGACCGCCAGTGTTGGCAAGGGAAGCCGCGTTCAACTCAAGCGCGCCATCGCTGCGCAGCACGCCCTGATTGTTGTTCAACGCGCCGGTCAGCGTCAGTCCCAGCCTGCTTTTCGCGTAAACACTGCCAGCGCCCGTATTGCTCAACTGGCCCAGGTTCAGCTGTACGTCCTGCTGCCCGGAAACCACGCCGTTCTGGTTGTTCAGCGTGCTGGCTGTCAGCAGCAGTGCGCCGTTGGCCATCAGGCGGCCTTTGCTGCTGTTATCGAACTCGCCGAGGTTGGCACTCAGGGTACCAAGGCTGGACAGCTCGGCATTACGGTTGTCCAGCGTTGCAGCGTTCAGATTGACGCCATTGGCGGAAATCTTGCCGCGCAGATTGGTCAGCATCTGATTGATACGTACTACAAGGGCCTTGTCGCCAAGCAGTGAACCCTCGGTGTTGTCCAGCGAAGTGGCCGCCAGTGTGAAGTCGTTGGTACTGGAAATCTCACCTCGCTGGTTGTTGACGACGTTCAGGTTTTTCAGCAGTAACTGGCCCGGCGCGTTGATCAGGCCGCCCTGGTTGTTCAGTACGCCATTGCTCAGGTCCAGGCTGACATCGCTGTTGCTGTAAAGACGCCCGTCGTTGGACTGGTCGAGGCCGGTGACCACGGCGGTCAGGGCCATGGCGCTGGCAATACGACCGGCATCGCTGTTGTTGACCAGCCCGGCATTCAGCTGGAGTGAACCGGTACTGGTGAGGCGGCCGTCCTTATGGTTATCGAACGCCCCGGTAGTGAGTACCAGACCATTGCTGGCGATTCGCCCGCTCTGGCTGTTGTCGAGGCTGGCGCTGTCGAGCGTCAGTTGTGCATCGCCGAGTATTTGCCCGCTCTGGTTGACGACGCCGTCCTTGATACTGATCGACGCAACCCCGGCGCTGCTGACAGTGCCCGCGCTGTTGGCCAGCGAGGCAGCACTTGCAATCAGCGAACCGTCGCTGCGCAGTACGCCCTGATCATTGTTCAATGCCCCGCTAAGGGTCAGACCAAGACCGTCTTTGGCATAGACGCTGCCGCCGGTGGTATTGGTCAGCTGCCCAAGGTTCAGTTGCACGCCCTGCTGCCCGGAAACGATCCCGTTCAGGTTATTCAAGCCATCCGCAGTTAGCAGCAGCGCGCCATTGGCCAGCAGGCGGCCTTTTTCGCGGTTGTCGAACTGGCCGATGCTGGCCGTGAGGCCGCCAAGGCTGGACAGTTCGCCAAGACGGTTGTCCAGCGTTGCGGCGCTTGCGTTGACGCCATTGGCGGAAATCTGCCCGCGCAGGTTGTTCAGCAACTGATTGATGCGCACGATCAGCGCTTTGTCACTGATTAGCGAGCCGTCGGTGTTGTCCAGCGACGTGGCTGCCAGCGTGAAACCGTTGGCGCTGGAGATTTTGCCGCGCTGGTTGTCGACAACGTTCAGGTTTTTCAGCAGCAACTGACCGGGAGCGGTTATTTGCCCGCTCTGGTTGTTCAGCAGACCATTGCTCATGTCCAGGCTGACATCGCCGTTGCTATACAGACGCCCGTCGTTGGTCTGATTGAGGCCAGTCACCACGGCGGTCAATGCCATGGCGCTGGCAATACGCCCGGCGGCGCTGTTGTCGACCTGCCAGGCCGTCAGGCGCATGGCCCCGGTGCTGGACAGATTGCCGCTTTGTTGGTTATTGAACGCGCCGGTATTCAGTACAACACCGTTACCGGCGATACGACCGCTGCGGCTGTTGTCCAGGCTGCCACTGTTGAGGGTCAGTTGCGCATCACTGACGATCTGCCCGCCCTGGTTGACGACCGCACCGTTGACATTGAGCACGCCTGTTCCGGCGCTGGTCACGCTGCCATTGGTATTGGCCAGACCGGCTGCGTTAAGGTCCATAGCGCCATCACTGCGCACCACGCCCTGATCATTCACCAGCACGCCGCCCAGCGTCACGGTCAAGGCATCTTTGGCATAAAGGCTGCCATTGCCCGAGTTGTTCAGTTGCCCCAGATTCAATTGCACGCCCTGTTGCCCGGAAACGACCCCGTTCAGGTTATTCAAGCCGTCCGCAGTCAACAGCAGCGCACCGTTGGCCAGCAATCGGCCTTTCTCACGGTTGTCGAACTGGCCAACGTTGGCAGTCAGCGTGCCGAGACTGGAAGTTTCGCCACTGCGGTTGTTCAGTGAGCTGGCTGTCAGATCAAGACCGGTCGCAGAAACCAGACCGCGCAGGTTGGTCAGCAATTGGTTGATACGCACGACGAGCGCCTTGTCGCTGAGTATCGACCCATCGGTGTTGTCCAGCGACGTGGCTGCCAGCGTGAAGCCATTGGCGGTGGAGATCTTGCCGCTCCGGTTGTTGACTGCATTGAGATTTTTCAGCAGCAACTGACCCGGCGCATTGATCAAACCACTCTGGTTGTTCAGCAGACCATTGTTCATGTCCAGGCTGACATCGCTGTTGCTGTACAGACGCCCGTCGTTGGTCTGATTGAGGCCAGTCACTACGGCGGTCAATGCCATGGCGCTGGCGATACGACCGGCTTCACTGTTGTTGACCTGCCCGGCAGTCAGTTGGAGTGCGCCGGTGCTGGTCAGGCGGCCATCCAGATGGTTGTCGAAGGCACCCGTGGTGAGCATCAGGCCATCACCGGCTATTCGCCCGCTCTGACTGTTATCAAGGCTGGCGCTGCTCAGCGTCAGGCCAACGTCGCTGAGGATCTGCCCGCCCCGGTTGACCACCGCACCGCTCGCGCTGACTGACGCCGTGCCGCCGCTGGTCACGCTGCCGGCGATGTTGCTCAGAGACGCCGCACGTACATCCAGTGTGCCATCGCTGCGTAGCACGCCCTGGTCATTGTTCAACGCGCCATCAAGGGCCAGATTCAGATTGTTTTTGCCGTAAACGCTGCCGTTGCCGGTATTGGTCAGTTGCCCCGGATTCAATTGCACGCCCTGCTGCCCTGCCACCGAGCCGCTCTGGTTATTCAAGTGGTCGGACGTGAGCTGCAACGCGCCGTTGGCCAGCAGGCGGCCTTTTTCGCTGTTGTTGAACTGCCCCACCGTCGAGGTCAGGCTGCCAAGACTGGAGATTTCCGCGCTGCGGTTGTCCACGCCTGCCGCGTTGAGCAGCAGATCGCCATTGGCGCTGACAAGCCCCAGCTGGTTGAGCAACTGCCCGGAAATGCGGGCGGATAAACCACTGCTGCTGGACAGTTTGCCTTGCTGGCTGTTGTCCAGAGACCCGGCGGTGATGGTCAGGTTGCCGTCACTGCTGATCAGCCCACTCTGGCTGTTGAGTAACTGAGAAGCGTTGATATCGACAGTGCCAGCCTGGCTCAGAATTCGGCCGGACTGACGATTGTCGACCGAGCCCGCCACGATGCGTGTGCCGGACTGCCCGTTCAAGGTGGCACCCTGGTTGTTCAGGGTCTGGGTAATGGTGGCCTGCAAGGCGCGACTGGCGGTGATGCTGCCGCTGTTGTTCAGCCCGTTGGCAGACAGCGTTACATCGCCTGAACCGTTGCGGCTGTTGTCTGCATTGACGCCAGCCTCAATCACCGCCGAGTTGTAGAGTTGCCCGCCTGCGGAAAGGCTCAGCGCATCGCGTGCGGCGACGTTCTGCCGAGTGATGAGATCACCTGCCGCGGTCATGCCCAAAGAGGACCCTGCATAGACAGGCCCGTTAACCTCGGCACTGTTGGCCTTGACCACCACGGCACCGCTGGCAGCGGTTTGCGTCACGCTCAAATGACCGTTGGCATCGATCTGGATATCACCGCCACTGGCCGCCATATTTCCGGCAAGCCTGACCCCGACGCCTGCCTCGGTGCCCACCAGGCGGATTGCACCCGCATACATCCCGCCCAGCGCCGAGCTGTCGACGGCCAGTTCCGGTTTGGCACTGCCGTCGTCAGGCAGTGCGGTGGGATTGAGGGTCTGCGCGTCGACATCGTTGCGACCGGCAATGATGTTGAGGCGCTTGGCGTGCAGCTCGGCATTAATCTTCGCGCTGCGCGTGATGATGTCGAACTGGTCAACGTTTTCCGCGTTCAGCCCCACACCGTCGATGGATATGCTGCCGCCCTGCACATTGAAACGCTGCAACTGCCCACTGGCATCCAGCACCGGTTTGCCGGTGGTCAGTGTGACCTGCGGGGTATTGATGAAACCGCAGCCGTTGCAACTGATGCCGTACGGGTTGGCGACGATGACCCGCGCCGCTTGCCCGGCCACTTCCGTATAGCCCTTGAGCTGACTGGCGTTGGCTCCGACCACTTCGTTGAGGATAGTGCTGGCCGCCGTACCGCGCAGGTTGGCGTTGCCGACGATGATCCCGCCCAGTTGGGTGCTCTGGGTCTGGTTGGTGGAGTTGTTGAGGATAACGCCCTGGCTGTCGACGTTGAACTGCTGATACTGATTGTGTGACAGGCCGCTGGCATTGGGCGCGGCGATGTTGACGATAGGCACGCCATTGCCGGCCTGGTTCAGGCTGGTATTCGTGCCACTGACCACGATGCCTTCGGCTTGAACCAGCAATGGCTGCCAGAACAGGGCATTGGCCAGGACCAGCGCGAGGCCACGCTTTGGCATTCCCCAAAAGGACGGACGCTCGATCAGTGCAGCGGAGGGCTGACGTGCAAGCAGGGCCAGTTGGTGGACGTCCATGTAGGTGACCTCGGAAGGAAAAATTTGAAAGCGGCGTTGTTAAAGAAAGACGTCCATACGGAAATAGATCGGTGCTTCACGCTCGATCACATCGGGACGTTCCAGGGAATGCGCAAAGGTCACTGAAGCCGCGACGTGCCGGCCTCGGGTAAACAGTTCGAACGAGTTGCTGGACAAGCGCCCATGCTGGTCACCGTTGTAACGGTCGTTGCGAATCACACCCTGGTCGTAACCGGCAGCCGCGCCATACTCGGCGAACATCGGGCGCAACCAGTCCAGCGTCACCGGACGGGTCAGACGCATTTCATTGCGCCAGTAGCCACCGCTGTCACCGGACAAAAATTCATCCTTGTAACCACGCACCGACGACGATCCGCCCAGGCTGGTGCGTTGCGAGCTGAACAGCACATCCTCGCTGCGCTGCCCGGTGGCAAGACTGGTGAAGCTCAGATTTTCGCCCCACAGATGAAAGGGATGCAGGTAGCTGAGGGTGCCGGTGTATTTGCGATAACGTGCATCCGCCTCACCCGGGCGAGGATCGTGGTTGCCTTGCGCGTCCAGAGCACCGATGCCTTGCTGCATGCCCAGATCGATGTTGACGAACGCCGAACCGACCCGCCGCCCGTGGTTGATGCCGAACTGCGCCTCAGTGATGCGATTGCTGCTGACCGCCAGCTTGCTGTCTTCGACATAATTGTTGGTGCGCAGCCAGGACAGACCGGCATTGAGCGAGGTCTTGCTCAGCGCGTCGCGATACACCACCCGCTCGGCCTTGAACTGGTGGTTCTGGCTGTCGCCGTCCTGCTTGAAGTTAATGTTCGAAGCCTGCGCCACCGAGCGATATTCGCTGGTGTTGTACAAGTAGCTGAACGTCCACCAGCCCCACGGCAGACTGTAGGCAAGCGAAGCGTTGCGCGAGGCTTTCTGCCGGTCGCTGATAGCATCGTGGCCGCCGCGCAAGCTGAACTGATCGGCCAGCCCCAACGGGTTGTCCCACTCAAGCCCGGCATTCCACTGCTGCTCACCGGTGCTGCGCTGGCCCTCATTGGTACGCGACAGGTTGGCACGCCACGGCTTTTGCGGAGTGTTCTTGACGACCACATCGCTGCCACCCACGACCTGGCCGGGGGTCAGTTCCATCTGCGCCTGATTGGACGGCAGACGATTGAGCTGATCGACCATCTGCTCGATTTCACGCAGGTTGACCATCTGGCCTTCCCTGCCGGGAAAAGTCATGGCCAGCTCACGTGTCGACAGGCCGCTGGCAGCATCGCCGCGCAGGTGCTCCAGCTTGCCCTCGATGACCAGCACTTGCAGGTCGCCGGTGGACAGGTCCTGTTGTGGCAGATAGGCCCGAGTCGTCACCAGGCCTTTTTCGAGGTAGTGATCGGTGATGACTTTCAGCAGCTCGTTGAGCTGCGCAACACCAAGACACTTGCCTTGATACGGCGCGGTCAGCGCGTCACGCTCGGCGGACGACAGCGAGTCGGCACCCTTGAGTTCGATACGATTGATGGTGAAGCAGCGGGTATCGGCAGGCGCGCTGGGGGCGACGGGTGCCGTTTGTTTGCTCGGCAGGTCTTTGAGCTCTTCAAGGCGACGGCGCTGCTCTTCAAGCAGGCGATCCTGACGGTCGCGGATAAGGTCTTGTTCACCTGGCGAACTGGCGGGGACAGTGGCTGCGAGCGAAGTAGCTGGCGCGATGGCGAGCAGGAGCAGCAAAGCCAGTCTGGGAACATGGGGATACACGGTGCGTCCTTGCAGTAGCATATTGATATCAAAAGGCGGGTAATACTAGATCGCCATCAATATGGCGTCAAATATTTGTATCGACCATGTATCCGTTTTGTTGAACTTTTTAACATTCAAATTGAGCAGCATTGATCATCGGCCGTGAGTTCGAGATCCGATGCTCAATATTGATCGGAGGCAGCGTACCTGCGCGATGTAGCATTAAGGTCATAATTAAATATAGGCAGGTGAACTAACCGCGATAGTGTCTGAAGCGGACTCGTGCCGGGGCTGAAGATGTACCAGGAAAATGACGGTGATCGTGGGCGACTGAGCGAAAGCATTGGCTGAGCCAACCCCTCTTTACCTCAGGAGAAGTGCGGCTTTCCTTTGTGCACTGCATCGAGTCCTTGCAGCCCCGTATCTGTTTGAAAGCGGGTCATCGGTTCAAAAAGCCTCCCGTGACATGCGCGGGAGGCTTCTCGGATCACGGTTGCCCGGACAACTTCATGATCATC
Source organism: Pseudomonas caricapapayae (assembly GCF_001400735.1). Taxonomy (GTDB): domain Bacteria; phylum Pseudomonadota; class Gammaproteobacteria; order Pseudomonadales; family Pseudomonadaceae; genus Aquipseudomonas; species Aquipseudomonas caricapapayae. The sequence goes on from NZ_LJPW01000038.1 coordinate 123,497, forward strand.
CGCGACAGCAGATAGATTCGCGGTGCCACGCTGTCCACTTCGGCATACTCTTCGGGCGTATGGATATTGCCACCGACAATCCCGAAGCCATCCAGCGTTGGTGTACCCACGCTGGCAGACAGGCTTGAATCAGCCGCACCGCCGCTCCCCTCAATGGTCAGCTTACGGCCCAGTTCGCCGTAGATGCCTTGCGCCGTCGCGACCAATGCATCGGACTGCGCGGTTTGCGGCATCGGCGGCAGGCCACGGACCAGACTGGTCTTGACCTCCGTGTCAGGCACCAGCTTGTTGGCCGATACCCTGGCCAGGTCCTGTTCGACCCGATCAAACTCCTCCGGCACGGCTGCACGCACGTCGGCCTTGGCGCTGGCCTGATCAGGAATCACATTGGTGCGATCTCCCGCTTTGAGCACCGTGAAGTTGATGGTGGTTTTTTTCTCCTCGTCACCCAGCTTGCCGAGTTGCAGGATCTGATGTGCAACCTCGGTGGCAGCATTGCGTCCCAGTTCCGGCGCAACGCCCGCGTGCGATGCCTTGCCCTTGACGTCGACCAGTGCAGTTGCAGACCCCTTGCGCCACACCACCAGACCATCGGCCGGACGACCGGGCTCCAGGTTCAGCGTGACATCGTGCTCTTTCGCGGTCTTCTTGATCAGCTCGGTAGCGACACCTGAACCGGTTTCTTCACTGGCGTCGAGCAATACCGTGATCTGCGCGTAGTCGGTGAATTTCAGGTTGTGCAACACCTTCAATGCGTAGATGGCGGCCACGATGCCGCCCTTGTCATCCATGACGCCGGGGCCGTAGGCACGCCCCTCCTTGATATGAAAAGGACGCTCGGCCGCAGAACCTTCCTTGAACACGGTGTCCATGTGCGCCATCAGCAGAATCTTTGCCTTGCCGGTGCCTTTAAGGGTGGCAACCACGTGATTGCTGGCCTCTGGAGTATTGGGAACGAGCTCGATGGTTGCACCGAGCTGCTTGAGTTCCTCAATCGCGATGTCACTGACTTTGGTCAGACCCGGTACATACCCGGAACCTGAATCGATGTTCACCAGACGCTCCAGCAGTTTCAAGGCGTCGTCCTTGTAGTGCTCGGCATCGGCCTGGATCGCCTTGTGCGGTTCGGCCAGGGCCGCTGGTGCCAGAGCTGTCAACGCCAGCGCCAAGGCAAGTTGAGCGGCCAGTGGCGAGCGGGAGAATGAGCGCATGTTGTTCCGTCCTTGTGTTCGGTTGGTCGAGGTTTTCAGGACCATACCTTACACAAGCACCGGTCGTCATGAGTCAGCTCGCCGTGCGCCAGCGCTCGAACCGGTCAAACAGCAGCCCGTACAGAATCGGGATCAACCCAAGCGTGACCAACGTACCCAATGCAAGACCGCCCATGATGGTGATCGCCATACCTTCCCAGAGCGGGCCGGCAAAGAGCATCAATGGAATCAGCCCGATGATGCAGGTCAGTTTGGTCATCACGATCGGCCGTAACCGCTTGATCGCGGCGTTGACCACCGCGTCACGAACCGACAGCCCCAATCCGCGCTCAACCTCGATGCGTTCGAGCAGTAAAACCGCGTTGTTGACAATGATCCCCGCCAGCGACAGTAATCCGAAGGTTGCCATGAAGCCGAATGGATACCCGCTGAGCACCAGGGCCAGCGCCACGCCAATCAGCACAAAGGGCACACTGGAAATAACGATCAGCAACTTGCGAAACGAATTGAACTGCCAGACGAACAACAACAGCATCGCCACCAGTGCATGCGGCATGTACTGCAGCAGCGCCTGATTAGCCTCGGCCGAGTCCTCTATTTCGCCGCCCAGTTCAATGCGGTAACCCGCAGGCATGTTGAGCGTCGCAATGTTCGGTGCCAACTGCTCAATGATCGACGTGGCGGTCAGCGATGGATTGTGCCCGACCACCGTTATCGCGCGCTCCAGATTGCGGCGCTGAATGGTCGACGCTTCGGCCTCCGGCTCGACCGTGGCGATCGCCGACAACATCAACGGCGCAGCCCCGGAAGCCGGGTAAATCAGCGTGCTCTCCAGATCACTTACAGGCGTGGTCGGGGTGCCCTGTTCACGAGCCACAATCGCCACCGCAGTTTCACCATCCTGCAGCGATGACACAGACAAGCCATTGTTCCTGAGCTGCAGCGCCTGAGCGATGTCCTGAGTGGAAACACCGGCATGCAGCGCCTTGTACTGATCGACGACCACGTCATAGCGCAGCAAACGGGTGCGCCAGTCATCGTGGACGTCCAGCGTTCCCGGCAACGCCGACAAGGCCTGTTCGATTCTGCGGGCGATATTCCGTAGTACTTTTTCGTCAGGACCGATGACGCGGTAAACCGCAATCCCTGCCTCGGTGGTTCCCATCGAGAATCGTTTGGGCTGCGCTTCGATTTCGGGGTGCTGGGTCAGGATGAAATGCCGGGCTCGCTCGATCACCGCATCGAGATTGGCACCTTCGCGCACGCTGACGGTGAAGTAGGCGATGTTCGGCGCGGACAAAGGCGGATTGAGACCAAGAACGATTCTTGGCCCGCCATTGGCGACATAGCCGATGCTGTGTTTGACGTCCTGATCGCTGCTCAGCCACTGACTGATATCGCGCACGGCTTGTGAGGTGGCGCGTGAGCTGCTGCCAGGCTCCAGCACCAGCGGGATCTGGAACTGCATGCGGTCGGACTTGGGCAGAAAGTCGTAAGGCACCTGGGTCAGCACCACCACTGCAACGGCCAGCAACCCCGTCATGCTGGCGATGAAGATCAGGGAATGATTCAGCAGCCCCTCGATGATTTTTCGATAGCCACGGTAAAACACCGATGCATACTCATCGACATCATCGGTCGACTCGGCCATCGCTGGCGCCTTGGCGAAGTAAAAGCACAAGAGGGGCGTCACGGTGACACTGAGCAGCCACGAACTGATCAGCGTGGTAGCGAGCACGATCGCCAGCGAACGCAGGTACTCATTCGTGCTGGTCTGCCCCAGAAAGAATGGAGAAAACGCCAGCACGATGACCAGCGACGAGGTCAGCAAAGGGATCATCAACGTGCGCCCTGCTTCCTCGCAAGCCCGTCGCCGATCCTCCCCGGCATGCAGACGTCGCTCGATGTCCTCGGCGATGACAATCCCGTTGTCCACCAGCAAGCCCAGAGCCAGAATGATCGCGGCAATCGACACTGTCTGCAGCTCGATTCCCAGCGAGCGCATGACCAGCAGCGTACTGAGGATGGTAAGGGGCACAATCACCCCGACCACCAGGCCGGTACGCCAGCCCAGAAACAGCATGACAACACACATCACGATAACGACCGTTTCGGCCATAACGTGATACATCTTGCTCATCTCGTGCTGAACCACGCTGGACTGGAAAGTCACGATGTGCAAAGTGAAGCCGGCCGGAAGTTGCTGTTCCAGCTCTCCAAGTTTCTTGCGCAGCGCGGTGCCGAACGTTTGTACATTGAGGCCGGGCTGCATCGATACGGCCAGTACGACAGCATCCTGCCCTTGATAGATCGCCTCGGTTTCCAGCGGGTCGACGGGGCCCACCGATATCCGTGTCAGGTCATGCAGCGCTACCATCTGCCCGCCGGGCAATTGCACGGGAAACTGACGAAGCTGCTCAAGCGAAAGCACCTCGCCGCTGACCGAAAGAGTGGTGCTCTGCTGACCAATGACCGGGCTGCCTCCCGGTGCAATCAGGTTGCGATTTTGCAACTGCTGGAGCAACTGTTGAGGCGAAAGTCCGGCTGCTGCAAGTGTCTGGTGATCGAAGTCGAGGTAGATTCGCTCGTCCTGCAGACCATACAGCTCGACCTGATCGACGCCCTTGAGCTCATAGAGCTGATTGCGCAAGCGCTTTATCGGCGCACGCATCTCGCTCATGGAAAAACCTGGTGCCGTCAGCGCGACGGAAGCCACGGCCACGCGACCGAAATCGTCATCCACGAACGGCCCTTGGGTGCCCGGCGGAAACACTCCGCTGGTTTCGCCCACCTTCGCCCGAAGTCGTTGCCACAACAGCCCCAGGTCCTTGATGTTGTCATACGCGGTAACTTGCACAATCACCCGGCCGGGTTGGACCGTGGTGACCACATTCTTGATCTCGGCCAGTTCACGGATACGCTCCTCGAGCGGCCTGGCAAGCAGCTCTTCCGTGCGCTCTGCAGAGAGTCCGGCCAGAGACACGCTGACCAGTGCATCGCGAACAGTTACCGAAGGCTCTTCCTGAGAAGGAAAGCCCAAAAAGGTCGCCACGCCGGCCAGCAAAATCAGGCAGGCAGCAAACAGAGTCAGGCGGCTTGCGCCCATTGCGCGGTGGGTAAGGCTCATTGCGTGCCCCCGCTCAAGCGGGTGCCAGGCTCGAACAGCGTGACGGTCTGCCCGTCCTGCAGGAAAGCAGCACCGGCAGTGACCACCCGCTCACCCGCAACCAGACCGCCGGCGATCAGCGCCCGGCCATCCCTGATCCTGCCCAGCGAGACAGAGCGGATGGCCACTGTTCCGCCCGGCTGGTAGACAAACACCTCGGCCACATCGCTGCCGGTTCCCATCCACAACGCTTGAACCGGAACCGACAAGGGCTGTGTGCCGGCATCGGGATGCAACTGCACCAGCAGGGTGACGCCGCTGGGCAAGCGGCTGGCAGGCCGCAGCAGACGAAATACAGCCGTTCTGACCAGCCCGTCCTCGGCGCGGGGTGAGATGCCTTCAAGTGCCAGATCAAACCCTGAAGTGCCATCTGCCGTGCTGGAGGCTCTGGCCAGATCACCAGGTTTGAGCGTTTCGGCAAGCGCCAGCGGAACAGAAGCCACCACTTCCTGCCCGGCAGCGGATTCGATGTCCAGCACCACTTGCCCGGCGGGCAGCACGGTTCGCGGTTCTGCACGACGTGCAACCACTCGCCCGGCAAAGGGTGCGATCAACCGGGTGCGGTCCAGTTCGCGACGAGCCAGCGCCTGTTCGGCCTGCGCCCGGAGCTGCTCGGCCCGGGCCTGCTCGCTGGACGAGAGGGCCGACTCGACCACGCCCTGAGCAACGCTGCCTGCCGCGAGCAAACGCTTCTGACGTTGATAATCAAGCTCGCGCTCCACCGCATGAGCCTTGGCGAGGCGCAAACTGGCCTGGGCCTCTTGCAGGTGCAACTGCGCAGGCTGGGGATCGAGACTGGCCAGCAACTGGCCCTTTTCAACGCTGTCGCCGATGTCGACCCGCAGCTCGGTCAGGGAGCCTGCCGATTCGAAAGCCAGACTGGCGCGCTCCTGCTGCCGAACGGTGCCGATAAAGCGCACCGTGGCTCCCTCTCCCGCCCGTGCCGCTTCAACCTTGACGGCACGGATGGCCGTGACGCCGGGAGTATGTTTATCGCTGCACCCACTGACCATCAGGGCGATCAGGACGACACTGCAAGCGTGTGAAACACATCGCTGCACAGCAGGAAACGCATCAGAATGGAATCGCATGACAGGCCTCATCCCGTTAGAACGCGTAATTCAAAGCAATCAGGCCGCTGCCCTCGGCATCAGTCTCGACCAGCGGGCTGCCACGGGTCTGATCGGTGTAGTGAGTCACGCCGACGCTTGCAACGGTCGACCAGTGGGCGTCAAAGGTGTGCTGCCAGGCGAGCGCAGCCGAGTACGCGTAAATCCCGCTGTCTGCGGTAAATCTGGAAAACCCGGTGCGCTGGCTCTGGAGCGGGCTCACACCGAAATAGGTCTGGTTGTAACGACCATCACCGGCATGCGCATCGATATCGAGCGTCACGGTATCGGTCTGGCTGTGGTAGGCGATGCCTTCAAAACCCAAGCGGTAGCGGTTACCGCGCTTTTCGCCAGCCACCCGCAATTCTGCCTCGGCACTGGCCGACAACCACGGCGTGAGCTGCTGAGAGATCATGAAATCGCCGACGGTCGCGCCCTTGACGGTGCCCATCCCTCTCAGTTCGTTGGAGCCAGGGCGGTTTGTACTGTTTTTCTCGGTACGGCCAAAGTCGTAGTTCAGTGCAGCGCTGGCACCGAACCCCGAATCCGACTGCCACTGCAGCCCCACCCCACGAGCGGTATCAGCGAAAAAGATGCCGCGCTGGATCGTGACCATCGGCAGCACCTGACTGCGGTATTCATCAGCGCCCATATAGCGAGGCAGTACCGCCATGCCGAGACCGAAATTGACGTTGAAGCTGTCGCCGAGCATCGACTGACTTTCAGTAGATGCACTGTCTTGGGCACAAGCCTGACCGACCAGTGTCATCGCCGCAGAGGCGATCAACACGGTAAGCGCAGGTTTGAGCAGGGCGCTACGTGCATGAGGACGAGAGATTTCATGGCTCATGGTGATACTCCGGTTTCATTCAGGATTGGGGTGGGTTTGCCGGTTGTGCTCCGCGAAGCACTTGAAAAAGATCGATACGGTTTTGCTGCAGCTCATTGAGGGACTTGCGCCCGGCTGCGTCGGCTTCGGCGATGCGGATGGTGGACGCCAGCAATGCTGTACGTTCGGCCGCACCCGCATTGAGCTCGAAAGACAGGCGCCGCACTTTTTCCTGAACCAGCGCGACGCGCTCGATATCGTTGCGGACATGGCCCAAGGCCTGCTGGCGACGGCTCAGCACACCGGCCATCTCACGAAAAGCGTTCTGAATGGCTTTTTCATACTCGGCGACCGCGATCTGTTGCCGCACACGCGCAAGGTCCAGGTTGGCCTGATTGCGTCCACCGTCGAATAACGGCAGATTCAATTGCGGGGTGAACAACCAGGCACCGCTGCCGCTGCTGAACAATGTGCGCAGGCTGTCGCTCTGGAGGCCTGCGCCGGTGCTGAGCTTTATGGATGGAAAGAACGCTGCGCGGGCGGCCCCGATGTTGGCATTGCTGGCTTTGAGCGCTTCTTCATGCTGACGGATATCAAAACGTTCCAGCAGACGCCGAGATGGCAGATTCGACAACCAGTCTGGCGTGTCGACCAGCGCAGCGGTCAGTACAGGCGTGTCCGGCGTGGTGGTCGGCAACGCCGTCGAGTAGCCGGTAAGCAACAGCAGCGCCTGCGAGGCGTTGGCGTGACCGCTTACGGCATCCTGCTCCTGCTGCTGCGCAGTCAGCGTGTCAAGGCGCTGCACCATGAGATCGTCCAGCGAAATGGCACCTTGACGCTGCTGCTCTTCGGCCGCTTTCAGTAACATCAATCGGGCATCATGAACGGTCTGCGCATCCTGCTGCACGGCGGCGGCCAGACGTTCGGCCAGCCAGGCACGCGCCACTTCCGCAACCAGCGCACTGCGCGCCGCCTGCTGGCCGTACGTGCTGGCCAGATAGTCATGACGCGCGGCGTCGGAAAGGCTGCGCAAGCGCCCGAAGAAATCCAGTTCAAAATCAGAAATGCCCACCGAGGCAATAGAGATGTCCTGGCCATATCGCTCGTCGGCGGCAGCATTATCGAAGTGCTGACGGTCACGCTCCACGCCTGCTGCAATCGTTGGAAAACGACCGGCTCGAGCTATGCCGCGCATGGCCCTGGCCTCTTCGACCCGTAGCACCGCCACGCGAAAATCCCGATTGAACGTCAGGGCTGACTGCAGCAGAGCCCGCAATTCACCCTGCGGCGACAGTTCGGAAACAAGCGCCTCTTCGTCGCCGGTCAGCGCGATGGCAGCGGACGTCTCGCGTGCCGGTACGACCCCGGAAAGCTGGTCGGCAGGAACCGGCAGTGCCGGGCGCTGATACGCAGGAGCCAGCGAGCAACCCGAAAAAACCAGGTTCGCCAGCATAGCCAGGCAACAGCATCCGAGGTTGCGGATACGCTTGGACAGCGGTGTACTCATCAGCATAGGATCTGTCCGCGACAGTGGGCACTGGACGTAATCCTGAACGTCGACTTTCAATAAACCGTTCGTGAATTATCAAGATTTGATCAAGAGGAATTCTTGTGTCAGGAAAACGCATTCTGATCGTCGAAGACGACGCCGACAGCGCCAGCATTCTCGAGGCTTACCTGCGTCGTGACGGCTTCAGCGTAGGGCTGGCCGAAAACGGGCAGCGCGGTATCGATATGCATCGCCAGTGGAAACCCGACCTGATTCTGCTGGACGTCATGCTGCCGCTGGTCAGTGGTACAGACGTGCTGTCAGCGGTGCGCCGTTGCAGCGATACACCGGTGATCATGGTCACCGCCATGGGCGACGAACCGGAAAAGCTCGGCGCGTTGCGTTACGGGGCCGACGATTACGTGGTCAAGCCCTATAACCCCAAGGAAGTGGTGGCCCGCGTGCACGCGGTCCTGCGGCGCTCGCAGCAGAACGGCAACAATGACCGTCACTTGCGCTACCAGAACCTGCTGGTGGACCTGGATGCAGTCACCGCCATCATTGAAGGGCTCGACAGCGCAGACACACTGCTCGACCTGACGCCCACCGAGTTCAAGATACTGTCGACCTTGCTGAAAACCCCTTCCAAGGCCTTCACCCGCGAAGAGCTGTTGGAAATCTGCCTGCCCGACAGCGAAGCGCTGGCCAGGGTTGTCGATGCGCACGTCCATAACCTGCGTCGCAAACTCGAAATTCATGGTGTGGACAATGTGCTGGTGACGGTCCGCTCTGTCGGCTATCGATTCAGGTGAAGCCCATGCGACGCTTTTTCAGACACAGGCAGAAACCGCTATGGCACTGGGTCGGCATGCGCATGAGCATGCTGGCCGTGGGCGCAGTGATCATCATTGCGTTCTGCATGTGGTTGCATGTCACGGTATCTGACTGGCTCACATTGCAGGCAATGCCAGCCGAGGTGCGCATGGAATTCATGCGGCTGCAGGCCGAACCTGCCATGGACATGGTCAAGCTTCGCGAGCTGTTCTTCGAGTATTACCCGATCGAGAACCTGTTGCCGGGCATTGCCAACAAGGAATGGTGGGTGTTGGCAGCGCTGGTAATGATAGCCATCCCGATCATCATATTTTTCGGTTTTCTGTTCTCCCGCCCGCTTTCCAGCCAGTTCTCCTCGATTGCCAGAGGCGCACGTCAGGTGGCTCAGGGCGACTTCAAGACACGCCTGCCGATGAGCGCCAAAGACCCGGACGAATTGCAGGCGCTGGTCAGCGACTTCAACACCATGACCACCCAACTGGGCCGTTACGAACTGGAGGTCAGTGAATCCAGCGCGATGATTGCTCACGAACTGCGCACGCCGCTGAACGCCGCCATGGGGCGCATACAAGGCATGATCGATGAGGTGTTCCCACGCGATCTGACACAACTGCAAATGGTCCACCGACAGCTCGACCAACTGAACAAGCTGGTGAGTGATCTGCACCTTCTTTCGCTGGCCAGCGCCGGTCAGTTGACCCTGGACAAAACCGTATTTTCTCTGGAAAAACTGGTCGCCGAGCGTATCGGCTGGTTTGCCACACAGCTCGATGAGGCAGGCGTTATCGTGACAATCGACATTCCCCAGAGACTGACCGTCACCGCAGACCGCGACCGAATGGGTCAGGTGGTCAATATTCTCGTCGATAACGTACTGCGTTACTCGGCGATGGGCGGTGAACTGCTGATCGTCGGCAGAGCCAGCGCACGAAGCATGGAGCTGACCGTCTCGGACCGCGGGCCTGGCTTCGGCTCGGAGAACCTTGAACAGGTATTCGACCGGTTCTGGCGCGCCGAACGTTCCCGGGCGCGCTATTCCGGAGGCAGCGGACTGGGTCTGTCCATTGCCCGGGCCATTTGCCTTGAGCATGACGGCACTATCGGAGTGCGCAACAGGCCTGGCGGCGGATCGGTAATCCGTCTGGAGATCCCGGCCTGATCCTGCTCGAGTGGTCTTGCAAATCAATGCCCCATCAACGAATCGATGCGCTCCGGTTTATCGTGCACGCCAAACCGGTCCACGAGCGTGGCCGTCGCCTGGTTCATGCCGACAACGTCCACACTGATACCCGCCCTCCTCAGCTTGAGCACAACCTTGTCGAGCGCGGCAACTGCAGTGATGTCCCAGAAATGCGCCTCGCGCAGATCAATGGCGAGTGTTTCGACGTTTTCGCGCAGGTCGAAGGACGCCATGAAGCGCTCGGCAGACGCGAAGAACACCTGACCGGTTACGTAATAAGTGCGGTGGCTGTGCTCGAGATCGCGGCGCGAAGTGACGTCGAGATAACGGCCGATCTTGCTGGCAAAGAACATGGCGGCCAGCAGAGACCCGACCAGCACGCCATAGGCAAGGTTATGGGTGGCCACCACTACGATCACCGTCACGACCATCACAATATTGGTCGAGAGCGGGTACTGTTTGAGGTTGCGGATCGACTCCCAACTGAACGTACTGATCGAGACCATGATCATCACCGCTACCAGCGCAGCCATTGGAATACGCGCCAGCCAGTCGCCCAGAAACAGCATCATGATCAACAGCAGCAAGCCCGCGCTGAGGGTCGAGAGTCGTGTTCTACCCCCCGACTTCACGTTGATCATTGATTGGCCGATCATCGCGCAACCGGCCATGCCGCCGATCAGACCACTGGCGATATTGGCGATGCCCTGCCCTTTGCACTCACGATTCCTGTCACTGTCGGTATCGGTCAGATCATCGACAATGGTTGCGGTCATCATCGACTCAAGCAGGCCCACCACCGCCAGGGCCGCGGAATACGGCAGTATGATCAACAGCGTGTCGAGATTCAGCGCAACGTCCGGCCACATGAAGATTGGCAGACTGTCAGGCAGCGCGCCCATGTCGCCCACCGTACGTACATCCATCCCCATGTAAATGGACATTGCCGTGAGCAGCAGAATGCACACCAGCGGCGACGGCAGCAGCTTGCCCAGCAACGGCACGCGCGGGAACAGATAGATAATCGCCAGGCCCGCCGCCGTCATGGCATAGACCGGCCAGGTTACATGGGTCAGCTCTGGCAGTTGGGCCATGAAAATCAGAATCGCCAGCGCGTTCACAAAGCCGGTCACGACTGATCGCGAAACAAAGCGCATCAGCTCTCCGAGGCGCAAATACCCCGCAACAATCTGTAGTACGCCGCACAGTAACGTGGCGGCCAGCAAATACTGAAGACCATGCTCTTTGACCAGATTGACCATCAGCAAGGCCATCGCACCTGTGGCAGCAGAAATCATTGCCGGGCGACCGCCCACGAAAGCGATGACCACACAGATACAGAACGAGGCGTAAAGCCCGACTTTCGGGTCTACGCCCGTGATGATGGAGAACGCGATAGCCTCTGGAATCAGGGCCAGTGCAACGACAAGCCCGGCGAGAACATCGGCCCGGACGCTGGAAAACCACGTAGCTTTGATTTTTTCGAGCATGGAAATACCTGTGTCGAACACAGCGGGACGCGCAGCAGCGAATGCCGGACGTACGTGTGCATCGGTTTTCGAATGAGTAGTGATGGCGGTGGCGGCGACCGTGAAACGGACACAGCAACAAGCGACCGCAGACGGCGGCAGTCAGGGTGTAGCGAGGGGCGAAGCGCTAAGGCGGCGTAGGCAGCCAGTTGGAAAGGGACAAGCGTTTTTCCTTCGATGGGTCGCAGGACATGGGCATGATAGCCCCGACCGTTTGAGGGGTTCAAGACTCAAACACCCGCATCGCAGCGTCGAGAACCGAAGCGCCCGCCCGCGCAGTGGCCTGCCTGAAGAGGCTGATATGCATTTTTCCGGATGACCTGCCTCTGTTTGCGAGGCCTGTTTTCACTCATGATAGGCGCGTCGTCTACCCAGAAGCCTGCCATGAAACGCTACGAAAAATTCGCTGCCGATATTGCGGAAATGATTCGCAGCGGTGTTCTGCCCGCTGGCGAAAAAGTCCCATCCGTCAGGGTCGCGAGCCGTACCTGGTCAGTCAGCCCTGCAACAGTCTTCAAAGCGTATTACCTGCTCGAAGACAAGGGCCTGATTCAGGCCCGTGCACGCTCCGGGTATTACGTGCGCGAGCACGCTGCCAATGCGCTGATCGAACCTGAACTGGTCAGCCATGTCAGCGAAGGCACCGAACTGGGCGTCAGCGACCTGATCTTTTCAGTGCTCGGCTCGCTCAAGAACCCGGACACCGTTCCTTTTGGCTCGGCGTTTCCCAGCCCGCATCTGTATCCGCTGGCGAGCCTGGCAAAGTCGATGGCTTCAGCAGTGCGTTCACTGACGCCAGTGGGCATTGTCAGCGACATGACCACCGGGAACTCCGAGCTGCGCCGACAGATCGCCCTGCGTTACATGATCAGCGGCGTACGCCTGCCCGCCGACGAGCTGGTGATCACCAATGGCGCGATGGAAGCCCTGAATCTCTGCCTGCAATGCGTCACCGAACCTGGCGACCTGGTCGCCATCGAAGCGCCCGCGTTCTACGCCTGCCTGCAAGTGCTGGAACGACTCAAACTCAAAGCCGTCGAGATCCCCGTGCACCCGCGTGATGGCGTGGATCTGGATTCTTTGCAGGACAGCCTGACACGTTTGCCGATAAAGGCTTGCTGGTTCATGAGCAGCTTCCAGAACCCGTTGGGCGCGAGCATGACCCAAGAGAAGAAAGTCAGGCTCTACGACTTGCTGGAGCAGCAGCAAATACCGCTGATCGAGGACGATGTGTACGCCGAGCTGTATTACGGTGCCACAGCTCCCCGTCCGGTCAAAAGCCTGGATCGCAGCGGGCTGGTGATGCATTGCAGTTCATTTTCCAAGACCCTCGCGCCCGGCTACCGCGTGGGTTGGGTGGCAGGCGGGCGTTACACCGAACAGATTGACCGTCTGAAACTCATGACCACGATATCGCCCTCGGTTCCGGCCCAGGCTGCGATAGCCGATTACCTCAAACACGGTGGCTACGATCGGCATTTGCGCAAATTGCGCGACACCCTCGAACTGCAACAGGGCGCGATGCTGGCCGCTGCGGCTCGCTATTTCCCGGCAGCGACACGCGTCACCCGGCCCGCTGGCGGTTATTTTCTGTGGTTCGAATTCCCCGAGCAGGTGGACTCGCTGCAGGTGTTCCAGATGGCCCTAGCCCAAGGCATCAGCCTGGCACCCGGCCCGATATTCTCGGCCTCGCAGCGCTTCAAGAATTGCGCACGTCTGAACTACGGCACGCCCTGGGATGAACGCAGCGAGCAGGCGATGGCGGTGCTTGGACGAATCATCGCGTCATTCTGAGTTATCCACTCTCGGCTGCGGCGTATCTGATCCGTATTTTTAAGCTATTTCTGAATCTGTACCAGAATCTACCTGCGCAGGATAATGGCCACGCATTAAAACGCGCAGGACAACCGCCAGCAGCCGGAACCTGCGACTCGTTACAGACAGATCAATCAGCAGGAGACGCTCATGGGCAAGCTCGGACTTTCATTGATAGGTTTTTTGTTGTTGGCGATTGCGGTGGGCTTGCTAGGGACTATTTCGCCGTATTGAGCAGTAATCATCGTCGGCAAGCTCATCGTTCACGGCCATGCATACGATGCAAAAACGGCATTCAACAGCAGCGCGCCGATCCTGCACGCGGGAGTTGCCGGCAGTGGCCTGACTGGCCCTGCATTCTTTAGGCAATGGATATCCAAGCTGAAATGAATGAGCTTCAAAACCAAAAAACCCGCCAGAAGGCGGGTTTTTGGTTTTTTCAGATGCTTTCGAACGGCCTCTGAAACGGTATATGGCTCCACGACCTGGACTCGAACCAGGGACCCAGTGATTAACAGTCACTTGCTCTACCAACTGAGCTATCGCGGAATGAGCGCTATGTTACTGATTAGGAAAAGGAAGTCAAGCAAGGGCTGAAAAAATTTCGGCGCTGCGGCTTGCGCGCGCCCAGCGTGACGAACACGTCTCAAGATGGCCATAGAACGGGCTTCTGCCCGGAGGCCGTAGGAGTTTCAGGAGGTTACGACGGCTACGATGGGCTTCGAGCGGCCCCAAACAGGTCCACTCGGTTGTACTGGATGTACCCGCATGCAACGGTTTTGCTGCCGGTTCCCGGCAGATCGCGGACAAGTCCGCTCCTACGGCCTTCGGCCAGAAGCCAGAAGCCAGA
>NZ_LJPW01000103.1 GCF_001400735.1 Pseudomonas caricapapayae
CCCAGGAACGGGTCTTCACCGGAGAGGTATTCGAACGCACGGCCGCCGTACGGCATGCGATACAGGTTGACGCCGGGGCCAGTGATGAACTGGTAGCCGCCGACGGCAGTGTCATAGCCCAGCGCACGGCCGAGGTCGATGGCACGACGCGGGTTGAAGGTCGCGGCCAGGTTAGGGCCGGACGGGTAGACAACACCCTGATCGTTGCCTTCGCTGGTGTAGCGCACGCCCACGCCGCCATCGGCACCGTGAATTTGTGGAACGCCGTAGTTGGTCAGCGGCTTGACATCCCAGCCGCCAGTGCCGCCGATGTAGGCCAGCTTTTCTTCCATGGTCATCTTGGCCAGGGTTTTCTGCGCGGCTTTTTCAGCGCGGTCTTCGCGGCCTTGTTGCACAGTAGGGTCAGCGGCGTGCACCTGGGAAACTGCCAATGCCAGCAAGGCCAGCGCCGAGTGCGCGCCTATCATCTTTCGCTTGTTCATATTGCTCTCCAACTACGTTTCAATTAACAGGTTGCCTGCGCACATGCGCAGGACTAACTCATCTTTATTTGCCATTCATGGCGTGCTGTTTTTTACAGGCAATGGTTGCCCGTGATCGCGTTTTTCTCCCTCTAATCAGGGCGCGATTTATGACTATTTAAGTTCTGTATTTGTGTTTTATTTATTATGTATTTTACTTGGCAAGTGCCATCATTTGGACACTACATGGTGGCACTTTGAATCTCAAAACCGTTACAATTAAGTATAAAACAAGGCATAAATGTCAAATAAAAGCGTATTTTTCTTTGATTTCGTATTTTTTCTTTACAATTGAGGAACTCTTGTTAAACCTACTGATCGATGGGTTTAAGATTTTTCAGGACGAAGAAAGACAGCTCGCAAGTTGCGATGCGTGCTGTACGCTACTTCTTGCCCGGTCTTTATCCGATTTCTGCCTGTTGCAGAAATCACCTCTTTTTTCTGTGGAGTTAACTACGATGAAATTCTCTGTAATCAGTGCTGGTGTTGTTCTGGGTCTGGCCCTTAGTGGTGCGGTAGTTGCCGCCGAAGCGACCGATGACGATGCAACATCCGGTGCAAGCGATTCGACGGTCATGACCCAGACCCAGGACGCCAAGGCAGCGCAGAAGGCGCAAAACCAGAAGGCCGAGACGACAAAAGGCGGTCGTCCACAGAACGCAACCCCTCAAAAGCAGTCAAACTGATCGTTTGAAGCCTTTGAACACAGCGCTCTCCAAACGGAGAGTGCTGTAACATGTCCCTCCGAAGTAGCAAAATGCCCTCATTCATGTCGCCAGTCCCCGTTGATGTTTCCCGCCTCCTGATTCCGGATGCCGCGCAGGTTTGCGCCTGGCTGACGGAACACGCTGGTCTGAAAATGGCCGATCTGGAGCGGGCGCAGCGTTTGCAGCAGGAGTCCGAAGGCACCGAGTTGCTCGGGCTGCTGACTCGTCTGGGGCTGGTTTCCGAATTTGAACTGGCCCGTGCATGGGCTGCATTGTTACAGGCACCTCTGTTGCTCGCTGACGCGGTGCCGCCGCTGCTGGATCCGTTGCCACCGTTGACCGAGCGCTTCATGCGCCACTATCAAGTCGTGCCGGTAGGCTGGAGCGACCAAGGGCTGCAAGTGCTCAGCGCCAACCCAGGCACGCTGTACCCGTTCCAGGCCATCGCATACGCCTGCGAAGTGCCGGTGCGGCTGTCCATCGGGCCGCGCAATGAAGTCGAGACCCTCATCGAGCGATATTACGGGCAGGGCCGCTCGGCGATGGGCACCCTGATCGAGAATCTGGACGAAGAGGGAGGCTCGCTGGAAGATATCGAGCACCTGAAGGACCTGGCCTCCGAAGCGCCGGTTATTCGCCTGGTCAACCTGATCCTGCAGCGCGCGGTCGAACAGCGTGCATCGGACATTCATATCGAGCCTTTCGAAAGTCAGTTGAAGGTGCGTTATCGCATCGACGGCGTGTTGCATGAGGCTGAAGCGCCACCGTCCAGTTCTTCGGCCGCGGTCATTTCGCGCGTGAAGATCATGGCGCGGCTGGATATCGCCGAGCGTCGCTTGCCGCAGGATGGCCGGATCATGCTGCGTATTCAGGGCAAGGAACTGGATTTGCGGGTGTCTACGGTGCCGACCAGTTTCGGCGAATCGGTGGTCATGCGTCTGCTGGACCGGCAGACCATCAATTTCGACTTCCCCAGCCTGGGTTTCGACGGCGAGCGGCTCGATGAATTTCTTGATGTGCTGGAGCGTCCGCACGGCATTCTGCTGGTCACCGGGCCGACCGGCTCCGGCAAGACCACCACTCTTTATACCGCGCTGTCACGGCTCAATACCGCCGAGCGCAAGATCATTACCGTCGAAGACCCGGTCGAGTATCAGCTTGAAGGCATCAACCAGATTCAGGTCAAGCCTGCCATCGGCCTGGACTTCGCCGGGGCACTGCGCTCCATCGTGCGTCAGGACCCGGATGTCATCATGATCGGCGAGATGCGCGACCTGGAAACCTGCCGCATCGCCATTCAGTCCTCGTTGACCGGTCACCTGGTGCTCTCGACGCTGCACACCAACAGTGCGGCGGCAAGTATTACCCGTCTGCTGGACATGGGTGTCGAGAGCTACCTTATCGCTTCGACCGTCAACGGCATCCTGGCCCAGCGTCTGGTCCGCCGTCTTGATCCGGCGACGCGGGAAGCCTTCGATGCGCCGCCGGAGTTGATTGCCGAGCACGGGCTGGAGCGGTTCACTGACGAGCGCCCGATTCGTCTGTATCGCCCGCGTGCCGACGCACCCGGTGGCGGGTATCGCGGGCGCAGTGCAATTACCGAACTGTTGGTGATGAACGAAGAGCTGCGCAGCCTGTTGATGCGCCACGCCGATGCTTCGACGCTGGAAGAGGCGGCCCGGCGCGGCGGGTTGCGCACGCTGCATGAAGAAGGGCTGCGTCAGGCCGTGGCCGGGGTGACCTCGCTGGAAGAAGTGTTGCGTGTGACCCGAGGCGAAGGCACGTGAGCCTGTTCAAGTACCGCGCGCTGGACGCTCAGGGCGCCGCGCAGAACGGCACGCTGGAAGCTCGGGATCAGGAGGCTGCCATCGCTGCGCTGCAGAAACGTGGCCTCATGGTTCTGCAGGTCGATGCTGCCGGTCTGGGCGGTTTGCGCCGTGCGCTGGGTAGCGGTTTGCTCAATGGCGCAGCCCTGGTCAGTTTCACTCAGCAACTCGCTACCTTGCTCGGTGCCGGGCAACCGTTGGAACGATCTCTTGGAATTCTGCTCAAACAGCCTGGACAACCACAGACCAGGGCATTGATCGAACGCATTCGCGAACAGGTCAAGGCTGGCAAGCCGCTGTCCGTTGCGCTTGAGGAAGAGGGCAGTCAGTTTTCGCCGCTCTATATAAGCATGGTCCGCGCCGGTGAAGCGGGTGGCGCGCTGGAAAGCACCCTGCGCCAATTGAGCGATTATCTGGAACGCAGTCAGTTGTTGCGCGGCGAGGTGATCAACGCATTGATCTACCCGGCCTTTCTGGTGGTTGGTGTACTGGGCTCGCTTGCCCTGTTGCTGGCTTATGTGGTGCCGCAATTCGTACCGATCTTCAAGGATCTCGGCGTGCCGATCCCGTTGATCACCGAGGTCATTCTCAACCTGGGGCAATTTTTGAGTGACTACGGCCTGGCCGTTCTGGCTGGCGTGATTGCGTTGATCTGGGGGATGACCATTCGCATGCGCGATCCGCAGCGCCGTGAGCGGCGTGACCGACGGTTGCTCGGCATCCGGGTGATCGGTCCTTTATTGCAGCGCATCGAGGCCGCGCGTCTGACCCGCACCCTCGGCACGCTTCTGATCAATGGAGTGGCCTTGTTGCAGGCCTTGGTGATCGCCCGCCAAGTGTGCACCAACCGTGCCTTGCAGGCGCAGGTGGAGCAGGCGGCCGAGTCGGTCAAGGGCGGTGGCACGCTGGCCAGCGCGTTCGGTGCGCAGCCGCTGCTGCCGGATCTGGCGCTGCAAATGATTGAGGTCGGCGAACAGGCTGGCGAACTGGACACCATGCTGATGAAAGTCGCCGATGTGTTCGACGTCGAAGCCAAGCGCGGTATCGATCGCATGCTGGCGGCGCTGGTCCCGGCGCTGACCGTGGTGATGGCAGGC
Source organism: Pseudomonas caricapapayae (assembly GCF_001400735.1). Lineage (GTDB taxonomy): Bacteria > Pseudomonadota > Gammaproteobacteria > Pseudomonadales > Pseudomonadaceae > Aquipseudomonas > Aquipseudomonas caricapapayae. The sequence continues at coordinate 4,152 of NZ_LJPW01000103.1, forward strand.
ATGGTCGCGGTGATCATGCTGGCCATCATGCTGCCGCTGATGAGCCTGACCAGCAATATCTGAATTCATGAACGAGGAAACCTTTCCGATGACTTTTAGCCGTACACGCTTCACACCCGCACGCCGACAGGGCGGTTTCACTTTGCTGGAAATGCTCGCGGTCATCGTATTGCTGGGTATTGTTGCGACCATCGTCGTGCGCCAGGTGGGCGGTAACGTCGACAAGGGCAAATATGGTGCAGGCAAGGCGCAGTTGGCCAGCCTGGGGATGAAGATCGAAAGCTACGCACTGGATGTTGGTTCGCCGCCCAAGACCTTGCAGCAATTGACCGAAAAACCGGGCAACGCCTCGAACTGGAATGGGCCTTACGCCAAGCCTTCGGACCTTAAAGACCCGTTCGGCCATGCGTTCGGTTACCGCTTCCCCGGTCAGCACGGCAGCTTCGACCTTATCTTCTATGGTCAGGACGGCCAGCCGGGCGGCGAAGGGTATAGCGCTGACCTGGGCAACTGGGAGTAACGGTCGGCATGAGAACGCCTGTTGCAAGCCGGGGTTTTACCCTCATGGAAATGCTGGTAGTGCTGGTGTTGATGAGCATTGCTGTCGGTCTGGTGGGTTTCGGTCTGCAACAGGGTTTGAGTACCGCCAGCGAGCGACGCGCGGTCGGCGACATGGTCGAGGCGCTAAGGGCAACGAGGGTGCGCGCCATCGTCACTGGCCAGCCCGCGCGCACTGAGTTCAATCTGCGCAAGGCGACGTTCAAGGCGCCTGGCAAGCGCGAAATGCACTGGCCTGAAAACCTGCGGGTGACCATGCAGACCGCCTCGGATCTTGGCTCCTCCGTGGAGTTTTACCCGGACGGCGGCTCCAGTGGCGGCAACGTTATGGTCGCTGACGGGGATCGAAGATGGCGTATTGATATTGGCTGGCTGACCGGCAGCGTCCAGGTTCGGTCGCTTTAATGAAAACATCGCAGTCGGGGTTCACCCTGCTGGAGATGCTTGCTGCATTGACCGTCATGGCAGTGTGCAGCGGTGTTCTGCTGGTAGCGTTCGGGCAGAGTGCCCGCTCCCTGCAGCAGGTGTCGCGCAGTGACCGGCTTAGCCATGCGGCACGCACGATTATGGATCAGGAAAGTGCCGGCCCGCTGGAAAATGGTACGCGTCAGGGAACACTCGCAGGCATCGTCTGGACCCTGGATATTCGTCAACTGTCGGGCAGCAATGGTGAGGCGAGGATGTTTCGCCTCGATCTGGTGCTGACTGAGCATCAGCGCAAGGCGCAGTTCAGTACGCTCAAGTTGCGCGGTGCTGTTAGCGGAGCCGGGTCATGAAACCTGCCCAGCGTGGTTTCACGCTGCTTGAAGTGCTGTTGGTCATCAGCCTGCTGGGCGTGCTGCTGGTGCTGGTTGGCGGGGCGTTGCTGGGGGCCAACCGCGCCGTGCTCAAGGCCGAGCGCTACACCGTGAACCTGGACGAAATCCGCGCCGCGCAGGCGTTTCTGCGTAGCTCGATCGGTCAGGCGCTGCCGCTGGACACCTCTGCTGAAGACGATGTCAACAGCGGTTTCTTTGAAGGTTCGGCTCAGCAGTTGCGCTTTGTCGCCACGCTGCCGGGCGAACTGGGCGGTGGCATACAGGTGCACAGCCTGGAGCTTCGAGGGCCGCAGGGCCATCGGTCGCTGCAAGTGTCTTTTGCTCAGGTTCAGTCTGGCGCAAATGGCGTTGCCCTGAAGCCGTGGGGTGAGCCCCAGGTGTTGTTGCAAAACGTTGAGTCACTGACGTTCAGTTATCGCGGGCTGACCCCCAAGGGTAAACCGACGGGCTGGATGGCTGAATGGCCTTGGCCGAATCGTTTGCCCGGTGCGGTACGGATTGATCTGGCCACCAGCGGGGCAGTGAAGTGGGTGCCCGAGGTGGTGGCTTTGCGTCTGGACCTGTCCGGTGGGGCGGGTGGCGAATGAATGAGGCCGGTCGACAACAGCGGGGTGTGGCGCTGCTGGTGGTGCTATGGGTGCTGGCGTTGCTGAGTCTTTTGCTCGGTGGGCTGGCCGGGTGGGTGCAGCTGGAAAGCCGACAGGCACTCTGGCTGCGGCAGAATACTCAGGCACTGATGGTGGCTGAAGCTGGCATGAATATGGCTGTGCAGGGCTTGCTCGATCCTGCACAGCGCAAACGCTGGATTGCCGACGGGCGTCTGGTCTCGTTACGTATGGACGATACGCAATTGCTCGTCAGCATCAGGAGCGAGCGAGGCAAGCTGGACCTCAATAGTGCGCCGGTTGCCGATATATCGCGTCTGTTGCAGGCCTGTGGCGCGGCCAGGAATCAGGCCAGCGGTATCGCTCAGGTGCTGGAGGCACAGCGCAATGGTGGTCAGTCACCGTTGCGTGTGGTCGAGGAAGTACGTCAGTTGCCGGGTATGAGTCAGGCGCTGTATGCGCGGCTTTTACCGGAAATAACATTATGGAGCGGCCTGGACCGGCCCGACCCTGCGTTTGCTTCGCCATTGCTGCGCCGAGCCTTGAACCTGCCGAACCAGAGTGCGGTCGGGGCCGATCCGGGCGAAGTGCTGGCTATCGACAGCCGCGCAGAACAACCGGGCGGCGTGGCTGCCCTGTTACAAACCACTGTTTTATTGAGCCCATCGGAGGGAGGCGCACAACCCTACAGGGTGTTGCGTTGGCAAGAATGAATTCATCAGTTTCTGCACGTCTGGCGCCTGTCTACGCGTTACGCGAACAGGTCGCCCGGCAGTGGCGTGGCAGTCCGGCGCAACAGGGTTGGCAATGGTGGGTCGCGGAGCTTCGCGCCTGCCTGCCGCCGCGTGTGCGTCGCTGGCTGGGCCGCGAGACCTTGGAGCAGGCGCACGTCTGGCCGCTGGTCGAGCCGCTGCCCGATGCATCGCCTCAGGCACGACGTGTATTGTTGCTGCCAGCGTCGGCGGTGCTGGTGCAGCCCCTGCAACTGCCGGCTGCCGCGGCGCGCAATCTGTCGACTGTCGTCGGTTACGAGCTGGACCGCTTCACGCCGTTCGACGCTGGCCAGTTGTATTTTGTGGCCCGTCAGGACAGTCGCAGCGCCAGCTTTGTGCAGGTCACACTGGTGGCGATATTGCGTGAGCGGCTGGACGCGATACTCAGTGAGTGCGCCGAGCGCGGTTTGCGTCCCGATGCGGTGGATGTTGTCACTGACACGGGTAATGCCGGGATGGGTACTGGCGGGCAGCGCGTGGGCATCGACCTGTTGCCGATGCCACTGCGTCCGCAACAATCACGCTCCGGTCATCGTCTGCAACGCTGGCTGATCTGGCTGTGCGCCGGCCTCCTGCTGAGCGCCATGCTGCTGTGGCTGAATGACCGCCAGAGCCTGCTCGATGACATGCAGGCCAGTGTCCAGGCGCAGAAGGCCCAGGTGGGTGAGATTCAACAGCTGCGTCAGCAATTGACCAACACGTTGGGTGCAGCCAATTACCTGATACGCCGCAAGGCTGCGCAACCGCCGCTGTCGGCACTGCTCAGCGAATTGACCGCCTGCCTGCCCTCTGACACCTGGATCGAGCATCTGGAAATCAGCGACAGCGCCGAGGTCGCGTTTTCCGGGCAAAGCGCCAAGGCCAGCGCACTGATCGGCCGGGTCAAGGATTGTCACAGTCTGGACAATGCGCAATTTCAAGGCGTGATTCAGCCCGACACCAAGACCGGCAAGGATCAGTATTCTCTGCGTGCGCATTTGCACCAGAACCAGCATCAGGAGAACGCCGATGCGCCGTCCACTGACCAGCCGTGAGCGGCGGGGCGCTGCCCTGATGATTCTTGCGCTGGTGCTCTGCGTGGCTTACTGGCTGTTGATCGACAGTTGGTTCGCCGGCCCCTTGCGTGACATCAATGAGCAGACCGACCAGTTGCGCGAGCAACAGCAGCGTTACGCCGGCCTGTTGCAGCAGGGCGATTCTTTGCGCGAGCAACTGGAACAGGCCCGCCGCGATCCGGCCAGCAGCACCAGTTTGCTGCCCGGCGAAGATCCGAGCGCCGTTGCCGCCGATCTGATGCAGCGTATTGCCGACCTGATCAGCAGCCAGGCCAGCACGGGGGGCGGCTGCGAGCTGACCCAGCGCATGCCGATCACGCCGGAGCAGGACAGCGCCGAGCCGTATCGGCAGGTCAAGGTCAGCCTGACCCTGAACTGCGCCATCGAACCGCTGACGGCCATCCTGCATGCGCTGGAGTACCAGCGGCCGTTTCTGTTCATTGACGAGATGAGTATGCGTCGCGACGCTAATGCTCCAGCGAGCGGTGCTGCCGGCAAACTGGTGGTGCATCTGCTGGTGCGCGGCTACCTGCAACCGGCCAGTGCCGGGGAGGGTGAGCAATGACGGGTTCATTACGTCCGCTGGAGTGGTCGCTGCTGGCTTTGGCCGCGCTGCTGGCCGGGCTGATCGCCCTGATTTTCAGCGGCGCTGCGCACTCGCCCGACTGGCTGCCGGAGCAGGCGCCGCGCAACCCGATCGATCAGAAAGCGCAGACCCACAATGCGCCGTCGGCGACCCTGGAAAGTCTGGCCAATACCTGGAAAACGCCGTTGTTCAGTCCTGACCGCAGCCCGGACATGGCTGTTCGCAAAGCCGATGCGCCGGCCACCAGCCTGGCCGGCCTGACCTTGACCGGGGTGATCATGGACGGCTCGCTACGTGTCGCACTGATTAAACAAGCCAGCGGTCCGGCGTTGAAAATCCGTCAGGGCGATCGCTTGCCCAATGGCTGGACGCTGGACCGTCTGGAGCCTACCCAGGCCACCTTTCAACTCGATGGCCGTACGCAAGTGCTGCGCCTGCCCGCGCTGCGCCTGCCGCCGCCGTCGAGTACACCGCCGATTACCTTAACCAACGATTCCACCCTGTGATGGGTACCTTTTCTGGAGTTCCTGCCATCGCTACCTTGCGCACACCTTTGCTTTGCCTGGCTACCGCCGTCGCCCTCGGCGGCTGCGCGTCAAAGCCCGACACTCTCGATCCCGACAATGGCATGCTGCAGGAAGCGCTCCAGGGAACCGGTTCACAACGCCCGCCGGTTGACCCGCGCAGCGAACGACCGCCAGTCGAGCCCCCTTCACAGCAACCGGCGAGCTCGCCGCAGCGGCAGATCATCAAAGGCAACCAGCGTTTCATCCGCCAGCCCGCAGCTGCTCCGGCAGCGCGTCCGGGGGAGACCGGCGATATCGTATTCAACTTCACCAACCAGCCGATTCAGGCGGTGATCAACAGCATCATGGGCGACCTGCTGCACGAGAATTACAGCATTGCCCAAGGCGTGAAAGGCGATGTCAGCTTCTCGACCTCCAAGCCGGTCAACAAGCAGCAAGCGTTGTCGATTCTCGAAACGCTGCTGTCCTGGACCGACAACGCCATGATCAAGCAGGGCAACCGTTACGTGATCCTGCCGTCGAATCAGGCGGTCGCCGGCAAGCTGGTCCCGGAAATGCCGGTGGCGCAGCCTTCGGCGGGCATGTCCGCGCGGTTGTTTCCATTGCGCTACATTTCGGCAACCGAAATGCAGAAGCTGCTCAAACCGTTCGCCCGTGAAAACGCCTTCCTGCTGGTTGATCCGGCGCGCAACGTGCTCAGCCTGGCAGGCACGCCGGAAGAGCTGGCCAATTATCAGGACACCATCGACACCTTCGATGTGGACTGGCTCAAGGGCATGTCGGTCGGTGTATTCGGCCTGCAACGTGCCTCGGTCGGCGAGTTGATGCCCGAGTTGCAGAAAATGTTCGGCCCCGAAAGCGGCATGCCGCTCGCGGGCATGGTGCGTTTCCTGCCGATCGAACGGACCAATTCGGTGGTGGCGATTTCGTCGCAGCCTGAATACCTGCGCGAAGTCGGCGAGTGGATTCATACCATTGATGAGGGCGGCGGCAACGAGCCGCAGATGTACGTGTACGACGTGCGCAACATGAAAGCCACCGATCTGGCCAAATACCTGCGGCAGATCTACGGGTCGGGTGCCATCAAGGAAGACTCGGCAGCCAAGGTTGCGCCGGGGCTGCGCACCACCACCTTGTCATCGCTCAACTCCAATGGCGGCAGCGGTGTCGGCGGCATGAGCAGTTCCAACGGCCTGGGCAGCAGCGGCGGTGGCATGAGCAATGGCGGCGGCTTTGGCAACAGCCAGGGCATGAACAACAATCAGAACAGCGGCGACAGCGAGTCAGAGGGCGACGATCAGAGCGGCGGTGAATCGGATTCGGCGAGCCAGGAGGGTGGTGGCGCGAACGGCGGCAGCAAGTCTCTGGACGCCAGCACCCGCATTACCGCGCAGAAGAGCAGCAACCAGTTGCTGGTGCGCACCCGTCCGGCACAGTGGAAGGAGATTGAGTCGGCGATCAAACGCCTCGACAACCCGCCACTGCAGGTACAAATCGAGACACGCATTCTGGAAGTCTCGCTGACCGGCGAGCTGGACATGGGCGTGCAGTGGTATCTGGGACGCCTGGCGGGTAACTCGGGTACCACCGGCAACGTTACCAATACCGCAGGCAGTCAGGGTGCGATCGGGACCGGCGGCGCTGCTTTGGCTTCTACCGATGCGTTCTTCTATTCCTTCGTCAGCAACAATCTGCAGGTCGCCTTGCGTGCGCTGGAAACCAATGGCCGCACTCAGGTCCTTTCGGCACCCTCGCTGGTGGTGATGAATAACCAGCAGGCGCAGATTCAGGTCGGCGATAACATTCCGATCAGCCAGACCACCGTCAACACCAACGTCTCGAACACCACGCTGAGCAGCGTCGAATATGTGCAGACCGGTGTGATTCTCGACGTGGTGCCGCGCATCAATCCAGGCGGCCTGGTGTACATGGACATCCAGCAGCAGGTCAGTAGTGCCGATACCAATTCCACTACCAACGATGCCAACGGTAATCCGCGTATTTCTACCCGCTCGGTCGCCACGCAAGTGGCTGCGCAGAGTGGCCAGACAGTGCTGCTGGGCGGCTTGATCAAGCAGGATAACGCCGAGACGGTCAACGCTGTGCCGTATCTGGGACGCATCCCGGGCTTGAGGTGGCTGTTCGGCAGTACCAGCAAGTCCAAGGGCCGTACCGAGCTGATCGTGCTGATCACGCCACGAGTCATCACCAGCAGCAGCCAGGCACGTCAGGTGACGGATGACTACCGTCAGCAGATGCAGTTGATCAAGCCGGAAGTTTCGCGGACCAGCATGCAGAACTGAGGCTGTGTCAGTTTCTGCTTCCACGCCCACTCACGGCGCTGCCTGCGGGCAGCGTCAAACAGAGGTCATGAACCGATGCTGAAAATTTTCGCTGCCTTGCTGTTTGCCTTTACCGCAATGGCGCAGGCGCAGGACACCTTGCACACCGACCTGCCGCTGGATTACCTGGCACAAGTCGATGTCGACACCCCGAACCGGCCGTTGGTGATCTTCATTCATGGCTACGGCAGTAACGCCGCTGACTTGTTCGGACTCAGGGAACACCTTCCGGCCGATTACAACTACCTGTCGGTGCAGGCTCCAATGGAATTGCGCGCGGACAGTTACAAGTGGTTCACCCAGAAGCCGGGCGTGCCTGACTACGATGGCGTGACCGAAGACCTCAAGAGCAGCGGCAAGCAATTGAGCGCGTTCATCACCCAGGCCACCGGCAAGTTCCGCACGCAGCCGGGCAAGGTGTTTCTGGTCGGTTTCAGCCAGGGCGCGATGATGAGCTACGAAGTCGCCCTGCGTCAGCCGAAGCTGGTGGGGGGGATTGCGGCGTTGAGCGGGCGGTTGTTGCCGGTGGTGCAGTCCGAGGTCAAAGCCTCTGATGACCTCAAACGCCTGAAAGTCTTCATCGGTCACGGGATGCAGGATCGCCAGGTAGCCTATGCCAGTGGCCCGCAAGCCGAAGCCACGCTGAAGTCGCTCGGCCTGACACCGCAATTTCATGCCTATGAAGGGCTGGGCCACAGCATCAATGAAGCCGAGGTCATTGACCTGGCGAACTGGCTGCAACAGTCAGTCCGGTAGCGAATACGTGCGTCGTCATACCCAAGAAGACGACGCACCTTCTTTGCTACTTAATTGACCTTGACCTCGTTGAACTTGAGCACGTTGTCCTTGTTCTCGCGATCACGGAAGCTCAGCTTCAAGGCGGGTGATTGCTTGACCCGGCCCTTGGCTGCTTCAAAGATCAGCGTCACGCGGGTAGGGACGTTACGGATCAACTGGAAGCTGTCCCAGCGGTCGTATTTCGCATCGCCGACACGCAGTTGCGAAAGGCCCAGCGCGCCGCCGGTTTCTTCGAACAGGCTGATCGGGTTCAGGAAGCGGAAGTCGCGGTCTGCACTCTTGTTGGTCAGCTCCAGCATGCAGGTAGGCGACTGGCCATTCTGGTCACAACCCAGCAACTCCATACTCACGTTGTCGACGGTCTCGGAGCGTTTGCCGAACAGGTTGGCGCTTTCATTCTCGGTGAACAGCGTTTGACCGCGGGCGAAATCGACGGAAGGTTTAGCGTATTCGCCGCCCAGTTTGAAGAACACCGCGCAGAGAAACAGTGCCAGTGCCAGCCAGACGCCGAGCTTGAGCGGCGATGGAAGCTTTCTGGCCATGATTGCGATGTACAGCCCGCTTATCACCATACCGGTGCCGACGATAATGACCAGTGTCTTCCAGTTGATGAAGTCAATACTGAGGCCGAGAACGGCCGGGTCCGGGAAAAGGTAGGTGAAGATGCTCCAGATAACCCCGATCATGCCGCTGATGCCGAGTGATATCCTGGCGAAAATCGCGGAAATTTTGCTTGTTCGTGGTGCTGCGTCCATTGCTGTTTTGCCTTGTTCGGGTTGCGCAAGTGCGTGCCGATGCGCTTGAAAAGCAGTATCGGCGGATTCGGGGCCTTGGGATGAGGCGTCTGTACAATCCGTGTTCAATCGCGCAGATCCAGAGGTGCCGGATACGCGAGCCTTGAGGTGCGAGAGAGCTGGAAGGGCGATGGGCCATGCCATCGCCGCGGCATTATCCTGCAAATCAGTTACAAAGTGCAGGGTTTAGGTATTCTGCCTGGATCGATCCCTGAGCAGCGCCAGCAAGGCAGTCAGTGGCAGCGCCGTACCTGCGATCAGCACCCAGGTCCAGCCACCATGATCAAACAAAGGGCTGGCGACTGCCGAGCCAATCGCGCCGCCGATGAAAATGCTGGTCATGTACAGCGCGTTGAGCCGGCTACGGCTTGCGGCATCCAGTGCATAGACGGTGCGCTGGCCCAACACCATGCTGGTCTGCACGCAGAAATCCAGCACCACGCCCGTTACCGCCAGGCCTGTCACGCTGTAGACAGGGTGAACAAGACCCGGAAGAAAGCTCAATGCCCCGAACAGAAGTGCACCCAAAGACGCGATGCGAGTGTGGCCGGCATCTGCCAGACGGCCGCTGATGGGGGCCGCAATTGCACCAATTGCGCCGATCAGGGCAAAGATCGCGATCTGGCTTTGCGACAGGCCGTGATTGCGTGACAGTTCCAGGGGGACGGCGGTCCAGAACAGGCTGAAGGTCGCGAACATGCACGCTTGATAGAAGGCACGCTGGCGCAGCACCGGCTGGGTACGCAACAGTGTCCAGAGCGAGAACAGCAACTGGCCGTAGGATGCGCGATGATCCGGAACACGTCTGGGCATGGTGGTTGCCAGCACCACACTGATGCCGATCATCACCACAGCCGCCGAGCCGAACACGGCCCGCCAGCCGAAATGGTCAGCCACCAGACTGGCAATCGGTCGCGCCAGCAGAATCCCCAGCAGCAATCCACCCATGATGCCGCCCACCACCCGGCCACGGGATTCTTCCGGAGCCAGATGCGCGGCCAGCGGGATCAGCATCTGCACCGACACTGAACTGAAACCCACCAGCAGCGACACCAGCAGAAACAGATTCGGCTGTTCGGCAAACGCGGCACCCAACAGACTGAGAACGGCCACAGCAGTCGTTACCAGCATCAATCTGCGGTTTTCCAGCAGATCGCCCAGTGGCACCAGAAAGAACAGCCCCAACGCATAACCGATCTGCGTCAACGAAACGATCAGGCTGGCCGCCGTGCTCGACAGCCCGATGTCCGGTGCAATCAGCTCGATGATCGGCTGCGCGTAGTAAATGTTGGCCACAATTGCGCCGCAGCAGAAGGCGAACAGCATGACCATGGCCGGGGTCATGGCCACAGCGTTATGCGTGGATCGGGACGGGTGGGGCATGAAGAGTCTCGCTTGAACGTATGCCTGACAAACGCGAAGCGCATGTGGCAGGCGGGTTTTGACTGATGGCAAGCAGGCTAACGGTTTTGCCACGGATTAAGTAGGTGCCGCGAGTTGATACAGGATATTTCCGGAAATAATGATGAGCAGCATCCGCTGGCTATCAGGACGTTCGCTCCTATTGACGTGCGCTTGCTGCAGAGGAATACTCTTTTCGGAAATTCATATATATGACTGGATAACTACAACAATGAACAAGCTCTCCAGCGACGAACGTTTACCGCTTTATCAGCGCTTGCGCGATAGCCTGGCTGAACAGATTGCCAATAATCGTTGGCGGCCGGGAGAAGCCATCCCTACCGAGGCGGCACTTTCCGCCGAGTATTGCCTGTCCACAGGCACCGTGCGCAAGGCCATTGATCTGCTGGTCAGCGACAACATCCTGGAACGCCAGCAGGGGCGTGGCACGTTCATTCGTCGTGCGCAGTTTCAGTCCTCGTTGTTCCGCTTTTTCCGTTTTCAGACCGAAGCGGGCGAACGCCGCGTGCCGGAGAGCCGGATTTTGTCGATCGAGCCTGTGGCTGCGCCTTCATCGGTCAGCCAGGCACTGGGCCTGATTGCTGGCGCGCCGGTCATTCGCATGATCCGTCTTCGATTGCTGGACAGCCAGCCGGTGCTGGCCGAAGAAATCTGGCTGCCACGGGTTCGGTTCCAGGCTCTGCTGGATCTGGACCTCGATACTCAGGGTCCATTGCTCTATCCGATCTATGAAGACGTCTGCGGCCAGGTTGTGGCCTATGCGCAAGAGAGCCTGACCGCCGAAGCGGTCAACGAGGTATATGGCCGGTTGCTGCAGATATCGGCTGACAGCCCGGTCGTTGTCATCGAGCGTCTGGCGCGCAATTACGCCGGTGAACCACTGGAGTGGCGACGTTCGCGTGGTCATGCCAGCCATTTCCGCTATAGCGTGGAAATTCGCTGATCGCGCTGCAATCACCTCGATTCATTCAACGCTGATAAGGATAGGAAGCCATGTTCAACTGGTATCGCGAAGTCACCCCCAAAGAGCGCAAGACCTTCTGGGCCTGTTTTGGCGGCTGGTCGCTGGACGCCCTGGAAGTGCAGATGTTCGGTCTGGCCATTCCTGCCCTGATCGCTGCCTTTGCCCTGAGTAAAGGCGATGCCGGATTGATCAGCGCGGTGACGCTGGTGACGTCTGCCTTGGGTGGCTGGGTGGGCGGAACCTTGTCCGACCGTTATGGCCGGGTCCGTACGCTGCAATGGATGATCCTGTGGTTTTCCTTCTTCACCTTTCTGTCTGCCTTTGTGACCGGTTTCAATCAGTTGCTGATCGTCAAGGCGCTGCAGGGCTTTGGCATCGGCGGTGAGTGGGCGGCGGGCGCGGTATTGATGGCCGAGACGATCCAGTCCCGCTATCGCGGCAAGGTCATGGCGACGGTGCAAAGCGCCTGGGCCGTTGGCTGGGGACTGGCGGTGGTGCTGTTCACCCTGATTTATTCGTTTGTGCCGGAGGATATTGCCTGGCGGGTGATGTTCTTCGTCGGTCTGCTGCCCGCATTGATGATTATCTGGGTGCGACGCAACGTCGAAGAGCCGGACAGCTTCCAGCGCATGCAGAAAAGCGCTGCGCCAAAGGGCAACTTCTTCAAGTCGATGGCCGGAATCTTTCGTCCCGAGCTGCTGCGTGTCACTTTGCTCGGCGGCTTGCTGGGCCTGGGTGCTCACGGCGGTTATCACGCGGTCATGACCTGGCTGCCGACCTTTCTCAAGACCGAGCGCAACCTGTCAGTGCTCAGCTCCGGTGGCTACCTGGCCGTCATAATCGTTGCGTTCTGGTGCGGCTGTGTGTGCAGCGGCCTGTTGATCGACCGCATTGGCCGACGCAAGAACATCATGCTGTTCGCGCTGTGCTGCGTAGTCACTGTGCAGTGCTACCTGATGCTGCCGCTGACCAACACGCAAATGCTGTTTCTCGGCTTCCCGCTGGGGTTCTTCGCCGCTGGCATTCCGGCCAGCCTCGGTTCTTTCTTCAACGAACTGTACCCGGCGGACGTACGTGGGGCAGGGGTTGGTTTTTGCTACAACTTCGGGCGTGTATTGTCCGCAGTGTTCCCGTTTCTGGTGGGCCACATGAGTGAGTCGATGTCGTTGGGCACCGCCATCGGTATCGATGCCGGTATTGCCTACGGCGTGGCCATGGTGGCTGCTTTGTGCCTGCCGGAAACCCGCGGGCGCAATCTTGAAGCTACGCCGGTCGCTGTTGAACCGCTGGACGGGGGCACGGCGCGGCAGGCATGAGTACCCTTTCACCTGCGGTGCTACGGCACCGCGCTGACTTACAGACGAAACCCATGACCGATTCCTGTAGTACGCCAATCCTGGGCATTGATGCTCATGCCCATGTCTTCAGCAAGGATCTGAGTCTGACATCGGGACGACGTTACAGCCCTGACTACGACGCTACGGTGCAAGCGTACCTGGCCAATCTGCATGAACATGGCTTGAGCCATGGCGTGCTGGTACAGCCCAGTTTCCTCGGTACCGATAACCGGTTTCTGCTTGACGCTCTGGCGCAGGCCCCGGATCGATTACGCGGTGTGGCGGTGGTGGACACCGATTTCAGTCGGGGTGCCTTGCAGCGTATGGCCGGGTTGGGCATTGTCGGTATTCGCCTGAATCTGATCGGCAAGGCGCTGCCGGACTTCGCTGCACCTGAATGGAAAGTGTTGTTCAAGCACATCTGGACGCTGGGCTGGCATGTGGAATTGCACCGTGAAGTTGCGGACTTGCCGGGGTTGATCCGACAGTTGCTGCCTTTCGGTTGCAAGATTGTAATCGATCATTTCGGTCGGCCCGATTCGCGCTCCGGTGTCGATGATCCAGCGTTCCAGGCATTGCTGGAGCTGGGGTTGAGCGGTCAGTTGTGGATGAAAATTTCGGCAATCTACCGCCTCGGCGGCAGTGTCGAACAGAACGCGGCGTTCGCTCGTGCTGCATTGCCTCTGCTGTTGCAAAGCTTCGGTCCGCGCCGGCTGGTATGGGGCAGCGACTGGCCACACACCCAGCACGAGCAAGAGGTCGGCTACGCCAGTGTGGTCGAGCAGTTCCGGGCGCTTGAATGCCCGGATCCGCTCAAGAACACGTTGTTGGTCGAGGCCCCACAGGCATTGTTTGATTTTCTGCCAATCGAAATCTGACCTGCTAGGCCGCAGGCGGCTTGATCCGGTAGCTGACCATGTACAGCGCAGGCAGAAAAAACAGCGTCAGCAGGGTGGCGATGCCGATGCCGCCAATCATGGCGATGGCCATCGGGCCCCAGAATACCTCGCGGGCAATCGGGATCATGCCCAGACTGGCGGCAGCTGCGGTCAGCAGAATGGGGCGGCAGCGATGTTCGGTGGCCTTGACCACCGATGTCCAGGCGCTCTCACCCGCCGCAATGAATTCATCAATCTGCGTTACCAGAATGACCGAGTTGCGGATGATGATCCCGATCAGTGCCAGCACGCCAAGAATCGCGACAAAGCCCAGCGGATAGCCGGAAATCAGTAATGCAGCGACCACGCCAATCAGCCCGAGCGGCACCACGCTGACCACCAGCAGAAGCTTTTTCACGCTGTGCAACTGGATCATCAAAAAGCTCACCACCAACAGCAGCATCAATGGCACAACCTTCAATATGGGCCCTTGCGAGCGTGCGCTGGCCTCGACCGCGCCGCCGGTGGCGACCGAGTAACGCGGCGGTAAACGAGCGCTGAAGGCATCGACGTCAGGCTGCAATTGCCTGACCAGAGCTGCCGGTTGCAATGTGCCAAGCACGCTGGCTTTAAGGGTAATGGTCGCCAGCCTGTCGCGGCGCCAGACCAGTGGCTGTTCCTGCTCGTAGGTGAGCGTGGCGAACGCCATCAGTGGCACGCTCGTACCGTTGGGTATCGGGATCTGCAGGTTACCAAGGCTCTGCACCGAGCTGCGCTCGTCATTGTCTGCGCGTGCAATCACGTCGACCAGATACGTACTGTCGCGCACCTGGGTAATGGTTGTACCGCTGACCACGCTGTTGAGAATTTGCGCCACGTCTTCGGAAGACAGGCCGAACTGACGAACCTTGTCCTGCGCAATATCAATCTTCAACACCTTGCCCGGCTCGTTCCAGTCATAGATGACCTGGCCGATAGCGGGGTTGGCGTCGAGAATGGCGGCCAGCGCCATGGCCTGGCTGCGCACCTGCTCGATGTCCGGGCCGCTGACCCGGTATTGCACCGGCCAGCCCACCGGCGGCCCCATGTTCAATGGCTGGACGTAGCCACCCACGCCGACATAGTCGTCACGAAAGCGCTGACGCAGACGCTCGATCAAACGATCACGCGCTTCGCCACCCTGACTGACGATCACCAATTGTCCGTAAAACGGATTGCTCAGTTGCTGATCCAGCGGCAGGTAAAAGCGCACCGCACCTTTGCCAACGTAAGAACTCCAGCGCAGCACATCAGGATCATTCTTGAGCGCTGCTTCAAAGCGATCCATGGTCTGGCGTGTGCCTTCGATGGAGCCGTTTTGCGGCATGTAAATGTCCACCAGAATTTCCGGGCGGTCGGAGTCCGGAAAGAACTGGTTCTGCAGCAATCTGCCTGCGAACAGCGACCCGATGAACATCAGCAGGGTTATGCCGATTATCCACCAGCGGTGCTCAAGGGCCTTGACCAGCAAGCGGCTGAAGCCACGCATCCAGCGCCCCGGTGCGGCGTGTTGTGCCGACGCCTTGAGGATGTGCACGCCAATCAGTGGCGCAAACAGGACTGCCACCAGCCAGGACAGCAGCAGCGCCACAGCAATCACCGCGAACATGGTGAACACGTACTCACCTGCGGAGCTGGAGTTCAGGCCGATGGGCACGAACCCGGCAACGGTGACCAGCGTGCCGGTCAGCATCGGAAATGCCGTCGAGGTATAAGCGAAGGTCGCGGCCTGCGGCAACGAATCGCCGCTCTCCAGCCGTGTCACCATCATTTCGACGGTGATCATTGCGTCATCCACCAACAGACCCAGCGCAATGATCAGGGCGCCAAGCGAAATGCGCTGCATGGTGATGCCGCTGTATTCCATGAACACGAAGACCAGGGCCAGAACCAGCGGAATTGAACAGGCCACCACCAGACCGGCGCGAATGCCGAGGCTGATGAAGCTCACGACCAGCACGATCAGGATCGCTTCAAAGAGCGCATGAGTGAAACCACCGATCGCTTTTTCAACCACGTCGGCCTGACTGGACACCAGGTGGACATCAATGCCCAGCGGCAACCCGGTGGTCAGGTCGTCGATACGCTGCTGCAATTGTGTGCCGAATGCCTGAATGTTGCCGCCTTGCTTCATGGCCACCGCAAGACCGATGGCCGGCTGGCCATTGAAGCGAAACAGCGAAGAGGGCGGGTCAGCGTAGCGGCGTTCGATGGTCGCCAGGTCGCTGAGGCGAAAGAATCGCTCGCCAACACGCAGGTTGACCGCCTCAAGGTCTTTTTCACTGCTGAACTGACCGCTGGCCCGCACCGCAATACGTTCCGGGCCTGCCTCCATCACGCCTGCGGGCGTCACCGAATTTTGCGCCTGGAGACTTTGCAGTACCTGGCGCTGGTCGATGCCCAGTGCTGCGAGCTTGCGGATGGAGAAGTTCAGATAAATGACTTCGCGCTGGGCACCCAGCAGCTCGATCTTGCCAAGGTTGGGCACGCTACGGATATCGGCGCGCACTTGCTCGACGTAATCGCGCAACTGTCTAAAGGACAGGCCGTCAGCGGTGAATGCATAGATACTGCCGAACACGTCGCCAAATTCGTCGTTGAAGGCAGGGCCCTGAATGCCGCTGGGCAGTTCGCTGCGTACATCGCTGATCTTCTTGCGTACCTGATACCAGGCTGCCGGGATGTCGGCGCTGCGGGTCTCGCTTTTCAGGAAGACAAAAAGCGTCGATTCACCGGCCAGCGTGTAGCTTTTCACGTAATCCAGCGCGTCGATTTCTTCGAGCTTCTTTTCCAGGCGGTCGGTGACCTGTTGCAAGGTATCGGGCAGCGTCGCACCCGGCCAGCGCGCCTGAATGACCATGGTCTTGATGGCAAAGGAGGGGTCTTCCTCGCGGCCCAGATTGAGGAACGACCCACTGCCCATCAGCAGTGAAACGAACATCATGTACCAGACCAGCGTGCGATGCTTGAGCCCCCAGGCCGACAGATTGAAGCGCGCCTTCACAAACCTGCCTCTCGCGACATGCGGATTTTCTGTCCGGGCTGCATGCCGTTGATACCGGTTTGTGCCTGGATGACTCCGGCGAAACGGGCATAAGGGGCGCTGCGCCGATCGGCAATCTCGGTGAACAGCACGGGACGCTCGACAGGTTCGCGGAGCGGTTTGTCGCCGCAGCCCGGCAGCGCCATGATCAGGAGGCAGAGCAGCCGCAAGGAGTATGCCGGTCGTGGTTCTGCGGACGGGCCGTTCATGGTGCAGGTGCCGATGACGCCAGTGAGACGGCCGTTTCGACGGGCACCTGCTCGGCCACCTCGACATGCTGCCCTGGGTAGAGGAACTGCAGCCCTCGAGAAACCACCCGGTCGCCCTCTGACAGTCCCTCGGAAACGATCACCTGACCCTGCTCGTAGCGCAGTACGTTTACCCGAGTCAGTCTGACCCTGGCCTGAGTATCCACCACCCAGACCACCGGTTGACCCCGCGCGCGACTCAGCGCCGACCAGGGCAGGGCGAACGCCCGCTGCGACTGGGTCTGCAAGCGTGCACTGACCACCGAGCCCAGTGCCGGTACGACGGTTCCATCCGGCAGCGACACACGCACTCGCAACGTGCCGCTTGCGGCGGAAACGATGGGCGTGATTTCCCTGATGATGCCAGTCAACTGAGTGTCAGGCTGATCGAGCGGGCTGACAGTCACCGTGGCACCGGTCTGATTCGGTAGCAGCAGCGCTTCGTACGCGGAAAACACCGCCTCGCGTTTGCCATCATGGGCGACACTGAACACCGGCGTGGTAGCCTGGACCACCTGGCCTTCTTCGGCATGTCGTGCGGTGATGACACCATCCGCTGCTGCCAGCAGTTCGGTGTAACCGACCTGTTCTAGCGCGCTCGCCAGCCGGGCTTGCAGCGCCGCCAGATCCCCGCGCGCGCTTTCAAGGCCGGCGCGTGCCTTCTGGTATTCACTGAGGTTGGTATAGCCCTTGGGCAGCAGCAATTGCTGACGCTGAAAGTTTCGTTCGGCGAGGTATAACCGCGACTGCCGCATGGCCAGTTCGGCCCGGATCGACGCCAGCTCGGTTTGCTGTTCTCGCGGGTCCAGTCTGGCAAGCACTTGACCGGCACGCACCCGGTCCCCGACATCCACATACCGTTTGAGCAGCTTGCCCGACACACGAAACGACTGCTCAGTCACTTTGCGCGCCTGGATATCGCCTGTCAGCGCCACGTAACTGGAGAGGTTCAACAAGGCAGCTGGCTGCACCTCGACTCGCACCAGCGCCTTTTCCGCGGGTTTCCCTGCGGAGCAGGCGCTGAGCGAGAGTAGCAAGATGAATCCCGGCACAAGGCCGGACCGAACGTTTGTGGCGTGCAATGGCCGGAGGTTTCCGGAACCACGGCAGTACCCACGCAAGAGTGTTGCAAAGGGAAAAATCATCAACGGATAGCACTGCCCGATCAAAGAAGCCAATACCCGAAAAACACAGCGTCACGCCGGAAAGATCACAGAGCTTTCCAGGCGCAGGCGAGCGTGTTTCAGGCCATCGCGGTGACGCTGGGCCATACCTGTTGAGTGGCTTCGGTGCCCAGGAACGTCAGCGCTGTTCTCTGCGAGTGATGCCATGCTGCCTTGCTTTCCAGGTCCAGAAAGTGCCCCGTGTCCGGAACGACGTTGAAACTGCTTTTGGCGATGTAGTTGGAAAACATGCGCGCATCTTCAACGGTGGTGTATTCATCTTTTTCACCGTTGATAAACAGCACTGGAATCTTGATCGAGGAGAAACGCTCGACGTAGTTGCTGGCGCTTAGTGTGCGAATCTGGCTGATGTGAAAGTCGATCTGACGGTATTCGTGTTCGGCAAGGCTGATCAGGTGCTTGTAGTTATAGAGTTTAAACAGGCGCGGCAGGTACTTGCCCACCGTGTCGTTAAGCAACGAACCGATCTTGCGCTTCTCGCGAGCGGCCAGGTAGATCTGAGCGTTGTCGATGTAGTCGAGCATGGCCTCGTTGAGGACCGGCGAGAACGAACTGATGATTGCCTTCTCCACGGTAGGCGGGCACTCGGCAAGGGCCAGCAAGGCCGAGACGCCGCCCCAGGATACCGACAGCAGGTGATTGACCTGGTAGAGATCGATCAGTTGCAGGAGGATATGAACCTCATCTTCCTTGCTGACAATCATGTCATCCGGGTTGTGCGCTCGGGATTGCCCCGAAAACGGCAGGTCGAATAACACCAGGTTGTAGTGCGGTTGCAGGTACTTGACGGTCTGTCCGAAAGAGCCGGTGGTCGATAACGCACCGTTGACCAGCAAGATGGTTTTGGCGTCGCTGCCTTTCCAGTAAGTCTCGGTATAAACCTTGTACTTGCCCACGCTTAAAATCTTTGATTGTGCGCCCATAACAGCCTCCCAGCCGATGTTTGATCCAACAAGTTAGTGCAGCGTTCTCTGCTTTGGCAGCCCTGTCAAAGCCTCGCCTGGTTAATGGCGAAATCCGGTGAGTTATTATTTTGGGTGCAGCGCAAACGGTGCAGCAGGAACCTGGCTGCCGGGTATAGATAGCGCAGCGCCAGCTGACCGACAAGACACTGACGTCATAAAAATGTCTAACCGTTCACATTTTGTCTGCCCACGAGGGGAATCATCATTTGCCCGATGTAGGGATTTGTCGGAGAAAAACGCGTTATTCAGCCAGAAAGGCGTAACTATTGGAGGGAACTTGTGCGCGCTGAAACGGTCAAGCAAGCCCTAATTTTGTAACATGTTGTTACAATTTGGCGCTTGGCAATCCGCGTCAGATTAATATCAAAACTGCTGAAACCACTGGTCCAGACGCTTCAAGCTCGTCAAAAAGCAGGCACGCTGGTGTTATATGGGGAGGGATAGTGGCTTTGCTGCTACGCCAAGGCATGCACGGTGCGACATTCCAGTAGCAAGCTTGCGCCGCCGTATTCGCTGGTGCCTATCTGCAGCGTAAAGCCATGCAGATTGACGATAGCGGCTACGACCGACAGACCAAGGCCGAAGCCGCTCTGCTCGGTGCCGGTTTCGCTGCGATAGAAGCGCTGGAAGACCGCTGCGCGCTCGGCGACGGGGATGCCAGGCCCCGAATCCTGAACCTCGATGCACGGCGTGCTGCCGTCGCTGGCGGGGTAGGCGCTGATTTTAACGACTCCGCCGGAAGGGGTGAACTTGATCGCATTGCCCAGCAGGTTGGTCAGCGCCTCAAACAGCAGGGCGCGGTCGCCCACCAGAGCGGGCAGTGTGTCATGCAGTTCCAGCAACAGTGTGATCTGGTCTTCTTCGGCCAGCGGCAGGTAGAAATCATGGAGTTCCTGCAGCAGTGGCCGCAGCTCCAGCTCGACGAACGCCGAGCGTCGTTGACGGTCTTCCAGCTCCGAAATGCGCAGCAGTCCCCGGAAACGCGCCATCAGCGTGTCTGCTTCGCTGATGACCTGGGCAATCTGGGTGGCATGGGGCGAGTCGTGTGCTGATTGCTGCTGAATGCGATAGAGCTGGGCACGTAGCCGTGTCAGGGGGGTGCGCAGATCATGGGCGATGTTGTCGCAAACGCCCTTGACCTCGTTCATGAGCTTTTCGATGCGGTCGAGCATGGCGTTGACGATTACCGCCAGCATGTCCAGCTCGTCTCGCCTGTTCGATACCGGCAGCCGACCCGCCATGTCACCGGCGATGATCGATTCTGCGCTGGCCTGAATGGCGCGTATGCGGCGCAAAGGGCGGCGGCGCAACAGGTGCCAGCCAGCGACCCCTGGAATAATGGTCAGCGAGATGCCCCACAGCAACGCGTGCAGAATCAGCGTGCTGACGGCAAGCAGCGAGCCGTTCTCGCGCACCAGTACCAGCCAGCGGCCGTCGGACGTTCGATTGACTATCGCATCACAACTGCCTTGCGGCAGGCCCGGATCATCCGATTCGATGCAGTCGGTCAACACATGGATCTGACCGTCGATGGGCAGGTTTTTCGGCACGCTGGTGATGGGGCCTGCCACCGGACGGAAGTTCTGGTCGAACAGGCCGTAGGCATCCACCGCACGGGTGTCGAACGTCATGCTGGTGGCCAGCGCATCGACCAGTGCCTGACCTTCAAACCGCGAGAACAATTGCTGGCGGTGAGTCAGTGACTGGCGGGCGAGGGTGTCCAGGTAAGAGTTGACCTCCCAGTAGAGAACGCCCAGCAGCATCACACTCCAGGCGACGAACAGGGAGCTGTACAGCGCCAATAATCGGCTTGTAGAAGATCGCCAGCCCTTAGACGGGTTCGGCAATAACATAACCTGAACCTCGCACGGTCTGGATCAGTTGTGCGGTGCCAGGTTGGTCTATCTTCTTGCGCAGACGACCGATATGTACATCGATCAGGTTGGTGCCCGGATCGAAGTGGTAGCCCCAGACTTCCTGGAAAATCATCATGCGTGTGATGATCTGTCCACTGTTGCGCATGAGGAATTCCAGCAATTTGAATTCGGTCGGCAGCAGGGTCAGCGGTTCGCCACCCCGACAGGCTTCGCGGGTGATCAGGTTCAGTTCCAGATCAGCAACCTGCAGCACCGTCTTGGCGGCGCTGACTGGGTTGCTGCGTCGCAGCAGCACTTCGACGCGCGCCGCCATTTCATCGGAAGCAAAGGGTTTGGGCAGGTAATCGTCGCCGCCTGCACGCAGCCCGCGCACGCGCTCGTCCACGTCGGAGAGCGCGCTGATCATCAGAATCGGCGTGGAGATGCCTTGGGCGCGCAGGTGGGTGACGATGGTCAGACCATCCATCTCCGGCAGCATGCGGTCCAGCGTAATAAGGTCATAGTCGCCACTCACTGCACGCGCCAGACCGTCACGGCCGTTATCCACCCAGTCCACTTCCAGCCCGTGGCTGCTGAGTTCGGTCACGATTTCCTTCGCTGTGATGGCATCATCTTCGATTGCCAGAATTCGGGTCATGGTCCCTGCCTGAATAAGTGCGTTCAAAAACTCATTCTGCCTTTAAAAGCCGCCGCGCTTTCTGAAAGAAAGTTTAATGATGGGGATCATATGTCGTTCTGCATTCTGGAATCGGCGTCCTTGAGCGTCTGCTGCTCCTTTTCAAGCCGTTTCTTTTCTGCCTTGTTACGACGATCGCGCTCCAGTTTGGCAGTCGTATCCTTTTCGCTACGGATCTGTGCGTGGCTGATCAATGCAAAAATGAAACTGCCCCCGATGATATTGCCCGCCAGTGTAGGACCGGCAAAGGTAAACCAGAAATCTTTCCAGCCCAGTTCTCCGGCAAATACCAGATAAGACACTTCGGCCGAGCCCACGACAATGTGCGTGAAATCCCCGAGCGCCATGAGGTAGGTAATCAGAATGATAATGGCGATCTTGGCCTTTTCCATGGATGCAATCATCCAGACCATGGTCGCGATCAT
The DNA here is from genome assembly GCF_001400735.1 of Pseudomonas caricapapayae. Lineage (GTDB taxonomy): Bacteria > Pseudomonadota > Gammaproteobacteria > Pseudomonadales > Pseudomonadaceae > Aquipseudomonas > Aquipseudomonas caricapapayae. The sequence continues at coordinate 26,066 of NZ_LJPW01000103.1, forward strand.
CCAGCCGGACACGATGCCCTTGGAGAACATCTGACTGACGTCGTTTTCCATGACCTTGTGGCCAATCTCCAGAAACGCCTTGTCTGTGCTGGTATCGAAAATCGGCAGATTGAGCATGACGTAGGCCACCAGCAGCGTTCCCGCCAGATTGCCCGCCAGAACCACCCCCCATAGCCGGAACAACCGACCGATGTTGGCCAGATTCAGCTTGCTCATGACGGGCAGCACGGCAGTAATGGTGTTTTCAGTGAACAATTGCTGACGCGCCAGGATGACCGCAAGAAATCCCGCCGAATACCCCAGGCTGCTGATCACATGACTGCCGGGTATGCCTTCCAGTCGTGACTTGAACAACCCCATCGCCATCAGCGACAGACCCATGGTCAGCCCGGCGGCGAGTGCCGACCACCACAGGGCCGCAATGCTGCGCTCCAGCTCGTGGTCGCCCTGAATACGGATAGTTTCATGCAATACCGCCGCGCGGGGCGGCTGGTTCTCATCAATCTCGCGCTCTTCCTCGGCGGAGAGGCCGGGGGTCTTGCCGTCTACTTCGTGGTCCATACAACATCCTCAGCGCCAGTGATGGAATGGGCCTGCACGGGCAATGCCGGTCCGATGGTTCAGACAGGTGCCGTGCGCCGTCGTTCGCCAGTTGCCGGGCGCATCGAAGAATGTTTGTGCCAGTTGGCAAATACGCCGGTCTAGCCCAGCAGATCGGCACTTTGTACGCGCTCGACGCCCATGCCCAGCAGGGTTTTCCAGGCGTGCTCCAGCGAGCCGTTCATGTCGATGGCACGACAGCCGTCTTCAATGACATATGTATTGAAACCTGCGCTGCGCGCATCCTGAGCCGACCAGGCGACACAAAAATCCAGCGCCAGGCCCACCACGAACACCGTGTCGATGCCGCGCTCTTTCAAATACCCTGCCAGCCCGGTGCTGGTCGTGCGGTCGGCCTCCAGAAAGGCCGAATAGCTGTCGATATGCGCGTTGCAGCCCTTGCGCAGGATCAATTGTGCGTGAGGCAGATCCAGCTCGGCATGCAACTGAGCGCCGCGACTGCCTTGCACGCAATGGTCCGGCCACAGGGTTTGCGCCCCGTAAGGCAGGTTGATGCTCTCGAACGGCAGACGTTGCGCGTGGCTGGACGCAAAAGAAACGTGCCCGGCAGGGTGCCAGTCCTGAGTGATGATCACCCGGGCAAAACGCGCGCCCAGACGATTGATCAACGGCAACAATGTGTCGCCGTCCGCCACCGCCAGTTGCCCGCCGGGCATGAAGTCGTACTGCATGTCGATCACCAGCAAAGCGCAACGCGGGTCGGCGGGCTTGTTGGAAAGAGGCATTGTCGGTTCTCTCGTCGGGTGCAGTGAACGCCAGTTTGCCCGTTTGTCCCTGCATTTGCTAAGCCAGAGAAGGGAATCGGTAAAAGATATTTTTGCGAATTTGTATCAGATGTTAATGAGAATCTGTACTATCCGCGAAAAATCCTGCCGGGTCCCAAGAGGCCTGGTTTCTTGCCAAGGGCTGCACGTCGATGCGTCGTACTCTCGTTTCACTCTGCGTCATTCAAGCTATCTCTCAAGCCGCCTGGGCAGATCAGGTGGCTGCCGGGCAACCTTCCATAGAGTTGCAGAACATCGACATCCAGGGAGCAGCCAGTGCTGAAACGGCGCAAGGACCGGTCGAAGGCTATCGGGCCACACGGTCCGCCAGCGCCACGCGTACCGATACCTCGTTGCATGAAACCCCGCAGTCCGTCAGCGTCGTGACCCGCGACGCAGTAGAGGACATCGGTTCCACGCGTTTGCAGGACGCTCTTGATTATGCGGGCGGTGTCGGGCGAGCCAACAACTTCGGCGGCCAAGGGCTGACGACATTCACGGTGCGCGGCTTCACGACAGGCGAGTTCTATCGCAACGGCTTCCCGATCAATCGTGGCTATCCGAACATGCCGGATGCCAACACCATCGAGCGTCTGGAGGTGTTGCGTGGCCCGGCCACCACGCTGTACGGCCGCGGCGATCCGGGCGGCACCTTCAATGTGGTCTCCAGGCAGCCGCTGGCCGAGCCAGCGGTCACGCTGGGCACTCAGCTCAATGATCAGGGTATGAAGCGCGGCACGCTGGATGCCTCCGGGCCGCTGGATGATGAAGGGCGTTTTGCCTATCGCCTGAATATCGTGGGCGAGGGCGGCGATACGTTCCGTGACCACGTCGAGACCGAGCGTTATGGTGTAGCACCGGTCTTGAGCTGGCAGGTCAATGACGCAACACGCGTCACCTTCGAAGGCGACTTCATGCGCAACAATGCTCCGCTGGATCGTGGCCTGACGCGTTACGCCAACCAGGCGGGCAGCGCGTCGCGCGACACCTTCTTCGGCGAGAAGAGCGTGGGCAAGTTGCACAATGACAACAACATGGTGCAACTGCGCTTCGACCACGACCTGAACGCCGACTGGAAGCTGGGCGGCGGCGTGCAGATGCTCGACGGCTCTTTGCAAGGCGATGCCATCGAGGCCAACGGCCTGGCGGCCGACGGTCGCACTCTGGGTCGCAACTTCAACTATCGCAAGCTGGAATGGACGGATCGCGACGTACAGTTGAACCTGACCGGGCATTTTTCCACCGCTGGCTTCGACCACACGCTGCTGACCGGGGTCGAGTATGAGAATTACGACTACAAGTCGATTATTCAGCGCTCCAGCGGTGCCGTCGGTGCCTACCCGATCGATATTTTCGATCCGGTCTATGGCCAGGCACGGCCCGCACTGACCCGGACCACGACCCATGACAAGGAAAACCTCAAGACCTGGGCGGCCTTCGTACAGGATCAAGTGGCCTTGACCGAGCGACTGAAACTGCTGGGCGGTGTGCGTTTCGAGCGTTTCGAGCATGACTACGACTCCTTCCTGCCCGGCACCAGCAGCTGGACCGCCAGCGATAACGCGGTCACACCGCGTCTGGGGCTGACCTATGACCTGACTGACAGTGTCGCGGTCTACGCCAACACGGCGCGCTCGTTCAAGCCCAACAGCGGTGCCAGCCGCCTGGGTGGAGGCTTCAAGCCGGAGGAAGGCAAGTCCTATGAGATCGGTACCAAATGGGAGGCGCTGGATGGCCAGTTGAGTGTCGACACCGCGATCTACCAGATCGAGAAACGCAACGTGCTGACCACCGACCCGGTGGATTCAACCTTCAGCGTGGCGGCAGGTGAGGTGCGCAGTCGCGGTCTGGACCTCAATGTGGTCGGCAACCTGACGCCCGAGTGGCGGATGATGGGCAGCTACGCCTACGTGGATGCCGAAGTGACCAAGGACAATACGCTACGCACCGGCACACGGCTGATGAACATTCCCGAGCAGATGTTCAGTCTGCTCAACGTCTACGAGTTTCAGGACGGCACCTTGCGTGGTCTGGGGCTGGGCGGCGGCGGTCGCTATGTCGACCAGCGCGCCGGGCGTACTGCCAATGTCGCCTTCTCGATGGACAGCTACACCGTGTTCGACCTGCTGGCCTATTACAAGATCAGCCCGCAGGTGAAGCTCAATCTGGACCTGAAAAACGTATTCAATACCGAGTATGAGGAAGGTGCTTTCGGGAACGTCTACGCGTATCCGGGGGCGCCGCGCACGCTGCAGGTGGGGATTGCTTATACGTTATGAGGGTGCCTGTATTTGCGGATGCCGCGTTCTCACAGGGACAGCCTGACCCGTTTCCGGGTCGGGCTCAGCGGGCGTGCGTCATGGACACCTGGCTTCGTTCGCACGGAGCGTTGAATCACCCGAACTGATCGGACTTTGCAAACCCGGCATGGCGGCTGAGTTTGCCATCCTGGAACTGATTCTTCCCGGGCAGGATGTCTACTCCCGCCGCTTTGAGAGCAGGCATATTATCCTGCAAGGCCTTGGTGGCGGCGTCCTTTTGCTGGAAAGTGTTTCCTATCAGCAGGTTGGCATTACCCACTTCGCCGATCTGGAATTTATAGCCAGCCTCCTGCAACGCCTTGATCTGCTTTGTGAGCCGGGAGGAGGCCTCGCTTTCCCGGGCATACACATGAAAACTGCCAATCAGGGCAGGGTTGCCCTCACCATTGGCGGCCTTTAATTGATCGGCAAACTTGACCAGGCCGCTTTGCGCGCCAGCGGTCAGGCCTCCGCCCCAGTTACTGTCCTCGACAACAATGCTTCCTTTATAGCCAGCATTGCGCGCGGACTTGATCAGGGTGATCTGCATGTCGGCCCAGTCCTGGCTGGCGCTTTTGCCGCCCTGATTGAAGGTGTCCAGCACGAAACCGGAACGACTGCCAAACTTTTTGACCACATTGCTGATGTCGGTCGACGCTTCCTTCAGTTTTTCTCCGGTCAGCACGTTTCCGCCACCCTGGTTCGCGTTGTCACGAAAAGTGAACTGGACTTTTACGCCTTGTTTGCCGCCTTCATCAAGCAATGTTCTGAGCTTATCCAGCTGCCTGACATCCTTAATCTGATCATGCGTCATCTGAAAGCGCAGGGTTCCGCCTCCAATTGCTTTCAGGTCCTGAATCATTTTTTTGGCTGCAGCTGGTGTGGCGATGTCATCAGGATTGACGTTGGCTCCCCCACGCAAGACAGGCTCGGTATTTTTGACGGGCTCTGAAGAGGCCACTTTGTCTTTTTCTTTGACTTCTTTTTCCGGCTCCGAAGCGGCCGTGGTGTTTTTGACGGCGGCCAGCTCTTCACGAAGGGCCTTTGTGTCATCCTGGCTGACGCGTGTTTTCTGACTGACGAGTAAAGCCGTATCTGACGAAGATGCTTCGTTCTCGAGTGACCGGGCATTTCGATTGAGCATTGCTCGCGTGTAGACCGGAAAAACTTCCGATGCCTCGGCGGAGCGGCTGTCAGTTGCGGTGTACGTGTCGAGTTTCGCCTGGATCGCCGGACTCGCGTCAGTAGTCCCGGTGCTCACGGCCAGCGTGGTTCTGTCTGCCATTGCAGGCTTTTCCCGGGCGGCCATGGGAGGGTCATATGACCTGTCTGAGCGGATGTTCATCGAATGCCTCTGTAGGCTCTGTACGAAAAATGACGACGCTCGGTAACACAGGGTGATGAGTTTCGAGGGGAGCGATGACTGATTGAATGACGGTGTTCATATGGCCAGGAGGGGAGGACTGAGATGACGCTTTTATCACCGTAACAAGTGTTCTGTTTTCTTAAACCGGGGGCTTTTTGCGCCATTAGGTGTCGAGCGTTATTTGTCGGTGCGGAAAGATCGCATAAATAGGGCTTTTAGAGCAATAAAAACCAGAGCGGCTGAGTGCCTTTGATTATCGATGGTCCGCAACGGGTTGCTTCAGCTCCGTTGAATGTTCGACGTTGACGCTGTGTCTCCTCATAAGGTGCTGGCTCCTGAAAAGCGTCGGGAGCGCAGCATCGAATTTCAATTGCCGGTCTTGAATAGGGACGGCATGAGGCGCGTGTGAATCATCAGTATTGATCTGATTTTGAAAACCCTACATGGTGGCGAAGTTTGCCATTTTGAAACTGATCCTTCCAGGGCAATATATCGGCTCCCGCCGCTTTTAGTGCGGTGAGATTATCCCTCACTGCTTGAGTGGCACCGTCCCTTTCCTCGAACTTGTCTCCTCCCAGCCAGTTGGCATTACCGACCTCACCGATCTGAGGTTTATAACCGGCGAGTTGAAGTGCCTTGATCTCGCTGGCCAAGCGGGCAGAAGCATTCGCATCATTGGCATACTCGTGAATGCTGCCAATCAGGCCAGGGTTGTTTTTGCCGTTGGCAGCCTTTAATTGATCGGCGTATTTCACCAGTCCACTCTCGGGGCCCGCGGTCAAGCCACCGCCCCAGTTGCTGTCTTCCACAACGATACTTCCTGTATACCCGGTACTACGGGCCACTTTAATCAATTCACTTTCCATGTCAGCCCAGCCCTGGCTGGCGTTGGTACCACCCTCGTTGAAAGTGTCCAATACAAAGCTGGGGTGACTGCCAAACTTTTTAACCACGTTACTGATGTCGGCTGAGGCCTGCTTCAACTTATCCCCCGTCAACACGCTTCCGCCACCGCCGTTCGCATTGTCACGGAACGTGAACTGGACATGTACGCCTTGTTTGTCCCCTTCGTTAATCAAGGCCGTGAGCTTATCCATTTGCTGGGTATCCTGGAGTTGGTCATGCGTCATTTGGATGCGTAACGTTCCCCCTCCAATGCCTTTAAGGTCTTGAATCATTTTCGTGGCCGCTGCGGGCGTGGCAATGTCATTCGGATCAACATTGGCACCGCCATGTGAACCGGTATCCGCATTGCTGACAGGCGTGGTCGAACCTGCAACATTTTCTTCGACCTTTGCAGCAGTGGCCTGAAGAGCGTTTGCAGTGGCTGTAGGTGCAGGCGCGGGCGTCTGTTGACTGGCCGGCGCAGCCTCTGGCGAGGCGGTTGGCTTTTGCAACTGGGCGTTACGATAAAGCAGGGCTCTTGTATAGACCGGAGAGGCTTCCTGTGCCTCTGCGGGGCCCCTTGTAAAGCCAGGCATGTCAGAGGCGGTGTACGTGTCAGGTTGTGCCTGCCTGTTCGTATCGGCATCACTGACGCCAGTGTTGACCGGCAGTGCTGCCTTGTTTGTTACAGCAGATCGTTCAGTCGCGGGCAGTGAGAGGTTATATGACCGGGTTGAGTTGATATTCATCGAGCATCTCTACAGTGAGGGGGATAAGTTCGGCGGCGATGCTAGAGAGGGCGCGGGAGTGTTTCAAGTGGTTGAAAGTGAAATAACAAGTGCCGAGCGTGAGTGAGTGTTAGTTGTCGAGGCTGCGTTAAAGAAACAGCAGATGATTAACGTATTGATTCTATTGGGGGTTGTGCATCTTTTTAGTTAGGTATTCCAGGGTGGGCGCTGTGGGGGGGCGGAGAGGATGATGAATGAGGTGAATAGAAGGTCATAAGTCATGGTGTAGAGACTGTCTCTTATAC
>NZ_LJPW01000006.1 GCF_001400735.1 Pseudomonas caricapapayae
GCCGCGTGAAGGCACCGTGCAAAGCCTGGTCGCCCAGAACGGCGAAGCTGCCAAAGGCGCGCCACTGGCGTCCTTCAACACCAGCATGCTGGAAATGCTCAAGGGCAGCCTGACCGGCGAAGACCTGCAGCCAGCCAAGATCGAAGAGCTGTATGGCAAGCAAATGAGCGGCACCATGACCAGCCCGTGCGATTGCGTTGTGGCTCGCCAGCTGGTTGCCGACGGCCAGTTCGCATCCAAGGGTCAAGTGATCTTCCAACTGGTGCCACGCAACGCGCCGGCCACGGTTGAAGCACGCTTCACCTATCGCCAGTTCAACGATGTCAAGCCAGGCACCCGTGTCAGCTTCCAGATTGCCGGTGAAGACCAACTGCGCACCGGTCAGATCGTCAGCAGCACCAATCTGAGCGACGCCGATCTGTCTACCGACATCCGCGTGCAGATCAAGCCTGACGAAAGCCTGAGCAGCTCGCTTGCCGGCCGCCCTGTCGAAGTCGTCAGCGATCGCGGCCCGTCCGTGAACTGGCTGCTCGATAAAGCAATGGCTGCGGGTCTGTAACCATGAACAGCCCACTACGACGCCTGTCGACCCCCACGCTATTGAGCCTCGCCATCGCGCTCGGCCTGAGCGGCTGTGCCGGCCTGCCTGATCAACGCCTTGCCAATGAAGCCTTGAAAAACGGCGACACTGCACTGGCGGAGCAGAACTATCGGCAGCTGGCGGACCTGGGCTATAGCGACGCGCAAGTCGGCCTGGCTGATATTCAGGTCACGACCCGTGACCCGGCGCTGCTCAAGCAGGCCGAGGCTACCTACCGCGCTGCAGCAGAGACGTCGCCTCGGGCGCAGTCGCGCCTGGGTCGCCTGCTGGCTGCCAAGCCCGACGCTACCGAAGCCGAGCACCGCGAAGCCGAAGGCCTGCTGAAAAAGGCTTTCGCCAACGGCGAATCCGGCACGTTGATCCCGCTGGCCATGCTTTATCTGCAATACCCGCACACATTCCCGGAAGTGAATGCGCAGCAGAAGATCAGCGAGTGGCGCGCAGCCGGTTACCCGGAGGCCGGCCTGGCTCAGGTGCTGCTGTACCGCACTCAAGGCACCTATGCTCAACACCTTGATGAAGTCGAGAGCATCTGCAAGCAGGCGCTGTCGGTTACGGACATCTGCTACGTCGAACTGGCCACCGTCTATCAGACGCGCGGCCAGGCCGAGCAACAGACGGCACTGATCGACAAACTCAAGAGCGAATACGCTGCCGGCCGAGTCGGTGCGCAGCGAGTGGACAGTGTTGCGCGTGTGCTGGGTGACTCCACGATCGGTACGCCGGACGAGAAGACCGCTCAGCAATTGCTGGAAAGCGTTGCGCCGGGCTACCCGATTTCGTGGGTGACGCTGGCCAAACTGCTTTACGACTTCCCCGAACTGGGCGACGTCAACAAGATGATGGAATACCTGAACAACGGACGCGCGGCCGATCAGCCTCGTGCCGAGTTGCTGCTTGGACGCCTTTATTACGAAGGCAAATGGGTAACACCCGATGCCGTCAAGGCCGAGGAGCATCTGAAGAAGGCCACCGCAACGGAAATCTCTGCCCATTACTACCTGGGGCAGATCTACCGTCGCGGCTATCTGGGCCAGGTTTACCCGCAAAAAGCCGTAGATGAGCTGCTGACCGCCGCCCGTGGTGGTCAAAACAGCGCAGACTTCGCCCTCGCGCAACTGTTCTCGCAGGGCAAGGGCACCATGCCCGATCCAGTCAACGCCTGGGTTTTCGCCCAGCTGGCGCTGACCAGTGAAACCCCGCAAGCCACCGAGCTTGCCCAGGCACTCAACGCACAACTGCCGCCTGAAAAACTCGCCTCTGCCAAAGACCTGTTGGCACGCGAGCAAAAAGTCCGGGGCGCCGCCGCTACTCAGAACGCGATGGCATTACAGGCCCTGCAAGAAGAAAAAGACGGTGAGGAAGCACTATGAAGTTGAATCCCCTGATGGCCGCCGGCATGGGCCTTGGCTTCACCCTGTTGTGGGCTTGCCCGACGCTGGCAGCGCTGACCGAACAACAGAATTTCGGTATCGAAATCAAAGCCACGGCGCAGGCCGAAGATGATCGCGACCTGGGCACCCGTTCGGGCGGCGACGTCAACGGTGTGGGCCTGGATCTGCGCCCTTGGGTATATGGCGAGCGCGGTGACTGGAGCGGTTACGCAATGGGTCAGGTAGTGACCGCTACCGACATCATTCAGACCGACCCGCTGGAGCAGAGCAACAGCGATGGCAGCGGAACGCAGACCTCGCGTGGCACGGCCAGCGAGCGTGAAACCGACAAGACCTACGCTGCACTGCGGGAATTCTGGATCGGCTACAGCGGTTTCACGCCCTACCCCGGCGAGATCCTCAAAGTCGGCCGTCAGCGTCTGCGCAATGATGACGGCCAGTGGCACGATACCAACATCGAAGCCATCAACTGGTCATTCGATACCACATTGCTGCGCGCTGAACTGGGTGCTGCCCAGCGCTTCAGCGAATACCGTACCGACCTGACCGAACTGGCACCGGACGACGAAGATCGCAAGCACCTGTTCGGTTCGGTCAGCTACCAGTGGACGCCGGGCCATTGGGCCGGTATCCGTGCCCATCACAGTGCAGACGACGGCAAGCTCAAGTCTCAGGGTCAGGTGCTCGATGATCTGGACAAGACGTCCAACGGCGATCTGACCTGGGTGGGCCTGCAGGCTGACAGCGATGCGTACAACTATCGCAGCAACATCAATCAGCTCAACTACTGGGGCAGCCTGACCTGGCTGGACGGAACGCGCGACGAGATCGGCGTGACTTCCGCCGCCAACGACCAGTTCATTGCGGGTCAGAAGAACAGCCGCGACATGAATGGCTGGGCCACCGACCTGGGTCTGCGCCTGCGTCTTGACCCGCAGTGGCAAGTCGGTGCCGCCTACTCGCGCGCCAGCAGGGATTACGTCCAGAACGGTCTGGAAAGTAACCGCTCCAACTGGACCGGCACCCGCTCACGCATCCATCGCTTCGGTGAAGCCTTCCAGGGCGAAATGGCCAATGTGGAAACCGGCTCGCTGTTCGCTTCCTGGCAGATGAACGAGGAATACGACGCGTCGCTGATCTACCACAAGTTCCGCCGCGTGGACGGCAACACCGGTATCGGCGGCTCGGGCATCAACGCGGTAAACGATAACCGGGACGGTACGTTCAGCTCGCTGCCACTGGAAGACGGAAGCAAGGACCTGGGTCAGGAAATGGACCTGGTCGTGACCAAGTATTTCAAGCAAGGCCTGCTGCCCGCCTCGCTCAGCCAGTCGTTCGATGAACCTTCGGCACTGGTGCGCCTGCGCGCAGGTGTCTTCAAGCCCGGCGACGCCTATCAGAACAACGTGGACAGCTATATGCACCGCGCCGTTGTCGACGTCATCTGGCGCTTCTGATGCGAACCGCCAAAGGAGTGCCAGAGATGAACAGTCATACAAGCAATGGGCGTAGCCGAAGCTGGCCGCATGCCCTGCTCGAAAGCGCACTGCTGACCAGCGCTCTGCTGATGGCCAGCGGTGTGGCGCTGGCTAACGCCCCTGTCGTCACCGATGCACAGAAGGCGGTGGTCAAAGAGCTGCATGAAGCCAAGACCTACACCATCACCAGCCCGCCGACCGAGCCGCTGGAAATGGCCAAGCCGGTGTTGCCCGACCTGAGCGGCTACACCGCTGAGGCGGCGCTGAAAAAGATCGTGCGCAACAAACCGGGCAAGGTCACTGTCTCGCGGATGATGGAAGAAACCGGCCTCAAGGAATTCATCGGCGGTGACAACAAGATGGCCGAATGGGTTAACCGTCAAAAGGGTATCCCGCAAGCCATCATGATTTCCGACGGCTACGTGAACCTGCAGGACCTGGCCAAAAAGGTGCCCAAGCAGTTTCTCAGCGAAGTCTCGCCGGGCGTCTATGTTGCGCGCCTGCCGATCCTGATCAAGGAAACCGGCATCTTCGAGATCGACAGCAAGACCAAGGAATTGCGCCTGTCTCAGGAAAAGGGTTCATTCATCGTCAGCGAAGGCAACATGCTGATCACCCACACTCAGGTCAACGCCTGGAGTGAAACCCGCAACAGCCTGGCGACCTATCGCAAGCCTGACGAGTTTCGCCCCTTCCTGCTGACCTGGGGCGGCTCGCAAACCTGGATCGCCAACACCAAAATGGCGAGCATGGGCTACGACCAGAGCAAGTCCTACGGCATCAGTATTTCCCAGTACACACCCAACACCGCGAAGATTCTCAAGCGCGCCGAGCCGACCGGCTGGATCATCGACTCCGAATTCTCGGACATGTGGTACGGCTTTTACTGCTACGAGACGCGCGACTTCGTGGTCAAGGGCAATACCTATCGTGACAACATCGTTTACGGCATTGACCCGCATGACCGCTCACACGGTCTGATCATCGCCGAAAACGACGTTTACGGGACCAAGAAAAAACACGGGATCATTATTTCCCGGGAAGTGGACAACAGCTTCATCTTCCGCAACAAGAGCCATAACAACAAATTGTCCGGCGTGGTTCTGGACCGTAACAGCGTCGGCAATATCGTCGCCTACAACGAGATCTATCAGAACCACACTGACGGCATCACCCTGTACGAAAGCGGCAACAACCTGCTGTGGGGCAATCGCGTAATAGCCAACCGCCGTCACGGCATCCGCGTGCGTAACAGCGTGAATATCAAGCTGTACGAAAACGTCGCCATGGGCAACGGCCTGATGGGCGTCTACGGCCACATCAAGGACTTGAGCGACACCGACCGCGACATCGAGCTCGACCCGTTCGACGCTCAGGTGTCGCTGATCATGGTCGGCGGTGAACTGTCCAGTAATGGCTCGGGCCCGCTGTCCATCGATTCGCCATTGAGCGTCGAGCTGTATCGCGTCTCGATGCTGATGCCGACCAAAGAGGTTGGTATCAGCCTCAACGGCATCCTCGGTGAGCGCCAGGACGAGATCCTCGACCTGCTGGTACGCCAGAAAAAAGCCGTATTGATCGACCCCGTCGAAAGCCAGACCGAGCTGCGGGAATGAGGAAGGGTATTGTTATGCACGCACATCTGATCAAGCTGTTGAGCCTGTCCAGCCTCACCGCCGCCCTGATGGCCGCCGCAGGTGTCGCTCGGGCAGACGACTCACAAGCGCCGACGTTCAAGGCCGAACCTTGCTGCACGCTGTGCCCGGCCGCGCATGATGCGAAAAACTACACCACACGCTATCAGCAGAACTTCACCACACTGGTTCAGGCCCAGGGCGACTGGCTGTTCCGGACTCAGGAAGACTTGCGCACCGAGTTCGACACCACACCTGCCGGCTATCGCCGCATGAAAGAACTGCACGATGCGTTCAAGAGCAAAGGCGTCGAGCTGGTCGTGGTCTATCAGCCAACCCGTGGTCTGGTGGATCGCAACAAGCTGTTTCCGGCCGAACGCGACAAGTTCGACTATGACAAGGCGCTGAAAAACTACCAGGCCATGCTCGGCCGCTTCAGCAAGATGGGTTACTGGGTGCCGGATCTGTCGCCGTTGACCAATGAGCAACAGGCGCATGATTTCTACTTCCGTGGCGACCAGCACTGGACACCTTATGGCGCTCAGCGCACCGCGAAGATCGTGGCCGAAACCGTGAAGAAAGTTCCGGGTTACAGCGACATCCCCAAGCGTGAATTCGAAAGCCATATTTCCGGTCGCATGGGCAAAACGGGCACTTTGCACAATATGGCGGGTCAATTATGCGGCACCAGTTACGCGATCCAGTACATGGACCAGTTCACCACCGAGCCCAAGGGTGAGGCGGGCGATGGCGACCTGTTCGGCGACTCCGGTAACCCGGAGATCACGCTGGTCGGCACCAGTCACAGCGGCAAGAACTACAACTTTGCCGGCTTCCTTCAGGAATACATGGGTGCCGACGTATTGAACGTGGCGTTCCCTGGCGGTGGCCTTGAAGGCTCCATGCTGCAGTACCTGGGCAGCGAAGATTTCCAGAAGCGTCCGCCAAAAATTCTCATCTGGGAGTTCTCACCGCTGTATCGCCTGGATCAGGAAACCATCTATCGCCAGATGATGGCGCTGCTGGACAACGGTTGCGAAGGCAAGCCTGCGGTCATGAGCGCCAGTACCACCCTCAAGCCGGGCACCAACGAAGTGTTGGTCAATGGCAAGAATGGCATCAAGGACATCCGCAACGGCAGCAACCAGATCGACATCAAGTTTGACGACACCTCGGTGAAAACCCTTCAGGCCAGACTCTGGTACATGAACGGCCGTCACGAGGACCTGAAAATCGAAAAACCGGAAACGTCCGATACCGACGGACGCTTTGCGTTCGAACTGCGCGAAGACGAGGACTGGGCTAACCAGCAACTGCTGGCGCTGGAAATCCAGGGACCGGAAGCAGGCACGGCACCACAGAAAGTCGAAGCCAAAGTATGCAAACGCAACGTGTTCCCGAGCGCTGCGACACACACCGCTCAAGCCGGACTATGAGGTGACTTATGCAGACTCCTAAACTGATACGCCCTACCCTGCTGTCGATGGCAATCCTGTCGTCGATGGCCTGGGCTACGGGTGCGTCCGCCGCACTGGTTCCACCCAAGGGCTACGACGCCCCGATCGAAAAGATGAAGACTGGCGATCACAATTTCACCTGTGAAGCCATTCCAAAACCTTATACCGACAAACTGGTATTCCGCAGCAAGTACGAAGGCTCGGACAAGGCGCGGGCGACCCTGAACGCCGTCTCCGAAGAAGCGTTTCGCGACGCAACCAAGGACATCACCACCCTTGAGCGTGGCGTCAGCAAGGTCGTGATGCAGTACATGCGCGACGGTCGTCCGGAACAGCTCGATTGCGCGCTGAACATGATGACCACCTGGGCCAAGGCCGATGCGCTGGAATCGCGCGAGTTCAATCACACCGGCAAATCCATGCGCAAATGGGCATTGGGCAGCATGTCCTCCGCCTATCTGCGCTTGAAGTTCTCCGAGTCGCACCCACTGGCCAATCGTCAGCAGGACGCACAGATCATTGAAGCCTGGTTCAGCAAGCTGGCCGATCAGGTAGTCAGCGACTGGAGCAATCTGCCGCTGGAAAAAATCAACAACCACTCCTACTGGGCCGCATGGTCGGTGATGGCAACCGCCGTCGCCACCAATCGTCAGGACCTGTTCGACTGGGCAGTAAAGGAATTCAAGGTTGCGGCCAATCAGGTGGACAAGGACGGCTTCCTGCCCAACGAAATGAAGCGCCGCCAGCGTGCATTGTCGTATCACAACTATGCCTTGCCGCCGCTCGCGATGATTGCCAGCTTCGCTCAAGCCAACGGCGTGGACCTGCGTCCGGAAAACAACGGTGCATTGAAGCGTCTGGGTGACCGGGTTCTGGCCGGTGTCAAAGACCCTTCGATATTCGCTGAACACAACGGCGAGAAGCAGGACATGACGGACCTCAAGAAAGATCCGAAATTCGCCTGGCTCGAACCGTACTGCTCGCTCTACACCTGCAGCCCGGATGTGCTGGAAGAGAAACACGAGAAACAGCCGTTCAAGACTTTCCGCCTGGGCGGTGACCTGACCAAGGTCTACGACCCGACGCATGAGAAAGGCGACAAGGGCGACAGCGACGGTTCGTGATTCACCGTCGTTATCTGTAGGAGCGGACTTGTCCGCGAAGACATCTGCCCAAGCGATGCATCCATAAAGACGGATCTCGCCTGGCCAGCTTCGCCGACAAGCTGTGAAGCGATTTACCCCCTGTTTCAACGGGGGGTTTGGGGGGGCTTTGAGCCCTTGACTGTTGGACAAACGGAGAGATAAGGATGGTTTTCTCATCCAACGTGTTCCTGTTCCTGTTCTTGCCGATCTTCCTCGGCTTGTACTACCTGAGCGGGCAACGCTATCGCAATCTGCTGCTGCTGATTGCCAGCTATATCTTCTACGCCTGGTGGCGTGTGGACTTCCTGGCGCTGTTCATCGGCGTGACCGTGTGGAACTACTGGATCGGTCTCAAAGTGGGCGCAGCAGGTGTGCGAACCAAACCGGCACAACGCTGGCTGCTGCTCGGCGTAATCGTCGACCTGTGTATTCTGGGTTACTTCAAATACGCCAACTTCGGTGTGGAAAGCATCAACGCAGCCATGACCTCGATGGGGCTGGAGCCGTTCATCCTGACCCACGTGCTGTTGCCGATCGGTATCTCGTTCTATGTCTTCGAGTCCATCAGCTACATCATCGACGTCTACCGCGGCGACACGCCGGCTACGCGCAATCTGATCGACTTCGCTGCATTCGTCGCGATCTTCCCGCACCTCATCGCCGGGCCTGTGCTGCGCTTCCGTGATCTGGCCGATCAGTTCAACAACCGTACGCACACGCTGGACAAGTTCTCCGAAGGCGCCACGCGATTCATGCAGGGCTTCATCAAGAAAGTGTTCATCGCCGATACCCTGGCCGTGGTTGCCGACCATTGCTTTGCCCTGCAAAACCCGACAACCGGCGACGCCTGGCTGGGTGCGCTGGCCTACACCGCGCAGCTGTATTTCGACTTCTCCGGTTACAGCGACATGGCCATCGGCCTGGGCCTGATGATGGGTTTCCGTTTCATGGAAAACTTCAAGCAGCCCTACATCAGCCAGTCGATTACCGAGTTCTGGCGTCGCTGGCACATCAGCCTGTCCACCTGGCTGCGTGACTACCTGTACATCACCCTGGGTGGCAACCGTGGTGGCAAGTTCGCGACTTACCGCAACCTGTTCCTGACCATGCTGCTGGGCGGCCTGTGGCACGGTGCCAACGTCACTTACATCATCTGGGGTGCCTGGCACGGCATGTGGCTGGCGATCGAGAAAGCGGTCGGCATCAACACCAAGCCTTATAGCTTCAATCCGATTCGCTGGGCACTGACCTTCCTTCTTGTGGTCATAGGCTGGGTGATCTTCCGCGCTGAAAACCTTCACGTCGCCGGACGTATGTACAGCGCCATGTTCAGCTTCGGCGAATGGCAGCTGTCCGAACTCAACCGCGCCAGCCTGACCGGTTTGCAAGTAGCAACACTGGTAGTGGCCTACGCGACCCTGGCGTTCTTCGGTCTGCGTGACTTCTATCAGAACCGTGAAGCCGACAGCAGCAAAAGTGCCAAGGCTGACGGTCCTGCGACGGCTCAACCGGGCACCATCAAAGCCGTTCCCGGTGACGCACCCGGCAGTCTGCACCTGCCTAGCTACACCGTAGGCAGCGAAGCACGCGTGCAAGCCGCCTATTGGGAAGCCGACTGGCCACGTTACGCCATGCGCGCATTGATCCTGCTGCTGTTCGTGGCCTCGATTCTAAAACTCTCGGCGCAAAGCTTTTCGCCGTTCCTTTACTTCCAGTTCTGAGGAGCCTGACATGACCCGTTCATTACGAATCCTCTATATCGCCATCTTCCTGGCCATTCTGCTGGTTCTGGGCATCTGGTCGCTGCGCAGTTTCAGCACATTCTCGACCTCGGCCGAGACCACCGTGCTCAATGGCAAGTGGACCAAGGCAGCGGAAACTCATTACGACGACGAGTTCCCGATCAAGCGTCTGGGCACCAACCTGTGGGCCGCGCTGGACTTCAAACTGTTCAACGAAGGTCGTCCAGGCGTCGTGCTCGGCAAGGACCAGTGGCTGTACACCGACGAAGAGTTCGATGCGGTTGCCAATGGCGAACAGAACGAAGCCGACAACCTGGCCTTGATTCAGGGTGTCCGCGACGCGCTGGAAAAACAGGGCACCAAACTGGTACTGGCGATTGTTCCGGCAAAAACCCGTCTGTATCCGGAACACATTGGCGACACCAAGCCAGCCAGCCTGCACGCTGACCTGTATCAGCAGTTCCACGCTCAGGTCGCCAAGGCCGGGATCTTCGCGCCGGACCTGCTGACACCTTTGCAAGCTGCGAAGCAGAAGGGCCAGGTCTTCCTGCGCACCGACACTCACTGGACGCCGATGGGTGCCGAAGTGGCCGCGCAGCAACTGAGCGCAGCCATTGCCCAGAAGACGCCGCTGGAAGGCGAACCTGAGCAGTTCGTCACGCAAGCCAAGGGCACCGAAGCTTACAAAGGCGATCTGACCACCTTCCTGCCGCTCGACCCGCTGTTCAGCAATCTGTTGCCCAAGCCGGACGAACTGCAGAAACGCAGCACCGATCCGGTGGAAGGCGAAGCAGCAGGCGGTGACGCCCTGTTCGCAGACAGCGACATTCCGGTGGGCCTGGTCGGCACCAGCTACAGCGCCAACCCGAACTGGAACTTCGTGGGTGCTCTGAAAGAAGCCCTGCGCAGCGATGTCGTTAACTACGCGGAAGACGGGCATGGCCCGATCCTGCCGATGCTCAAGTACCTGCAGACCGACGCCTTCAAGAATACCCCGCCGCAAGTGGTCATCTGGGAGTTCCCGGAGCGCTACCTGCCGGCACACAACGATCTTGGCGAGTTCGATCCGAAGTGGATCGCCGAGCTGAAGAAATCGCGTGACACCCAAGAAAACGTGGCGCTCAACGCCAAATAATCCGAGTCGCCCAACCGGGCGCAAAACAGAGAGGACTGACTCATGACCTTTAACACTACTGCCAAGCTGTCGACCAAAAACCGCCTGTTCAAAACCTGCGCACTCGCCGCAGGTCTGGGCCTGATGTCCCTGCAAGCGTTCGCCGGTGACTCCGCCCTGTATGGTCCGACCGCTCCCAAAGGCTCGACCTTCGTGCGTGTCTACAACGCCAGCAACGCTGAAATCAGTGCAAGTGTCGGCAATACCAACCTCAACGAAGTGGCACCACTGGGCAGCACCGCGTTCAGCTTCATGCCACAGGGCGACTACACCGCCAAACTGGGCAGCCAGAGCCTGCCGGTAAAACTGGCCGGCGATCATTACTACACCATCGTCAACAACGCCAACGGCAAGCCGCAGCTTGTTGAAGAGCCGCCGTTCAAGAACAAGCAAAAATCCCTGGTTCGCGTTCAGAACCTCAGCGACAAGTCTCTGACTCTGAAAACCGCAGACGGCAAGACCGAAGTGGTCAATACCGTCGCGGCCAAAGGCACCGGCGAGCGTGAAATCAACCCGGTAAAAGTCAGCCTGGCGCTGTACGACGGCGACAAGAAAGTCACCGATGTGAAACCTGTGGCGCTGGAGCGTGGCGAAGCCGCCGTGCTCTACATCACCGGCAGTGGCAGCAGCCTCTCGCCAGTGTGGGTCAAGCCACCGATTGCAACCCGCTAAACGGATTATGCCGGTCGGTTCAGGGCAGTTGCCATGAACCGACCGACGCGGAACAAGAACAAGACAGAAACGACAGACACCTCGTACGGCCCTAATTGAATGCTTTTGGAGAAACAAAATGATTCCAGTTATCTTGTCAGGCGGTAGTGGTTCACGACTCTGGCCGCTTTCGCGTAAACAATTCCCTAAACAGTTCCTGGCACTGACCGGCGAGCACACCCTGTTCCAGCAAACCCTGGAGCGTCTGGTGTTCGAGGGCATGCAGGAGCCTATAGTGGTCTGCAACAAGGACCATCGTTTCATCGTCAATGAGCAACTGGCGGCGCTGAACCTGGAAACCCAGGCGATCCTCATGGAACCGTTCGGCCGCAACACGGCACCCGCCGTTGCGCTGACCGCCATGAAGCTGGTCAATGAAGGCAACGACGGCCTGATGCTGGTCCTGCCTGCCGACCACGTCATCGAAGACCAGAAAGCCCTGCAACGCGCACTGGCACTGGCGACCGTAGCCGCAGAACGCGGCGAAATGGTGCTGTTCGGCGTACCGGCCAACAAGCCTGAAACCGGCTACGGCTACATCAAGTCCACCGCCGATGCCCTGCTGCCGGAAGGCGTCAGCCGCGTTTCGCAGTTCGTCGAAAAACCTGACGAAAAACGCGCCAAAGAGTTCGTTGAAGCCGGTGGCTACTACTGGAACAGCGGCATGTTCCTGTTCCGTGCCAGCCGCTTCCTCGAAGAGTTGAAAAAGCACGATCCGGACATCTACGACACCTGCCTGCTGACCCTCGAGCGCAGCGTGCAGGACGGCGATGCGGTTGAAATCGACGCCTCCACCTTCGCCTGCTGCCCGGACAACTCCATTGACTACGCGGTCATGGAAAAAACCCAGCGCGCCTGCGTCGTTCCGCTGTCGGCTGGCTGGAGCGATGTCGGTTGCTGGTCCTCGCTGTGGGAAGTCAACGCCAAGGACGCCAACGGTAACGTCACCAAGGGCGACGTGGTCATTCAGGACAGCCGCAACTGCATGATCCACGGCAACGGCAAACTGGTGTCGGTGATCGGTCTGGACAACATCGTGGTCGTCGAAACCAAGGACGCGATGATGATTGCCCACAAGGACAAGGTCCAGGGCGTCAAGCAGATGGTCGCCACCCTGAACGAACAGGGCCGCACCGAGACCCAGAACCACCTCGAAGTGTACCGTCCGTGGGGCTCCTACGATTCGGTAGACATGGGCGGTCGCTTCCAGGTCAAGCGTATCTCCGTCAAGCCGGGCGCATGCCTGTCCTTGCAGATGCACCACCACCGCGCCGAACACTGGATCGTGGTATCCGGCACTGCGCAGGTCACCTGTGACGAGAACGTGTTCCTGCTCACTGAGAACCAGTCCACCTACATCCCGATCGCCTCGGTCCATCGCCTGCGTAACCCAGGCAAGATCCCGTTGGAAATCATCGAAGTGCAATCGGGCAGCTACCTGGGCGAAGACGACATCGAGCGTTTCGAAGATATCTACGGTCGTTCGAATGCGCTGGAAGCGGGTGTGAAGACGCAGACGATTGCGCGCTAACAGACGCTTTTAGCTGCCAGCGAGACAGCCCCCGGCAATTCTTTGCGTATCTGTACGCACAGCGTTGTCGGGGGCTCTTGTATAACAGTGCAGAATATTGCGTGCGCTCGTATTCTGGCTGTCTGTATGCACTCATCGTGAGCTACCGCCAGGAGTTGCTGCTTCCAAACCTTATGAAGCGAGAGATCACCATGCGCTTTTCAATTTCTGAATGATGCTGCTCCTGTTTTTTTAACGCTTTACCGTGAATTTCTTGATTGATTATTGCCGAGAACAGCTTTTTCAGTCCACGATCCTCCTTGAGCAGTACGTCCGTAAAAACTTTAGGACCCGTTACCGACGAAACAATTTTCATCCTGTCTTCCACATCGGTGAGGCTACTCAGGTACTTACCAAAATCTTCCGCACGATAGGTGCTATGCCGTTTGATGACCTTTTTTTCCAGACGGGTCAACACCGGATTTCTTGCGGGGGAAGCAAAAGAACTATTGGGAATCACAAATTCATCTTTTTCCCATGGCGTATCCGTCGGACGTAACGTGAAGACCCTGTCAGGTTTGGTCAGGAAATCGTCAACCCTGATCCCACGCGTAAACGTGTCATCGGCGTCTGAATAAACACCCCCATAATGATTGATCAGACTGTACCTGAGCACATCGCTTGCCGCTGCATAATTTCGAGGGTCTTTCCCATACAAATTCTCATAAATATCGTGCGACCTGGTCCCTTTAAACATCCCAAAGAATTTTTCTTCCCTAAGACGCGAGACCGTAATGTTTCTTGCATCATCCAGCTCTGATTTTATTCCAGAATCGTCATCTCCTCGTAGATCCAGATGCAGCGTTACCTCATACTCCGGGTTCAGAGCGGCATTTCTTTTTATCCCATTCAAGTGTTTCATCAATGGTTCGGGAGCGCCCAACCAGATGTAGTGAATATGCTTGGGGATTTCAGCGACTCCTCCCCCAGCGTCAATGAACGTGAGCGGGTTGTTCCTCAACATACCGTATAGATTAAGTCCGTCCTCAATACCGGCCGGGTCCGGATTGATCCAGCGCTGTAACCACGGCGCGTAGTACCGCAGCCCGTAATAATAAAGCCCCGTCGCATCGCGCTCCTTGCCCGAGTAACGCACTGTCTTGTAGTTCGCTTCGATGGCATTGCGCCCCGCCCACCATGATGTTCCGCCAAACGGGTAGTAACTTTCCTGGCTGATCAGTTGCCCCTGCGCATCCAGTTCAAGCGTGCCGGACCCCAGATGATCGCTCAGGGTGTAGCGGATCTGGTCATTTTCAAGTGCATCGGGCTTGCCGGTCTGCCAGTGCAGCACTCGTGCACTGTTGCGTCCGCCTTGAGCAACCACGACGTGCAGGGTTTCACCGGTGGCGCTATCGGTGCGTATTTCAAGTCCTGGCAGATAGCGCACGTCGGCGATGTGGGTGACGGCTTTGGCCTGTATGGTGCGTACCTTGCGCAGGCGCTGACCGCTGGCGTCGTATATATAGCGTTCACTGTCGTCATTACCGGATTCACGAACCACTGGCCGCACTTGCTGCAACTGGTTGCGTCGATCCCAACTCAGGTCCTGCCCGGCTTGCAGGGCAAGCAAATTGCCATTGGCATCGAAGGCAGCAGCGATTTCTGCTTCGTCGGGTATATGGTCATTGATCACCGGCAGACTGCGGTTGCTGTAACGCGCAGTGACCAGTTTTCGCGAATGGGACTGCGCGCCTGTATGGGTAAGCTGTTGCAGGTTGCCACTCGCGTCGTAACGATAGGTCTGCGTGTAGTTGACCAGTTGCGTGGGATCCGCAGGGCTTTGGAAACCGGGAAGCACCGGGCCGTGATTAACAACTGATGATTCCCTGCCCGTGGCTTCGATCAGTTGGTACAGCGTGTCGTACTGATACGTCGAAACAGGAGCGATACGCTGATTGCCGCTATAGATCGTTGGCTGAGCGCGATCCTCGATACGAATTACGTTACCGACCGGGTCGTAGTCGTACAGCAAGTTTTGCAACATCGGCCCATCGGCCCGCCTGGCATTCAATTCCAGCAGACGACCGTCTTCAGTGGCATAAAGCGCCGTGCTGACCACCCCATTGCCAGCCGTTTCCGAGATAACCCGCTGTTGCGCGTCGTATTCAATGGCACTGACCAGAACCTGTTCGGCCTGACCGTTGAGCTGTAAACGACTGTCTTTCAACTGCCCTGCAACGGTGTAATCCAGCGACTGAACGTTGCCCTGCGCATCGGTCTGCCGGATGGTTTCGTTCAACGGGTTGTAGCGCCAGTGGGTGGTTGCACCTTCGTCGGGCTCCAGCAAGGCATCGCGCCCGGTCAGCGACTCGGGCCAGTCAGGCTCATCGACAGCGTGCAGAAACCGCCGTGTTTGACGGATCACACTTCCCGAAAGACCGTACGCGTCGTCAAGCAGCGTACCTGCCGGATCGTCATGACGAATCAACTGACCGCACTGGTTATACGCGCCTGCATCAGGGCCGCCATAAAGCAGACGCTCGACGCAGTGTTCATCTTCAAAAACCTCCGTGGGCCTGAGCAACGCATCGTACTGAGTACGTCGCACAATGCCCCGGCCATCCCAGGCCTCCACCACCTGTCCGGCCTCCCCCGCCAGCAACACCCGCCAGCCAGCATCCACGCTGTCGCTGGCCAGAACCTGACCGCTGAGCGAATGAATGACATTGAGACTGGCGGGTGCCCGATCAGCCCACAGGCGCGGATCCCAACGACTGACAGGTCGCCCCGCCATGTCGAATGACGCATGGCTACCAAGGATTTGCGGTTCGATATCGCTACTCGCGCGGCATAGCGTAATTGACACCACAGGCAACCCGCGCGGATCCACCAACTGTAATGCCGGCGTGTGCTGATGAAGGGCAATCGAACGTTCAACCATGACTGGCACCTGCATAAGTCCGATGACGCGGGAAGCTTCCGCGCTGTCCCACACTCTAGATAAGTGGGGCCGTAGCGCCTACTGACACTTATGACAGAGGACCAACGAGAGCAGACTGCAGCGCGCATTGCACCGGTGCCTTGCTCATTGGTCAACGCCTGCCCAATGTCTGTAGTATCTCCGACACTGTCCCACGCTGGAGACCCGCATGTTTATCGGCATCCTGTTAATTCTGACCTGGCTTATCCTCCTGCTCCGCTACCCGGCGAAGGCCTTGCCCGTCTCGCTGGCTGCGGCTGTCGGGCTCGGGGCGGTGGCGGCCATCGTCATCTGGCAGGACAGCCGCGAAACGCGTCAGCTTGAGCATCTGGACATTCGCCTGAGTTACGATCCGCAAGGCTGCCCGACAGATCGTCCGTTGCAGGTCAGCATCACCAACACCAATCCAGTCACCCTGCAGGAGCTGCGTTGGCGGATAGCAGCCTATGCGCCCGGTGATTCGGTGAATCTGACCGACAACACCTACGCGTCCGCACGCTATCGCGGTCCCGGTGAGCTTCAGGCCAAAGGCACGTGGCAGGATTGCGTGCCGGTGCCCGCACTGCGCAACGGGTATCGCCCACAAACCCTGGAATTTCGCGCAGAACATCTGCAAGGCAGTTTCTCGGACTGATCACAAGGATCTCCCCCATGCCCATCGCTTTGATTACAGGCTGCTCCAGTGGCATCGGCCGTGCTCTGGCCGACGCGTTCAAGGCCACAGGCTATGAAGTCTGGGCCACTGCGCGCAAGGCAGACGATGTTGCGGCACTCAGTGCTGCCGGCTTCATTGCCGTGCAACTGGATGTCAACGACAGCCTGACAGTGGAGCAACTGGCCGCCGGTCTGGAGCACAGCGGCCTGGATGTGTTGATTAACAACGCCGGCTATGGCGCGATGGGTCCTTTGCTTGACGGTGGCGTGGATGCCTTGCAACGGCAGTTCGAAACCAATGTGTTTTCAGTCGTCGGGGTTACCCGGGCGCTGTTTCCGGCACTGCGTCGCAACAAGGGCCTGGTAGTGAATATCGGCAGTGTTTCAGGTGTGCTGGTCACGCCGTTTGCTGGCGCATACTGCGCGTCCAAGGCTGCGGTACATGCACTGAGTGACGCGCTGCGTCTGGAGCTGGCACCGTTTGGCGTACAGGTGATGGAAGTCCAGCCCGGTGCCATTGCATCAAGTTTCGCGAAAAACGCCAGCCAGCAAGCCGAACAGTTGATCAGCGAGCAATCGCCGTGGTGGCCGATCCGCGAGGGTATTCGTGCACGTGCCAGGGCTTCTCTGGACAACCCGACCCCAGCGACCGAATTCGCTCGCGACCTGCTCAAAGCCGCGCAGCAAGCCCATCCGCCGCGCCTGCTGCGCCTGGGCAACGGCTCGCGTCTCCTGCCGCTGATAGCGTGGTTACTGCCCAAGGCTTTACTGGAGAATGTCTTGAGAAAACGCTTCGGACTGAATGCCGACTTGTGACACAAAGCGTCACAAACGCTGATCAGCCGTCTACCGGACTGACGATCACCGTGCAAGTCATGCCCGCTGCCAGCAATACGCCTTCAGGTACCGCGTCCAGATGAATACGCACCGGCACGCGCTGGGCCAGGCGGACCCAGTTGAAGGTCGGGTTCACGTCGGCAATCAGCTCGCGGCTTTGCGGGTTGTCCCGGTCATAGATACCGCGCGCGATGCTCTCGACATGGCCCTTGAGCACTTCGCCGCTCATCAACTGCATGTCCGCAGGATCGCCCACGTTCAGGTGCGGCAACTTGGTTTCCTCGAAAAAGCCGTAGACCCAGAACGAGTTCATATCGACCACAGCCATTTTCGCCTCGCCGATGCGCGCATAGTCGCCGCGATGTACGTTCAGATTGGTGACATACCCGTCGACTGCCGCCAGCACCCGCGTGCGTGACAGGTTCAGTTCGGCGGCTTCCAGCTGCGCCTGCGCCAGTTGATAATCGGCCAGCGCCGAGGTGGCGACGTTGCCGGCATCTTCACGATTTTCTGCCGAGATGACCAGCTCATCCATATCAGCGCGGCGCTTGGCGTTGAGCTTGCGCATCTCCCAGGTCGCCTTGCGTGAAGCCAGCAATGCCTGCGCCTGCCTGACTGCAATCCGGTAGTGTTCCGGGTCGATCTGCATCAGCAAGTCGCCACGTTTTACCCACTGGTTGTCGCGCACCGGAACATCCACCACCGTGCCGGACACATCGGCGGCCACATTGATGATATCGGCGCGTACCCGGCCATCACGGGTCCACGGGGTATCCATGTAATCCACCCACAGCGTACGACCGACCCAGAGCGCAATGGCCAGCACCAGCAAGGTCGCAAACAGGCTGTAAAACTTTTTCATGCAGGGATTTCTCGACTCGGGCATCACTGATAAAGGGGCAGCGCCAGAGCGCCGAAGATGCAAATAAACAGACTCAGGCGCAGCAAGGCCGGGTGCCAGAAATGCCGATACAGGTCGAATCCGGCCAGCAGACGATCCAGCGCCCACGCCACACCTGCCGCCAGCAGAAACAGCAGGGTCAGGGTCGGTAGGTAAAGGCCGTGAAACGCTATCTCACGCGGCATGGGCCATTCCTGAAGCGGTGTGATCGCCATAGACAGCAAACGGCGACTGCGGGTCGAGCAGCGAGGTGCGGATGAAGTGCAGATAGCTTTTCACCCGACGCAACACCGACGTGTCGAAATGCGCAGCGAAAGGCTCATCGGCATCCTGCACACGCTTGATGGCCTGGTCGACTGCCGCCAGGCCGCGTTGCAGATTGACCGCATCGGGCTGAATGAACAAACGCACCAGCGCGCGTCCCATGACACGCAACGCAATGCGCCAGGGCTGGTAGTCGGCATAGGCGGGATGAATCGGCAGGGTCGACTGTTCACGGCGCAACTCGATAATCGCGTGACCGATTTCCAGCACCACGAACATCCAGCGCAACAACTCGCGCTGCACCAAGGGCCTGCTGATCGCCAGACCGTACGCCTGATGCATCAGGTCGCGGGTCTGGCTCTCGAAGCTTGACCCCAGGCGCTTGAGCGGTGCTCCCATCGCAAACACCACTTGATTGCGCAGGGCTTGCTCCAGACGTTGCCACATCCAGCGGCTGTTGGGGGGCAGGATGATCGCCCCGGCTGCGGCACAGATGAGCATGCCGATAACCATCGCGAGGTAATCATTGATGAAGGTGTAAGGGTTGTAGACCGTCAGGTTGCCCGGCACCGAGCCCAGGCTGAAAAAAATCAGCAGCCCCAGGCCACATCCCGTCCACTGCGGACGGGAACCCAGAAATGCGCCGAGCACAAATACCGGGGCCAATAGCAGACACAACAGCACAAAGCCGTCGATGTGCGGAAACAGAAAGAAGGTTTCGACAAAGCCCAGCAGTGCACCGAGCAACGTCCCCCCGGCCATCTGCAGCGACATGCGCCTGGGGTTGTTGGTGGTCGATGACAAAGCAACGGTAGCCGCCGAGGCCAGCACCATGCTTGCGCCGCTGGGCCACGCCGTCAGCACCCAATACGCACTCATCAGGCCGACCACGCAGGTCGCACGGACACCGGACGCCAGCGCCGTCATCCAGTGCGTACGCGGCACGAATGAGGCTTGCCACTGCTCACGCACATGAGTGTGATCAGCCAGCGATGCATGGGTCAGCGCGTAATCATGCAGTTCGCTGAGCAGCCGGTACAGCAGCTCGAACGCCGTATGAAAGTCGAGCCGTTCGGCTTCGCTCGGCAGGTCTCGCTCAAGCTCGGCGCGCAGGCTTCTGACCCGTTCGGGCAACTGCGCCCGGCAGGACTCAAGACGTGTGACCAGCAGCGCAGCATCGCTGTTGGTCAATGCACGGTTCGCGAACCCGTCAAGCAGGTCTGCGAGGCTTTCAAGGCCGGGGCCGACGTGCGTCAACACGGTATCGGCATGTCCCATACGCAGCCGCTCCAGCAACTGATGCAACGCATTGAAGCGCGTAGTGACGGCCATGAATTCGCTGTTCAAGCGATTGAGCCGGCCATTGCGTCGGCGCATGTGCGGGTCTTCGAATACCGTGACGCTGCGCAGCCCTTCCAGACCAATGGCCTCGGCCACGAAACGCACGTTCCCGGTTTCAAAGGCCGCGCGTGAGATGTCCCCGCGCAACCCCTCGGCCATAAAGCGGGCGAACACACCAAAGCGCTGGTACAGGGCGTTGCGCATGGCGGCGCTGGAACTCTGCGGCAGGATCGCTGCACTGACCGCAGTGGAACAGAGAATGCCCAGGGTAATTTCCAGCACCCGCCACACTGCGGACATGAACGACGCTTCGGGATGAGCCAGAGCGGGCAGCCCGACCATCGCAGCCGTGTACCCTGCCAGCACGAAGCCGTAAGCGCGAAAATTGCGATAACGTGCCGCACCGGCAGAGCAGATACCGACCCAGAGCGCCAGGCAGCCGAGAAACGGTACCGGATTCTGCGCAAACAAGGCCATCAACAGCACCATCATCGACGACCCGGCCAGCGTCCCCAGCAGCCGATAAAAACTCTTGGCGAACACGTGCCCGCTTTGCGGCTGCATGACGATGAACACAGTGATCATCGCCGTGTGCGGCTGTGGCAGCTCCAGGCGCAGAGCCAGCCAGTAGGTCAGAAATGCAGCAATCAATACTTTGCCCAGGTAAACCCACGTCACCCCGTCGCTGCGCGCCCAACTGTGCAGCTCGCGACGCCAGGGCAAGTCACTGATGCGGCGCACAGAGGCGATCATTGAGCGCACGCTCGATCGGCCGCGGCACCCGCGCAATGACGATTGTCACCACCCAACGCCACCACCAGCCCGGCATAGACGTTCAAGCGCGCCGCCTCGACCTGTTGCTCGATCTGCTGCTGGCGAAACAGTTGCGTGCGTGCGTTGAGCACGTTCAGGTAATCGGTCAGACCGCGTTGCCAGGCGATCAGCGCAATGTCGTAGGTCTTTTGCGCCGATGCGACCGACTCGGCGGCGAATGCCTGTTGCTTGTCCATCGAGGCACGACGAATCAACTGATCGGAAATACTTTTCAGCGCCATCACCAGCGTCTGGTTGTAATGCGCCACAGCCTGGTCATAAGCGGCCGATGCCTGCCCCAGCTCGGCACGCAAGCGCCCGCCATCGAAGATCGGCAGGCTGATCGCCGGCCCCGCCTTGTAACTCAGTTTGCTGCCGGTCAAAAACTCCAGCAGGCCGCCGCCGGTGGCCATGTAGCTCAGGCTGCCGACCAGGTCAATATTGGGATAAAAGCCCGCGTGCGCGACGTCGATGCCGCGTGCCTGCGCCGCCACCTGCCAGCGAGCGGCCACCACATCAGGCCGCTGGCCCAGCAGCTCGGCGGGTAATGCCGACGGCAATTTCAGCTCGGTGCGCAGCGACAGCGCGGGCCGTTGCAACGCAGCGCCCTCACCCGGGCCCCTGCCTGCCAGTGCTGCCAACTGGTTGCGACTCAGGGCGATGGCTTCTTGCAACGCATCGATCTGTCGATGGGCTTCAGGCAATGGCGTTTCGGCCTGACTGACGTCGAAATGCGTGCCGATCCCGCCCTTGAGGCGACGCCGGGCCAGGTCCAGTATCTGCTGTTGCTGAGCCAGAGCAGCCTCGGCGATGTCCAGCCGGGCGTAGTTCAGGGCGAACTGGATGTAGGCGCGGACCACGTTTTCCTGCAATTCGAGTTGCGCCTGACGCTGCTCGGCAGCACGTGCATGGGCCACATCGAGTGCCTGCTCGGTGGCATTGCGCTCACGTCCCCACAGATCCAGCGCGTAGCTCAAACCCAGCGATGCATTGTTGTCCCAGGTGCGAGTATCGGCCAAGGCTCCCGGACCATAGAACTGATCGTTAGGCCAGGCATGACGCATCAGGCTGGTATCGCTTTGCACCTGCACAGCCTCGGAGGACTCGGCGACCTGCGCCACCGCCTTTGCCTGGCGCACACGAGCCGCGGCGAGCGCCAGACCCGGGCTGCCTGATGTCGCAATATCGATCCAACGATCCAGTTGCGCATCGCCGTAGGCACGCCACCACTGCGCCATGGGCCAGTGCGCATCGAGGGCAGCGCGCTGGATCGCCTCGTCGGTGGCCAGGCTGTCGGCTTGCAATGCACTGCCGTGCGGTTTGATTCCGTGGGTTCCGATACAGCCGCTGAGAACCAGCGTAAAAGCCAGAATACCGAGGGGCTTGAGCCCTCTGATGATGCGACGCTGCACAACTGCGAGTTCCCGAACGAAGGTGATGCACCTTGAATGGCGGCGATTCTAGGCGGCGCTCGACGCGGCGATAAGCGGGCAGATATGTGAATCTTTGTTACTGAAACGGTGATAATCCTTTGGTCTGGATACATGCAACCGTTACTTCATGTCACAATTTGCCATCTACCTAGAGAAGTACTCATGGACACCCTGCAAAACATGCGTGCCTTCAGCTGCGTGGCGCAAGCGGGCAGTTTTACCGCCGCCGCAGCCGTGCTCGACACCACCACCGCCAATGTCTCGCGCGCTGTCTCCAACCTTGAGGCGCACCTGCAGACGCGTCTGCTCAACCGCACCACCCGGCGCATTGCGCTTACCGAAGCAGGCAAGCGTTACTTGTTGCGCTGTGAGCAGATTCTGGCCTCGGTCGAAGAGGCCGAAGCCGAAGCCAGCGACGCCCATGCCCGCCCTGCCGGTCAGCTCAAGGTGCATTCGATGCCCGGCGTCGGCCAGCATTACGTGATCGACGCCATCGCCCGTTATCGACGCAACCACCCTGACGTCGCGTTCGATCTGACCATGACTCACCGCGTGCCGGACTTGCTGGAAGAAGGCTATGACGTGTCGATCGTGCTGGCCAGCGAACTGGCAGACTCCGGTTTTGTGTCCCAGCGCCTGGGCATCACCTATAGCATCGTGTGTGCATCCCCCGAATACGTCAAAACGTTCGGCATGGCGCACAAGCCTGCAGACCTGTTGAATCATGCGTGCCTGCGCCTGGTCAGCCCGGTGTTCCCGCTGGACAAATGGCTGTTCGACGGCCCTGAAGGCCAGGAGATGGTCACCATCAACAGCTCGCCGCTGCTGGTCAACTCTGCGGATGCCATGAAAACCGCCATCTCCAGCGGCATGGGGATCGGCATACTGCCGATCTACTCGGCAATCGAAGGTCTGCGTAACGGCACGCTGGTGCGAGTCTTGTCTGATTACCGCTCGCAGGAACTCAACCTGTACGCCATCTACCCGTCCCGCCAGTACCTGGATGCCAAGATCAGAACCTGGGTCGAATACCTGCGCGGTTCCCTGCCGGAAATTCTCGCGGCCGACGAAGCCGATCTGCACGTGCAGGCACTCAAGTCCTCGTTCTGACATCGTACAACTGCAAAAAGCGGCTGCCAAAGAGCGGAGAGGAATGTTAGCGTGCTACTCATTCAACCGCTCAAGAGTGACTGCCCAATGAAAAAAACTGTACTCGCCTTCAGCCGTGTTTCTCCTGAAATGGCCGAGCGCCTGGCGCAAGACTTCAACGTGATCGTGCCCAATCCCAAGCTGGGAGACATCAACGCCCAGTTTGACGAAGCCTTGCCTGAATCCCACGGGCTGATCGGCGCAGGCCGCAAGCTGGGCCGTGAGCAACTGCAAAACGCCAGCAAGCTGGAAGTGGTTTCCAGTATCTCGGTGGGTTACGACAACTACGATGTCGACTACCTGAGCGAGCGCGGCATTCTGCTCACCAACACGCCGGACGTACTGACCGAAAGCACCGCAGACCTGGGTTTCTCGTTGATCATGAGCAGCGCCCGCCGCGTCGCCGAACTGGACGCCTATACCAAGGCCGGACAGTGGACGCGCAGCATCGAGCCTCCGCATTTCGGCACCGACGTGCATGGCAAGACACTGGGTATCGTCGGCATGGGCAACATCGGCGCAGCCATCGCCCGCCGCGGTCGCCTGGGCTTCAATATGCCGATTCTGTATAGCGGCAACAGCCGCAAAAGCGAACTCGAACAGGAACTGGGCGCACAGTTTCGCAGCCTGGACCAATTGCTGGCCGAGGCGGATTTCGTCTGTCTGGTGGTGCCGCTGAGTGAAAAGACCAAACACCTGATCGGCCGCCGCGAACTGAGCCTGATGAAGCCCGGCGCAATCCTGATCAACATCGCCCGCGGCCCGATTGTCGACGAGCCTGCGTTGATCGAGGCTTTGCAGAACGGCACCATTCGCGGTGCCGGTCTGGACGTTTATGAAAAAGAGCCGCTGAAAGAATCCCCACTGTTCCAGCTCAAGAACGCTGTCACGCTGCCACACATCGGTTCGGCCACTACTGAAACCCGTCAGGCCATGGCCGACCGCGCCTGCGGCAATCTGCGCAGTGCATTGCTGGGTGAGCGACCGCAGGATCTGGTCAATCCGCAGGTGTGGAAGGGCTGATTGAAAGCAGCGCGCGGCCAACGGAGGCAGCGCGCTGCTGCGCTCCCTTACTTCACCGCGTGCACGGATGGAGAGGTTGGCGCCTGTAATTGAGTTGCCGGAATGAGCAAGTACAACTGGTTGGCAGTGTTGTCATAAGCCGTCTGACCAAAGGAGGAGCTGTCTTTCGAGGCGGTCACGAAGGTGCGCGACTCCAGACTCTGCAGACGCGCAAACCCGGGAGTCAGGTAGTCATCGCGAAGGGACCAGCGATCGCTGTTGTTCTTGACCTGGCACGCGGTCAGCTTCAAGCCGTCACGTAGACAGCGGGTGTCATCCAGGCTGACGATATTGATGTAAGGGCCTGGGAGCTCACCGGACTCATTCAGTGGATTGATCCGCCAAAGCTGGCTTGAGTCGTTTTTGCACGGCCGAGCGTTGATATCCTCTCCACTGCGCGTGAGGCACCCTCGCGCACCGACGGAGAGAATGGCGTGCAAGGGGGCAAGGTCTTGCGAACCGATGATGTCGAAGCTCTGCTCAGGCCCATTCGAGTAGTCCTGAAGTGCAATCTTGCCTTCTGTTCCGATGGTCATAAAACCGTTTAATTGAACGCTATACAACAGTATTGAACCCGGGCGAGCAGGATCCGGACGCCCGCTCCATTGAGCGAAAGGTAGATATTTGATGCAGAGACTCATCTGAAGATTGCCGTTCAGGCAATCATCGTAGCGCGGTCCTGTCAGTGCAAAATGTATCTCCGAGGCTGCCGGAGCCGGAGGCATTGACCATTGCTGGTTGACGTCACCAGCGTTGCAGGTCTGCTCAGTCAGGGTATTGTTCGATGTGCGGGACACACACAAGCCGTTTAATCGGGAACGCAAAAACCGAGGGTTTATGAATGTCGCTCCTGCTTCGGCGCCCACGACTACCGACGACGTGAGGAGCGGATCATTATCAAGTCTTCTCTTATCGATAATCACGCCACCTCGCGAAAGTTCGACAAGTACTGGTTTACGTTGTGCAGAGATGTTGATCGTCGCAGAGATAACATTCTCAGCAGCAATGCTGCCGGAGTAGATGGCCCAGCCGTCTGCCGATCCATCGGCGTAATGAACATTCAATACATAGTTATTCGGTGAGCCCGACAGGTTCATGGCATCCGGCGCTTCGGTGCTACTCGACGGACCGGCAACAGGGAGCACTCCAGCGAAATCCTTTACAGCAGCAGCGGAATAACTGGCCGTCGCCGCAAAGACATTTCCGTAGTTGGAAATAATCGGCGGATATATCTGGGTGATTTTTTCTGCGTCGTGCTGCGCATCTGCCAGTGTCACCACTAGCGTCTGCACAGGAACGCCCTTCAGAAGAGGTTTATCTCCAGGCTGCAACAGTTTGAGCAGCGTGCCTCTGTCGTGAACAACCGGATCAATACCTGAGTCGATGACTTGCGACGGGGCCATCACTGCTGGCGCGTCCGGGGTCTGAACAGTCTGTGAAGGGGGCCGATGGTCGTCAAACAGGCCGGCATACTGCAAGCCTTCCGGGAAGCTGCCAAACCGCTGCTGTATCTGCAACATTTGCTGATGGGTAAAAGGAACGATGGCCTCGCGCCATTCCGCGGCGATCAGAGGACTTTCATTGCGCAGCGTTTCAAATTCATCAACCCGCGGAGCCGACGCCGTTGCGGCAGGTTTACCTGGCCACACAGGCCCGCCCAGAGCCCCCATTACATGGCCGAAGTAGTGATAACCGAGGTAGTCCACCTCCAGGCCATATCCGGCGGGGTCTGGATGATAGTTGGGTAAAAATTTCAGATCATATGAACGGTACGCCCACTGTTCATAGCGCGGTGGTGTGTTATGTGGGAGGCCCAGCGCATGACCCGTCTCGTGCCAGAAACCCAAAGGCCTCCAAGGGTAGTTACAACTGTCGCCAGCGCAGCTTGCCTGAACGCCAGAAGGGAATGCCTCTATGTCATCAGGCACATCCAGCAATTGCCCCGAAATCGCCACAAACTGACCGGGCCGTTTGTCGCCAAGGTTTGAAGCCGCTCTCCAGTAATCACCCATTCCGACTTTCGCAGGGAGCGTCTTGTCGCCGAACTCGGCCCACTCATGGTAGTTGCGGTCCGAGGTGGAGTAACGATGAGGCTTACCATCAGGACCACGAGCAACGATATAGGGCCAGTAGCCTTGCCCCGTGCCCACAACCAATTGCCTGACCGGCAACTGCGAGAACATTTCACGGGCGGCAACGTTGGCCAGAACAGGATTATTTTCGGTGTCGAACTGATCCAGCACAGTCTTGCAGGTGCTCTGTTCCTTGAAAAGACAGCCCTTGATGTTCATCAGAACCAGCCCATCGCTTTCACTTTTAAGAAATACAGTTTTGCTCGGGTTCAACCTGCCCACCAAGTAGGGCTTGTTATCGACCATAAAACTGAACTCTGTTTCCGACGTGATCAACCGATAGGGAATCGTTGCTGAAAAAGACCTCGTTCCAACGGTCGGATAGCTCCCGACGATGGCGTTACCCGAAAACGTGTCGCGCTCATCGTAAACCGCGTTTCCCGGGAATAATTGCGGCGAAGTCATGGGGATTGTATGGGTGAAATTCTGGTGCCTCAGCAACACACTCACCGCGCTGTAGTTCAATACCGAGAAAGGTGTAAACGTCACCAGAAGATCACGTCCCGGAACCAATAGCGGATCAAACACGTTTCGCTGCGCGCTGATGACATGTGTTTGTGCAAAATCGACTTGTCCCGATATCGGGGCCAGGTCGAGATCGTTGCGCAAGGGTAACGGCGCGGTTGCCTCCTGATTTTCCGGTTTACCAGCCTCCTGCGCCAGCAGCGACGAGCAGACCAGAGAGCAAACGAGTGAAAATGCCAGCGAACTGACACGCAAGAAAAGCCTGTCCATGAATGAGTCCTTTCAGGAATGAGAGCACCTCGAAAAGCTGCCCTCAGTCCTTGTGCCCATCCATGGCCACGAACCGCTGATGACGGCAGATACCGGTCCATAGTCGGACGAGTATTGCCGTCGCTCAACTAGCAAAAGTGCTGGGTATGACTCCTGAATCATCGTCTGTCAGGACACTCCTCCGGCGGCAATTCGCGTGGCAATCGCAGGTTTGGCACGCGACTTTCTGAACACCAGTACGTTGCCCGCCATCACCAGCACAAGCCCCACCAAGGCAGCCAGGGTCCACTGATAACCTTCAAACCATGTGGAGATGTTCAGCGCCACAATCGGAAACAACACCGTGCAATAAGCCGCGCGTTCCGGGCCCATGCGTCCGACCAGGGTCAGATAAGCGGTGAAGGCGATCACCGAACCGGGTACTACCAGATACAGCAATGAACCGACATAACGGGTGTTCCACTCAAACACGAACGGCGTGACGCTAAGCAGGCAGTAGATGCCAAGAATGCTCGCGCCGTAGAACATGCCCCAGGCATTGGTGGTCAGCGGGCGCAGGCCGGCTTTCTGTTGCAGACTCGACAGCATGTTGCCCGCCGAGAAGCACAGTGTGCCGAGCAGTGCCAAACCCAGTCCGATCAAGGTCTCACGGCTGGCGCTGTGCCCGGACAGCTCGGGCCAAAACAGGCACGCCAGCCCCAGCAGGCCCATCGCACCACCGGCAAGGACATTACCGGCGATTTTCTGGCGAAAGAACACCCGCGCATTCAGCGCATTCCACAGCGTCGAAGTCGAGAACACCACGGCGATCAAGCCGCTGGGTATCCATTGACTGGCGGTGTAAAAGCACATGAAGTTGACGCAGAACAGACAGACGCCCTGCGCCAGGCAGATCAACTGGCCGCGACGATTGACCGGTTGCAGCCGCTTGCTCAGCAGTAGAAACGCGAACAGCACCAGTGCGGCCAATGCGAAGCGATACACGATGGAAACTGGAATCGCGACATCGCCGAGTTGAAGTTTCAGGGCGATCCAGGTCGTGCCCCAGATCAGCACAGTCAGCAGGTAAAGCGAGAGGTTCATGGTGCAGGCTCCTTGGTGAGCCATCAGTCTGCTGCGCATCGGTCTGCGCCCGCTTGCACAATCTTGCGCATTTGATTGACGGGGTACTGGCAACCACGCTTGCCGGGAGTAGGATACGAAGCCTAGAGGAATCGTCATGCCCGCCATTGAATCCATCCAGGTCTTTCAGGCCCTGAACAGTTCACCCAATGCCAACCTTGAGCAGAGTGCGCCGCTGGGCGACGGGCTGGTGGCGGCGCTGTGGAACAATCGTCATGACTCGCAGGAGTATCACGCTCCCACCCACCATACCTTGTCGTGTTACATCGCAGACGGCACCGGCACGTTCAGGCGCGGCCAGCCCGACCAGAAAGGCTCACCGGGCAAACTGTGCGTGCTGCCCGCCGGGCATGAATCGGCCTGGGTGGTGAACGGCGAAATCCGTCTGGCGCATTTGTATTTCAGCCCGGAGCACTTCGCCCTGGGCTGCGTGACCCTGCTGGATCGCGAACCCCGCGAAATGCAGCTGCGTGACAACACCTTTCTTGAAGACGAAGCACAAGCCCTGCGCTTCCAGCAACTGATCCGCCTGAACTGGGCAGAACCCGGCGAACGTCTGCTGACCAGCAGCATGGCTCACGAGATGGTCAGCCATGCGCTGCTCAGCCAGGTGGGGCTGCGCGAAGGGCTGCGTTTGAAAGGCGGCCTGGCCCCGCACCTGCGCCGGCAAATGGTGGACTTCATCGAAATGCACCTGGCCGACCCGCTGAGCCTTGGTCAACTGGCAAACATGTGTGCGCTGTCGGAATACCACTTCGCCCGCATGTTTCGCGAAAGCTTCGGTTTGCCGCCGCACCAGTATGTGTTGGCGCGACGTATCGAACAGGCTCGCCAATTGCTGCGCAGCACCAGCAAACCATTGGGCGAGATTGCGCTGGCTTGCGGTTTTGCCAGCGCCAGTCATTTCAGCAACCGTTTTCGTCAGGCCATGGGGGCCACGCCAGGCGAATACCGGTTGGCGCTAGGTCAGTAGACGACTCATGGCGGCCAGAGGGCTCAGCAGCGCACCGCATCCTGCCAGCGCAAGCACCCAGCGCGGCCGGAACGGCAGCAGTGCAACCAGCAGCACGGCACTGCTCATCAATACAGCGAACCAATTCACCGTGCCCATCATCCAGCCATCGGCTTGAATCGCCGCCCATGACGACAATGACAGCGCGCCCCAGCCGACCAGCTTGAGCGCCCGCCGCCGATGTCCGGTCAACGGCCCTTTGAGCAACTCGCCGTAATGACGCGTCATGGACAGGCACAGGCACGTGAACCCCACATAACAAAGCAAGGCAGCCAACAGCATCAATGGCTCTCCTGAGGTGTGGCCTGCAAAGCAGCGCTGGCGGCTCTACCCGCACGTGCCGCCTTGAATTTCAGCGATGCCCAGCCCAGGAAGACTCCAGTGACCAGCGCGGTCAGGTCAAAGGCGGCCATTACCCAGTTGCCTGACGTCAGCGCCCCCAGTAGATAGCCACCGCACGTCAGCAGGTCGAGCAGTGGCAGACCTGCAAACAGCAGCGCGCCCAGCCGCAATTGTTCGCGCCACGCACTGCGCCCTTTACGCACAAGGGCGTGCACCGCTGACAAGGCCCACAACGTGAAGAACACGCTGACTTCCCAATCGGCACGCCCGCTGAGACCCGACGGCAGCAGACGATTGGCCCAGAAGAAGCTCGCCACGGCGATCATCAACCCTGACATGCTGGCGATATTGAGCACTTCCACCAGACGCAATTCCA
This sequence comes from Pseudomonas caricapapayae, assembly GCF_001400735.1. Classification (GTDB taxonomy): domain Bacteria; phylum Pseudomonadota; class Gammaproteobacteria; order Pseudomonadales; family Pseudomonadaceae; genus Aquipseudomonas; species Aquipseudomonas caricapapayae. Next base: position 30,000 of record NZ_LJPW01000006.1, read on the forward strand.
GTGGCAGCACACCGGTTTTTGCGTGTTTGAGCTGGCGTTTACCCAGCCACATCACCAGTCCCGTGCCGATCATCGCGGTTCCGGCGACACCAAAAATGAAATACAGCCAGCGCAGCAGCGGTTCGGCGAAATGGCCGACATGCAGGCCGTACATCCCGCTCGCAATCAGCAGGGCAACCGGACGCTCGGCTGCTTCGTTCAGCAACGCACCGCTGGCACCGCTGAATGTCAGCGCCCCGCCCCGATCCGGTACGATGCTGCCCTTGTCATCACGCGTCAGCAATACCGACGCGGTGCTGTCGCCCGGGTTGTTGACGATCACCCGACCAACCTGACCGCTGTCCCACTTTGCGTTCGCGGCGTTGACCAGCGGTGCAAGTGCCACCAGCGGCGCAGGTTTGCCTTCTGGCTTGACCAGCTCCGGGGACGGATAGGCTTCGCGGTAGAACGCCTGAACAGTGTCGTACTGGCTAAGGATGCTCGCGGGCATCACCATCGACATGAAAATCACCAGGCTGCTGTAGGTGATCATCAGGTGAAACGGCAACACCAGCACGCCCAACGCGTTATGCCCATCGAGCCAGGAGCGCTGGCCCTTGCGCGGACGAAACGTGAAAAACTCCTTGAAGACCTTCTTGTGAATGATGATCCCGGTGATCAAGGCGACGAACATTGCCATCGCGGCACTGGTTGCCAGCCAGCGGCCCCACGGATAGGGCATCTGCAACTGGTAGTGAAACCGGTAGAAGAAATCGCCGCCGCGTGTGTCGCGCGCCTGTACCTCGCTGCCGGTGTGCGGATCGAGCAGTTTGCGTACGAAGTTATTGCGCTGCCCCTGCTTGCCTTCGGGCAGCCAGCCGACCGTCAGACCCGGCGTGCGCGCGTCGGGCAGGCTGATGAACCAGCGCGTGGCCCCGGCCGCGTGGTTTTGCAGGTAATGCTGCGCCTGTTGCACGCTGGCCCCGGCGTCAAGGGCGCGAACCGGAATCTCCGGCTGCATCCATTGGGTGATCTCATCCTTGAAATAGGAAAGTGTGCCGGTCAGAAAAATCGCGAACAGTAACCAGCCGAACAGTAAACCGACCCACGTGTGCAACCAGGCCATCGACTGACGAAAACCTTCCTTCATAGCAGCCACCGACCGCAGGCACAGGCGGCTCCGAGCAACGCGCAGGGCGCCAGCACTCCGACCCAGGCCTGTAGGACCGTGCGACAGGCAAAACACCAAAGCACTGCGACCAGATAGACGAGGAACGACAGCATCATCCCCGCCACAACCGATTCGGCACGGGGGATCGGCAGCCACTGCGCAACGCAGATGCTGACCACCGAGGCCAGCAGATAGCCAGCAAACACGGCAGCCAGCGCCCGTGAGGTGACGGCAAGCCGATAACCGGTTGCAAGCCTCTTGCTTCTGGCTTTTGCCGTGCGTTTTTCCGGCAGCGGGCGGCTTGCAGGGGTGACATCCATCAGAGGGTCTTCATTGATCCATGAAACATGGGAGCCGGATCACGCGCCCACCGGATGAGGTCGTGATGAATGCCAGCGCATGAGCCATTCGTCCCCGATCGGACAAATGAACCGCAATATTAATGATAAATATTCTCATACGCAAAAGAGTCTGCCAGAATCCACGCCATCAATGAGTCCCCGTGGATCGTTCCCCGTGCTGCCCATCGCCCACTCCGCTCTCAATCACACTGTCGAAAGCCTGTACAGGGCACACAACACCTGGCTGACGACCTGGTTGCGACGCAGGCTTGGCTGTCCGCACAGTGCAGCAGATCTGGCCCAGGACACCTTCATCAAGGTGCTTGGCGCGCGCGACACGCCGCAGATCATCGAGCCCCGCGCCTTTCTGACCACGATTGCCAAGCGCGTGCTATGCAATCACTACCGACGTCAGGATCTGGAGCACGCTTACTATCAGGCGCTGGCTGAACTGCCAGAGTGCGTGGCACCTTCCGAAGAAGAACGGGCGATCATTCTCGAAACCCTGGTGGAACTGGATCAACTGCTGGACGGCCTGCCAGCGCACGTCAAGCGGGCGTTCCTGATGGCGCAGGTCGACGGCTTCAGTCACGGCCGGATTGCGGCCGAGCTGGGCATCTCCATCGCAACCGTCAAACGCCATCTGAACAAGGCTGCACTGCGCTGCTATTTCGCCTTATGAACCCTGACAGCGAATCCCTGAACAAATCCGACATCTCGCCTGGCGTTGCGCAGCAGGCGGTCGGCTGGCTGCTGGAAATGCAGGAAGGTGCGCTGAATGCCCGTCGTCAACAAGCCTGGCAGCTCTGGCTCAATGGCAACGCCGAACACCAGCGGGCATGGGCGCACATGCAGCGCGTCAACCAGCGCCTCAGCGGGCTGAATTCGCCGCTGGCGCATGCCGCACTCAACGCGCCGAAATCCGCCAGTCGTCGGCATGCTCTGAAACTGCTGTTGCTACTGGGCGCAGGTTCGGCAGCAGGCTGGAGCCTGCGCGAGCAGATCGCGCTGCAACCCTTGCTGGCCGACTACAACAGCGGCGTGGGCGAGCAACGCAAGGTGGCGTTGAGCGATGGTAGTCAGGTGCAGTTGAATACCGCCAGTGCGGTCGATGTGCGTTTCGATGCACAGCAACGCGTGATCCGGCTGCTGCAGGGCGAAATCCTCGTGAGCGCCTCAGCGGACGACCGTCCGCTGAGGCTGTCGAGCGCCGAAGGCACGGTCAGGGCATCGACAGGCACCAGCCGTTTCAACCTGCGCCAGCTGGAGGGACGCACACAACTGGCGGTGTTTGCCGGTTCCCTGGAAATATCCCCGATCAGCAGGAGCGGCCAGGGTTTGATGCTGCGGGCCAGTCAACAAGTGACGTTTGGCCCTGATGCCTGGGACAACGTGCGCCCGCTGGACGCAGGCAGTGGCGCATGGGCGGACGGGATGCTGGTGGCGTCGCGCATGAGGCTGGCGGATTTTCTCGCAGAACTGGGTCGCTATCGCCGTGGACGTCTGCACTGCGATGCGAAAATCGCCGACCTGCTGATTTCCGGCAGCTATCCGCTGGCCGACAGCGAGCGCATCCTCGACATGCTGGAACTTGCCCTCCCTGTGCGCGTGCAGCGTTTTACCCGGTATTGGGTAAATGTGCAGGCGCGCGTTTGATCGTGATTGCTCGCTCCCGCTTTCCGCTCATGGTGACGTACACGTTCTGGAAAGCCCGGAATACGGGGCTGATCCTACGCCGATTATTGCGTGGGCATGCAGTTCGTGACGCTCCGCGTCACACGGCGGTTTTGTGGCCTCAGGTGGATTTTCGCCTCTTCTGACTATCGTGCCGACGCTCCGCGCGGGCATGCAGTTCGTGACGCTCTGCGTCACACGGCGGTCTGTTGTGTCAGGTGGATTTTCTCCTCCTCTGACTATCGTGCCGACGCTCCGCGTCGGCATGCAGTTCGTGACGCTCCGCGTCACACGGCGGTCTGTGGTGTCAGGTGGATTTTCTCCTCCTCTGAC